>NZ_JQCB01000009.1:53577-61394 GCF_001437435.1 Furfurilactobacillus siliginis | reverse complement strand
AAGGAAGCTGATCTTTTTTGTCCGAACAGCGTTCGGATTAATTTTACAATCTACCATTTATTTACTTTCGTTTACGCTTAAGTTAAACTATTAGGCGTATGAAATTTAACAGAAAGTGCTTAACACATTTTCTAACTGGAGGAATTTTTTAATGGTCGCTAAAGCAGAATTTGCTAAAAAAGAAGGCAACCAAGGTGAATTGACTTTCTCAATCACCGACGACAAGATCCAACAAGGATTGGATCAAGCCTTCGAAAAGACTCGGAAACAACTAAACGTCCCTGGCTTCCGTAAGGGTAAGGTTCCCCGTGCAATCTTTAACCAGATGTACGGTGAAGAATCTCTTTACAACGATGCATTGAACATCGTATTGCCAGAAGCTTACTCAGATGCAGTTGAAGAAGCTGGTATTACACCAGTTGACCAACCACAAATCGACGTTAAGAGCATGGAAAAGGGTAAAGATTGGGTCTTAAAGGCCGATGTTACCGTTGCTCCTGAAATCAAGCTTGGTGAATACAAGGGTCTGACTGTTGAAAAGCAGAGCACGACCGTTACTGCTAAGCAAGTTAACGAAGAAATTGACAAGCTCCGTGAACAACAAGCTGAATTAGTTCTTAAAGAAGACAAGGCTGCTGAAAATGGTGACACTGTTGTCATCGACTTCGACGGTTCAGTTGACGGCGATCACTTTGATGGTGGTAAGTCTGACAATTACAGTCTTGAATTAGGTTCTAACTCATTTATTCCTGGCTTTGAAGATCAATTAGTTGGCCACAAAGCTGACGAAGATGTTCAAGTTAAGGTGACATTCCCTAAGGACTACCAAGCTGAAAACTTAGCCGGCAAAGAAGCTATCTTTGACGTTAAGATTCACGAAGTTAAGACTAAGGAATTACCAGAAGTCGATGACGAATTTGCCAAGGATGTTGACGAAGACGTTGATAGTCTTGAAGAATTAAAGGCTAAGACAAAAGACCGTTTGAAGGAAGAAAAGAAGACTGCTGCTCACGATGCTGTCGAAGACGAAGCTATCAATGCAGCCGTTGACAACGCCGAAGTTATCGGTGGCGACATTCCTGAATCAATGACGGATGAAGATATTCACCGTCAGATGGACCAATACTTGGCTCAAATGGCACAACAAGGAATCAACCCTGAAACTTACTACCAGATCACTGGTACTAAGGAAGAAGACTTGCATAAGCAGTTTGAACCAGACGCAGAACGTCGCGTTAAGACAAACCTTGTGTTAGAAGCCATCGTTGCTGCTGAAAAGCTAGAAGCAACTGACAAGGACGTTGATGCTGAAGTTAAGAACTTGGCTGGCCAATACAACATGGAAGAAGATGCTGTTCGCTCAGCATTGACTGCTGACATGTTGAAGCATGACATTGCCATCAAGAAAGCCGTTGACTTGATTGCTGACAGCGCTAAGCAAGAAGCAAAGAAGTCAAGCAGCAAAAAGGCTGACGAAGAAAAGTAATCGTTACCTAATTAGTTGAAGGTTTCATAAAAATGAGTGACCAGCAATGGTGGCTCATTTTTGTTGTCATTGATTAATGAACCAATCATTAGCCGTTTACACGATAATCTGCTATGATATTCCTAGTTTAGTGGTCAGTGATGACTAACTGGTGATTAAAAGAGAGCGAGGGTACCAATGTTTGATAATACAGATCCAAATGGTCCAGTAACCTGCTCGTTTTGTGGTAAGTCACAAGACCAAGTGAAGAAGATTGTTGCCGGCCCTGGGGTGTACATCTGTAATGAATGTATTGACCTATGTAAAGAAATTATTGATGAAGAATTTGCGGAAGACGCTGCTAGTCAAGTACTTGATGTACCAACGCCAGCCGAAATCGTCAAGACACTTGACCAGTACGTTATCGGTCAGACAGAAGCCAAGCGGACGCTGTCAGTTGCGGTTTATAACCAATACAAGCGGATTAATGACTTAAGCGCTGAAGATGACGGCACTGAGTTGCAAAAGAGTAACATCAGTATTATCGGGCCAACTGGTTCTGGTAAGACGTACTTGGCGCAGAGTTTGGCTAAAATCTTAAACGTGCCATTTGCGATTGCTGATGCCACAACGTTGACTGAAGCTGGGTATGTTGGTGAAGACGTTGAAAACATCCTGTTAAAGCTGTTACAAAATGCAGACTACGATGTTGACCGCGCTGAACACGGCATTATTTACATCGATGAAATCGATAAGATCGCTAAGAAGAGTGAAAATGTCTCCATCACCCGTGATGTTTCCGGTGAAGGGGTTCAACAAGCACTTCTGAAGATTTTAGAGGGTACGATTGCCAACGTGCCACCACAGGGCGGACGTAAACACCCACAACAAGAGTTTATTCAGATTGATACGACGAATATCTTATTTATCGTTGGTGGTGCCTTTGATGGTATCGAAAGCATCGTCAAAAACCGTTTAGGTGAAAAGACGATTGGTTTCGGTACTGACTCTAGCAATAAAGAAGAAGTCTCAACCATGACTGAGAAGGACATCATGCAGCATGTGGTGCCTGAAGACTTACTTGAGTTTGGGTTGATTCCTGAATTTATTGGTCGGTTGCCAATCTTGACAGCTTTGCAAAAATTGGATGAAGATGACTTGATTCGGATTCTGACAGAACCAAAGAACGCCTTGGTTAAACAATATACGAAGCTGATTGGCTTAGACGGTGTGGAACTAGACTTCACCCGTCCAGCCTTGCACGAAATGGCGAAGTTAGCAATCAACCGGGGGACTGGTGCGCGTGGCTTACGGTCAATCATGGAAGATGTCATGCGTGACATTATGTTTGATTTACCAAGTCGTGATGATGTTGCCAAGGTGGTTGTCACCAAGGAAACCGTTACGAAGCATGCCGAACCAGAACTTGTTTTGAAGAGCGAAAAGGCGTCATAAAGATAAACTTAAACGGTATCACTGACTGGCATGTAGTTGCGCAGTCGGTGATACCGTTTTTGTGTTGTTTAAAAAATGATGTGTTAAAAATAATTCGCGCAAATCGGTGTAAATAGAAATGCTATGCTATGATAGAAATATTGAAAAACGAGGAGGGTGTCAGATGGAAGTTCATGAAGTCGCACTGACCATTAGTGCCGTGGCACCAAAGCAATATCCCAAGGAGGACTTGCCTGAAATTGCATTAGCAGGGCGGTCTAACGTGGGTAAATCATCATTAATCAATACGTTGATTAATCGACGCTCATATGCAAGAACATCAAGCCAACCTGGAAAAACGCAAACACTCAATTTCTATAAGGTGGAGTCACAACTTTACTTTGTTGATGTGCCTGGTTATGGATTTGCCAAAGTTTCAAAAAAGGCACGTGAAGAGTTCGGTCAGATGATTGAGACGTATCTGAGCACGCGTCGCCAATTACATGGTGTCATTCAATTAGTAGATGCACGGCATGATCCGTCTGACGATGATGTGACAATGCATGAGTGGCTGGCTTATTACGATATTCCATTATTAGTGGTGGCAACAAAGTCTGATAAAATTGCTCGTGGTAAGTGGAATCAATCGGAAAGCCGCATTCGTAAGGGCTTAAACATGCAGCCAGATGAGCCATATATCCAATTTTCTGCAGAAACAAAGACTGGTAAAGATGCTGTATGGCAGTGGATCGAACAACAGGCTGAATTGACTGGTAAATAAATAGGGGTAATTGCGATGGAGTTTAATGATTATCAACGAGAAGCCAAACGGACGCTTTTCGGAAATGAACAGGTTCTAACAAATATTACATTAGGTGTCGCTAACGAGGCCGGTCAGGTGGTTGACTTGGTCCAACGCTACACGTTTCAAGGGCGGACGTTAGACAAGGAAAAGTTGACTCATGAATTAGGGGATACATTATGGTATCTTTCACAGATTGCTGAATGGGCGAACATCGACTTTGAAGAAGTTGCCAAGCAGAATCTGAGTGAATTAAACGAACGTTACCCAGATCCACAGCATGCTAAGTGGGAATAATAAAAGCGCGTTAGGGTTTTATGTCCTAGGTGCAAAATAAAAAGCAGTGATTAGTCTTTTGACTGATCGCTGCTTTTTTCATCTTTAGTCGTGTCTTTTGGTTCATCTTTGATGTGTTCACGTTTACTAGGTGTCTTGTTGGGATCCTTGATGTCGTCTGGATCGACGGCGAATTGGTCGAATAGTTTATCTAAGTCGTTTTGACGTTTAAATGTTAGGCCCATGCGTATTTATCCCCCTTTTATTCCTGCAGTCATTGTAGCAGAAGTATTGAAAAATGAACAATTTGTTAGTTTTATTCATCAAATCGCGCATATATCAACTTATAATGAATAAAATGAAATATTTTATGATTTTAATTGCATATAATTTCATTTCATCGTATACTCATTTACATTGCAAAACCGATGGGGGAAAACAAGATGAAAAAATTAATGAAATGGCTGATGGTGGTGGCAGCGTTAGTCGTGACCATGATGGTGACTGCACCAGCCACATCACATGCTGATACGACAGCCAGTGATCAATACTTAACGAATGTGAAAGCGAAGGGTGAGCTGGTCGTCGGAACGAGTCCAGATTTTCCACCTTATGAATTCACCAAGAACATCAATGGCAAGTCTAAAGTTGTCGGGATGGATATTGAAATTGCTAAGAAAGTAGCGCATGACATGGGCGTAAAGCTTGTGATTCGGCGGATGGACTTTGATTCGCTGCTCGTTGCGCTCCAAACTGGCAAGGTCGACATGGTCATCGCCGGGATGAGTAAGACCCCCAAACGGGCCAAAAGTGTGGACTTCAGTGAAGTGTATTACAAGGCCGGTGAGGATTTGGTCATCAAGAAAGCCGATCAAGGTAAAATCAAATCCTATAAAGATTTGGCTGGCAAAGGTATCGGTGCACAAACTGGATCGATTCAGTACAACTTGGTTAAAAACCAGGCAACTAAATCCACCCTTAAGGGAATGGATAAGGACACCGACCTGATTTTAGCCCTGCAAACAAATAAAATTGATGCCATTGCGTTGGACCAACCAACGGCAGAAGCCTATGCGAAGAATACGCAGGGACTAGTAGCCATCAATGCGCACTTCAAGGATGAAGGTGCACAAGGATCCGCCATTGCCTTTCCAAAGGGCGCACAATCAATGGTGGCATCGGCAAACAAGTCGATTGATACTATCAAGAGTCAGAATTTGATTCACAAGAAGTATTTACCAGAAGCAGGGAAGTACTTGTCAACCGGGCATTCTAAATCAGCCAAGGCAGCAAACTCAATGTGGGCCTACAAGGACTTTTTCGTTGCCGGTGTCGGTTACACGTTGATGATTTCAGCAGTCTCTGTCGTTCTTGGGTTCTTATTAGGAACGTTGTTAGCATTGATGCGGCTCAGCAAGAATAAATTTGCGAATGCAATTTCTGTCAGCTACATCGAATTTGTCCGTGGCACACCGTTGATGGTCCAAATTCTGTTTATCTACTTTGGTCTTGGATTGGTCGTGAATATCCCCGCATTATTATCTGGGATTATTGCCGTTTCACTTAACTCAGGGGCTTATGTGGCCGAAGTCATTCGTTCTGGAATCAATTCCATTGCGGTTGGACAAACGGAAGCAGCACGGTCACTTGGGCTTTCACGGGGCATGACAATGCGTTTTATCGTGTTGCCACAAGCAATGAAGAATATTTGGCCAGCCTTGGGGAATGAATTTGTTTCTTTGATTAAGGAAAGTTCGATTGTTTCGATCATTGGGGTCAAAGATTTAATTTACCAATCACGGATTGTTCAAGCAGATACTTATCGTGGTGTCATGCCATTGATAATCACCATGATTTTGTACTTCATCATGACCTTTGGATTATCGCGGCTAATGAAGTTCTTTGAAGGGAGGATGACACATGAATAATGAAACAGAGCAGGTACCAGTATTAGCGGTTGAACATGTGAAAAAAACATTCGGTAAAACGGATGTATTAAAAGACATTACGGAAACTGTTCATAATGGTGAGGTGATTTGTTTAATTGGACCTTCTGGTGCCGGTAAGAGTACCTTTTTACGGTGCTTGAACATGCTGGATGAACCAACAGCTGGGTCAGTTGTTTTTGAAGGCAATGACCTGACGAAAATGGACGATAAACACTTGGATCAGTTACGTGAAGAAATGGGGATGGTGTTCCAAAGCTTCAACTTATTCCCACATATGAGCGTGTTAGAAAATATTAAACTGGCACCTATGAAGGTAAAGGGTGTTGATGACGCGACCGCCACTAAGACGGCTAACGCCTTACTTGACCAAGTCGGCTTGGCTGACAAGGCGGATGCCTTTCCCGCCAACCTATCAGGTGGACAACAACAACGGGTGGCGATTGCACGTGCATTAGCGATGAATCCTAAAGTGATGTTATTCGACGAACCGACCTCAGCGCTGGATCCGGAAATGGTTGGTGAAGTGTTGAAAGTGATGCAAGACCTTGCCAGTGAAGGCATGACGATGGTGGTCGTAACGCATGAAATGGGTTTTGCCAGAAACGTTGCCGACAAGGTATGGTTTATGGCGGATGGCTACATTCAAGAGTCAGCGACTCCAAGTGCGTTCTTTGACCATCCCCAAACGGATCGGGCCAAGGATTTCTTAGCGAAGGTTTTGGAAGCTTAAAGGCGAAGGTGAGATTGTGGAAGCAGCGGCAGCACTCAAAATACTAACGGATTTGATTCAAATTCAATCAGTCAATGATTCTGAGGCCCAGGTAGCTGACTATTTGGCAACGTTATTTGCTGATCAAAAAGCGACGGTTGAACATGTAACCTATGCGCCCGGACGAGATAATCTGGTTGTAACTATTGGTGACCATGGTCCAATGCTTGGCTTTTCTGGTCATGAAGATGTGGTAGCGGCAGGGGATGAAGCAGCTTGGCAATACCCACCGTTTGCTGGCACGATTGCGAATGGCAATGTTTATGGACGTGGTGCCAGTGACATGAAGTCTGGCTTGGCTGCCCAAGTGGTGGCGATGCTTGATTTATTAGCCACAGGTCAGTCGTTACCTGGCCAGATCCGTCTATTGGCCTCGGTCGGTGAAGAAACCGGTGAGTACGGTGCGGCCCAGTTAACGCAGGCAGGTTACGCAGAGGCGTTGGATGGACTGGTAATTGGGGAACCAAGTGGGTTTGACATTAAGGTCACGCACAAAGGCGTGATTGATTACTACGTGACTTCCGTCGGGAAGAGCGCGCATTCATCACGTCCCGAACATGGTATTAATGCGCTGGACCCACTGATTTCATTTGCGACGCTGGCCGAGGTCCAAATGGCGAAAAATACAGTGGTTGATCCCGTTCTAGGTGGCTTGACCCATGTAATCAGCCAGATGCAAGGCGGCGAGCAAATCAACTCGGTGCCAGCGCATGCTTGGCTATCTGGGAACATTCGGACCATTCCGGCCTATCCAAACGAACAGGTGATGGCGCAACTGGAAGCAATCGTGCAACAATTAAATGCTGCAGGTGCACAGCTCTCGATTCGCTATAGCTATCCCGAGCCATCATTAGCCAACCAGGCAGATACAAAGTTGGCTAAGCTAGCTGCCGATATTTTAACAAACCAGTATCATCGCGGTGGGCAAATGACAGCCGGTACCGGTGCGACGGATGCGTCCGAATATACGAAGGCGGGTAACTTACCAATCATTATCGTCGGTCCCGCCGATGGGTTAACGGATCATCAAGTTGATGAAAAAGTTGCCGTCGATAATTATCTATTGGGCTGCGATTTTTATCGCACGTTGGCCGAGCGCTTCTGGGCGACTACAAATTAGAC
>NZ_JQCB01000009.1:40988-53348 GCF_001437435.1 Furfurilactobacillus siliginis | reverse complement strand
CAATCCGGTAGGTGGTTCGTAGTCTGCACAGCGACTTGACTTTTGTCCCACGTTTTCACCATTTAAATTCGTAAATCAAAATGAGAGTTTGGGACAGATAACTTATGTTCCAAACTCTTTTACGTTCCAAGTAGTGAGGTCGGTTTGGTTTGCGAACACGCGTTCATGCGTTATAATTTAACTACTGATTTAACAGAGACAGGAGGCGGCCTGGTGGCATCTGAACACATTGAACATAAGCTTGCGTTATTGCCGGGGATGCCCGGCTGTTACTTGATGAAGGACATCAATGGCACCATCATTTATGTTGGTAAGGCGAAGAACCTTAAGAACCGGGTGCGGTCTTACTTTAAGAGTAGTCATGAAGGCAAAACGGCGCAGTTGGTCTCACATATCGTTGACTTTGAAACGATCATTACGTCGACTGACAAAGAAGCGTTTTTACTCGAAATTACACTGATCCAAAAACATCAGCCATATTACAACATCAAGCTAAAACGTGGAACAGGCTATCCGTACATTAAGGTGACGAATGAACGTGACCCACGCATTATTATTGCGAGCGATGTTAAGAAGGATGGTGGATACTATTTTGGACCATATCCAAACGTATATGCGGCTGAAGAAACACTGCATTTCTTACAAAAGGTCTATCCATTACGGCGTTGTTCAGGTTACCAAGGGCGTCCTTGTTTGTACTATCACATGGGGCAATGTCTAGGGGCTTGTTTCAAAGAGGTCCCAGAAAGTGCTTATGAAGAACAAATCAAACGCATCAAGTCCTTCTTAAATGGGAATACGGCACGAGTTATCAAACATCTGCAAACGCAAATGAGTGAAGCAGCTGACAAGATGGAATTTGAGCGTGCAGCCGATTTACGGGATCAATTGCATTACATCGACGTTACCGTTGAAAAGCAAAAAATCATCAGTAATGACCAAACGCCGCGCGACATCTTTAACTTTTACATGGACAAAGGGTGGCTCTCCATTCAGGTGTTCTTTGTTCGCCAAGCACGGTTAATGAAGCGTGAAAAACGCTTATTCCCAGTCGTCTCCACAGCGGCTGAGGAAATGCAGACGTTTATCATGCAGTTCTACAATCGAAAAAATGCGGTGTTGCCACGTGAAATTTTGGTGCCAGCTGAAATCGATGCTGATAGTCGCGAAACGATTGAAGAAGTGCTGAATGTACCAGTAAATATCCCACAGCGAGGCGTGCGCCGTGACTTAATGGAAATGGCCAGTAAAAATGCCCGGTTAGTTTTGGAAGAAAAGTTCCGTTTGTTGGAGCTAGATGAACACAAAACGACCGGTGCCATGCAGGAAATTGCTGACGTTCTCGGTTTGCCACCGATTCGCAGAATTGAGGCCTTTGACCATTCACATGAGCAAGGTGCTGACTTAGTTTCTGCCATGGTCGTGTTTGAAGAGGGGCTACCCAATAAAAAGTTGTATCGTAAATATAAACTACGGACTGTCGATCATGCAGATGAAACTGCTAGTACCATGGAAGTTATTCGCAGACGCTACACAAGGTTACTAAAAGAGCACGCCGATTTACCTGACTTAATTTTGATGGATGGCGGTGCGATTCAAATGAATGCAGCCAAGGATGTTTTAGAAAACGAACTTGGGTTGGCGATTCCAGTAGCCGGGATGGTCAAAAATGACCATCATAAAACCGCTGATCTAATGTTTGGTGAGCAAGATGATCATTTGAACCTAGATCCAAAGTCGCAGGGCTTTTACTTACTCCAACGGATCCAAGATGAAGTGCACCGTTTTGCCATTACGTTCCATCGGCAACTGCACAACAAAAATTCGCTGAGTTCGCGTTTGGATCAGATTCAAGGAGTGGGACCAAAAACCCGTGCTAAGTTACTCAAAAAGTATGGGTCTCTAAAGAAGATTGCAGCTGCGCCAACGAGTGAATTACATGAACTCGGACTCGCTGATACAGTGGCCCAGACAGTGCACGTTGCAGTAGCTGCCATGGTGGCCGGCGAGGCACAGCAATCACTGAGTTATTTAGATCGGCAACAACAGTAGGTGTTTTATGGAACGGGGCAGCGTTGATGGCTGTGCAAAACATGATTGGTTTGCTGGATTGTAGCAAGCAATCGTGCGTGTCGCAGTGTTCGTCAATGAAGGCCGCGTTCTTTTTAGTTTGTGGCGTGATTGGGTTTTGACCAGCGCGGCCTCGCACTGTACAATGGTGTGAGCGAACTAACGCGTGTGTGGACCAGAAGTTGTGACGGGAATTTGACCTTTGGCACACGTTTTCGCAATTTGGATTTAGAAAAGAAACTGTGTCTGGCAGCAGCATCATTTATGTTCCAGACGCATTCACTGATAGAAAAGACGGAGACAACTTAAAAATGGCGTTTGTGGATCAAGCAACAATTGAAGTAAAAGCAGGAAACGGTGGGAACGGGATCGTTGCGTTCCGTCGTGAAAAATTCGTGGCTAATGGTGGCCCTTTCGGGGGTGACGGTGGTCGCGGCGGTAGTGTTGTGATGGTTGTGGACGAAGGTCTACGGACCTTGATGGACTTCCGGTATAATCGCCACTACAAGGCGAAACATGGTGTGAACGGCATGAGCAAGGGGATGACTGGCCGTTCCGCTGATGACCTGATCGTTAAAGTGCCAGGAGGAACTATCATCCGAAACCTTGAAACAGGTGAAGTTTTGGGTGATTTAACAGAACCTGGACAACGCTTAGTGATTGCCAAGGGTGGTCGTGGTGGTCGTGGTAACATTCGGTTTGCGACACCTAAGAACCCTGCACCAGAGATCTCTGAAAATGGGGAACCAGGGCAGGAATTTAAAATTGGTTTGGAATTACAATTATTGGCTGATGTTGGTTTAGTTGGGTTTCCGTCTGTTGGAAAATCAACCTTGATGTCGGTCATCACCAACGCTAAGCCTAAAATTGGCGCCTATCACTTCACAACAATCGACCCGAATATCGGTATGGTTCGTTTAGAAGATGGGCGTGACTTTGTTATGGCTGATTTGCCTGGTTTGATCGAAGGTGCCAGTGATGGTGTGGGGTTAGGCTTCCAGTTCCTACGCCATGTTGAGCGGACGCGGGTATTACTGCATCTAGTTGCCATGGGCGGCGATGAATTTATGGATGAAGAGCAGACGCAAACGCCTATCGATGCCTTTCATGCCATCAATAAAGAATTGGCGAGTTATGATGAATCGCTATTGGAACGGCCACAGATTGTTGTGGCAACCAAAATGGATTTACCAGACGCACAAGAGCGTTTTGAGGCCTTTAAAAAGGCTTTGGAAACAGATGACTCGTTGCCAAACAAGCCTCAGGTGCTGGCAATTTCCTCAGTCTCACATGCTGGTTTACAACCGTTGATTCAAGCAACGGCCAGCTTACTGGATGAAACACCAGCCTTTGTTCCCGAAGTGGAAGAAACAGCCGGTGTTACCTACACCTTCAATCCAGATGAAACACCAGCTTTTGTGGTTAATCAGGATGAAGACGGTGTGTGGATTCTTTCAGGCGATAAGATTGAAAAACTATTTAAGATGACCAACACGCAACATGAACAAAGTATGGTTCGTTTTGCCCGGCAGTTACGTGGATTGGGTGTTGACGATGCTTTGCGTGAAGCAGGTGCGAAGGACGGCGACGTTGTTCAAATTCTCGACTTCACCTTTGATTTTATTGAATAATTAAATTAATCAGTTACTAATTTCGAGGTTTTGTTATGCAAGCAGCATCTACGTCGGCACCACGACGCTACATTACTGGAATTGATGGTCTACGGACCTTTGCCGTACTGGGCGTTATTTTATATCATTTGCTACCGGCAGCATTACCCGGTGGGTTTCTCGGGGTTCCGATTTTTCTGGGACTGACGGGGTATTTGGTCACTGATAGTTTTTTAAACCAATTGGGAAAGAATCAACCATTAGCACTAAGACAATTCTATGGTCGACGTCTAAAACGACTTTATCCGGCGCTAGTCACGATGCTGGTTGTGACCAGCGCGTACATCACGTTGTTTGCGCGTCAATTGTTAGGCGGATTGCGTGCTGTTATTTTAACGAACCTGACGTATGTGTATAACTGGTTTGAAATCGGTCATGGGCAGTCTTATTTTGACCGGTTCAACGGTGAATCACCGTTTACACATCTGTGGACGTTATCGATTGAAGGCCAGTTTTACCTATTATGGCCAGTCATCATCTGGCTTTTGGTCCGGTTTTTAAAGAAACGTAGTCGGATTGCCGGTGTTTTGTTAGGCTTAGCAGTTGTGTCCGCCGTTATGATGGGTGTTTTATACCATGGGGATGACAGCATCAACCGCGTTTACTATGGCACAGATACACGGGCGTTCTCGTTGTTGTTGGGTGCGTCATTGGCCGCTGTTTGGCCATCTCGCCATTTGAATCCAACGTTACAACCTGAAGGACGGCGGTTACTTAACATTGTGGGATCCGTCAGTATGATTGTGATGTTTGCCATGTATTGGTGGCTGTCAGGTACTGACGCAGGAACTTATCGCGGTGGTATGTTTATCTTCGCGATTTTTGCCACGTTGATGATTGCGGTCATCGTGCATCCAGGTGCTAGTTGGAATAAATGGCTATCGAATCCTGTTTTTAGTTGGATTGGGAAACGCAGTTATGGGATTTACCTGTATCAATTTCCTGTGATGGTCTTTTATGAATTGAAGGTTGTCAACGTTGCTCGGCACAGTTTCTTTAATGCCTTAGTGGAATTAGCGATCATTTTGATCTTAACGGAGTTGTCGTACCACTTTGTTGAAGAACCACTTGCGCATACAAATTGGACGGCTGTTTGGCAGACCTTACGGCAACCGCGGACATGGCAGACAATGCCTGTTCGTAGTGTGACGGGGGGAATCTTGGCAGTGATGACGTTAGCGACCCTCGTTGGGTTTGTGCAAGCGCCAGCCAAGGCAACCGCGCCAACCAATTCAGTGACCAAGCACATCAATGCTGCCAGTAAGCGAGCTGCTGCGCGGAACAAAAAAATTGCCGCTCAGAAGACTGCGTTAACAGCTTCTACGCGACAAGAAAAACAAACAAATACAGCAGCTAACAAACAGTTGAATGACCAACAACGTAAACTTGGTCAACAATTTGGCTTACAACCGTCGGTAACGTTAGCAGCGCAACATAGCTCATTAACGGCGGTGGGTGATTCAATTTTGGTGGATAACGCCGATAATCTACAGGCGGTGTTTGGTCATGCATATGTTGATGCCAAAGTGGGACGTCAGGTGTGGGATGCGCCAACCGTGATTGCCTCGCTTAAGAAACAACATTTGTTAGCCTCAAATGTCTTAATTAACTTGGGTACTAATGCACCATTAACACAGCCGCAAATTGATGCAGTGTTGAAAGCAATTGGACCTAAACACAAAGTCTTTTGGGTTAATACGATGGTGCCAACTAAGAATTGGCAGAATCAAGTTAACGCGCTACTGGCTGTGAATGCAAAGCAGCGAAAGAACATGTATCTGATTGACTGGTTCCAGTTGAGTCAAAACCAACCGGGCTGGTTTGGTCCGGATCATGTGCATCCAAATCCAACCGGTAGTGTCGCCTACACTAAGTTAGTAGTAAACGATGTTGTGGCTGCGACAGATAAGTAATTACATGAAGACAACTTTTTCATCAACTAAGCGATAACCAAATAGTTCCCGAGGAGTTGTGTGCGTCGTGACGATGCGCCAACTGCCCGGGATTTTTTGTGTTCGCATTGCAAATTGATCAAGTGTCAACGGTCGGCCAGTGCTGGTTACTAAAATTAATTGATGTGTGTCAGCTTGCTGACGTAATTCTGTCACAGGTAATGGTTTTGGATCAGCTAAAATAAAAAGCGGCCGTGTCCGATCGTAATCGGCCGTTGAAAAATTAAAATCTACAAGACGCATATCGTAATCTCCGTTCGGATAAAGACATTATTTCTGACAAGCATATCATGAATGATGACGATTGTGTTTTAAGCCTAAGTTCAGTAGAATTGAATGCGGACTACGAGTTTATTTGGTCGTTTTTAAATGCCTGTGCATCAGCCAGGTTTTAACAAATCACACATTAGAAATTAGGGTAGCAATTGTTATGGAAATTGAATTTTTAGGGACTGGTGCTGGTTCGCCAGCCAAAGCACGAAACGTGTCGAGTTTGGCACTGAAGTTGTTGGATGAGCGCAATGCCATTTGGTTATTTGATTGTGGTGAAGGCACACAGCATCAAGTGTTGAGTACGACCATTAAACCGCGTAAGATCGAAAAAATATTTATCACCCATTTGCATGGTGATCATTTGTTTGGACTGCCTGGACTGCTCAGTTCACGATCATTTCAAGGTGGCGATGAACCATTAACAATTTATGGACCAAAGGGCATTAAAGAATATGTGCAGACTAGTTTACGGTTATCAGAATCGGGACTGACATATCCATTACGGTTCGTTGAATTAAATGGTGACGGGATTATCTTTGATGACGAGACGTTCACAGTGTCTTGCAAGCGATTGGATCACAAGATTACGAGTTTTGGTTATCGTGTTGTTGAAAAGGACCATGTCGGGGAACTACAGGTAGATAAACTACGGGCTGCTGACATTCCTTCAGGTCCTGTATATGGGCAGTTAAAGGCCGGCAAAACGGTTACTTTACCAGACGGACGAACATTTAATGGACAAGATTTCATTGGTGCAGCCCAAAAGGGACGAATCGTGACAATCTTAGGTGATACGCGTAAAACACGGCGGGCAACTGAACTGGCTGCGAACGCAGATGTGCTCGTACATGAAAGTACGTTTGCTGCTGATGAAGGTAAGATGGCACATAACTACTATCATTCAACTAGTCAACAAGCCGCAGAAGTTGCGCGCGATGCACATGCAGGCAGACTGCTGATGAATCATATCTCGGCGCGTTATAATGGACGTGGTGCAAGGGAACTTGAGCAACAAGCACGCCAAACATTCAAACGGGCCAAAGTGGTTCGTGATTTTGATGTAATTGATATTCCATTTAAAAAATAACTGGTTGTCTGAAACAGCCAGTAGCTGAGGTGACAATGATGATGAATCTTTCAAGTCAGTTAAAGGAATTACGCAACTTAAAGAACCGCATCGTTTTGATTACGGGTGCGTCTTCTGGTATTGGTCAGGCGGCTGCTTTTGAAGTGGCACGCAAAGGCGCCATTGTGGTGCTGGTTGCCAGAAATGAACTGAAACTAAACCAGGTAGCCCAACAGTGTATGTTGTACTCAGGGCGGCCGGCCTATGCTTTTCCTGTTGATTTAGGCCAGGTAGGCGCCATTGATGACACATTAACGAAGATCAATCATGAAGTCGGGGCAGTGGATGTAGTCATTAATGCAGCTGGTTTTGGTGATATGGAATCAGCTGTTGATACCGATCCCGCCGTCACCGACCAAATGTTTCGGGTCAATGTACTCGGGTTGATTTACATTACACGGCGTTTAGCGAGTGCGATGATCGATAAGCATTATGGTGCGATTATCAACGTGGCGTCAGTGGCTGCCAAAATTCCAACGCCTAACTCAGCTGTTTACACAGCTACCAAAACTGCGGTGGTGGGGTACAGTGATGTGTTGCGGCAGGAACTGCGGCCTTTTGGCATTCAAGTGACAACCGTTAATCCGGGTCCCGTTGCGACAAACTTCTTCAACGTGGCGGATCAATCAGGAAACTACTTGGCTAAAGTGGCGAACTTCACTGTGACACCACAGTTGGTGGCTGAACGATTGGTGGATACAATTGGGTATCATGTGCGTGAAATCACTGTGCCACGATACTTCAGTGCGTTGTCTAAGGTCTATCACATCTGGCCTGATGGTGGTGATTTCGTGATTGAACAGCTATTCAAAGATCGCGGTAAACATCAACAGGCTAGTGCGGAGGATCCATCATGAAAAATCAAGGTCGTTTAATTGCTGGTTTGGTGCTGACGTTAATTGTGGCGATTTTTGCCGTCCTGAACGTGAACACGGTCGCAATCAATTTTGGCTTTGCCAAGGTCCACTGGCCATTGATTTTAATCCTGATTGTTGTTTTGTTACTGGGTGCTTTGATTGCCGTGCTCGTCTCTGCAGGTAATCGGGTAAGCGACCAGCGCGACACGAAACAGGCTGTCGAACAACAAAAATCGTTGACGACGCAGGTAGCAACTTTAAAGAATCAAAATGAACAGCTACAAACATTGTTAAATGAACGTGACGCAACAATCGAAAAGCTGTCACAACAAGTTCCAGAAAAAGCAACATCAGACACAGAACATCCGCAAGTTTAATGTGGTATAAATACCTGGTAACGGACGAAGGAACGTCAATTGACACCTTCGTCCTTTCTAGGTTTGAGATAAAAAGTGGAGGCAAACGGTGTGTTAGAGTCGAAGTATGAATGGCAATTGGCGAAAGCCGCCAACCCAGAACAAGTGACACAGTTAACGGACGCCTTGGATGTATCACCGTTTATGGCCCGGTTACTGGCTGCCCGAGGACTAACGAATCCAACGCAGGCAAAACAATGGCTACAGCCAACTGCCGAGGCATTACATGACCCCAGCACGATGTTTGATATGCAAAAGGGAATCGAGCGCATTCAACTGGCTGTAGGTAATGGTGATTTGATTACTGTTTACGGTGATTATGATGCGGATGGGTTAACTAGCACGTCTTTAATGTATGAAACATTGGATCAACTGGGCGCCAATGTGAATTATTACATTCCGAATCGTTTCGATGATGGCTACGGGCCAAACGTTGCTGCCTTTAACCGTTTGATTGATTCCGGCACTCAGTTATTTGTGACCGTGGATAACGGTGTCGCTGGGCATGAAGCAATCAGTGCGGCAAAAGCACGCGGGGTAGATGTCGTTGTCACTGATCATCATGAGCTGCCAGATGAATTACCGGATGCAGCGGCGATTATTCATCCGCGCCATCCAAAGGGGAATTATCCGTTTGGTGGCTTGTCCGGTGTGGGGGTTGCTTTCAAAGTGGCCCAAGGCTTGCTGGAAGCGTCAGTCGATGAGCTTAGTGATGAGTTAGACCTAGTGGCAATTGGTGAAATTGCGGATTTGGTGCCATTGGATGATGAGAATCACACACTTGTTAAATTTGGGCTGCAGGTTATTGAAAACACCCAACGTCCAGGATTGTTGGCCTTGATGAAGGCGGCTGGTGTTGATGCATCTGCAGTTACTGAGGAGACAGTTGGCTTTGGTATCGCCCCCCGACTAAACGCGTTAGGCCGGTTAGGGGACGCGAATCCGGCTGTTGAATTGTTAACGACCTTTGATGAAGACCGGGCTGAAGAACTTGCCAAAACAATCAACGGTAAAAACGATGAGCGTCAGCAGCTGGTGAAGCAAATCAGTGAAACGGCGCTAGCACAGGCACAGACACCAGAAAATAGTGCGCGTCACACGTTGATCATTTACGGCAAAGATTGGCATGAAGGTGTCTTAGGGATTGTTGCCAGTAAGATTGTTGAAGCAACCCACAAGCCGACGCTAGTGTTGAGTGAAAATACCGAAAAACAAACGTTAAAGGGCTCCGGTCGTAGTGTGGCCGGCTACGACTTATTCAAAGCCATCACACCAATCAGTGACCAACTGATTGCTTTTGGGGGGCATGCAATGGCGTGTGGGCTAACTGTTGGGAAAGCCGCACTGACCACGCTAGCAGATGCGTTAGAGCAAGCCTGTCTGGATCAAGATGTTGACTTAACAAAACGGCCGGTCATGCCGGTTGCCGCTACCATTTCGTTGGCTGAGATTAATGCGGCTGATTATGACGCAATTCACCAACTTGGTCCGTTTGGGACGGATAATCCACAGCCAGTTTTTGAAGTGCAACCGGCAACTGTGACTGATATCAAAACGATGGGTGCTGCTAAGAACCATTTGAAATTCACGCTGCAAGACGATGATCAAAATCACGTACCTGCGATTGCGTTTGGGCATGGTGAAGATTTCGAGCAGGTTAGTGCAAATCCGGACGATGTTGCGGTGATTGGGACACTGTCGACGAATAAGTGGCAGGGCAAAACGACTTATCAGCTAATGCTTAAAGATTTACGTGTGAGCGGGGTCGCCATTGTTGATGGACGGACTAATAATTTGGCGAAAACCTTATTCACCGCACCTGCAACGTACCTATTTTTCCACGACCAAATTGCCAAACAATTGGCGGATTATTTACCGGATAACGCGAAGACAATTCAGGTTGGTAAAGATGATTTGCCAACGACAATCGATCATTTGATCATTGTTGATTGTCCGGATGATTTAGCGGTGTTGGAACAGGTGTTACAGCAAATAACGGTTAACGAACTCACCGTGTACTTTTACGAACGTGAATCAGCATATCTGAGCGGTATGCCAAGTCGCGCGGAATACGGCAAGTTGTTCAAATTTGTCGCGACGCATCACGATGTGGATGTTGCGCATCAGTTACCAACTTTAGCCGACTATTTGCAGATTGACCGCGACAAACTCATTTTTATGATTCAGCTGTTTTTTGAAGTGGGATTTGTTAAAATGGAGGCTGGCGTGATGAATGGCGAGCAACAGCCGCCACACGCGGAATTGACAACGGCTGCGGCCTATCATGAACGGCTGACCCGAATCGATACCGAAGAAAAATTACTCTATTCGAAGACTCCCCAACTGAAACAATGGTTGCTGGGAGCCATGAGCAAAGCTTAAAGGAGCTGTGAAAATTGGCCTTAGACTTAACAAAGTACATTGCAACTGTTCCCGATTATCCTGAAAAAGGGATTATGTTTCGTGATATTTCACCATTGATGGGTGACGGTGAGGCGTATCATCAAGCAACTGACACGATTGTGAGCTATGCGCGTGAACGCCAAGTTGATATGGTTGTGGGACCTGAATCCCGTGGTTTTATTGTTGGCTGTCCGGTTGCCTATGAATTAGGTATTGGCTTTGCCCCAGCACGTAAAAAGGGCAAGTTACCACGGACGACAATTAAGGCAGACTATGCTTTGGAATATGGGACTGCTTCCTTATATATGCACGAAGATGCTATTAAGCCTGGTCAACGGGTCTTAGTGACGGATGATATCCTGGCTACTGGGGGCACGATTGAAGCAACCATCAAGTTGGTTGAACAATTGGGCGGTATCGTTGTCGGATGTGCCTTCTTGCTACAGCTGAAGGAATTAAATGGACTTGAAAAATTAAAGGACTATGACACGCTGGTATTAATGGATTACTAATCCGTGTGTCAGTATAAAAGACGTCGTGTGCCGTTTGGCGACCGACGTCTTTTTAGTTTGAATAAATCATGAAAAGGCGGAAATAGTCATGCAACCTCAACTTGTATTCGATCCAGCCATAGCCAAAAATAAACCCGAAAACATTATTCATGCAGCTGATTATTGCCCATTCTGTGATGTTGCTCATCTTGAAAACATTCTGGCACAGTCGGGCGACTCAATTTGGTTAACAAATAAATTTCGAACGTTAGCGGCGACAAATCAAACGGTTGTGATTGAAAATGCTGATCATAACGGGGATATTGCTGATTATTCCGTGACTGAAAACCGTCGGATCTTTCACTTTGCGCTGTCGTGTTGGCGACAAATGCGACAGGATCCAGCGTATCAGTCAGTCGCTTTTTATAAAAATTTTGGTCCGCTTTCCGGCGGCAGCTTACGTCATCCGCATATGCAAATTGTTGGCATGGAAGCCGTTGACGTCGATGCCGCATTAACCGCGAAAAACTTTTCTGGGATTTCAGTACCAATAGTTGGTGCTGTTGATATGAATGTGTCAGTTGAGCCTGTGATGGGCTTCACCGAAATCAACGTTCGTGAGGTGGGGAATGAAGAGAACGCCTTTGCTGATGCGATTCAAAAAGTGGTTCATTATTTAATGAACGACTACTTTGGCGGGCGTTGTCATTCATATAATCTATTTGTGCATGTGGTCGATGGCGCAACGATTTGTAAAATTGTGCCACGGTTTGTGGTATCGCCATACTTTGTGGGCTATAAGATACCTCAGGTAAATGAACCTTCGCGATTACAAGATTTGGCAGCAGAATTGAGTGCGCTTTTTAAGATGGATAGTCACGATTAGCTATTTAGAATTGAATGTGTTATAGTATTTCCAATGAGTTGAAACTAATACTCATCCTCTCAGTGACTTGGTGCATCATTGAAAGTCACTATTTAAAGTTTAACGAGATTAGACAAATAGGTAAGGTGATCCGGGCTATTCGTAGCTCGGATTTTTTTTTGTGTATTTTTGGACGTAAAAAAGAGAGTGGGATAAAAGTCGGTAAGTCGTGAGCAG
>NZ_JQCB01000009.1:0-40794 GCF_001437435.1 Furfurilactobacillus siliginis | reverse complement strand
ACGGATTGGTCTTCAATCCGGTAGGTGGTTCGTAGTCTGCACAGCGACTTGACTTTTATCCCACGTTTTCACTATTTAGGTGCGTACATCAAAAAGAGAGTTTGGGACAAGATACTTATGTCCCAAACTCTTCCATCGTTAAGGAGATTAGATAAAAATGGGCATTCTACCTAAAGCGTTGAAGGTGAATGCATAGATCCATTTTGTAAGGACTCTGTATGCTGAATTCTGCTATCCCGTTCTACTATCTAAAACTGTTAAAGCGTGCCATATTCTGTCAAATCATAAAAAGAAAAACTCCTACCAAGCGGTTTATGACGCTGCTTGGCAGGAGTTGTCAATGATAGTAAGGAGAGTACAGGAATTGAACCTGCGCGCCGCTTATAAGGCGGTTCGACGGATTTCGAGTCCGTTGCATTACCACTCTGCCAACTCTCCATGGCATGTCGCAACTAACAGTATACCAAGCTAGAATTTGACTGTAAAGCGGTCAGCGGTTAAAGTTAACAAGGCACTATTGAATGCCAGACACACGTTAATGAGAAACCTTAAAAAGGATGATAAACATGACCATTGGAATCGATAAAATGGGGTTTTACACGCCTCACTATGTGTTGGACATGACAGATTTAGCAAATGCACGGGGGGATGATCCTGCCAAGTACCATATTGGGATTGGCCAATCTGAAATGGCTGTTGTGCCACCTACACAAGATGTGGTGACAATGGCAGCAAATGCGACAGAACAAATTTTAGATGCGACAGATCGTGACCAAATTGACCTCATCTTGTTTGCGACTGAATCTGGGATTGATAATTCAAAAGCTGGTGCGGTTTACTTGCAGCATCTGCTTAAATTATCAGAACATAGTCGTGCCATTGAGATCAAACAGGCTTGTTATTCTGCCACTGCGGCTTTACAACTAGGCAAAGATTATTTAAAAGCACATCCCGGCAAACGCGTCTTGGTAATTGCCGCCGATATTGCGCGGTATGGGTTAGAGACCGCTGGCGAAATTACTCAGGGTGGTGGTGCTGTTGCCATGATTATGAGTGAGAATCCGCGAATTCTTGCAATCAGCGATGAAAGTACTTACCTCACGCGTGATGTGATGGATTTCTGGCGACCTGTCTACGCAACTGAGGCGCGGGTGGACGGTCATTATTCGGCCAATGTTTATACGGATTTCTTCACAGATGTTTGGACTCGTTTTAGTGATACCTATCATCATGAAATCAGTGACTTCGATGCAATGTTATTCCATTTACCATTCTCAAAAATGGGGCTAAAGGCACTGCGTACAGTATTGCCAGAAGATCAAACTGTGGCTGATAAATTAACGAGCCAATTTGACCAGGCGCGTTTATGGAATCGCCATGTTGGGAATCTCTATACGGGATCACTGTACTTAAGTTTGCTATCGTTACTGGCTCACGGTGACTTACATGCAGGTAGTCAGCTTGGCTTGTTTAGTTACGGTTCCGGAGCTGAAGGCGAATTCTTTACTGGTACCATTCAAGCAGACTATCAAGAAGGCTTCGATAAAGCTGCCATTCAAACACTACTAGATAAAAGAACGCCGGTGTCCGTTGCTGAATATGAACGGATCTTTAAAGATTCACTGCCCACAAACGGACAAGATCGTGCGTTAGACATTAGCCATGATTCTGCGAAATATGTTTTAGGCGGAATTAAAAATGAGCAACGGCAGTACCTAGTTCAATGATTTTGGCTCACTTGTTCACTAGTTAAATCTTTAAATCAAGAAGCGTGTTTGAGAGATGACTGATGTCTCAAACACGCTTCTTTTTTGACGGTTGCTTATATTTAGGTGTACTGTGTACATACACACAAAAAGAAGGTATTAGTGATGAACAAAACATCTAAAACAATTATTATCACCGGAGCTACTAGTGGCATTGGCAAAGCAACAGCGATTGCAGCGGTTAAGCAAGGGCATTCGGTGATGCTTGCTGCCCGCCACGAAGCAGCGTTACAGAAATTGGCACATGATCTGACCGACTCATTTACTGGTGAAGTCGCTTATCAAGTCACAGATGTTAGCGACAAACAATCGGTGGCCAAACTAATAGCCGCAACGAGTGCCACATTTGGCCAGATCGACGTGCTGGATAATAATGCCGGTATCATGAAGTTTGGTCGGTTAGCAGAGACGCATTCGACAGACTGGGATACGATGATCGATATTAACGTGAAGGGTGTTCTATATGGCATCGAGGCAGTGTTGCCCATTATGCATCAGCAAGGTTACGGCCAAATCATCACCACTGATTCAACTGCAGGGCATCAGGTTGGTCAGAATAATGCGGTTTATTCAGCAACAAAATTTGCCATTCAAGCAATCATGACGGGACTTCGACTGGAAGAGGCAAGCAATCACATCAGATCGATGATGGTTTCACCAGCCTTCACCGACACAAATTTCTTCAACGAAAGTGATTCTGAACCGTTCAAAGATACACAACGGTTATCGCCAGATGATGTGGCTGCTGCAGTATTGTACGCGATTAACCAGCCAAATAACGTTGATATCAACGAAATTATCTTGCACCCGACGTTATAGGAGGCATGAAAATGGCACATACGTTTTATACAGATTGCTCGTATTTTACGGCGGCAAAGTATACACGGGAGATTACCCGTATTGCTAACCAGGATTTCAAACCGACTGGTATGCCGGCCGCGTATGCGTATATTTTATTGACGTTAGAGGATTACGACGAACTTTCGATCAACGACCTGGTAGATTTATTAGGATATGAACGTTCTAGTTTGATGCGTATGTTAGATAAATTGGCTAAGCAGCAGCTGATTGAAATTGATCAGGTGAGTCATAAAAATCGGATCCGTTTGGCGGCGGGGAGCGCGGACATGCTAAAACTGGCCAACGAATGTTTAACGACTTATTCCGCTCACAGTCAACAATTGTTAGGAGCAACGGTTTCCAAAGCATTAACGTCTGGGTTAGTTGCAGCAACCAGCCAATTGCAGAAATAAACCGAGTGGCATCTAAGTGTCGCTTGTCATCTGCACGGCAGAATTCATAAACGCGACAACATAATAAGGGTTCGAAACAAGCAGCGCGCTTGTCTCGAACCCTTATTAAAGTTCAAATTAAGTTAATTACTTTGTGAAATCGGTGGTTACATTGCCGTTTGTTGCGCTAAACAGAACCTTACCGTCTTGATCAGGACTTAACAGGGCGATGGTGTAGTCGGCCTTCAAAGATTGGCTGATATTCTTCGAGGATTTTTGTAAGTTGTCTGCCAGAGTTGACCAATGAGCCTCTTTGGCATCTTCCGGTGTCTGCTCGAGTTGCGTCAACGCTTTAACTGTATCTGAGTTGGTCGGATGTACCGTGTAAGTTTTTGTATCAGCATCAAAAGAGATGGTGCCCAAATTTTCAAAAGAGCTGGAAAGCTGCTTCGTCATTTCTGACTCAGCATTTGCGCGTGCGACTTTTTGTTCAGAAGCAGTTTGTCCGTTAATGGCACCTGCGTTTGGATTGAATTCAGAAGCTGCTTTAGCTAGTGAGGATTGTTCTGCCGCACTTTCTTTGGTGCCATGTTTAGGCGCACGTGGTTGTTTAGTGTTTTGTGGTCGTGTGGGGTGTTGAATCAAGTTGGTGACAGCGTAGCCGGTTAGAAGGGCAAAGACAATTAATAGCAAGCCTGCCAATTTCCAAGTGCCATAGTTTTGAATCGAATTAATTAAATAGAAGATGGCTAAGATAAGTGCGATACCACCAAAGACTGCAATGAAAATCATGAACGTTCTCCTTAGCTGTGTTTAGCTATCAGTGTACCATGGTCGTGCCATCGGAAAAAGTGACATCATTTATCCATAATGAAATTCAAATAGTTATTATAAGCTTTTATATTGATTTTGAAAAAGGTGTGCGTTACGATATTGGTACATTAAAAATGTTGTACATAACGAGACCAAGGAGGAACCGACCATGGAAAAAGAGGTAATACCAGGTGCTATTATTCGCTGTCAGCAGTGTGACGATTTACAGAAGCCTTTTTTAGGCAAAGTCTTAGAACGGTTACACCAACGATTGATCGTACAAATCATTAATTTTGATCCTGTCGATCGTTACATGGTCGATGTGCTCGGCGGTCAGGTTGCGGTCAGTACACAACAGATTAGTCCGCTACGAATGATTAAAATCAACGTTCAGAATAATCGGGAAGTTCGTTAATAAGTGAAAGATTCTGTGGCTGTGAATTTTGTGGTGGGCTATACTTGAGGTACTACATGAAGGAGGTCACCACCCGTGAAATCGATTTACTTAGCAAGCCCATTTTTTGATGAGGACCAATTAGACCGTGTGAAGCGCGTAGAAAAGGCGTTGGCAGACAACAAAACCGTCGGCAATGTCTTTAGTCCCCGGACATCCCAATTTCCTGAATTGACATTTGGTAGTCCTGAATGGCAAACGACCGCTTATGAACATGATTTGGCAGAATTGACTGCTGCCGATGTGATTGTGGCGGTAGCAGACTTTACTGAGGATTCAGTGGATAGTGGTACCGCCTTTGAAATCGGATATGCGGCTGCATTGAAGAAACCAATCGTGTTGTTACATGAGAAGGACAGTTTGGTAAACTTGATGTTAGCAAAAGGGGCCGTTACTTTCACAACGAAGGCAGAAGAGATTGCCGACTTTGATTTTAACGAGCTACCTGCTTTGCCATATCCTGGTGAAGTGCAGTAAAAAGCAAAAATCTACAGAGAGTGGGGCAAAAGTCGGGAAGTCGTGAGCACGATCTAGAACAATCGTACGGATTGGTCTTCAATCCGGTAGGTGGTTCGTCCTCTGCACAGCAACTTGACTTTTGTCCCACGTTTTCGCTATTTATATTTGTAAATCTAAAAGGGGCGTACGAACAAATTTATTTGTTCGTACGCCCCTTAAGTTTTGACTGTTTTAGTAGATTGAATCGCGATATAACCCAACGACTTTACCAAGAATGGTTACCTGGTTCAAGATAATTGGGGCCATCGTGTCATTTTCAGGCTGTAGTCTGAAGTGATCTGATTCCTTGAAGAATCGCTTACACGTGGCTTCATTTTCATCCGTCATCGCGATTACAATGTCGCCGTTGTCAGCATTTTGTTGACGGCGTACGATGACTCGGTCACCAGTTAAGATCCCCATGTTGATCATACTTTCACCACGAATGGTTAGCATGAATAGGTCACCATCATATTCGGTTAGCTCTGGCGGAATGGGGAAGTAGTCGGTAGCATCTTGAACAGCTAAGATGGGTTCACCGGCAGCAACGACCCCAAGCAACGGAATCTCGTTTGGCGTTGTGGAAACGCCCAGCATTTCCAAACCAGCATCTGTTAATTCAATGGCACGTGGCTTAGTAGGGTCCTTCACCAATAAGCCTTTCTTCTGTAAGCGATCGATGTGCCCATGGACCGTTGAAGTTGATGACAGGTCAACGGCTTCTCCGATTTCACGGACGGTCGGCGGATAACCTTTTTCATTAACACGTTCATGAATGAACCGTAAAACGGCCATTTGTTTACTTTCTGAGCTTCTCGACATGCCTTGTCCACCTCATTAATTATTTGTTCAGTAAGTCGCTGTCTGTAAAACCGGTTACTTTCCTTGTGCAGCACAGCTTTAATACTTAAAATTTAGCACAAGTGAGCGCCTCGGTCAAACAAATGTTCGCGTTTGAACCAATTTGTTCTCTTTTTTTGAAAAGTCCTGTATACTAATCACCGAAGTTCTTAATGGGAAGTGATTAGTTATGGATGCAGAAAAGTTGCGCGCTCGGATCAATGAGTTGGCGCATAAACAAAAAGAGACCGGTTTAACAGAGGCTGAACAAGCTGAACAAAAGAAACTACGTGCAGAGTTTTTAGCGAATTTCCGTAAAGCTTTCAAATCTCAAGTTGAGATGATGCAAGTGTTCGACAAAGAGGGTAAAGAAGTTACGCCTGAAAAGGTACGGGAAGTTCAACGTAAAAAAGGATTAAGAGACGATTAAGCAAGATCACGCTATTATTTGGGGATTTTTATTTTAGTAAAGGGTTTTCAAGCCCAGTGATGTTGTGTAATATAAGATAATGTAATTAATAAACCGTAAAGGAGGGTCTTTCGATGTCAACAGGGTTGTGGATTTTAATTGTCATCTTAGCGGCAGTGGCTGGCGTTGTCGGCGGCTTTTTCTTCGCTCGCCGTTACATGCAAAACTACCTTAAGAATAATCCTCCGATTTCTGAAGAAATGCTTCGGACGATGATGTTGCAAATGGGCCAAAAGCCTTCTGAAAAGAAGCTTAAGCAGATGTTAGCAACGATGCAAAGTCAAGCACGCAACAGTTAATCTAGAATTGCTAGCAAACGGGCGGGATTCATTCCAGCCCGTTTTTTGTATTCTCATAAATAATGAAAGTCGGTGAGCTTTTGTCAATTTTTCGAAAATTATCCTGGTACTTTAAAGATGAGTGGCGTGTGTATATGCGTGGTCTTTTTGGGCTGTTTATGACAGCTATCTTAGGA
The DNA here is from genome assembly GCF_001437435.1 of Furfurilactobacillus siliginis. GTDB lineage: Bacteria > Bacillota > Bacilli > Lactobacillales > Lactobacillaceae > Furfurilactobacillus > Furfurilactobacillus siliginis. Next base: position 34,247 of record NZ_JQCB01000009.1, on the reverse strand, counting down.
ATTGTACCGCCCCGTTTGATTGGGGAATTAGTCGATATGATGAGCAAGCGGACGTTAACAGCCGTGAAACTTGCCTGGGCATTGGTCATCATGGTTGTCGTCGCGTTATTGGCATATGGGGCGCGCTATATCTGGCGAACGGCCATTTGGGGTGGCGCTGCCAAGCTTGAAAAAACGTTGCGGGCGCGGTTATACGAACATTTTATGCAAATGGACACTGCGTTTTACCAACGATATCGCACAGGAGATTTGATGGCCCATGCGACAAATGATTTAACAGCCATTCAACGGGTGGCCGGCGGCGGGATTCTGCAGTTTGCCGACTCCATCATTACAGGTGGCACCACGTTGATTGCCATGTTTGTTTTAGTTAATTGGCGCCTAACGATTTTAGCGGTTTTGCCGCTACCCTTGATTGCGGTCGTTGCACGCTATGTGGGCACGAAGATTCATGTGGCTTTTGGTGAGTCGCAGGCGGCTTTTTCTCGGTTAAATAATAAGGCACAGGAGAGTATCGAAGGTATCAAGGTCATCAAGACGCTTGGTCAAGAACGTCAGGATGAGGCTGATTTTGAGCAACAAGTAACGGAAACAATTAAAATCAATCGCTACACGAATTTCTTGGATGCCTTATTTGATCCGCTGATTACCTTAATCATTGGCTTGTCGTATGTAGCGACCATCGTTTTAGGTGGACGGTATGTTACAACAGGCGTTATCACATTGGGCCAATTGGTGACGTTTATCGCCTATGTTGGCATGCTCGTTTGGCCAATGTTTGCCATCGGCCTATTGTTTAACACGATGGAACGTGGGAACGCCTCGTATGATCGAGTCAACTTCTTGTTACAGGAAAAATCGAGCATTATTGAACGACAGGATGCATTGGCAACGCCTGCGCAGGGACCCATCAATTTTGACGTGACGAGCTTTAGTTATCCTGGTGACCAAACGGCGCGGCTGCAAAACGTTTCTTTTGAACTAAAGGCTGGGCAAACACTAGGCATCGTTGGTCGTGTGGGTGCTGGTAAATCTTCAATTATCAAGCTACTGCTGCGGCAATTTGATGATTATGATGGGCAAATCACGATGGGCGAGCATGATATCCGCGATTATCAATTGGATGCGTATGTTGGCCGAATCGGCTATGTCCCACAAGACAGCTTCTTGTTTTCGACATCCATTAAAGACAACATTGCCTTTAGTAATCCTGAAATGACACAAGCGGCCGTCACTGCAGCAGCGCACACAGCGGCCTTTGATAGCGAGGTTGCTAAAATGCCAGAAGGGTATGCAACTGAAGTCGGTGAAGAAGGCGTTTCGTTGTCTGGTGGTCAAAAACAACGGTTAGCGATTGCCCGAGCGTTAGTGATTGACCCCGAACTCTTGATTCTAGATGATGCGCTATCCGCAGTTGATGCTAAAACGGAAGCACAAATTTTAGAACGTTTGGGAAGTAATCGTGCTGGTAAGACGACAATCATTGCTGCCCATCGGTTAAGCTCGGTCGTGAACGCAGATCAAATATTAGTGGTTGATCATGGCGTTGTGACTGAGCGGGGGACACATGCACAGTTGATGGCGCAGCAAGGCTGGTATAAGCGAATGTATGATCAGCAGCAGCTCGCTGATGCGATTGGAGGTGGCAACAACTAATGGCAGAAAAACATGAGTCTGCGTGGGCCAAGAGTATGACCTTCAAGGAACAACGCACGGTTATTAAACGTTTGTTACCTTATGCAGCACCATATAAATGGGATTTTATTTGGGCCTTGGTTTTGGCCTTCTTGGTTAGTTTAATTAACGTAGGTTTACCACGGTTGATGCAGATTTACATGGATCAGTATTTACGTGTTCATAATGCTGGGCTACGCATCGTCCTATTTTTCGCTGGCTTTTACTTTTTAGGGACACTCATTAAAGCGATTTTTCAGTTTGGACAGGAGTTTCTGTATGCCATGGGTGGCGAACGCATGTTGGAAAACGTGCGGGTTAGGCTGTTTCGTAAATTGCACACTTTGGGGATGCGCTATTTCGATCAGGTGCCAGCCGGGTCGATTTTATCGCGGCTAACCAATGACACCATGTCGTTTCAAACATTCTGGTCATTATTTGCCGCAGCCATCGTCGCGTTGTTTTCGATTATTACGTCGTTTGTGGCGATGTATCGCACAAACGCACAAGTGGCATGGATGGTGTTGGCATTTTTACCGATCCTGATGTTTGCGATTTGGTATTACCAACACTTTAGTAGTCGGGTGTACCGTACGATGCGGGAGCGACTGAGTGAGTTGAATGCAAAATTGGCTGAATCCATTAACGGAATTTCTGTCATTCAAGAATTTCGGCAGGAGCACCGCATGAATCGTGAATTTGCGACAACTAATGATGCTTACTTCGAGACCCGGCAGGCAATGATTCATACGAATTCACTGCTGTTAGGGCCGATTATTAATTTGCTGTTTGCACTGGGTGAAGTGGGTGTTTTATGGCTGTTTGGTATTAATGCCATGAACCATTTTGTGTTAGCCGGGACGATTTATGCGTTCATTCAATACCTCAACAACTTCTATAATCCGATGTCGAACATGATGGATTCACTGTCTGATTTTCAAGATGGGGTCGTTGCTGGATCACGCGTTTTGCGAATCATGGATGATGAAACATATGCGCCGCAGCAGACGCCTGTTGACGGGGCAAAAATCACGCGCGGTGAAATTGAATTTCGTCATGTGAACTTTAGTTATGATGGCAAACATGATGTGCTACATGATGTTTCATTTACAGTGAAGCCAGGTCAGACACTAGCATTAGTCGGGCACACAGGGTCTGGTAAATCGTCGACAATTAATGTATTAATGCGTTTTTATGAATTTTCTTCTGGTGAAATTTTAATCGATGGTCGGGACATTCGTGAATATGACTTGGCTGAATTAAGACGCCACTTTGGGTTAGTTCTACAGGATTCCTTCATGTTTTATGGCGATATTGCGTCGAATATTCGCATGTTTGATGACAGCATCACAGATGAACAGGTGGAAGCTGCGGCAAGATTTGTGTCAGCAGATCACTTTATCGATCAACTACCTGGCAAATATCATGCTAAGGTACTGGAACGAGGTGCGAGTTATTCTGGCGGACAACGACAATTATTGTCCTTTGCCCGGACGGTTGCGCATAATCCAAAGGTGTTGATTTTGGATGAGGCAACAGCGGATATCGATACAGAAACTGAAGCCTTGATTCAGGATGGTTTGCAGAAATTGCGGCAAGGGCGTACGACAATTGCGATTGCACATCGGTTGTCAACAATTCGCGACGCTGACCAGATTCTGGTGTTAGACCAAGGTCGCATCGTTGAACGTGGCTCGCATGATGAACTATTAGCTCAGCGAGGGCGTTATTATGACATGTACCGTTTGCAAACCGCAGTTGATGCCGATAAACGTGAGGCGTTGCTAAAAGAAGAGAGCGAAGTATAAACTGGGAAGCCGCGAGCAAGACACGAAACGACCGAATGGGTTGGGGTTTAACCCAGTAGGTGGTTTCAGGTCGGCGTAGCGGTTTGGTTTATATATGAACGCATAAACAGGAAAAGGCACTCGCAATTTTTTTGCGAGTGCCTTTTTAGCGGACAAATGAGCTTAGTCTTTATGATCTGGTTCCTGTAGTTTCTTTAACCGTGTGGCTTCACTTTGTGCGATTTCTTTTTCAGCCGCTTGTTTAGCAACGTAGGCTTCGTGTTTTGCTTGATCGGGATCAACATAATGAAAATTTGGGTCAATGTCGTGATCCAGTGCATCAAAGGCGGCTTGCATTTGATCATCCAACTGCTTTTGACCGGCATCGTCAGTTTTGAATTTTCGATCGATATAAATGGGATCGCCAAAGCTGACGGTTACGCGCTTGCGTGATAACAGACCGCGAAAGGTAAGTGGCCCTTGATAAACAGTTGGCACTAAAGGCACACCAGCAAGCTTAGCGATGACTGCGGCGCCACCTTTCATTTCGCTGGAGTGACGCGTGCCGGAGGGAAAGATGATGGTGGATAACTCACCTTGTTTTAAAATTTTAACCGGCGTTTTAATTGCGGAAGGACCAGGATTGTCACGGTCTACTGGAAATGCGTTGGCATGAACTAAAACAAAACGAATAAGCGGGTTCTTGAATAATTCTTTTTTTGCCATGAATGAAAATTTACGTGGGGCACCGGCCAATGCATAATAGATTGGATCAAACCAAGTTCGGTGCGGACCAACTAAGATGTAAGTGCCTTCGGGTAGACGGTCGCGATGTTCGTAGTGAGGGCGACCGTTAACCACCCAAATGATGACGCGAACTAGGCCGCGCATAAATGAATAAAACACGTGTGTGCCTCCTAAATAATGTGGTTGAAATTAATGAGGCGGGTAAAAGTGAAGTACCCCCTTGATTAACACAATAGACTGAACGACTGTCGCAGGCGTAAATAACGTTGACTTAACTGCGCGTTCTCGCTCATAATGTCTGTTAGAATTATGACCAACTCACAAAATGAATGCAAGTAAATCACAGAGAAAAGGAGGTTGCTTATGGCTGAAGTTATGTTGAAACCTGGCGAGCGCATCGATCAGTTGTATGGTGCGGACATAAAAATTATTCAAAGTGCGAATGTGTTTTCCTTTTCTTTGGACGCGGTGCTGCTGGCCGATTTTGCCAAGCCAGATCGAACGCGACGTGGTCTGACTGTTGACTTATGTGCGGGCAATGGTGCCGTGGGACTTTTTTTCAGTCATCAAACAAAGGGACCAATTAAGTTGGTGGAACTGCAACCGGCGTTAGCTGATATGGCTGAGCGGTCAGTGTCGTTGAATGAACTGACGAATCAAATTGACGTCTTAAATATGGATTTAGCTGACGCACCAACAGTGATTAAACAAGACAGTGCCAGTGTTGTGACCTGCAACCCACCATATTTTGTAGATGAACCGCAATCACAGAAGAATCCAAATGATCACTATGCCATTGCGCGCCATGAATTGACCACCAATTTAGAGCAGGTCGTTGCTATCAGCGCAAAGTTACTTAAAATGACCGGGCACGCTTACTTTGTTTTTCGGCCAGATCGTTTTTTAGAAATGATGGCAACGTTGCAAAAACACCGCTTAATGCCAAAACGGGTGCAGTTTGTTTATCCAAAGCCAGGACGAGAAGCTAATATGTTTTTGGTAGATGCGATTAAAGACGGGAAACCAGGTGGCCTGAAGATTTTACCGCCATTGTTGGTGGCAGATGATCAAGGTGACTACATCGGGCATGTGCATGATTTGTTGTATGGAAATCAGGCGGCTAAATGAGTAAACCGTATTACTTTTATGTACTATTATGTGCAGACAATACATTATACGGTGGCTTCACAGATGATGTGGGGCGTCGGTTCGCAACGCACCAAGCAGGGCTGGGGGCAAAGTACACCCGACCGGCATCACGCCATCCGTTAAAGTTATTGTATGCAGAAGCATTTCCCGATAAGTCAGCCGCTCTAAAAGCTGAATATGCGTTCAAACATCAACCGCGTCCGAAAAAAATTGCGTTTTTACATGCGCATGGGATTACCCTCTGAATTTGTTGGCGAAAAATGTATGCAAAGCCTTGTCACGGTAAGGGACGTTTGGTATACTAATCAACGGCTCAAAACCAATTCACACCTCACTGGATGTGAGCCTAGGTGCCCAGGGATGGGTTAGGCGAGCAGATGAACGTGGGGGAGGAAAAAACACTTTTATTTGGAGGAATTAACACATGGCTGTTATTTCAATGAAACAATTGCTTGAAGCCGGTGTCCACTTTGGTCACCAAACGCGTCGCTGGAACCCTAAGATGAAGAAGTTCATCTTTACTGAACGGAATGGTATCTACATCATCGACTTGCAAAAGACGGTGAAGATGGCTGATGTTGCTTATAACTTTGTGAAGGACGAATCTGCTAAAGGTGCTAACATCTTATTTGTTGGTACTAAGAAGCAAGCTCAAGACTCAATCGAAGAAGAAGCAACTCGTGCCGGTATGTACTTCGTAAACCACCGTTGGCTTGGTGGTACGTTGACTAACTGGAACACCATTCAAACGCGGATCAAGCGGTTGAAGGATTTAAAGAAGATGGACGAAGATGGTACTTTCGACCGTTTGCCAAAGAAGGAAGTTGCTTTATTAACGAAGCAACGTGAAAAGCTTGAAAAGTTCCTTGGCGGTATCGAAGACATGCCTGGTATTCCTGACGTAATGTTCATCGTTGACCCTCGTAAGGAACAAATCGCTGTTCAAGAAGCACACAAGTTGAACATTCCGATTGTTGCTATGGTTGACACGAACACTGACCCAGACGACATCGACTACATCATTCCATCAAACGATGATGCAATCCGTGCTATTCGCTTGATCTCTTCTAAGATGGCTGATGCTATCATCGAAGGCCGTCAAGGCGAAGACCAAGGTGACGACCAACAAGCCGCTAAGTCAGGCGACTCAATGGAAGACATCGTTGAAGCCGTTGAAGGCGACAACACTAAAACAAACAACTAAGCATAAACCTTAGGCTGTCTATCAGTTAAGACCGTTGTGGCCTGAGATTGATAGGCAGTTTTTTTCTGGATTTGTGGTAGGATTTAATCATATAAAATATGAGGAGGCCATCAAACATGGCAGTTACAGCAGCTCAAGTTAAGAATTTACGTGAAAAAACCGGTGTCGGTATCATGGACGCTAAGAAGGCCCTCGTTGCCACTGATGGTGACGAAGCCGCAGCTTTGGATTTCCTGCGTGAAAAGGGAATTGCAAAGGCCGAAAAGAAGAGTGGTCGGATTGCTGCTGAAGGATTAACAGAAGTTGCCATTCATGATGACAGCGCTGCAATCGTTGAATTGAACTCTGAAACAGACTTTGTTGCCTCAAACGACACATTCAAAGACTTACTAAAGACGGTTTCTGACCAGATTGCTTTAGAAAAGCCAGCTTCTGTTGATGACGCTTTGAAGTTAAAGGCTAACGAAAACGAAACGTTAAACGATGCTGTTATCTCAGCAACACAAGTAACTGGTGAAAAGATCAGCTTACGTCGTTTCGAAGTTGTTTCAAAGACTGATGACCAAGTGTTTGGTTCATACTTACACATGGGTGGTTCAATTGCTTCATTGGTTGTTCTTGAAGGCGGCGACGCTGAAACTGCTAAGGACGTTGCGATGCACGTTGCCGCAATCAACCCTGAATATGTTGACCGGACAGATGTTCCTGCTGACCGTTTGGCTCACGAAAAGGAAGTTCTTTCTAATGAAGACGACCTTGCTGGCAAGCCAGACAACATCAAGGAACGCATGATCGAAGGCCGCTTGAACAAGTGGTTGGCTGAAATTTCATTGAATGACCAACCATTCGTTAAAGATGGTGACCAGACTGTTAACCAGTACGTTTCATCGAAGAATGCTAAGGTTGTTTCCTTCGTCCGTTACCAAGTTGGTGAAGGTATGGAAAAGAAGGGCAACGACTTCGTTGAAGAAGTTATGGGCCAAATCAAGTAATTAAACGGAGGCGTACTTTAATGTGCGCCTTTTTTGTGGATACCCATTAGTGGTTAATGTCAGGAGGAAATGACCAATGGATGATGTGAAGTATAAACGTGTCATGCTGAAACTGAGTGGTGAAGCATTGGCTGGTGAACAAGGATTCGGAATTTACCCACCTAAAATCAAAACTGTCGCTGAAGAATTGCGAGAAGTGTACGCTTTAGGGGTACAAATCGCGATTGTCGTCGGTGGTGGTAATATCTGGCGTGGTGAAGCTGGTTCCGAAATGGGTATGGAACGCGCCCAGGCTGACTATGTTGGGATGCTCGCAACGATTATGAATGCTTTGGCATTACAAGATAGTTTAGAAAGTATGGGGGTACCGACGCGGGTCCAAACCTCTATTGAAATGCGTCAAATCGCTGAACCATACATTCGGCGGAAGGCTGTTCGTCATTTGGAAAAAGACCGCGTGGTTATCTTTGCTGGTGGGACTGGCTCACCTTACTTCTCAACTGATACGACAGCTGCTTTGCGGGCTGCTGAAATCAACGCCGATGCAATCCTGATGGCCAAGAATGGTACGGATGGAATTTACTCTGCTGATCCTAATGAGGATCCAGCCGCTGTTAAATTTGATTCATTGACGCACTTAGACATCATCAACAAAGGCTTACACGTCATGGACACGACGGCAACGTCATTATCCATGGAAAACAACATTCCATTGGTTGTCTTCAATTTTAACGAACCTGGTAACGTACTGAAGGTTGTTAAGGGTGAGAACATCGGAACAACCGTTAAGGAGGACTAAAAATGGCTGTTAATGAACCTATTTTAAAAGATGCACAAGAACGAATGGCTAAAGCAGGCGACGCACTGACACGTGAGCTTGGTAATATTCGTGCCGGCCGTGCCAATGCGGGTCTACTGTCAGGTTTGACAGCTGACTACTATGGCGCACCAACGCCAATTAACCAAATGGCTTCAGTCACAATTCCTGAAGCCCGTGTGTTATTGGTAACGCCATTTGATAAATCAAGTTTGGATGCCATCGAACATGCGATTTTGACGTCTGACTTAGGGATCAACCCGGCCAATGATGGTTCTGCCATTCGGTTGGTGATCCCTCAGTTGACTGAAGAATCACGTAAGGACCTGGCTAAACAGGTGCATGCTAAGGCTGAAGAAGCTAAGGTTGCTGTGCGTAACGTCCGTCGTGATGCAATGGACTCATTGAAGAAGGGTCACAAAAATGGTAACTTCACTGATGATCAATTGCATGACTTAGAAGACCAAACGCAAAAAATTACGGATGCTGGCATCAAGCACGTTGAAGAAATTGCAGCAGATAAAGAAAAAGAATTAATGACAGTTTAGAACAGAGCGAAAGAAGACCCCGTTTTGAATGCACAGCATTCAAAGCAGGGTCTTTTTTTAACTCGCGCGTAAGTAAAAAAACGAGCCCACTTTTAAAACAAACATGTCGCTATGCAGCCAGTAGAAATTGAAAATGAGTGTTGCTTGGCGACATTGTCTGGTCGTTTTAATGTAAAACGATTGTGTTTTTGGTAAAATGAATGAATGTGAATGAACGGAAAGGTGGACAAAGTTTTGTTTGGACGAAAAAAAAGTGTACCGCAAACTTCTGAAGTGACCGTTGATGCGACTCGAGTTCCCAATCACATTGCGATCATCATGGATGGCAATGGTCGCTGGGCGCAGCAGCGTCATCTACCACGGGTTGCCGGACATAAAGAGGGCATGAACACCGTTAAAAAAATCACGATGGCAGCCAGTCATTTAGGCGTGAAAGTGCTGACACTGTATGCTTTCTCGACGGAGAACTGGAAGCGGTCAAGTACTGAAGTGAATTACTTGATGCAATTGCCAGTCGATTTCTTCGATACGTTTGTACCAGATTTGGTGAAAGAAAACGTTCGCGTGAACGTGATGGGTTACATTGATCAATTACCAGAAAAAACGCAACAGGCGGTCAACAATGCGATGGCAGATACAGCTGCCTGTACCGGAATGGTGTTAAACTTTGCGTTGAACTATGGCGGCCAAGCAGAAATTGTGACGGCAATGCAGACCATTGCGACGCGTGTCCAACAAGGCGAATTGCAGCCTACAGATATTAATCAGGAGACGGTTGCTGGGGCTTTAATGACAGCTTCACTTGCACCATACAATAACCCTGAATTATTGATTCGCACGAGTGGCGAAGAACGCATCTCTAATTTCTTGCTTTGGCAAATTGCCTATAGCGAACTTGTCTTCACAGATGCATTTTGGCCAGACTTCGATGAGACACAGTTAAAAGCCGCAATTAGTCAGTATCAACAACGTGACCGACGTTTTGGCGGCGTTAAGAAATAATTCAAACAAACGTAGGTGACTATGTTAATAAGGAGTTTTAAAGCATGCGTACACGAGTAATTACAGCAATTGTTGCATTATTGATTTTTATTCCCGTCATTATCTATGGTGGGTGGTTGATTCAGTTAGCAGCCATCGTCTTAGGCGGCGTTGCGATGGGCGAAGTTTTGGTGATGAAAAAGAAGCTAGTGGTTTCACCAGAAGCCTTTATTAGTTTTCTAGGCTTATTGGTTCTGTTAGTACCTGATGTTTGGCTCTCATTTATGCCAGCATTTTTAAACCGTCACTTTTTGTTCTTCATCATCGTGATGATGCTACTGTTGCACACGGTGTTTACCCGTAATCATTTTTCCTTCGATGATGCAGGGGTTTTGACGCTAGCAATGTTGTACATTGGAACAGGTTTCTACTACTTTGTACAGGCACGTTATGCCGGTTTAAGTACGCTGTTCTACATTTTATTTGTGATCTGGACAACTGATTCTGGTGCCTACATGGTGGGCCGGAAATTAGGGCGGCACAAGTTGGCACCCCAGGTCTCCCCAAACAAAACCTGGGAAGGTTCCATTGGCGGAACAGTTGTTGCAGTAATTGTCGGGACTGTGTGGGTTTACTTCTTCCCACAACACTATAGTTTGCCTGTAATGGCTGTTTTGACCTTGTTATTTAGTATTGCTGGGCAATTGGGTGATTTAGTTGAATCATCATTGAAACGTTTTTATGGTGTTAAGGATTCCGGTAAAATCTTACCAGGACATGGTGGCATTTTAGATCGGTTCGACAGTTTACTGTTTGTACTGCCATTGTTACATCTTGTTGGTCTATTTTAGGCTTCTGTTAACAGCGTACAGAAAGGATGCATGTGAATGCTGAAAACTATTCTTGCTTTTATTGTTGTTTTTGGGATTTTAGTGATTGTTCATGAATTTGGACATTTTTACTTTGCCAAACGGTCAGGCATCCTTGTGCGTGAGTTCTCCATCGGGATGGGTCCCAAATTGTTTTGGACGCGTCGTAACGGCACGCTATACACCATTCGATTATTACCATTAGGTGGCTACGTACGAATGGCCGGCGCTGCTGAAGATGAAGATGACCAGCTGCAGCCAGGCACCCCCATCAGTATCATGACAGGAACGGATGGAACCGTTAATCGCATTAATGCTAGTGATCAAACTACATTGTTTAACGGCATTCCCGTGATTGTTACGAAAGCGGATCTGGTCGATGAGCTGGTGATTGAAGGTTACGAAAATGGTGACGAATCAGAAGTGCGTCGTTACCCAGTTGATCATGATGCGACCATTATTGAACGAGATGGCACAGAGGTGTTGATTGCACCGCGTGATGTGCAATTTCAATCAGCAACGTTATGGAATCGAATTTTAACGAACTTTGCTGGCCCGCTGAATAACTTTATTTTGGCATGGTTGGTATTTGCGATTATGGGCTTTACGATGGGTGGCGTGGCTAGTAACCGTAACGTTATTTCGGGCACGCTGGCAGATACCCCGGCGCGTGCAGCAGGATTACGCAGCGGTGATCAAATTACAGCTGTGAACAACCATCGCACCGATACCTGGCAGTCTGTGACGACCGCGATTACGGGTACTGATAAAAAGACCCTGACGCTAGCCGTTAAACGTGCTGGTGGCACGCATAACGTGACAGTCAAACCTAAAATCAGTCAAGTGAATGGTAAAAAAGTGCGGACAGTTGGGATTAAACGTGGTTTGGATACCAGTCTAGCGGCTAAGTTATTCGGTGGCTTCTGGAGCACGACAACGATGCTGTTTGCAGCGTTGGGGCATTTGTTTACACACTTTAGTCTGAATGATTTAGGCGGTCCAGTGGCCATTTATGCAAATACTGCAACGGCAACGCAGGCTGGCTGGAGCGGCATCTTATATTGGTTAGGATTCTTATCCCTTAACCTGGGGATCGTTAATCTGTTGCCAATTCCCGCATTAGACGGTGGTAAACTGTTATTGAACCTTGTGGAAGCCATTCGCAGAAAGCCAATTTCACAACGAACAGAAGGGGTCATTACCATTATTGGTTTTGGTTTCGTCATGTTCTTGATGATTCTGGTTACCTGGAATGACATCATGCGGTACTTTATTCACTAAATTTAGCAATTAAGAGAAAATCGGGGGCACTTGTCCCAAAAACTGAGGAGATCGTATCCATGAAACAAAGCAAAATGTTGATTCCTACTTTAAAGGAAACGCCAAGTGACGCAGAGGCATTAAGTCACCAGATGATGCTGCGGGCCGGCTATATTCGGCCCGTTGTTGCTGGTGTGTATGCTTATCTGCCATTAGCATTTCAAGTAATGCGTAACATTGAAAACATCGTTCGTGAAGAAATGGCAAACATCGATGCTGTCGAAATGTTAGCACCTGCGTTATTACCAGCTGACTTATGGAAGCAGTCTGGCCGTTATGATTCATACGGACAAACGATGTATAAGTTGAAGGATCGTCATGACCGTGACCTGATCTTAGGACCAACCCATGAAGAAACTTTTACGAGTTTCATTCGTGATGAAGTTAAGTCATATAAGCGGTTGCCACTGGTTATGTTCCAAATCCAACAAAAGTATCGTGATGAAGATCGCCCTCGTTATGGTTTGCTACGTGGTCGCGAATTTATGATGCTCGATGTTTACTCATTCCACAGCGACAAAGACAGTTTGGATAAGGTCTTTAAGCAGATGGAAGTTGCCTTCCGTAATGTGTTCAACCGTTGTGGCTTGGATTATCGGGAAATTTTAGCTGATTCTGGTGCCATGGGTGGTAAAGAATCACGGGAGTTCAATGCGATTGCTGCCGTTGGTGAAGATACGATTGCTTACTCAGATGGCAGTGATTATGCGGCTAACATTGAAACGGCAACGAGTTTGTATGTTCCAAAGAAGTCACATGAAGAAGTGCATGACTTAGAAAAGATTGCGACACCAGGCGAGAAGACAATTGAAGAAATTGCGACGCGTCTAGATATCGATCCAGCCAAAACGTTGAAGTCAATGTTGTACATGGCCGATGATGAACCAGTCTTAGCGCTGATCCGTGGTGATCATGAAGTCAACGAAACGAAATTGACCCATGTGGCTGAAGCAACTGAATTAGTAATGGCAACAACTGAACAGGCTGAGCAATTCTTAGGTGCTGACTTTGGGTCACTGGGACCTGTTGGTGTTGGGGAAGATATTAAGATTATCGCTGACCAAGATGTTGCTGATTTGAAGAATATGCCAGTCGGTGCCAATGAAAATGGTTTCCATTACATTAATGCTAACTTGGATCGCGATTTCCGCGTTGATCAATATGCTGATATTCGCTTAGTTTCAGAAGGGGATGTTTCACCGGATGGCCAAGGTGTCTTGAAATTCACTCGCGGGATTGAAATCGGTCATGTGTTCAAATTAGGAACACGCTACTCGAAGTCATTAGGTGCACAGGTCTTGGATGAAAATGGGCGTCAACAAGATGTCATCATGGGCTCATATGGGATCGGGGTTAGTCGCTTGCTGTCTGCGATTGCAGAACAGTCAGCTGACGAGAACGGTTTAGCATGGCCGAAGTCGATTACGCCATTTGATATTCATGTCATTCCAGTTAATAGTAAGAATGACGAACAACGTGAATTAGCTGATGAACTAGAAGCAAGCTTGACCGAAGCAGGGTATAAAGTTCTGCTAGATGATCGGACTGAACGTGCTGGTGTTAAATTTGCTGATTCAGATTTGATTGGCTTGCCACTGCGCGTAACGGTTGGTAAGAAAGCTGCCGATGGGATTGTTGAAGTGAAGTTACGTAAAACTGGTGAAACAGTTGAAGTTCGTAAAGAAGAATTAACTGAAACACTCGGGATTTTATTTAAGGGGATTGCTTAGTCATTTTTTGACAGCGGCAATGCCCTTTGTCGCGCTTTATGTCGCTTAAGTATTTACAGATGGGGAGGCCGCATTCACGTGGCGCTGAATCAACACGAATTATTTCAAAAGCTGCTGGAGCAACTTAATTTAGAAGAACAAACACAAACAGCCGCTTTTGCACAAGGCGAGATCCGCAATTTAACGGTTCATGAACAGCGTAAGGCCTGGAGCTTTGTGTTTCATTTTGCAGATATCTTACCGTTTGAGGCTTTCAATGTTTTTGCGCAACATTTAAACCAGGCGTTTGCTGAAATTGCTGCTGTAGAATTCACTATCGAAACAGATCATCCTGCAACTGACATTGAAAACGTTGATCGTTATTGGCGTTGGGCGGTTAGTCATAGTGGTTTGAACGAGCAATTTGCCCGTCAACTGTGTGAAGGTGTGGAACCTGCGCTAAATGGGGATCAGGTCGTCATTACAGCGCCTAATCAGGTAGTCGCTGACTTTTTGAGCGGCGCAACTTTGGATGCGTTGACCAGTACTTACCGCCGTCTCGGATTTGGCAGCTTGGCGTTCACGACGACAGTTGATGAGGCTGCGTCAGCTGAGCGATTAGCAGCGTTTCAGGAAGTCAAAGCAAAACGTGACGAAGAAATGGTGACGAAGGCTGCAGCTGTGATTGCGAAAAACAAAGCCAATCAGTCGAGTGCACCAACTGTCAACGGTCCAGTTTCGATGGGGCGCAAAATCAAAGATGACGAACCCACTCGGCGGATGGACGAAATCACTGAGGAAGAACGAAGTGTGACCGTTTCTGGATATGTATTTGCCAAGGAAATCCGGGTCTTGCGTTCAGGACGGCAGTTATTGACCTTAAAGATCACGGACTACACCTCTTCATTTTTAGTGAAGAAATTCTCACGTAATGAAGACGATGAAGCTAACTTTGCGGCAATTCCCGAAAAGGCGTGGGTTAAAGTTCGCGGTTCTGTTCAAGAAGATAATTTCTCCAGAGATTTGGCCATTATCGCCAATGACCTGCAGGTAATTACGCATACTGAACGAGAAGACACTGCGCCAGAAGATGGTAAACGAGTCGAACTACATTTGCACACACAGATGAGTACCATGGACGCCACCAATAATATCGGTGACTTTGTGGAACGCGCTGCAAAATGGGGACATAAAGCATTAGCCATTACTGATCATGCTGGGCTACAAGGCTTTCCGGACGCCTTTCATGCTGCTGAAAAAGCAGGCATCAAGATGTTATACGGGGTGGAAGTTAACCTAGTGGATGATGGGGAACCCATCGGTATCAATGATGCACATGAGGAACTAAAGGGTCATGAGTATGTCGTCTTTGACGTGGAAACCACGGGATTATCCGCAATTTATGATAAAGTCATCGAATTATCAGCGGTGAAGATGCGCGACGGTAATGTCTTAGAGCAATTTGAAGAATTTATCGATCCAGGATTCCATTTATCAGAGACAACGACTAATTTGACGAGTATCACCGATGCCATGGTGGCCGGTTCAAAGACGGAAGAAGAAGTCTTTAAACTGTTCCGCGAGTGGTATGGTGACGCAATTCTGGTTGGTCATAACGTGACGTTTGATGTCGGCTTTATGAATACTGGGTATGTCCGTCATGGCATGCCTGAAATCAGTAATCCGATTATTGATACGTTGACGCTGGCACGATTCTTATACCCAACCTTGAAGGGGTATCGGTTAAACACATTGGCTAAAAAATTCAATGTGTCTTTGGAACACCATCACCGTGCCATTTTTGATGCAGAATCAACTGGTTACCTGGCAATGATTTTCTTGAAAGATGCTGAGAAGCGTTACGACATTGTGTACCATGATCAATTAAATGAGCACATGAGCGATAACGACGCTTATAAACATGCCCGTCCATTTCACGCAACTGTGATCGCCCAAACGCAGACTGGTTTAAAAAATCTGTTCGAGCTGGTTTCCTTGTCGAACATTAAGTATTACTACCGGGTACCGCGGGTGCCGCGTAGTGAACTGAATCGTTTACGAGAAGGACTGTTGGTTGGTTCGGCTTGTTCTTCTGGTGAAGTGTTTGAAGCTGCGATGCAAAAAGGTAAGGAAGAAGCTTTGAAGCGGGCGAAGTATTATGACTACCTGGAAGTGCAACCTAAGCCCCTTTACAAGCCTTTAATCGAAGGCGAATTGATTCATGACAACGCCAAGTTAGAAGAAATCATTCAAACCTTGGTTGAGGTAGCTGATGAGTTGGACAAACCGTTGGTTGCGACCGGGGATGTTCATTATTTGGATCCACATGATGCTGTTTATCGAAAGATCCTAATTAGCTCTCAAGGTGGTGCCAATCCACTGAACCGTCATTCCTTACCTGATGTCCATTTTCGGACGACTGATGAAATGCTAAAGGAATTTAGCTTCCTAGGCGACGAAAAAGCGACTGAATTAGTGGTGACGAATCCGAATAAGATCGTTGATATGGTCGATGATGTGCATCCGCTGAAAGATAAGCTGTACACACCACGAATGGAAGGTGCCGAAGATGAAATGCGGTCGCGGACAATGAACCGTGCGCATGAGTTATACGGTGATCCATTGCCAGATCTTGTTCAAAAACGTGTTGATCGTGAGTTGAAGTCAATCATTGGGAACGGGTTCTCCGTTATTTACCTGATTGCGCAACGGTTGGTGCATAAGTCTAACAAGGATGGGTACTTGGTTGGGTCGCGTGGATCAGTTGGGTCTTCTGTGGTTGCCACTTTTGCTGGAATCACGGAAGTTAACCCATTGGCGCCGCATTATCTGTGCCCAAATCCAGAATGTAAACACAGTGAATTCTTTACACATGGGGAATACAGTTCGGGGTATGATTTGCCCGATAAAAAATGTCCCGAATGTGGTACGGAATTGACTAAAGATGGTCAAAATATTCCGTTTGAAACGTTCTTAGGATTCAAAGGGAATAAGGTGCCCGATATTGATTTGAACTTCTCTGGTGACTATCAACCCATTGCCCATAATTACACCAAGGTCTTGTTTGGTGAGGACAATGTGTATCGTGCCGGAACCATTGGTACCGTGGCAGATAAAACAGCCTATGGTTATGTCAAAGGTTATGAACGTGATCATGAAGTGACCTATCGACAGGCTGAAGTAGATCGACTTTCGAGTGGTGCCACCGGGGTCAAACGGACGACGGGTCAACATCCAGCCGGGATTATCGTTGTGCCAGACTATATGGATATTTACGATTTCACGCCGATTCAGTATCCGGCGGATGATCAGGATGCGGCTTGGAAAACGACGCACTTTGATTTCCATTCGATCCATGACAACATTTTAAAAATCGATATTCTGGGACATGATGATCCAACCATGATCCGGACATTGCAAGATATGTCTGGTATCGAACCAAAGACCATTCCAACCGATGATCCTGGGGTTATGCAACTGTTTTCCGGCACCGAGGTCTTAGGTGTGACCGAAGAACAGATCTTCAGTAAGACAGGGACGTTAGGGATTCCGGAATTCGGAACGCGGTTTGTCCGGGGGATGTTAGAAGAAACACATCCGAAAAACTACTCTGAGTTACTACAAATTTCCGGATTATCACATGGGACTGACGTGTGGTTAGGAAACGCGGAAGAGTTGATCAAAGACGGTACGGCGACGATTGCCAACGTGATCGGTTGTCGTGATAATATCATGACCGATTTGATCAACTACGGCCTAGACTCCGAAATGTCCTTCCAAATTATGGAACACGTGCGTAAAGGTCGTGGGATTCCTGATGAATGGCAAGATGCCATGCGGGAAGCAAACGTACCACAGTGGTACATTGATTCATGTTTGAAGATTAAGTACATGTTCCCACGGGCCCATGCGTCAGCGTATATTTTGATGGCATTGCGGGTGGCTTACTTTAAGGTTTACTTCCCAATGCTGTATTACGCTGCCTACTTCTCTGTGCGGGCGGATGACTTTGATTTAGTTTCCATGTCTCGGGGTAAAAATGCGGTTAAGGCTGCCATGAAGACAATCATGGATAAAGGGAATGACGCTTCCACGAAAGAAAAGAATTTGTTAACCGTCCTTGAGTTAGCAAACGAAATGTTGGAACGTGGTTACTCATTTAAGATGATCGATGTCGAACGTTCTGATGCGCAAAACTGGATTATTGATGGCGAGACATTAATCGCACCGTTTAATGCCGTTCCAGGACTTGGGGATAACGTTGCTAAACAAATCGTTGCTGCTCGTGAAGAAAAGCCATTTCTGTCAAAGGAAGACTTGAGTAAGCGTGGTAAAGTTTCAGCGACAATCATTGATTTCCTAACTGAGAATCATGTGCTTGATGATCTACCTGATGAAAATCAGTTGAGCTTGTTCTAACATTTGTGCCTGCGATAGCGCAGAGACAAACTACTCAGTGCCCAAAAAACTTAGTAAAGTTAAAATCGTCGTTGCTTCAGCCTGTATTCAGGTTGAGGCAGCGACGATTTTTTATATGTGAGAAGAAAATGCGCCTGCAATGCGTATGTACTTATTGACGAGACTAAAAGTTGATGAGGTGCAGTGCGATGGTAACGTGGGTGGTGGTCGAAGGTTTAGTAACAAGCGGCTGGGAACAATCCATTAAGGATGATTCTGAGTCATTTGAAGTAACGGATTTTGAAACACGGCGGAAAAAACATCGCTTGGATGCTGAACAGTATGTTGATCAGTGTTTGAAGTATGTATTTAGTGACATTAAAAAAGGCCAGGGTCACAAAAAGGTAGCGATTTTTTCGGCCGGTACGCCAGGATCAGGTAAAACAGAGTTGTTAGACTACTTGTATCCACGGTACCAACATATTTATGCACGCTTGGATCCAGATGATTTTAGACATTATTTTTCAGAATATACGGGTGATAATGCTGCTGAGTTTCAGCCGGCAATTGGTTATTTGCTAACGAAATGTTTCAACTATGCGAAGAAACATAAGTATAATTTTATTTACGACTCTACGTTTGTTGCCCATAGTTCACTTGAACGTGTACAGAAAGTTATCAATGCTGGCTACGTGGTTAAAATTGTGTATACTTATAGCCAACCTCGCGACGCATGGAATATTATTCAAGGCCGCTATCAAGTTATGTACCTAAAACATTTTTGATTCATTCTTATGAGTCAATAAATGTGAATTTAACGTATTTGACAAATTGGCATATCAGTCACCTAGGCATGGCATCTGAGAAAATAAGCTACTTGCTGGTTCTTTGGGAACAGCAACAACGTAAAATGACTGAATTCATCAGTGCTCAGGATTTTGCAGACAAACGACCCTTAGTTCCAGATACGACTCATTTGGAGGATTGAGAATGACGATTAAAAATAGTGAAGAAATGCAGATAATGAATGAACTTTGGCAAAAATATGATAATAATTCACTGCTTTTCGAAAAAACAGCGTCTTTAGAAGAAAAAAACAGAATGCTACGAGCTGCTGCACTTGCAGCACGTCGCGATCAAATTGCCATGCTTGGACATAATCTCGAAAGCGAAGCAGCACGTGTAAGAATGACTAAACAGTTGGAAGAAGCAAAGAAGGAATATGGTATCTAAGGCAAAGTGATTTTGGCTCGGATTCCGTTTCAATTATTTGTGGATTTAAAAACGTAGTGACATTCGAGACTCATTTGGAGGATTGAGAATGACGATTAAAAATGGCAAAGAAATGCAGATAATGAATGAGCTTTGGCAAAAATATGATAATAATTCATTGCTTTTCGAAAAAACAGCGTCTTTAGAAGAAAAAAACAGAATGCTACGGGCTGCAGCAATTGCCGCGAGTCGCGATCAAATTGCCATGCTCGGACATGAACCGGCAGATGAAGCAGCACGGTTAAGAATGACTAAACAAATCGAGCTAGCGCAAAAAGAGTACGGCATCTAAATCTAAAGAGCGTGGGATAAAATTCGGAAGTCGTGAGTCAGACCTAGAACTGCCGTACGGGTTGGGCTTCAACCCGGTATCACTCGTCCTCTGCACAGCGACTTGACTCTTGTCCCACGTTTCCGCTATTGAAAATCAGAAAACAACATCAAAGAGGCACCTAAGACAAAGTAACGTTTGTCTTAGGTGCCTCTTTAGTTTTGGTTGTACTTTAGTTCATCGGTGCGCCGCCAAAGCGGGCCACTTCGTCAAAATGGACGTCATGGTCGGCGTACCATTTTGTGACCGCGGCGGTTTGGTCAGCAAAGTGTGGCGGTAAGGACAATTGATTACCCATTGTTTCAGCTGGTTCTTCTAGGTTAAAACCAGGTGTGATGGTGGCGAGCTCAATCCGGTTATCGGCAGCATCACGCACGTAAATACTTTGGAACCAGCCACGGTCACGATACATTTCAATGTCTAAGCCAAGCGCTTGGGCTTTTTTATAGTAAGCAAGTAACGTATCGCGGTCGGGTACCTGCAAAGCAATGTGATCGACACTGCCACGACCCATTCGCGAGCGATGTTTCGGATCAGGCGCATCAGCGAAACGCAGCTGCGCATTTTCAGCTGGCAATGTAATTTTGTGATCAGTTAAATCTAGTCCGAGCCAGTCGTGATAAAAGGCGATGCTGGCTTCACGGTCAACGTCGACCACGGTGGTCCCTAATAAACCGGTTAGTTGATAATCAGCGGGGATGTCATTATTAACGACTTGATTGCCAACAAGGCGTTTTGCAGTTTCGGTAAACCGAAGGGGGGTGTCATCGGGATCGTTTACGGTGAGTCCGTTGTCGACACGCACAGGCGTATAACCAAACGACCGTAATCGGTCAGCCCAAAAATCTGTGGTGCCAGTAGGAATCCCTAATTTGATGCCAATCAGGCCATGATTTTTATCCTGGCGTTGACCCAGTAGACCGAGTACAAAAAAGGTCACGACGCTGCCAGGCTCGCCAAGATTGTTTCCATAGTATAGATGGCGAATATGGACATTTTCTTGGTTGACTGAATTTTTGACCAATCGCAGGCCTAATACCTGGATGTAAAATTGAGCATTTTTAGTGGCGTTGCCAGTCAAAAGTGAAATGTGATGTGGTGCAAACATAAGAACACCTCCGGAGACACTTTAATTAGCTACAGTGTACGACACTGTCGTTAAAAATGCAGACATTTGTGCCAGCAGTTAAGATGGCGAACCTGCACCGGTGCCAGGACTGTCCTGACAGTTGCGCTGACGCTTGTAGCATGCTACAATATTAACTGTAATTTAAGACTCTTAATCTAAGAGTGAGCCGGTTTCCGGCTCGCTCTTTTTTCAGGACAAAATGAGGAGGTGGACAACTTGAGCAACGTGACAGAGACGGTCACCGAAATGGTGCAACCCATCGTTAGCGAACATGATTTCCAATTAGTAGATGTCGAGTTCGTTAAGGAAGGCAAGAGCTGGTACCTGCGTGTCTACGTTGATAAGCCTGGTGGAATTACGATCGATGATTGTGTCATCGTGAATGATGCCCTGAGCGAAAAGTTAGACCAAGCGCAGCCGGACCCCATTCCCCAAGCGTATTACCTGGAGGTTTCCTCACCGGGAGCTGAACGGCCGCTGAAAAAAGAGGCGGATTTTCAAAGTGCTGTGAATCAGTACATTCACATTTCATTGTACCAACCAATTAATAAAGTGAAGGTGTTTGAAGGCACCCTTGCAAAGCTAACGGACACTGAACTCACTTTGGACTACAAAGTGAAAGGTGTCGCTAAGACATTGACGATTGCACGAACAGCGATTGCCAGTGCACGGTTAGCAATTGATTTTAGTGGGATGTAATTTCAGTGCACGTAAGCGTGACTAAAGGAGTACGAGGAAATGAGTAAAGAACTAGTCGGAGCGTTGGATGCTCTGGAACAAGAAAAGGGCATCAAGAAGCAAGTTGTGATCGATGCTTTGGAAGCAGCGTTAGTGTCTGCCTACAAGCGCAACTACAATCAAGCTGCTAATGTGGATGTTGAATTCAACGATAAAAAGGGTGACATCAAGGTTTATGCAGTTAAAACCGTTGCCGAAACAATCGAAGATCAACAACTACAAATGAGCTTGCAGGATGCTGTGGCAATCAACCGGGCCTACGAAATTGGCGATGAAATCAAGGTTGAAGTAACGCCGAAGAACTTTGGTCGGATTGCTGCCCAAACAGCCAAGCAAGTAATCATGCAACGGGTTCGTGAAGCAGAGCGTGGTTTGGTCTACGACGAATACAGCCAGTACATGGATGATGTCGTGACTGGTGAAGTTGAACGTCAAGACACGCGCTACATGTACGTGACATTAGGTAGTGGCGCCAACACGGTGGAAGCCGTCATGGCACCTTCTGACCAAATGCCAAACGAAAGCTACAAAATGCATGACAAGATCAAAGTCTATGTGGCGCGTGTTGAAAACAACGCCAAGGGCCCACAAGTGTTCGTCAGTCGGACACATCCTGAATTATTGAAGCGTTTGTTTGAAGACGAAGTTCCTGAAATTTATGACGGAACTGTCGAAATCGTTTCAATTGCACGGGAAGCCGGCGATCGGGCAAAGATCGCAGTTAAGTCTAACGATCCTAACCTGGATCCTGTTGGTACCTGTGTCGGCCCTCGTGGGCAACGTGTTCAAACCATCGTGAATGAACTTGGTGGTGAAAACATGGATATCGTCGAATGGGTTGATGATGAAGCACAGTATGTTGCTAACTCATTGAATCCAGCAGAAGTCGTTGACGTTGTGTTCGATTCTGAAAATGATCGTGCCTGCACGGTGGTTGTTCCTGATTACCAATTGTCATTAGCAATCGGTAAGCGTGGACAAAATGCCCGTTTAGCAGCTAAGTTAACTGGCTTTAAGATTGATATCAAGTCAGAAACAGAAGCTGCTGGTCTCTTTGAAGATGCTGACGACGAAGAATACGTTGAAGCAGGCTCTGACGTTGAAGTGACGAAGCCCGACTTTGAAAAGACTGAAGACCAGTAAGCCAACGGTTTTTCTATAGAAAAGGGGGAGTTATGATGCACCAACGTAAAGTACCCATGCGAAAAGACATTGTGACCGGTGAGATGTTACCCAAGAAGGATTTGATTCGGGTGGTTAAGAACAAGGAAGACGAAATCACCATTGATCCAACTGGGAAACAAAACGGCCGCGGTGCCTATGTCGGCATCAACGTTGAAACGGCTAAAAAAGCGCAGAAAGAACACAGTTTAGATAAGGCGTTTGGGATGAAGGTGAGCGACGAATTTTATACCGAATTGGTTGAATTCGTGGATCACCAACAAGCAAGACGTGAACTGTTCGGTGACAACGCTAAATGACACCTGAGCAGCGCCTACTAAACCTACTGGGCTTGGCCCAACGAGCAGGTAAACTTGTGTCTGGTGAACCCATGGTTCTTGCTGCAATTAAGGAACAAAAGTTAAACCTATTGTTTCTAGCAAGTGACATGGGTGCCAGCTCAATGAAGAAGTTATCAGATAAAGCAACATACTATGAGGTCCCGCTTAACACGACATTAACTGTCGAACAATTAAGTCAGGCGACCGGCCGCCAGCGGTTCGCAATCGGTGTCAACGATCGCGGGTTTGCACGTAAAATGCAGACACTGCTGGACAATATGAAATGAGGAGCGTGAAAGGATGGCCAACAAGCGAATCTACGAGCTCGCCAAAGAACTGAACGTATCTAGTAAGGATCTTTTGGCAACCGCAAATGCTAAGGGTATGAATTTTAGTAACCACATGGCAACGGTTAGCGACACGCAAGAGCAACAGTTACGTGGTAAAGCTGCACCTAAAAAGGCAGCTGCCACGACTGAAAAAACAACAACACCAACGACAACCGATGCTGAACCAGCTAAACGGAAAGTCGTACATCATTTAATTAACCATAATAAGAAACCTGATCACCGGCACACGAACTTTGGCCGTAACGGTGGGGCAAATCTTCATGGTGAAGGGCGGATTATGAATTTGAACAACCCACGGTCTAACAACCGACCTGCTAAACAACAGCGGTCGGAAGCACAATCCAGTGCGCCTAAGTCAGCTGCTGCGCAACAAAGTGCTGCAGCAACGAGTCAGGCAGCTAGTGTTGCACCTAAGTCAGCTGCAACGAGTGCCTCAAAAGTAACGTCAACGGCGGCTAGTCAAGCACCTAAGACGGCTACGAATTTAGCACCTCGTTCAACTAACAACAACCGACCAGCAGCTAGTCATAACAATTCGACTAGTCGTCCTGCCAGCTCGACCAACAACCGGTCAACAAGTAGTAATGGTAACCGTTCAAATAACAACGGTAGCCGTAACACGACTAGCAGTACGAACCGGTCAAATGGCGGTTACAACAGCAACCGTAGCAATGGTCAGTCATCCAGTAACAACCGTCCTAATAACGGTGGTAACCGGAGCACCAGCCAAAACCGCGGTACCAGCCAGAATTCACGTAACAATACGAGTTCACGCCCAAGCAACAACAGCTCACGGCCAACGAATACAAATTCACGGCCAAGCAGCAGTAACAATAGTTCACGTTCAAGTCAACCATCAACCACTGGTTCAACGAACAACCGTGGTGGGAACACGAACAACAACCGCTTCGGACCAAATGCAACCAGCAGTCGTGGTCGCGGTGGTAACCGTCGTGGTGGGCAACAACAATATGGTCAAAAGCATCAAAAGCGTAACAAGCGTAACCAACGGATTAAACAGACAACGCAGGCTGTGCCAGCACCAACCCGTAAGGATCGGCCATTGCCAGAAGTTCTGATGTACACCGTGGGGATGAACGCTCAGGATCTGGGAAAGATCTTGCATCGCGAACCAACAGAAATCATCAAGAAGTTGTTCATGTTGGGGGTTATGGTTAACCAAAACCAAAGCCTTGATAAGGACACCATCGAAGTGTTAGCTGCTGATTACGGCATTAACGCTGAAGAAAAACCTCAAGAAGATATTGCTGATATCGATAAGTTCTTTGAGGAACAGGCACAAACGGATCCAACTAAGTTAGTTGCCCGGCCACCTGTTGTAACAATCATGGGACACGTTGACCATGGTAAGACGACATTATTGGACCAATTACGGAACTCACACATTACGGCTGGTGAAGCTGGTGGGATTACGCAAAAGATTGGTGCCTACCAAGTAGAATTAAAGGATCGTAAGATTACCTTTATCGATACACCTGGACATGCTGCCTTTACTGCAATGCGTGCCCGTGGTGCTGACATCACTGATATCACAATCTTAGTGGTTGCTGCTGATGATGGGGTTATGCCACAAACCATCGAAGCCATCCACCATGCGCAAGCAGCGAAGACACCAATTATCGTTGCTGTGAATAAGATTGATAAACCAGGTGCCAACCCGAACCACGTAATCGAACAATTGGCAGAATACAACTTGATTCCTGAAGCTTGGGGTGGTGAAACCATCTTCGTTGAAATCTCAGCTAAGTTCGACAAGAACTTGGATGAATTGCTCGACATGGTTCTATTACAAGCTGACTTGATGGAATTGAAAGCTGATCCTGATCAACGAGCACTTGGTTCCGTTATCGAAGCCCGTTTGGACAAAGGTCGCGGTCCTGTTGCGACTGTCTTAGTTCAAGAAGGGACGTTACGTATCGGTGACCCAATCGTTATCGGGAACACGTACGGTCGGATTCGGACGATGAACAATGACCGTGGTCAAGATGTTAAGGAAGCCACACCAGCAACTCCAGTTGAAATTACTGGGATGAACGATGTGCCTGAAGCCGGTGACAAGTTCGTTGTCTTTGCAGATGAAAAATCAGCTCGTGCAGCTGGTGAAGAACGTGCTAGTCGTGCCTTGGTTGAAGAACGTTCACATGGTAACCATGTCACGTTGGACAACCTGTTTGACACGATGAAGGAAGGCGAAATGAAGGAAGTTGATGTAATCATCAAGGCCGATGTCCAAGGGTCTGTTGAAGCATTAGCTAACTCATTCCAGAAGATTCAAGTTGACGGTGTGCGGGTTAACATTATCCATAAGGCCGTTGGTGCCATTAACGAAAGTGATGTTACCTTAGCTGAAGCATCTGATGCGATTATCGTTGGGTTCAACGTACGTCCAACAGTCCAAGCTAAGTCACAAGCTGACGGCGATGGCGTGGACATTCGTCTCCACAACGTTATCTACAACGCGATCGATGAAATTGAATCAGCCATGAAGGGGATGCTTGAACCAGTTTATGAAGAACAAGTAACTGGTCAAGTTGAAGTTCGTGAACTGTACAAGGTTTCTAAAGTCGGAACAGTTGTCGGTGGATTGGTTACTGAAGGTTACATTAGTAGTGACGCCGGTATCCGTTTGATTCGTGACGGTGTGGTTATCTACGAAGGTAAGCTTGGCTCACTGCAACGGTTCAAGGACCAAGTTAAGCAGGTCAAGGCTGGTTTCGACCTTGGGTTAACAATTGCCGGGTACAACGACATCAAGGAAGGCGACGTTATTGAAGCTTACGTGATGAAGGAAGTTCCTGTCGAATAAACAGCAAAGGCGGTAAAACATTATGCCAACAAATAAACATTATCGGGTTGGCCGGCTAGAGCAAGAAATTCAACGTGAAGTGACGGACATTTTGTTAAAACGTGTGCGTGACCCACGGGTGGCCGGCGTAACCATTACGGGTGTTGAAGTGACCGGTGACTTACAGGAAGCAACACTGTATTACAGTATTCTTTCTGATAAGGCTAGCGATAACGAAAAAACGGCAACTGGTTTGGAAAAAGCCAGTGGGTTGATTCGTGGTGAACTAGGCAGTCGCCTGAGCATTTACAAGACACCTGAAATTACGTTCGTTCAAGATCGTTCCGTTCAATACGGCAGTCACATTGATGATTTAATCAACAGTCTGCATAAACAAGAACGCGATCAATACTAAACGTGCAACTTGCTTTAAGTGAGTACGCACAAACAAAGCGACTGCCATGTGCAGTCGCTTTTTATTTTGGGCTAGGTTATAATTAGCAACGTTATTAATGAAGAAAGCGGTGTCTGACCGCAGTAAATAAAATGGAGAAACGGTCATGGAAGGCATCTTACCAATTAACAAACCACGCGGCATGACGAGTCACGATGTGGTATTCAAGTTACGTAAAATTCTCCACACCAAAAAAATCGGGCACTCTGGCACGTTAGATCCAAATGTTGATGGCGTTTTGCCAATCTGTATTGGTGCGGCAACCAAAGTGGTGCCGTACTTGATGGACTCTGGAAAAGTTTATAAGGGAACCGTGACACTTGGCTTTGCGACTGAAACTGAAGATTTAGACGGCGAAGAGGTAACCCGCACACCTTTGCGTCAACCATTCACCGATGCACAGATCTTGATTGGCATGGATGCATTGATTGGTGACATTGAACAGATTCCACCAATGTACTCAGCTGTTAAAGTTAACGGTCGCAAGTTGTATGAATATGCGCGTGCCGGTGAGACCGTGGAACGTCCAGTGCGGCGTATTCACGTGGACTACTTTAAACAAACCGGTGCTAGTACATTTGATGAAGCGGCTGGTACGCAGACGATTCCTTTTGAAATTGGCTGTGGCAAAGGCACCTATGTCCGTACGCTATCCGTTCAGCTAGGTGAACAACTCGGTGTCCCTGCTGTCATGAGTGACCTGACGCGGTTGAAAAGTGGCGGCTTTGACCTGACACAGACAGCCACCTTGGAAGAAGTCACGGCGGCCATGGATGCAGGCACGATTAACCAGTTGCTACGGCCCATTGATGTTGCGTTAGCACATTATCCGGTGGTTGAATTGGACCGGGTTCAGTGGCAGATTGTGACCAACGGCGGTTTTCTGCCCAGCAGTATCCTAGCAGGACATGATGTGGTGGCAGTCAAATACGCCGATCACATCAAAGCGTTGTATCAGCAGCATCCAATTGAGAAGTCGTTGGCTAAACCATTAAAAATGTTTTCGAACCATCTCTAAAAATTGTTGTATTGAAGGTATGTCATTGTGAAAGTGATTTATTTACGGCACCCATATCAAACTGAACAAATTCCCGAAGGACCAGTGGTACTTGCCATGGGGTTCTTTGATGGCGTACATGTTGGTCATCAAGCGGTGATCAAACGTGCCCGACAGATGGCTGATGAACGCGGCGTGAAGCTCGCGATTCTAACGTATACGCATCAACCATCACTGGTCTATAAAAATACGGCCGAAGGATTTCGGTATTTGTCGTCATTTGATCGGAAGCTAGCATTATTAGAAGCGTTAGGTGCTGACATTGTGTACGGTATTAGCTTCACGTCACAGTTATCAGCGTTACATCCACAGAAGTTTGTCGATCAATACATGGTCGGCTTACATGCGGTGGCAGTTGTGGCTGGGTTCGACCACACATATGGGAAGGAAGATGTGGCCAATATGGCGCTACTTTCAGACTATGCGGCCGGTCGCTTTGATGTTGAAACGGTTAGTGAAGTGGCCATGGACAATGAGAAGGCCAGCTCCACACGAATTCGTGCCGCTATTGATGACGGGGATGTTAGTCTGGCGAATCGCTTGTTAGGCTACACCTACCAGACAACTGGCATCGTGGTTCATGGTGAAGCGCGCGGACGCACACTCGGTTATCCAACTGCTAATATCAGCGGTCCGTCAACGGAACGTCTGCCAGCAATCGGTATTTATGCGGTCTGGGTGAAAATAGGTCCAACTTGGTATCAGGGGATGGCTTCCATTGGCCGAAACGAAACCTTTGGTGATAATCGTCCAGTGACAATTGAAATTAACCTGTTAGATTTCAGTCAGGAAATCTACGGGGAAGAAGTGCAGGTTGCCTGGGGTGGTTATTTACGTGGTCAAGTGAAATTCACCGGCGCCGATGCGCTAGTTGAACAGTTAGACCAGGACGTGGAAGCAACACGTGCATTTATGAAAGACCATGCAGATGGTCCACGAATGCTGTAAGTACCAAAGTGGGACAAAAGTTGGGAAGTCGTGAGCAAGACCTAGAACTGCCATACGGGTTTGGCTTCAACCCGGTAGGTAGTTCGTAGTCTGCACAGCGACTTGACTTTTGGTCCACGTTGCAGTTATTTAAATACAGAAAGCAATAGGGAGTCTGTGAAACATAATTCATTATGTTCGCAGACTTTTTTCCATAGAGCAGAATTCTGCACAGCGCTTTGATTATCATTCTAATGCTTCTAAATTAGGAAGTATTAGCTAGCGGATGGTTTACTGAGACATTCCTCGGGTTTTCGCGGTTGCCTCCGCGCAAGCGCAGGTAACCGCGCTCCACACGAATAAAAGTCAGCAATTTTTCCGCAAAAACCTTTGATTTTGTTTGACTTTCTTTGACCAAGTTGTTATATTAATAACTGTTCTTAGCACTCAAATAGCTCAAGTGCTAAAAGAGGTGATTAAGACGTTAACAGATCGACAAAAATTAATCTTACAAGCAATCGTTCGTGAGTACACGGACACGGGTGCGGCAGTGGGTTCAAAAGCGCTGACCAACCGGTTACCAATCCATGTTAGTTCCGCCACCATTCGTAATGAAATGGCGGCATTGGAAGAAGCAGGGTATGTGCAAAAAGAGCACACGTCTTCTGGGCGCGTGCCATCATTAGCAGGGTACCGATATTACGTTGACCACTTGGTGAACGATGATCCGGTCGCTAATAATGACATTGCCTTGATTCAAAGTGAACTGGGTGGCTCTTTCAGCAAGATTGATGAAATCGTTGAGGAATCAGCGAACTTATTATCAAAGCTCACGTCATATACAGCGTTTACGCTGCGACCTGAGCAAGCTGATGTACAACTGAGTGGTTTTCGGTTAGTGCCGTTAGGTAATCATCAGGTCATGGCCATTTTGGTCATGGACAATGGTGATGTTGCCAACCAGACGTTCAGCATTCCACGTAGCATGGAAAGTGATCAACTAGAATCAGTCGTGCGTTTGATTAATGATCAGCTGGTCGGCTTGCCGTTACCAGAGGTCATGCTCAAACTAAACACGGAGATTCCAGCACAGATCAAGCAGTACATGCAGACGCCGGATGGCTTTTTGGGCTTGTTCAACCAAGTGTTGGATCAGGCTGCTGCTGAACGGTTCTTCGTTGGTGGTCGGTTGAACTTACTGAATTTCTCAGTCAACCGTGACCCACAGGATTTGAAATCACTGTACCAGTTGTTTGATACGTCAGACGACATCGCCAGTGTATTGAGTCCGCCAGACAACCAGGTTCGTGTCAAAATCGGTGATGAGATCAGAAATGACCTTTTGAAGGATTACAGTCTGGTCACTGCGACCTATGATGTTGGCCAACATGGCCGCGGCATGATTGCGGTGCTAGGACCGACCCGGATGCCGTATTCACGGATGATTGGGCTAGTTGGGGCATTTCGTCATGAACTAGCAGCGAAGTTGTTAGATTACTACCGACACCTTGATGAATAATCGAGTGTCTAATTAAGATGAATGGAGGTGGCAAAATTGGCTAAACAAGAAGATGTTCAACCAACTGATGCAGATCAGGCAGCCACTGAGCCTGCCAAGGACCCAACGGCCAAAGACATTAAGAAGCCAGTGGACAAAGCAGCGACTGCAGAAGATACCAACGAAGCAGAAGCAAAGGTGACGGAATTGACCGCCCAACTGGCTGCCATGGAGGATAAATTCCTTCGCGGCCAGGCGGAAATCGCCAACATTCAACAACGTAACCAAAAAGAAACGGCTTCATTAATGAAATACGACGGCCAACAGTTGGCCCATGACATTGTTCCTGAGTTGGATAACTTGGAACGTGCTTTGCAGGCACCAGTTGAAGATGACGCTGCTAAACAGCTACAACATGGCGTGCAAATGGTTTATGATCATTTACAAGCTGCGTTGAAGCAAAACAACGTGACGGAAATTGACGCGTTAAATCAACCGTTTGATCCAACGCTACACCAGGCTGTTCAAACAACGCCAGTGAGCGATGGGCAAACCGCTGACACAGTTGTGAGTGTTCTGCAAAAAGGTTACATGCTTAAAGATCGTGTGCTGCGCCCAGCAATGGTCGTTGTGGCACAATAATAATTATAAAAATAAGGAAGTACTGAATCATGGCTAAAATTATCGGAATTGACTTAGGGACAACGAACTCAGCAGTTGCTGTGCTTGAAGGTGGTCAACCAAAGATCATCGCTAACCCAGAAGGTAACCGGACGACACCATCTGTTGTGTCATTTAAGAATGGTGAAACACAGGTCGGTGAAGTTGCCAAACGGCAAGCAATCACTAACCCCAACACAATTCGTTCAATCAAACGTCACATGGGTGAAGATGGTTTCACCGTTGACGTTGAAGGTAAGAAGTACACACCACAAGAAATCTCTGCAATGATCCTGCAATACATCAAGGGCTTTGCTGAAGACTACTTGGGCGAAAAGGTTGAACAAGCAGTTATTACGGTACCTGCTTACTTTAACGATGCCCAACGTCAAGCAACTAAAGATGCTGGTAAAATCGCCGGTTTGACGGTTGAACGGATCATCAACGAACCAACTTCTTCTGCCTTAGCTTACGGCTTGGACAAGAAGGACAAAGACGAAAAAATCTTAGTTTATGACCTTGGTGGTGGTACTTTTGATGTTTCCATCTTGGAATTAGGCGATGGTGTCTTTGATGTTCTGTCAACTAATGGTGACACACGTCTTGGTGGGGATGACTTTGACCAAAAGATCATCGATTGGTTAGTTGAAAACTTCAAGAAGGACAATGGTGTTGACTTAGCTGCTGACGCCATGGCGATGCAACGCTTGAAGGATGCTGCTGAAAAGGCTAAGAAAGACCTTTCTGGTGTTAACGAAGCCCAAATTAGTTTGCCATTTATCTCAAGTGGTGACGCAGGTCCATTGCATTTGGAACAAACACTTTCACGTGCACAGTTCAACCAAATGACCGCTGACTTGATCGAACGTACCAAGACACCTGTTCAAAATGCTTTACGTGATGCTGACCTAACCATGGACGACATCGACGAAGTGATCTTGAATGGTGGTTCAACACGGATTCCAGCCGTTCAAGAAGCTGTTAAGGAATTAGCTGGTAAGGAACCTAACCACTCAATCAACCCTGATGAAGCCGTTGCCTTAGGTGCTGCTGTTCAAGGTGGGGTTATCACTGGTGATGTGAAGGACGTTGTTTTACTTGACGTTACGCCATTATCATTAGGGATTGAAACCATGGGTGGTGTATTCACGAAGTTGATCGACCGTAATACAACAATCCCAACTTCAAAGAGTCAAACCTTCTCCACGGCTGCTGATAACCAACCAGCTGTTGATATCCATGTCTTACAAGGTGAACGGCCAATGGCTGCTGACAACAAGACGTTGGGTAACTTCCAATTATCAGACATTCCTGCCGCACCTCGTGGTGTCCCTCAGATCCAAGTTACGTTTGATATCGACAAGAACGGTATCGTCAATGTATCTGCTAAGGATATGGGCACGAACAAGGAACAAAAGATTACCATTAAGAGTAATTCTGGTCTTTCCGACGAAGAAATCGAAAAGATGAAGAAGGATGCTGAAGCAAATGCTGATGCTGATAAGAAACGTAAAGAAGAAGTAGACTTGAAGAACGAAGTCGACCAGTTATTATTCCAAGTTGATAAGACTTTGGAAGACCTTAAGGGTAAGGTTTCTGACGACGAAGTTAAGAAAGCAACCGATGCGCGTGATGCCTTGAAGAAGGCACAAGACGACAACAACATCGAAGACATGAAGACCAAGAAGGACGAATTAAACAAGATCGTTCAAGACTTGACCGTTAAGTTGTACCAGCAAGCACAATCACAAGAAGGTGCAGAAGGTTCTGCAGCTGCTGGTGATGGTAGCCAAGCCGGTTCAGCCGATGGCGAAACAGTCGATGGTGACTTCAAAGAAGTCGATCCTGACGACAAAAAGTAGGCATAAGTCATAAAAAAAGTGAATCAGCGTGCTCAGATTAAAGACTGGCAAACGCGGTTCCACTATATAGCAGCACAGAAAAGCCACCCTGCGTCTAGGTCTGGCTTTTCCCTGCTATTTATGCCACAATTTGCATTGACGATTACACGAGCAACACTGGTTTTCACACCAGGAAGTTGATTTGGTTTAGAACAATGGGGGATTTAGCATGTCTCAAGGAAGAGACCCGTATGACGTACTTGGCGTTGGTCGCGACGCCTCACAAGACGAAATTAAAAAGGCCTTTCGGAAGCTTTCGAAGAAGTATCATCCTGATTTAAACAAGGCTCCGGATGCGGAGGACAAGTTTAAAGAGGTTGCCGATGCCTACGAAAAGGTTGGCGATCCCCAAAAGCGGCAACAGTATGACCAATATGGTGATGCTGGACAGCAATTCGGCGGTGGCGGACAAGGTTTCGGTGGTCAAGGATTTGGCGGTCAGGGCTTCGGTGGTTTTGACGATATCTTCAGCCAAATGTTTGGTGGTGGCGGTGGTTCACATCGTAATCCGAATGCGCCTCAACCGGGGCAAGATCTGCAGTACTCTATGTCATTGAAGTTTGAAGAAGCCATCTTCGGTAAAACGACAACGATTAAGTACAACCGTGAAGAAACATGTGGCACGTGTGGTGGGAATGGTGCCAAGCCTGGTACGTCACCAGTAACGTGTCACAAGTGTGGTGGAACTGGTTATGTTGATACAGTTCGCAACACACCACTTGGTCAGATGCGGTCACAACAAGTTTGTGATGTTTGTGGCGGAAGTGGTAAAGAAATCAAAGAAAAGTGCCCAACTTGTCACGGTGCTGGTCACACTAACGAAAGCCATGAAATCGAAGTTAAGGTTCCAGCCGGAGTTGATGATGGTCAACAGATGCGGTTACAAGGTCAAGGGGAAGCCGGTTCTAACGGTGGCCCTTACGGAGACTTGTACATTGTCTTTACGGTTCAAGTAAGTAAGGACTTCCAACGTGATGGTTCCGATATTTACTTCGAACAACCATTGTCCTTCACGCAAGCAGCGTTAGGTGATGAAATTGAAGTGAAAACTGTTCACGGCAACGTTAGCTTGAAGATTCCTGCTGGTACACAAACCGGCACGATCTTCCGGTTACGTGGCAAAGGTGTACCGCGCTTACGCGGTAACTCAAACGGTGACGAACGTGTCACGGTGAAAGTTCAAACACCAAAGGGCTTAAACAAGGGACAAAAAGAAGCATTGAAAGCATTCGCGAAGGCGAGTGGGGAAGATGCACCTCGTGGCGGCGGAATTTTTGGTCACCACTAAGCGAGAATTGAAAAGCGGCGTTAGAAATCTAAATGATTTCTAACGCCGCTTTTTGTGTAGAGCCATTTTTATGAAAATGAACAGATTAGTGGTCAGTTCCTGCGTGAATAGGTAAAGAAAGTTAATGTTAAAAGCAAAG
>NZ_JQCB01000008.1:74025-116012 GCF_001437435.1 Furfurilactobacillus siliginis | reverse complement strand
AAAGGAAGCTGATCTTTTTTGTCCGAACAGCGTTCGGATTAATTTTACAATCTACCACAAAATAAAAAGAAACCCTTAAACGGGCTTACAAAGAGAAATAACATGATTAATGAATTAAAGGATAATAGTTTCGAAGTTGTCGGAGCTTTAACTGATGTTCACCCAACTAAAAATGATGTGACTAAGGTTACTTTTGAAATTCCTACTGATTCACTGGAAACTAAGATGATGAGCCTAACTAAGGATTACGCCAGCACAAACAGAATTAAGTACTGATGAAGCTGACGGTCAGACTGAACTTGATGGAATGGATGAAGAGGTTTAGCTTTTTCAAAACGCTAAGCCAAACAAAAAAAGCTGCATCCCCAATCACGGGAACACAGCCATCGCTATATGAACTCAACAACTCATTATAGCAAAGGATGGCGGAGAATGTGAATGAGGATGCGGTGATTGAAGCGTCAAAACGTGAGTTGAACAAATGCGGTCAGCTTATGCGTCAAGCAGGAAGAAGAATGTCAGAACTGAAGTCACCAGTATTCGATGCACAGCCGAAGTCGCCATCGTACAGCAATCATACAGAAGAGCGAATGGCTAAGCGGTTAGATGCAGAGAATGAATTGCGTGACATACTGTTGGCAATTGAACTCTGTGACAACAAGTCTAAGCAAATACTGTACGACCTTTATGTTGATCCATCTGAATATAGTGACATTGAAGTCATGTTACACGTTGGCTATCAGTCATCTCGCTATGCCTACTACAAGCGGAGAGCTTTGCTTAGGTTCGCTGAAGGCTACAAGCAAGGTGAGATATTCGAGAAGCTGGAAACATTGGCATAAAATCGTAAGGTTATTGGACTAAGAGCGTAAGCACAGACCGTTTACAGGGGTTATATTGGTATCAATCAATTACTGGTTAACCGGTGCCGAGGTTGGTTACTTAGGTGGTTCGATTCCACCTCTCGGTGTAGTAAGGTAGAACGACACTTTACTAGCCTGGCAGAGGCATTGTATCTGACCGTTAGCGAGGCTGTGGGCGATAACACAGTCCAGTCGTTAGAGATGTGGTGGAATGGTAACGTTCGAGTCAGTTGAGTATCTCTACGGGGACTGACCTGACTCGGTTAGCAAAAAGACGAAGAGGAAGGTTATCAGGTTCGAATCCTGGTCAGTGACATTGTGCGCTTTCAAACTTAACCAGTAAGGGTGCAGGAACACCCAATGCGCAGTTAATTTAAAATTAAACGGCCACTTCATTGTGGCATTACATAACTAGTTAAAGTCACATTAACATGTGGCTTTTTTATTTGGCCTTGGGGAGGACACATGGACGTAAAATTATTACAAGGTGATTGCCTTGAATTAATGAAAGATATACCAGATGGAAGCGTTGATATGATTCTGGCAGACTTACCATATGGAACGATGAAAAATGCTAAGTTAGATGGCTGGGTAAACCAAACAACAGAATGGGACGAGGTTATAGATACAGGCAGACTTTTTTCAGAATATGAGAGATTGTTACGCATGAATGGTGTCGCTATTTTGTTTTCACAGGAACCATACACGTCGCATTTGAGAATGTTCAAAAGCGAAAATTTGATTTTTTTATACCCCATGATATGGAAAAAAGACCATTTTGCAAATGCTTTAATAGCTAAGAAAGCGCCAGTTTCGTATTTTGAAGATATAAATGTTTTTTCAAAAAAATATGACAAACAAAACTTACACCCATTGAGAGGATATTTCCAAAAGATTTTAGAATTTGCGGACGTTGATTTAAGCAAAATAAATTCAGTTTTGGGACACAGACGAGCTGAACACTGTTTTTATACAGAATCTTCTCAATTTGGATTGTGTACTGAAAAAACCTACCAAGAATTAATTTCAAATTTTGAAATAAATAAAATGAACGGATTTAAAGATTTTTCAGAATTGGAAAAAATAGATAAAAGATTTGAAAGAACGTTCAATTTACAGAACGGGAAGAAATATAACTCAAATGTATTGGAGTTCAAAAAAGATTACGAAGGACTACACCCAACCCAAAAACCAGTAGCATTATTTGAATACCTAATAAAGACATACACAAATGCAGGTGATACTGTACTAGATAATGTAATGGGCAGTGGTACAACAGGAGTGGCATGCAAGAACCTAAACCGAAACTTCATCGGCATAGAACTGGATGATAAATACTTTGAGATAGCAAAACGGCGGATAAGCGAAGCGTGAAATAAATCCGATACGAGCGGTTCCGCAAGCTAGGCTATCGATCAATGCCAGTCGTCACAATCTACAAGGTAGACGGCACACATGATGAATGGTGCGATTTACGGGTTGACAATATCAAACAATACACGGAAGACTAATAGGTGTTGAAAATCGGGATGGAGCGTTATGGACATTAACCTGCTACACGGCGATTGCCTAGAATTGATGAAAGATATACCAGATGGAAGTGTTGACATGATTCTGGCAGACTTACCATATGGGACGACCTCAAATAAGTGGGATGTTGTAATCCCATTTGAACCACTGTGGAAGCAGTATGAAAGAATTATTAAAAATGAAGGTGCTATTGTTTTATTTGGGCAAGAACCGTTTAGCAGCCGTTTGAGGCTTAGCAATGATAAAATGTATAGATATGATTTTGTCTGGGAAAAATCTAGGGCAACCGGGTTTTATAACGCCAACAAAATGCCTTTACGTTGTAAGGAAAATATCACAATTTTTTACAAACATTTGCCAACATATAACCCTCAAAAAACAAAAGGATCCCCTTACTATCACAAAGCAACAAAAAACAGATCTGGAAGCAATTATAGTTCTACTTCAAAAAGCACTGACACTAAAAGCGATGGTGACAGATACCCAAGGGACATAATTAAATTCAACAATGTAATTAGAAATATATCACATCCAACCCAGAAACCAGTTCCGCTACTTGAATACTTGATTAAAACGTATACTAATGAAAATGAAACCGTACTAGATAACTGTATGGGGTCTGGTAGTACTGGCGTGGCATGTGTGAATACTAAGCGCTCATTTATTGGCATGGAATTAGATGATGAATACTTTAAGATCGCTTCATCTCGTATTGAAGATGTTGAGCAATGTTAGGCGGTTAGTCATAGTGACTGGCCGCTTTTTTGCATGGGGGGGAATTATGAAACATAGACAACGCTGTTACCACACAGTAGCAGGAACTAACTACTTAGATAAGATTGAAGTCTTGTATGGTAGTGGAGAAGAGATGTACTACCGTGAGGGTGATCCATACACAGAGCTGCCATCACAGTATGTGAGAGCAGTGCAAGGCTACCAACGGTTCCGTAAGTTCTACCAGCCTAAGCCAGTGAAGCACTATGCCAAGGGTTAGAAGGTGTAGACAACAGGGCTGTCATGCTATGGCTATGTTTCCTAACCATTATTGTCCACAACACATTGAGCATGAAGCAGAGTACATTGCTAAGCGTGAGCAGTTCGCATCACAGCATAGCAAGACTTACGAGCGGCACTACAATCTTGTGACACGTAAGCGCAATGAGGTTAAGGCAGAACAGGACAGCTTCTATCATACGAAGCAATGGCAGTCATTAAGAGCTGAGGTCTTGGCAAGAGACAACCACCTTGACCAGTACGCATTGCTCCAAGGCGAGGTGAAGCAAGGTAACCTAGTAGATCACATCGTACCGATTGAGTATGCACCAGAGCTTAAGGATGACGTGAACAACCTAGCAACAACTACCTTCGCTAGTCATAAGGCCAAGACTAAGTGGGAGCAGTCATACTATGGCACAGGACAAGGCAACCAGTTGAAACAAGTGGCAATGATAAAAAATATTCACGATTTGCCATGCTTTAAATGAATCGATTTAAAGACGTTTATCAGGCGATTACAGCTCGTTTAATTATTTGAATGTAGTTACACCAAAAGACAATTCAAATAGTTTTAAGCCCCCCCGTGTGTTGTGTCACAGAGGAGCACGCACAGTACCATCGTCTTGCGTAAAAATTGCAGAAATTAAAAGTTTTCAAAATCTGGGAAAGGAGACGCCACATGAATTCGAAAAATGCAGGTCGAAAACCAAAATTGCAAGCTAAAAAAGGCGACCGAAAAGATCAACAAAAACGTGCTGATGACTTTAAGAACGCACAATCAGGGTTAAAAGATATTCAACAAAATCCACCAAGATATTTAGACGCTACTGCGAAAAGCATGTGGCGTTTTTTAGTCTCCGAACTGACTAAGGGTGATCTAATTAAGCAGCTCGATGCAACAGAATTAGAACTCTTTTGCAAACAGTATTCAATTTACCGTGAAGCGGTCAAAGCTGTTGATGAACACAGTGTCGTTTTTCCAATTTACAAATGGTATGACACTGGCGATGGTAAGATGAAGCGTGAACTATCGGGGATGGGCAAAAATCCTGCTGTTAGTGTTGTTGATTCGATGTCACGTCAATTGAAATCCTTAGCCAATGATTTAGGGCTTAACTTCAATGCACGTTCATCAATGAAGATGGCTAGCAATGATGCTGACAACAAAGATAAGGACGCACAAGCTGCACTTATGAAGATGTTTGGCGGTGGTGCTAAATGATGCGAGAGATTGATTTAACACAATCGCATGATGTATTCGGTGAGTTTGGACGTGAAGACTATAAGGACGTTCGTAAAAAGTACACCGACCCTGGTACTCAATATGCGTTTGCAGTTTTAGAGAAAAGACAGATGGCTGGGTACCTCATTAAGTTGGCTTGTTTCCGTCACCTTCAAGATTTGAAACGTGCAGAAGCTAGTGAGTTTAAGTACCACTATGACCTCGATGAGGTTAATAAGATCCTGTCGTTTGCAGCCTTGTGTCCGAACGTTGACACTGGCAAGCCCACGAAACTAATGGGCTGGCAGAACATGATTATGTGTTCACTGTTTGGTTGGCGTGATGAACAGAACCAGAAACGCTTCACCCATGCAATTGTCTCTGTTGCCCGTGGACAAGGTAAGACTTACTTTGCTGCGATTGTGATGTGTTATTCACTACTGATCGAGACTATGGGCCTGCGTAACCAAGATTTACTAGTTGCATCAATTAACTACAAGCAGACTGGCAAACTATATGGCTATGTTCATGACATGCTGTCAAAATTGACCGCAGAGTTCCCATTTAAGGAGTTAGCTGAATCTAAGCAATTAAAACTGCTGACCGACCAAATTATTGAGCGTGAGCCTAATAACATTGTTCGTGCCATCTCACATGAAGCTGGTCAGTTCGATTCATTTCATTTCAGAACAGCTGTTTTTGATGAAATCGGTGAGATTAAGTCACGAGACAAGATTTCAAAAATCACATCTGGCCAAACAAACGTGGATAACCATCAGTTTATTCAGATTTCGACTGCTTATCCTGACCCATCTGTGCCATTTCATGAAGACCAGAAACGTGAACAACAAGTTATGGAGCAAGACTTTAAGCGTGCTAATGACTCACATCTTTGTCTTGTGTGGTCACAGGACAGCTTAGAAGAAACGTTTGAACCTGATACGTGGGTCAAGTCTAATCCGTTACTAGATTTACACGATCCAACAGGAAAGCTGCTTAAAGGATTGATTGATGAACGTGACTCACACGCAATGAGCGGCACGTTGTCAGATTTTCAAAACAAGAACATGAATATGTGGCTGCAAGAAGCTACTAACAGTTTTCTCAAGCTGGCCGACATTGAACGGGCTGTCATACCCAAGTTCAATATTCATGGCCGACAAGTCTACATTGGCTTTGATTACTCGATGTTTAGTGATAACACTGCGTTCTCATTTGTTTATCCGTATCAGGATAAGCATGGAAAGAATAAATGGCACATTGAACAGCATTCATTTATTCCATGGCAAAAAGCTGGCTCAATTGAAGCCAAGGAAAAGCAAGATGGCATTGATTACCGTGAGCTGGCTAAACAAGGCTGTTGCACGATTACGAGCCACCCACAAGGACTAATTAATGATGATCAGGTCTACCAATGGCTGGTTGGTTATGTGACTGATAACGAATTGGACGTAGTGTTCTTTGGTTACGATGCCTGGGGTGCAACGAATGCGATTAAACGTCTTGATTTGAACACAGAATGGCCGCTTGAACCTATCAGACAGCGTACTAGCGAGTTAAAAGACCCAACCAAGTTCTTACAAACGGGATTTGTTGAGAACTCGCTGTCTAGACTAGACGATAAAATCATGGAACAAGCCTTGATGAATGCTCAAGTAATCGAAGACAAGATAGGCATTCAGGTCGACAAAGCCAAGGCCACACTCAAAATTGATGTGGTTGACGCAATTATCGATGCGTTTTATCAGGCTATGTATCACTTTGAAGACTTTGCAGATGTGAATGACCCGTCAAAACAGGTTGAGCGAATGAGTGAACAAGATGTACTGGACTATATTCGCAGTGGCCAATACGGATTCTGAAATAAGGAGGAAGATAATGGTTCGACAAATAAATAAGCTACTTGGAGGACTTGCGGCGTACACACCAACAGTCCTTTTTTTGTGTGGAATTATTCTACTGTGTGTGACCGCCTATGTGTGTTTAGGAGTGATGGTGGGTGGATTCACAACAGGAATCTTACTGGTTATTGTGGGTTTGGTTATGGATAAATCCAACGAGAAAACTGTTGGAGGTAAATAGCCATGGCACTTTTTAAACCAATGAACTTAGCACCGACTATGCCACAGCCAGTCAGTATCAACGATTCATCAATCATCAACTTTTTGCGTCCTAACGGCTACTTACCGTTAGACAAGGCGTTGCATAACTCAGATGTGTACTCGGCTGTTTACCAGCTGTCAGCAGACTTAACAACGGCTCACATCATTGCCAATCGTCCGCAAAACCAAGCGTTAATCGACAATCCATCAGCCACTAGCAACCGTCATGGATTCTGGCAGGCGATGTTCGCTCAACTTTTGCTTGACGGTAACTCATATGCGTATATCTGGCGCAATCAAAACGGAATACCGCAACGATTCGAGTATCTTCGGCCAAGCCAAGTGCAGGTTGATGAGTTAGCCGATGGCGGTGGACTGTTGTATTCACTAACATTTGACGAACCAGAGATCGGATTGATGAGTAACGTCAGCCAGTCAGACATGGTTCATCTTCGATTGATGAGCAAAAACGGTGGCATGACCGGTATCTCACCGCTTTCTGCATTGCAGGAAGAACTAAACATCAAGAACTCGGCCAATGATTTGACTCGCAAGGCTCTGGGCAAGGCAATTGTGCCAAACGGGATTCTCAAAATCACTAAAGGTGGACTGCTCGGACGAGATGACAAGGTTAGCCTGTCGAACGATTTTGCAGCACAGGTTGATCAGTCTAACGGACCAGCAGTGCTTGATGACTTAACCGAGTACACACCGCTTGAGGTGTCGACTGATGTTACTAGGTTATTAGCACAAACAGACTGGACTTCTAAGCAGATTGCCAAGGTGTACGGCATTCCGGACAGCTACTTGAACGGTCAGGGTGACCAACAAAGCTCATTGACCATGATTCAAGGCATGTATGCAAATGCATTACGCCGTTATGCAGGCTCTGTTGAAGCAGAGTTGAACCAGAAGCTAATAGCTAAGGTGACGGTTGACATTAACCCAGCCATCGATTCAAACGGGACTTCGTTCGCTGGAGTAATTGGCACGTTGGCAAACAACAAAGCCATCACAGGCGAACAAGCCACTTATATGTTGAAGAATATTGGATTCATGCCTGAGGGTGCACCGGAGTACGTTGACCCAACGGCAAATACTACGAAAGGAGGCAATGATAATGACAGTGAAGATACCAATCAAGGGTGATGTGGTTGATTCAGACACAGCCGCCTTTTATAGCTACTTCAACATGCAATGTGTTAGTCCACAAGCAGTCTCAGATGCATTGCAAGAAGCTGACGGAGATGACGTTGAATTAGACATTAACTCAGGTGGCGGCGATGTATTTGCCGGATTCGAAATCTATACCACGTTACGAAATTATTCAGGAAATGTGGCCGCCATTGTTTCAGGTCTGGCCGCTTCAGCAGCGTCAACAATTGCAATGGCAGCCAACAACCTGAAGATGTCACCGGTCGCGCAGATCATGATTCATCAAGCTCAAAGTGTATTGCAAGGAAACACTGATGACTTAACCCATGAAGCGGGTGTGTTACAAGGCATTGATCAGTCAATTGCGGCTGCTTACGAGCAACGAACTGGCATTGGCCAAGGTGAGCTGCTCAACATGATGGCTAAGGAGACCTGGCTTGGCGCTAAGGACGCAGTCGACAAAGGCTTTGCAGATGAAATCATGTTTAACGACAAACCAGTCGTATACAACAGCGTTTCACCAATCCCAAGTAAAGCGGCGTTAGCAAAGTTCAAGACGTTGTTGGCAAAGGAAACTACACCAAAAGAACCAGTACAACCAAATACTGACAAAGAACAGCCAACTACTGACGATTTACTCGCTAGTAAGTTGGCTGTTTTAGCAGACGAATAAAAAGGAGATTCATATGTTTAAAATTAACGAAATCAATGATGCCTGGATTGAAGCCGGGCAAACAGTTGATGAAATGAACAACAAAATAAACACCGCCTTGATTGACCCTAAGTCAACTAAGGAAGATGTGGAAGACTTGAAAAATAAGCGTGATAACAGTGTTGCACGCCGTGATTCGTTGAAAGAACAATTAGACATCGCACGCAAAGATGCAGAAACAATCAAGCCCACAAACAGTGCTAACAATGTTGACCCAATTAAGCCTAAGGCTGATGAAAAGGGTACGTTTGTTAACAAGTTTCGTGGCATGGTTCGTGGCGATTCAGCTATTGTTGACGAGTTAAAGTCTGACTTAGACGCCAACGGAAAAGGCGTTGGTCTGACCATTCCACAAGACATTCAAACAAGTATCAACACTCTCAAACGGACGTTCCAAAGTCTTGAACCATTAGTTACAACTGAAAATGTTAGCGCACCAACTGGCACACGAGTAATCGAACCAGACCAAACAATCACACCTTTTGCCTTAATTGATGCAGAAGATGGCTTGATTGGTGACAACGATGACCCAACTTTGACGCAGATCAAATATGCCATCAAACGTTATGCAGGTATCTCAACACTGACGAACTCACTTTTGAGTGACAGTGATGAATCATTGCTTGCTTATATTACGAACTGGGTTGCTAAAAAGGACGTCATTACTCGCAACAGCGCTATTTTGACTGAATTAGGAAAGCTTCCATCAGCTCAAAAGACTACTGTTGCCAGTGTTGATGCTTTAAAGGACATTTACAACAAGGAAATTGACCCACTTATCTTTGCAACTTCCGTATTTATCACTAACCAATCGGGCTTTGCTGTATTAGATAAGGTTAAGGATAATTTTGGCCACTACTTGTTACAGCCATCAATTACTAACCCATCACAGAAACAACTTTCTGGTAAGGATGTAGTAGTGATTAATGACCGTTTCTTGCCAAATGACGGTTCAAACTTCCCACTTTATATCGGTGACTTGTCACAAGCTGTTCACTTATTCGACTTGCAACAGATGAGCTTATTGACTACCAACATTGGCGCTGGTTCATTTGAACATGATTTGACTAAGCTTCGTGCAATCGACCGTTTCGATGTTCAATTATGGGACGCTGGTTCAGTTGTATATGCACCATTCAGTGCAATCGCTGATGTTGTTCCAGCTACTGGTACACCAGCAAAGGCTTAGTAGGAGGTAATCCGAATGGCCCAATATAAAGTGATTCAGGATTTTACCGACAGCAATGATAAAAGCGCTGATGCTAATGGTGACCTACACGTATACAGGGCTGGTGATGCTTACCCGTTCCAACCATATGCAGGTGCACAAACAGCAGACCGCATTGCATTGCTGACCAGTTATGATGGTCCGAATGATGACTTCGATGGGCCTGTTATTGAGCAACTGACTGACTAGGAGGTGCAATATGCAGGCAGATTTAGCGACGTTGAAGAACTCGTTGCGACTAGACATTAGTGACGATGATGACCTGCTACAGGGCTATCTTGATGCTGCTAAGTATAATTTGTGTAACGCAATTGGTGCGCCTGATGGCGATGCATTCTATCAGAACGTAACCGTCAAAGATGAGCTTCAAATGGCGATATTGGCACAGGCAAGTGCTTATTACCAGAACCGTTCATCAATCACTACTACTCCAGTTGTGACTGTCGACCTAGTTGTTAACAGCATTGTTGGCCAGCTAAGAGGCAGATATGCCACATTGAAGGGTGGTGGAGCTGATGGCACGCAATCTGAACCCAAGTCGAATGAGGCAACGGGTGAAGTTCGGGACAGTGAAGTCACAACGGAACAAACAGGGAATAACAGTACCAACGTTTAGCGAAGTGACTTCTGTTTGGTTCGGTCCATGGACATTAACACAATCACAAGAAATGGCCTTGTCTGGCACAACTTTAGCCGGAACAAAGGTCATTTTTGTATATCATAATCCAGCATTGGCTAGGCTTAATCGTGCACAGATTAGCGGTCTTGAATATGAAGTTGTTGATTTAAACATTGAA
Source organism: Furfurilactobacillus siliginis (assembly GCF_001437435.1). Classification (GTDB taxonomy): domain Bacteria; phylum Bacillota; class Bacilli; order Lactobacillales; family Lactobacillaceae; genus Furfurilactobacillus; species Furfurilactobacillus siliginis. The sequence continues at coordinate 105,407 of NZ_JQCB01000008.1, read as the reverse complement.
GAAGACCCAGGGCCATCGTCATTTGACTTGATCACATTAAGACGGGTGACAGCTCGTGAGTGATGATTTTGAAGAACAACTCAATGGCTGGCTGGAACGAGTAACTAATGACGCTACGGTCACACCAGAAGAGCAAGCACAGATTACTGGTGCTGGTGCAGAGGTGTTTGCTAAGTCGTTAGAGCAGCACACGCCATATGATGCTAGTCGGCAACATAAGCATTTACGTGATTCCATTGTCTTTGATCCTGGTAAAACAGTCGATGGCAAAGCAGGCAACACTGACGTTGGATTTACGGCAAACAAGGCTTATATTGCACGGTTTCTGAATGATGGCACTAAAAAAATGGTACCAACACACTTTAGAGAAGAAGCAGAAGCTGATTCGAAGAACAGTGTGTTGGCAGCCATAGAAGCAAAGTATAGAGAACTAAAAGGAGAGTGAGTGTAGATGATAGTAATCCAAGTTGCAGAGCTAATTGAAGAAGCCAAAATTGAGGGAATCAACAACGTCTATACGAACAACATTCCTGCTAGTGCTCCAGATGATAAGTCAGTCACTGACTTACGTATCACCGAGCTTCCAGAAATTGATGATGATGCAGGTTCAGACCAAACAACCACCATCACAAAAGGTGTCTCAATTGACATCTTCTACTCAACTGATGCAGATTCAGATGACCTTGAGAGTCGCATTCTGAATTTGATGATGAATAATGGTTGGTTCCGCATATATAGCCCTGGTCATACGTTAGATCCGGAAACTATGCAGTTGAGTAAAACAATGCATTTCACACAAAAATTTGATCGAAATCTAAAAGGCATCGCTTAGGCGGTGCCTTTTTAGTGGAAAAGGAGATTCAAAATGGCAAGTTCAATCGGTTTATCCAGTTGGAAACTGGCTTTAATTGATCCAATGACTAATTTAGTTATTCCAACTGAAAAAGGTGGTTTACCAACCACTGATTCAAAATATAACGGAGTATTTATTGCTAATTTATTGACCTCACGCGGGGCAACAACAGCCAACCTTTCGGGAATGGATGGAGCTATTCAAAAGATTTACGGGTCTGATGCAGTTGCCGATGTCTCTGTCGGTAATCCAGAACCAACTGTTGCATTGGCTGCTAACTCACTTCCCCATGAAGTACAAGCCTTAGTTCAAGGGTTAACCAAGATTTCAGAATCAGGATCATATCGTAAGCAAGCTGGTTCACGACTGCCTTACGTTGCCTTGATGACGGATTCACACGATTGGGACGGCAACCGTATTCACTTTGGCTTCTTCATGGGTGTTATGGCTCTGGCAAATGCTAACCAAGCAACCAACAATAACCAACAGCAACGTGCTACAGATTCCTACACGTACACGGCTATTGCGTCTGATGCCGGTGATCCATATGAAGTTCTTTGGGAAGCAGAAAATGGTTACGACTATGACAAGTTCGCACATCATATCTTCCCTCAAACGGCTGCTGATGTTATTCAGCCTTCGGATCAAGCTGAAGGCAGTCACCCTGTTGCTAACGTCAAACCTGATGCTGGTGTAGGTGGAACTGGTAACAAATAGTCGTAAACATTTTGTCGCCAACAAATACACAGTACCGAACGGGGCGGCTAATTATGGAGGAATTTTAAATTATGTCTGTAAAAATCGATGCAAAAATTATCGGTATCAAGGCACCAATTGTAGTTAAAACAACAAATAAAAATATGCGGCTAGTCGTTAAAGCAAATAAGGCATTAGCTAATGCGAGTGATCCCGTTGAAAAAACTGATTTACAAACTTTAGGAGCGTTAGAAGACGCTATTACCGTTCCGTATGAATGCATTGTTAACATCTTAAAACTGACTAAAACACAGGCTAATAAATTGGACGAGTTGGAATTTGATGAAGTTATTGAATTCACGGGACGTATTAGTAATGCCATTCTGAATAACGAAGATGATGATGGTAAAGCCATCGACACGGCAGATTCAAAAAAGTAAGCCCGCATCGTCGCAACATGGAGATGCAAAACTTTTATGAGGCACTACGTTACGACGAACAAGTCGGGTTAAAAGACATGAACGTTTTACCGAAGGATTGGGACGACATTGACTACTTCGAGCTGCATGAAATTATGTCAGCACGAAGTGAAGAGAATCGTCCGCAAGACCCTGTTGCAATGATTAACCGTTAGGAGGCGATTAAATGGCGGGTGGTACACCTAGTGGCACAATTGGTACCCGAATTAGTATGGACGGGTCACAACCGATTGAAACCATGAAACAATTGCGTGAGGCCGTTAAGTCGTTAACTAACGGATGGAAGGCACAAGAAGTTGAACTAAAGTCTGCGGGAAAATATTTGGACGCGGCTAAGGCTAGATTTGATGGACTTAGTGAATCAATAAAGCAGCAGCAGACTTTTATAACACGATTAAAGACAGAACAAAGCGGGTTAGACACTTCTACAAAGGAAGGTTCGACCCGTTTTACTGAGCTCTCAAATCAAATTAATGAGGCAACTGTCAAAATGGGGTCAATGCAAGGTCAATTAGATCGTGCAAAAAACTCCATGAACTACTACAAGTCAGGAATTGCTGATTTACAGTCTGAACTAAAGCGAACTGAATCAGTGTCTGCATCGTTTGTTGCACGTTTAACGGCTGAGGGAAAGGCGTCGGAGGCAATGAAGGCCAAGTCCGATGCTTTGCACAGTTCGTTAAGTAAAATGAGCGAGCTTTACACGAAGCAAGAAAGTGAGCTTTCTCGCATTGCCAACGAAAGCGGTAAAGGATCTGATGCTTACGCCAAGCAATCAGTACGCGTTGACGAACTGGGTGCCAGAATGGCGAAGGCACAAGGCGAAGCTAAAAGTCTTGATGCAACCATCAGTCGTGAACCGCATAGCTGGTTTGGACGCGTCACTCAAAGTGCACAACGATTGACTGGTCAGCTGAACAAGACGGAAGACGCAGGAAAGAAGACTGGGTCAGTTTTCGGCGCTACATTCCTGGGCAATGCAGTTGCCAATGGTGTATCTGCATTGACCAGCCGTCTAACAGACACTGCAAAGCAGTCTATTCAATTGGCACAGGCTGGAGAACGTGCTAGTCGTGCTTGGGAAACGATGGGATTGTCCGCAAAAGATGTTCAGTTGTTGCAAACCCAAGTTGGAGAACTAAGAAACAAGACAGGCTACAGCGTTGACAGTGTTCGAGCGTTGCAAAAGTCATTCTATGGACTGACCGGTAATGCTAAGGACACTGATCAACTAACAAAGTCCATTGTTGGGATGCAGTCAGCGGCAGGATTAAGCGAAAACTCGCTATCACGTGTCGGCAAACAATTAGGACGAATGTCCGGTAGTGCGAATGTTTCCACGCAACAATTTAAGCGATTGACGCAACTAGCACCAAATATGGGTAACGAGCTTGCTAAGGCTGCTGGTATGTCACGTAAAGCCTTTGATGAAATGGTTGCTTCAGGGAAATTAAGCGGTAAGGAGTTACTTGATTTAAGTGAAAAAGCCTCAAATCAAGCAGACGGTAACTTCAAACAGCTTAACAAGACCTCTGAAGGTGCTATTAATCAAATTAAAGGGTCTTGGACATCGATGAAGTCAGAGTTTGGACAAAAGATTGTTAGTGTTCAGACTACGGGACTTGGCGATTTAGCTAATATTATGCAATCTCCAGCAATGAAAGGTGCTGTTGATTCATTAGCACAAGGAATCGCGCACATTGCTGATGAAGCTTCAAAATTAATCGGTTATGTATCAAAGCATCAAGCCGATATTGGTGGAATTATTGGCAGCCTAGCACAAATCACCAAAATGCTATTTTCCGGTGCATGGTCTGCTGTCGCTGGGACAATCAATACTATTGCCGACGCATTTGGTTTGCTATTTGGAAATGCGCATAAGAGTACCGATCCACTTAAAAATCTGAATCGATTGCTTGCTGGAATTTCTAAACATCAAACGGCAGTTAAGGCAGTCGGTGCCGCGTTGATTGGAGCATTTGCTACAGCCAAGTTAATGAGTGGTATCACAGGGCTTGCCAAGGGTATAGGCGGTGTGACTGCAGCATTAAAAGGGGTTAGCGATGCAGAAGGAATAGCGGCTATTACTCAGAAAGCTTTGAACGTTGCTATGAAGGCTAATCTATTTGTTGCGATTGCTGCTGCAGTAGTAGCTGTTGGTGTGGCTCTCTTTGAGTTATACAAGCACAACGAGAAGTTCCGTGATTTCATCAATGGAATCGGAAAAGAATTCAAAAAAGGCTTCGATGGCATGGTAAAAGTAGCCAAGAAGTCTATTGATGCTATTGGAAAGTTATTCACTGGCAAGCTTGGTTGGGAACAATCACTTGGCAAGGAAGCCGGTAAGGCTGGCAAAGCCATAAAAGATGGCTTTGCCAGCGCGATTGACTGGTTCAAGAAGAACTGGAAGGGTGTCGCACTATTGATTGTTAACCCGATTGCTGGTGGTATTAAGTTTCTCTACGACAACAATAAGGGGTTCAAGAAGTGGGCAGACAGCGTTATTAGTACCATAGCTAATGCTTTGAAGCCAATTGGTAAAGTAGTTGGTGCCATTTGGGATGGATTGAAGAAGGCGACAAAGATTGCTTTTGAAGGAATCAAGATTGTTGCCTTAGCTCCGATTGTTTTATTGGCTGCAACATTAGTCGCTGCCTGGAAAAAGATTCAAAAACCAATGGAAGTTGTTTGGCAGGCAATGATTAAAGTAACAAAAGCGACTTGGACTGTTATTCAAGCTGCTGTCATCAAGCCTGTTGAAGCAATTTGGAAGTTTATTTCTAATGTTTTCGGTAAAATCGGTAAGTTTGTTGGTGAACTATGGGGCACTGTCGTTAAAACCACAGAGCGTCAATGGGCAGCCACCGGTCGAGCTGTTTCAAAACCGGTTAATGATGTTGTAAAGTTTGTCACCAACGCATGGAAAGGGCTGGAAAATCTCACCAGTCGAACATGGGATGGTATTACCAAATTTGTATCTAATGCCGCCACGAGCATCTGGCGTGGTGTCACTAAAACGTTCACCACATTAGGTAAAGATATCAGTAACATCTGGAATAACATTCAAAAATGGACTAGCAACACATGGAACCTAATGGTTAGTTTGGTTTCTAAGCCTGTGGATGCTATCTGGAATAAGGTTACTGATGTCTTCGGAAAGCTGTCCGATTGGATTAGTAGCACACTGTCAGGAATTCAAAAGGTATGGCACAACATTTGGTCGGATGTTAGCTCGTTCTTTAGTGGTATTTGGGATGGCATTAAATCAGCTGCTAAATCCGGTATTGATGGGGTTATTGACTTCCTTAACGGTGGGATCAATGGAATCGATTCCGTTATTTCGTTCTTAGGTGGAGACAAAAAAGCCATCTCGCCAATTAAGCGTTTAGCAACTGGTACGACTAACGGTCGATTGAATGAAGACACAATTGCATTGTTGAATGATGGTCATGATTCGCCGGAAACTGGCAATAAAGAAATGATTGTTAAGCGTGACGGACGTGCCGGAATCATTCAAGGAACGAATATAATGGCACATCTCGACGCTGGGGATGCAGTTGTAAACGCCAAAGATACAAAACGTGTAATGAACATGATGGGTATTCAAAAGTTTGCTAATGGTTCTGGTTGGATTAAGGGTATTGATTCAGCGGTTAGTTGGATCGGTGATAAATTCGATGACGTTGGTAAATGGATAGGTGATAAAGAAAAAGCAGTTGAGAAGTTCTTTAAAAATCCTGTTGGCGAACTTACAAACGTTTTTGATAAATTCACATCTGGAATTAAGGTGCAAAGTCAATTAGTAGCAGACATGGCAAAGCCAGCTGGTCATTATATTATTAAGACGGGTGAATCGTGGTTCAAAAAACTATTCGATAAGTTAAATGAAGATACTAATTCCCCAGCCGGTGCTATGTCGAAAGATGCATTCAAGGAAATTGCTGAACATGCAGGAGAATTGATGCACCAAAGCCTTTCTGATCATGACATTAGTCGATTATATTGGCAGGCTTTTGATGAATCAGGCGTTAATCCTGCAACGGGTGGTGGGGTTGATGACCACGATGGTACCGGATTACCAGTTGGGCTGTATCAGTATAAATTGGGAACTTGGAAGGCGTATCAAGTTGGTAATCACAATAATATTCATTCGGCACTAGACCAAACAATGGCTGTATTAAACGATTCGAATTGGCGTAGTGATTTAGCACCAATCGGCGTACGTCGTGGCTGGAGTCCGAGCGGTCATAGAATGATGGCCAATGGTGGATTGATTTCTTCCCATCAATTTATTGAAGCAGGAGAAAACAATATGGCCGAAATGATGATTCCTTTATCAACGATTAAGTCTAGTCGTGGTTATGAACTGCTTGGCAAGACTGCGGCAACAATGGCCGCACGTGATGGGATGAACGGAAGCAGTTCGTTTGGTCGCAATGACTTATTTCGGTTAGAGCAGATTGCTGGCCGAATTGAAGATGCACTTAACGTGTTAGTTGGCTTTGCCTATCAAAACCAGAACCAGCCACAGGGTAGAACAGCAAACGCGTTTGACGCGTTGCTGACAACCATGCAGAAACGCGGTCAGGTATTAGACAATCAGAATTTAGTTCAGGAGGTGTAATTGGTGTACGGTAAATTCTTTATCAAGAAACAAGGCGAACCAGAATTTGAGATTCACGATAAGTTATCTTCTGTGAGAGTGCTCGGAATGGATAATTCTGCGCCACAAATTACACCAAGTTATTTGAAGTCTGCTGGTAGTGACGGTCAGCTGTTACAGAACGTCACTTACAACACGTCTACTGTCACGTTACACTTGTTCGCACGTGGCCTAGACATTCATGACTTTAAACTAACGGCCGCAAAAGTTTACTCACTGTTAAGCTCTCGGACGCCAATTCGGATACGTGACAGCATTAGCCCAGGCAAGGTTGCCTATGTGGTTGTCAAACCTTTTGAAGTCCAGCCGCTGAACCATACAGACGATGCAACGATTGATGTTCAATTTGACAACGTATCTGGCATGTGGTATTCGCTGGTTAACAGTGATGAATTTGCTACTAGTCCGGACGCTTTACAAATTGGATTGGAGTTGCCTGAGCAGCTACCTGTGTATCACTTTAATAGCAATGAATTTACTGTTTTCAACCCTTCTGATGTGAATATTGACCCGTACCGACAACGGCATAGTTTGAAAATCACAGTGAAGGGATCCGGAACGTTTGAAATGAAAAATCAGACAAATGGAACGTCTTTTAAATGCACGCATTCGATGAACAGTGGGGATAAATTTGTTTTAGACGGTGTGCATGCGTTTCTCAACGGTCAACTCGACAGTTTAGAAACAGACTACGGCCACATCGTCTTAAATAAAGGGAATAATGACATTGTAATTACTGGCTTGAACAATGCCGATATAACATTTTCCTTTCCCTTTGTTTATTTGCAATGATCACTAGAGATAAAGTTGTGGTTCAGGACATCCAACGCCAGTACACGGATGTTCTGGACTGTTTTGATTGGGACAGCTTTCAAGTTACTCGGCAACGTAATAGCCAGTATCAATTGGACTTTGTTGCCTTTGACGACAATAGCGTTGGGTTCGAGCTACTACAGATTGAGAATTCTGTGTGGTGGAACAATCAAGAGTTTATCGTCAAGCAATTGACGGACGACTGGAACGGTGACACGCATGAGGTAACTGTGACGGCCACACACGTGTTTTACCAACTGAACGGCCGACGACAGCGACAGCAGAAAGCAGGTGCAGTGACGTTCTCTTTGAACGATGCTGTGGCCTTTTTGTTAGACGGACTGAACACGGGCTTTGATTATCAGATTCATGGAACGTTTGCCAACACAGTGATTACTGATTTTGGTAAATGTTCGGTGATTGATGGCATCAGCACGTTGATTTCGGATTTTGATGTTTATGCTGTTTGGCCGGATGGCCGGACGATTCACTTTTACGATGAGAATTCGTGGAAGCATGATACTCAAATGGCGATTCGCTACCAGAACAACTCGAATGAGGTATCGTTGGCCGTTGACAGTTCCAACCTTGTTAACACAGTCATGGTATCTGGCAAACAGAACGACAACGGGGATGCTGGTTCAACACCAGCCTTTCCGCCATTCATGGTGCAGGACGATGATAGTGTTAAACGCTGGGGTCAACGTGACGGTGACGACATTTCTGATGAACGTTTTACGGATCCTAATGCAATGCGTACTTACGCACTTGGAAAAATGCAAAGTGAACCGCCAACAACGATTACAGCAACCATGAATAATAAGGACTCACCGCAACTTGGCGAGATGTGGATGTTGCAGGTGCTTCCGGCGCACTATCAGACGATGATCGAAACAGTCGCGGTACAGGAGTATCCGTTTAGTCCTAAGGCTACTGTGATTACGTTGAACAACTTGGTGGCTAACTTCTTGGAAACACAAAATGCCAGCCATCGGCGTTTGAACATCATGGCTGACAAGGTAAAAGATATTCAGGCTGAGCGTGCCGATATAAGCGCGTTACCACATATTTCAATCGAGATGGACGGTGAGAGCAATTACTAATAAACGTTATTGGGTAAAGAATGATGATGGCGAAAAGGTAGTTGTTTGGTCAGCATGGGACGCTATTCTTGGTATGCCTAACGATTTGGTTAATCAGAAAGACTTAGCTGATGCAATCAAAGGCGAAGAAGGTAAAACTAGCTATACTCACATTGCATACGCCAATAGTGCTGATGGTAAAGATGGATTCTACGTTGGTGGCGGACAGAATCTGATAAGTAACAGCAGTGTAGAGTTACAAGGTAAGGCTTATAAATTTGGTGATGTAAGTTTAACTATTGACCACTTGGAAGCTGGCGAAACTTATACTATGTCTTGGTATGGTAAAGTTGATGCCAATGCTACTAACCACAAACAACCTTTGCAGGTATTCATCTACAATGATAATTGGAGTTGGTCAGTAAAGGGTACCATTCCATATACGGCTAATGAATATCAAAGGAATGTATTCACTTTTACTGTTCCGAATAATGTTACAGATGCTAAACGTGTGTCATTTTATCTGAAACATTACAATGATGATAATTCACAATCTCAGCATGATAATGATGTTGATGCTGGTATTGGATATGCTAAAAATTATATGCTTGAAAAAGGCACGGTAGCCCATCCATGGTCACCAGCACCATCTGAAGCACATCCTATCTACATGGGAATCTACTCGGATAATGTGCCCGGTCAAAGTACCGACCCCTCAAAGTATATCTGGACGCTTACGCTAGAAGGACGTCCTAATAATTTAGCAACTACTGATTATGTTAAGACCGCAATTGCGGCTATTCCAAAGCCTGATTTGAATGGACCGTTCTTGTACCATCAAATCGAACCATTGCTGGATTGGAACGATATTAATAGAAAGCCAACTGTTGATTCACAGTCAGTCACATTTACTCCACTAAACGGTTTTACACTAGGCGCCCCATTCACGTACGAGACAGTAAAATTTGGTCCCAACGCACAGTTGATTACCCTACATGGAACCGTAAGGCCTGGTAGGAAGATGGAGCCTTATTCTTCAAGTACAGCTGGCGTGTTTACAAATCTTCCCAAACCATTGACTAGCCAATATGGAAACGTAGTTGGTAGCATAACTCGTAGTGGTTGGGGAAAAGCATTCGTGGTCGCCTTCGATTCTACTGGTACACAGCTTATTGTTGGGACACCATCAGGTCATCCTGGTAACGGTGATCAAATCTATATCGACGTGTCATTTTTGAGTGAGGAGGCAGTAAATGATTAATCAATCTTATGTATTGGCTCGTCGCAAACCTTTCAATGAACGATTCGGTATGTTCTTGTGGCCATACGATCATTCTGGTTATAACGCTGTTTTCTTTAAAAAACAGCTGGATGCGGCCTTAGATTTAGGCGTTGGCCTAATCTCAATCGGTTCACGTCCAGATAATGCTAATGATGACGTTGGTGCTATTGATGGTGCGTTTGACATGGCACAGAACGCAGGCATGGCAGTCCGTACAACATTAGGTGCTGGTGCAGCACTGAATGGTGATGCAGTCGATTATCCTAATCATATCCACGATATGGACGATTGGAATAAGCGTTATGTGCAACATTTAGCCGGTCGCAACCTGATTTGGGATGCCTCTAACGAAGCAAATAACCCAGGATTTTGGTATGGTAAGTCATCGTACTATGATCATTCCTTGATTAAGGATTGGCTGAGTGTCGACAAGGTTTTGTATAACTACGTTCGTCAATACGACCCTGGTTCAATATTCTTAAACGGGGATTTGTTCCGTGGCCCTTATGATTTGCAAAAGGGTCAATGGGCAGACGAATGGGATGTGATGATTCAAGATGGACTCATGAATTTTGGTGATGCAGTTTCTGTGCATCCTTATCTAGAGGACGGCTTTACAGGTTATCAACACTCACCTGAGTCTCTGCTGCAGGAAATGGCAACGCCAGATAACGCAACTTTGCCACTAGTTATTACGGAGTTTAGTTACAATCGGTCAACGATGGACGCTAATCAACAGGCTGATTGGCTTGCACGGGCGTGGTTCATTTTTGACTATATGCAAGTACCATTTGTACTACATTACGGTCTTTGGGATGAATACCAGGACGATAATGGTAGTTACGCAATTTTCGATCATGATTGGAACGCTTACCCAGCCGCAACTTCTCTGAAGTATTGGCTGCATGAACTGAAAGGCTACTACTTCAATCAGCGAATCAGCGTTGGCAATGATGCTGCTGACTTTGTTTTAGATTACATTGAAGACACTGAACACAAGCTAATTGGTTGGACTAGCGGTGCTGATCATCAAGTGACAGTAAATGGCCATACGTATACGATTACGAACTCACCACAATTGTTGAGCACGTACACGGCACCAATCAAACTAGTAACGGTTGATAGTATCTGGCATTTAAAAGATGTGCTGAATACTAATTTCAGCCAAATTGCCCAGTTCACAACCACATGCCTGACCAAGCTCAAAAAGGTTTATCCCGATTTGGATGTCAGCGCAAACGTTGATCAAATTACTGCGACTACATTAGGTCGTGAGTTTCGGCTGCAGGTTATTCAGGGTTCGCAACAGTCTGTTGAATTATTGGAGCGAGTAGCAACTGTAATTCGCAAAATTGGTCATCAACTGCAACTAGTCAATGTGCCAATACCGAGAACGTTGATGCTACGTAAAGAAGACTACAATTCAATGATTGCAGCCTTAACTCAGAATATTAACTTAATTGAACAATTCGAATAGTCATTGTTGAGGGCTATTTTTTATGGAGAAAAGGAGGCAACAAATGATTCCAAATATTGATCCGACTAATGCAAAGGGAGTCGTAACCGCTGCTTGGAATGGGATTTACGAACAAGTTAATCTCAATCTGAACGGTGCTAATCAAGAAGTTGCCATCAGGCAACTGAACGGTCGGCAAGGGGATAATCATCGGCCGGTTAACCTGCAGTTAGTCAAGAGTGATGGGAACAATGCGAACAACGTTATTCCATATAATTACGGTGCTCTATATCCACAAATCGTGGGTAAGGATGCAGAGGACAACACGCTTGAATTCGGTGACGACTGGCACGCAGAAGATCCACAGTCAGGCTTTATCAACATTAGCGTGCCAACACAAGCGTATGTGGCAGTTGGCCTGAGTAAGAATATGTATCTACGGATGATTGACGATAACGGTACCGTAGTCAGTTCTGTACCAATCGTCTATGAGACTGAACAGGATTCTGCCATGTTGAGTAATCCCGAGGCTCAAACGTATATGCAGAAGGTCGACCAAATGATTGACCTGGTCAGTAACCGAATTGGTCCACTGTTGACGGCACTCGCAACTACTAAGCAATCAGCCGATATTACAGACGCTGACGTAAAAGACCTCGTTAAAAAGATTGCTGACAATACTGTTGGTGTTCTGTCTCGCGACCAAACGTGGACAGGTCATAATCAATTTACAGGCCTGCTGACTGCAAAAATTCTAGATGCTGCTGGGACTATCCACATCAATGGGTTTGACATGCAGCAGCTCATCAACTTTTACAAGACGTTCAGTGACACCGGTTGGACGCATGACGCGACAGCTTGGTTGAATGGTGCTTACGCATGGAAAGGCACACAAGGCTTTTGGATGCGCAAAGTTACCTTTATGGGCGTGCATCTAATTTTCATCTCGCTCGCCTGCTGGTTGCCAGATGGCTCGAATGGGGACATTCCCGTTGTCGCCATGCCACTTGATTGGGTCGGTGATGTGACTGATAACAGCTACTTTAATGTTCCAATCTGGGGTGTTGCCAACGGTTCAACGGCTTTGCTTGGGGCTAGCATTAATACGTCCTCACAGTTGGTCATTAAGGCAAGTGGCGGCAAGAACATCGGTGTTAATGGCACCATGCTTTACGTCAACTAAGGAGGTCTAATATGGATAACGAACAAACTCAAAAGATTTCTCAAGTACCGATGTATTACGCGGATAATCATGGTCACTTACGTTCGAAACTTGTTCCGCAAGATTATATTTGTCAAGCGTACGAGACACTTGAAACGCCAACTAATTCACCATATGAGCCAGTAATGGTAGCTAATGGCCACGTTACCGGAGCAACGCTAGAGGAACACCTTGCCTGGCAGAAGCAACAGCCTGATTACGTTGAGCCGGCCATACCTGAACCAGATGCGACAGCTGTTCTTGGCGGTCAAGTTGCGGTACTCACATCTAAAGTAACGAATTTAACACAGGTCAACGCTCAGTTGGGCGCTCAATTAGCAACAGCCCTGGCAGGCAAAAAGGAGGAAAAGACAAATGCATAGTGCAATGTTTGAGATTGTTAAATCGTGGCGTGAAACAACGCCGGATGTTTGGAACGATACCATGTTAAAGACAGCAGTTTCCATTAGTTGGATTACCGATGCTGAACGTACTGAGATTATTCAAGGCAATTAGCTGAGTGAAAGGGGTGAGGCTATGCCAGTCAGATTTTTCAAGAATCATTTTTGGATTGAACAAGGCGCCGAAACCCTGTGGATGGCCTGGTACCTAGAATACTTTCAAAACTCTTTTGCAGCACATGATCATCTGTGGATTGACAGCATGTTCGGCCACCTAGATGATCCGTGGGTACCGATGATTCTAACGGCAATTGGAATTTTCGCACTGATTGTCGGTATCTGGGATTTGCACAGATTCTACGCTCGCCAAATTATGGTCGGTAGTCTTCAATTTGTGTGGACACTGTTTGCTGTGGCCTTCGTTTGGCATGACCTTCACACGGGTATGTTAGGTTGGATGACTGGTATCAGCGTCATTGTCTGCATCAGAATATTTGTGAATTACATCAAGCCAACGTTTCATGGCAAGATGTTAGAAAATGAAATTAAATTGGTAAACGGCGGTGATAAGCGTGAATGAAATTACTATTGCGCTGATTACTGCTGTTGTAACCGCAATTGCAACGATTGGTGCTCAATGGCTAGTGAACAAGAGCAACGTTAAAGTGGCCAACATCGAATCATACCCAGACATGGCAGAACAATTAAGTAAGGCGATTGAACAGAACCTTGCCATAAATGCAAAACTGACTGAAGCAACTGAAAGACTTAGTGATGCGACTGCTCAAACGAAACAATCAAATGAAAACTTGGTCAAGGCTACTGCCGTCATTCGTGAAATGGTCGACGAGGTCAAACGCATTGGTGGTGACGCCTCTGTTGGCATTGCATACCTAAAGGAGAGAAATAATAATGAACAGTAATTTTTGGAATGATTTATTGACGCTCGGTGTAGTCACTGGGCTTTTTTCATGGTTTTATTTTGGCTTGCTGTCACCAGCAGTCCATCAGTGGATTGCGACGCAAAATGCTTCTAAGGCCAAACAAGTTGAGGAGTTGTTGATTACTCTAGCAGACACCGCTGTACGTGGCCTATCAGTCAATCTGGCTGCTACTGGTGCTGACAAGAAAGCCGAAGCTGTTAAGCGAGTTAACTCTGCATTACTGGCTAAGGGTATCAACGTTGATACACAAAGAATTGCTGACACGGTTGAACGGTCATTTCAAGGCTTTGCACAAACAAATGCGCCGGCACTTGCCAATGCCCAGTCAGCCTACGAACGGCAATCAGCTTCTGCAGCTGCACAATTGTCAGCTGCTCAAAGCGCTGATAGTGTTGCGACTAGTGCGCCAACTGGTCTGAATCCGACAATGGGAGCGACTGCACCATCATCGACAGCTAGTCCATTAACTTCGAATGCACCTGAAAGTGGGGCGACAACTAATGGCCAATCTGTTCAATGATGTAGCTGTTTTTCAACGCGACGATTTAGCGTTCTTTCAAGCACTGGCCGCCAAAGGTTCTAAAGCCGTAATCATCAAATTGACGCAAGGCAGCTGGTACGTTAATCCTAAGTTCGTTAACCAATATAACAATGCTCAAGCAGCTGGTCTACAAGTGCACGTCTACCATTACTTTACCGGCCAACCAAATGAAGCACAGTGGTTGATTGCCAACATCAAATCTATGGGAATTAGTGGTGATCCTATCAATATCTTGAATGACGTTGAAGATCCGTCACTGGTTTGGAATCCAATGATTGCGGTTAATCTGTTCACGCAACAGATGATCGACGCTGGTTATGGAGCTGACATCAACTGGACGTATGGTCCCGCTTCGTGGTTTAAAGAAGGCCGTTTAGTGAAGAGCCAGCTGACTGCTAAGCACATCTGGCCCGCTTCTTATGGCACATCGCAACCCGGCGTTGATGATGCCGAAGCGTGGCAATATACGGATAACTTCGATGGCATGCCAGTTGACGCTTCGTATGACTTTAGCGGCCTACTTACTTCTGGTCAGACACAGACAGCAGGTAAGTGGGTTGATGGATCACAAGGCTGGTGGTATCAAAACGCTGACGGTTCCTATCCTACGGGTTGGTCACAGATTGACGGTCAATGGTTCTACTTTGATGGTAATGGCTGGATGCAGATTGGTTGGCAGATGGTCAACGGTGCCTGGTATTTATTGGACAGCAACATCGATGGTCATCAGGGTCAGATGTTGACAGGCTGGCAACTCGTTAATGATCACTGGTACTACCTGAATGACCAGGGACAGTTACAGGCCGGTTGGTTGAATCTTGACGGCGGTTGGTACTATTGCGACCCGTCTAACGGTGCCATGCAGTCGTGGTGGCAGTTGATCAACGGCAACTGGTATTTCTTGGACAGTCATGGAGTCATGGCAACCGGCTGGTACCAAGTTAGTGATAAGTGGTATCTGTTTGATGATCAAGGTCATTTGTTGAGTAATTGGCAAGCCGTTGATGGCAAGTGGTACTATCTTGACCCAACCGACGGTCATATGGTTACTGGCTGGCTGCAGTATCAGAATCAGTGGTACTTGTTGAACAGCGATGGCTCGATGGCAACCGGCTGGGTCTCACGTCCGGTCTGGTATCACATGGGTGCCAATGGTGCGATGCAAACCGGCACGCAGACGATTGACGGTAAGCAATACACGTTTGATGAAAATGGGAAAATGAAATAAAAATTGAATAACTAGTTTTACTGATACTAAAGGCGCTCATTCCGTAATTGGAGTGAGCGCCTTTTTTGCATTTTATGAATAATTTTTATTTTCTTAAAACTATGTATTTTCCGTTATGCCTGCCGATACTGTACACAAAATCGTGCACATAAGTTTATAATGCTATCTAATCGTATCAAATAATTTGGCAATTTTGAATGTTTCACAATCCCATGTGTAGCAAGCAGAATGCCGATTTAATAAGGATAATAGGCAGTGTACTCACAGCCTATCTTTTGGTATAATTGTGCATTGAAATTGTCGTTTTTGAAAGGAGTTCCACATGGCCAAAGATATTGGAATCGATTTAGGCACGGCCAACGTGTTGATCTATGTTGTTGGTAAGGGCATCGTGTTGGACGAACCGTCCGTCGTCGCCGTAGATACCAAGACTGATCGTGTTTTAGCCGTGGGGTCCGAAGCTTACCGGATGGTAGGTCGGACACCAAGTAACATCCGGGCGATTCGCCCATTGAAAGACGGGGTCATTTCAGACTTTGATGTTACGGAAGAAATGCTGTCATACTTTATTGATAAGCTTAACGTGAAGGGCTTTATGTCACGTCCAAATATCATGATCTGTGCCCCAACTAATATTACTGAAATTGAACGTAAAGCAATCATTCAAGCTGCTGAAAAATCAGGTGGTGCGAAGGTTTACTTGGAATACGAACCAAAAGTTGCCGCAATCGGCGCTGGCCTAGATGTCTATCAGGCTACTGGGAATATGGTTATTGATATTGGTGGGGGAACCTCTGATATTGCCGTTTTGTCGCTTGGCGATATTGTTGCCAGTACCTCTTTACGCATGGCTGGAGACCGCATGAATGCGGATATCGCAGCTTATGTTAAGCGTGAACATGGATTGACTATCGGTGAACATTCAGCTGAAAACATCAAGATTAAGATTGGGACAGCGATTCAAGTTGATCATCCAGAAACGATGGAAGTTCGTGGTCGGGATTCATCTGATGGGATGCCACACTCTGTTGAAATCAATGCGAATGAAGTTGAAGCAGCCTTGCATGATACTTTACAGCAGATTATCGACGCTGCTCACGGGGTTTTGGAACGAATTCAGCCTGAATTAGCAGCTGATATTATTGACCGCGGTATCATTTTGACCGGTGGTGGCTCATTACTTCATGGTATTGATCAGCTTGTTTCCCGCGAACTACAAGTGCCAGTCATGATTTCTGAACAACCATTGGATAATGTTGCCAAAGGTGCTGGTCAATTATTGGAACGGATGAGTAAGTCAAACGGGTAAATGAGGTGTTGGGGATGAAGTGGTTATTGACCAAGCTAGTGCGTGGGTACCAACGCTTTATTTCACCACTGTTTCCACCGAGCTGTCGGTACTATCCAACGTGTTCAAATTACATGCTGACGGCAGTGACGAAACATGGCGCATTCTTGGGCTTTATCATGGGCTTTGCGCGAATTTTACGGTGCAACCCATTCATTCGCGGCGGCTATGATCCAGTTCCAAATTACTTTACTGTGCGTCGCAATCCAGATCCTGATGATATGGATCCGATTGTGGCGGCATACTTTCATGGAGAACATAAGCGAAATGGCAAAAAAAGATAAGACGATTCCCGTAACCATTGATGATGTGACTGTGGGTGACAAAACTGTTGCTCAAATCACAGTAAATAAGCAGGTTATCGGACAAATTGAAGAACAAGAAGCAGATAAAAAGTACTTGGCCACACTAAATGATGGTCAGAAGTTTATTGCCAAGAGCCAAGAAGCTGCTTTACAGGCTGTTTTAGCTGATTATAATTTGCACGGCTAATTAGTCGTTACGTAGTTTTAATGGTCTATGAGGCTTGGCTTGGCGCTCTGCAGGGAGGTTACACGTGCAACAACGAACTTCAGCCAGTCGTGGTGAAAAGGACATTGACGTTCGTATCGACTGGGGCATTATTTTTTGTGTATTAATGTTAGCTTTGATTGGCATTGCGTCTATTTATGTAGCTGCTGCGCATGACGCTAAAACCGTCAGTGTTGTCAGACAGGTAATCACCCAAGTTGTGTGGTACGCGATTGGGACAGTGGCCATTGTCATTTTGATGCAGTTTGATTCAGAACAATTGTGGCGGTTGGCACCTTTAGCGTATGGTGTCGGGATCTTCTTACTGGTCGCGGTGTTAGTGTTTTACAGTCGGGCATACTATGTTCAAACTGGGGCCCGTAGCTGGTTTGCGATTGGGCCGTTGACATTTCAACCGTCTGAAGTGATGAAACCGGCCTACATTTTAATGATGGCGCGCGTAATCTCGATGCATAATAACCAGTATCCAACGCACACGATGAAAACCGATTGGTGGCTCATTGGAAAAATGATTGCCTGGACGTTACCAATTTTTGTGTTGATGAAATTGCAAAACGATTTTGGGACCAACCTGGTTTTCGCCGCCATTTTAGCGGGTATGATTCTAGTTTCGGGGGTTACGTGGCGAATCATTGCGCCGGCCTTTGGGATTGTCGCCGTTGTTGGTGGCACGGCGTTAACACTGGTTGTAACGAGTTGGGGCCGCGTTTTGCTGAGTCACGTTGGTTTTCAGGCGTATCAGTTTGCGCGTGTCGATACCTGGCTGCACCCGGCGGCTGATACTTCAAATCAGGGGTATCAGTTATGGCAAAGCATGAAAGCGATTGGCTCCGGTGGGATTTTTGGAACTGGTTTCAACGTTTCCCACGTGTACGTACCAGTGCGCGAATCAGATATGATTTTCTCCGTTATTGGTGAAAACTTCGGGTTTGTCGGCGGCTTGCTGCTAGTCATGTTGTATTTCTACCTAATTTGGCAAATGGTGCGGGTAACGTTTGATACGCAAAATGAATTTTACGCTTACATCGCAACTGGTGTGATCATGATGATCTTATTCCATGTTTTTGAAAATATCGGAATGAACATTGGGTTACTGCCACTGACGGGGATTCCACTGCCGTTTGTTAGTCAGGGGGGCTCAGCTTTGATTGGTAACCTAATTGGAGTCGGGCTGATCATGTCGATGCGTTATCATTACACAAGTTATATGTTTAGTAATTCAGGACGGTTTAAATAAACAATAAGAGGATGAGTCATATGAATGATGCAGAAAAGTATTTTTGGACAAAGCAAGATGGTGATGTAACCCGTTTGGGACTTACCAAAGATGCCCAAGATGAACTGGGCAACATTACGTACCTTGACTTACCAAAGGTTGGCGATCAGGTGCAGGCTGGTGAAACATTTGCCAGTATGGAAGCCGAGAAGGCCGTTTCTGATATGCCAAGTCCAGTTAGTGGGATTGTTAAAGAAATCAATCCAGCGCTAAAGGATGATTTGGACGTATTGAACGGTGATTGGGATCAAGCTTGGATGCTGACATTAACAACGAAATAGATTTTTGAATAGATTAAAAATGCCGTTGAGATGACCTGTTAGGGCCAACTCAACGGCATTTTTGTCGATTGCTTCAAGAAGCACAGTTTCATTCAGCTAAATACGTGCAATAAAAGCGGCGAATAATTTTGCTGCCTTGGGGTTCGTTTCTGCCATCATTTCTGGGTGAAATTGAACAGCAATAATTTTCCGACGGGAATCTTCCATGGCCTCAACAACGCCATCGCTGGCAGTTGCGGTGACGGTTAAACCAGGGGCTGGCGTCGCTACAGCTTGATGGTGGAAGGTATTGACAAAGCCCGTGTCACCCCAAATTTCATTGAGCAAACTGTCAGGTGTTGTCATGATTTTTTGGGTAGGAGTTCCCCAAGCGGTTGGGTATTGATTGTGACCAATAGGCGTGTTGACTTGAGTCGCAAGGTCTTGAAAGTTGGTACCACCGAGTGTGGCGTTAATGATTTGCAAGCCACGGCATATGCCAAGAATTGGTTTGTGGGCAGCGACAGCTCCCTTGATCAAGGCAGATTCAAATTGATCACGTTGCCAGTCATTGAGACCGTTTTGCGGCAGTGGATCTTCACCGTAAAGGCGTGGACTTACATCCTGCCCACCAGTGAGTAATAAAGCATCAACGTGGCCGATATACGTATCTGCCAGTGTTGGGTCGCCAATAGGCAGTAATACTGGTAGCGCACCAGCTGCAGTTACTGCAGCGACATAATTTTTCTGAGTGTAATCCACATAATTATCATCGAAATGATCACTTGGACGAATTAAGTGGTTAGTTCCAATACCGATAATAGGTTGCATGGGTGAACCTCACTTTCTCTAAATGCTACGACTAGTTTACGCTAAAAGTGCCACAAGCGGGTGAATTTTGTATTTGCCCGTCAAACACCATCAGTTGCCTTTGTAGAAGAACGTCGGTAAGATGAATGCAAGTAAGAAAGGATTAACGATTATGGCGGATGAATTAAAGCAAATTGATGATGTACGAGAACAGTTGCAAGATCTTCGTAAACAGGTTCAAGCAGGCAGTGTCTATCAGTCCTTGGCACCTAAACTGACGGCGTTATTAGAAGCGTTACCACAAAATGATGCACAACCAGTTACACTACCGGATGATGACGACGGTATCGTGGAACTGTTGACCTCGTTACGGGAGCAAATGCAGGCTGCGACGCTCGACATGATTACAGATAAGCAACTTTTAAAATTGATTAATCATTTAGGATCCCCCAGCAGTGACATTCGTGATTACGGTGTGTATTACTTTTTTAATGATGCCTTACAGCAACAGGTATTGACCGATGATCAGATGCGTTTGGCAATGAATGCACTGTTACAGGATAAAGTTCTGTTTAGCCACATTACTGAACCAGAAAATGATGGTGTTTTTGGCCGGTCGTTTGCTGTGATGATTCTTTCCGTTTTAGCCTATGCAGACCGTGTTGGCTATCAGTTTATGTCAGCGGAAATGTCAGAACGGCTCGTCGTCCAGTTGATGACATACATGGCGCTTGAAAATGACACGCGCGGATTCGTAGGTGAAAAGGGATGGGCGCATGCTTATACCCACATTGGTAATTTGCTGGATGAACTAGCAGACAGCAAAACGTTGGCACGCGCTGATAAAATCTTTTTAATGGACGAATTGTTGGTTAAATACCAACACTTAAGTTCCCCACTTATCTTTGGTGAAGATCGTAGGTTGGCCGCGTACTTAGCAACGCTCATCAACACGAATGATCTTTATGCCCAGGCCTTTTTGCAGACATGGCGTCAGTGGCGCGTTCAGCTGCGGCAAATGAACCAACCACAAACAGAGGGGGAATGGACGAAGTTGTTCAATCGCTCACGGTTATTGTCATCATTACTGTTACGTGATGATTTGCCGTCTGAAGTCACAACGGTTTTATTAGCCGAAAGTGATTTCATGGCCTGATTTACTTCCTGTGTAAAAATTAAAAAATTGATTAGGGGTGCCGGCTTTTTTGCTGGCACCCTTAGTTGTCTGTTATACTTAGGGTTCGATAAAGCGAACGGAAAAAATAAGAATAGGATGATTAATTTCATGGATAATAAGAAACTACACATTGCCCTATTGTTTGGCGGAAACTCTTCAGAACATGATGTTTCCAAACGGTCTGCACATAACATTTATGATGCAATGGATAAAGATAAGTATGACGTCAGCTTGTTTATGTTCACCAAAGATGGTGTGTTGTTAGGCAACGATGCATCACATCGAATTTTTGACGGCGAAGATGAAGATCAAGTGGTGGCAGAGGCATTGCCACATATTGATCAGCATAATCCGTTAGCGCCTTTAATGGCCTTGTCTGAAGTAAAAGACATTGATTTGTTTTACCCTGTCATTCACGGGAACTTAGGCGAGGATGGTACGATTCAGGGCTTATTCAAACTGTTAAAGAAGCCTTTCATTGGTAGTAATGTTTTGGGCTCTGCAATGGCTTTTGATAAAGACATTACAAAGCGGATTTTGACACAAGCGCGTGTCCGTAACACGGAATACGTGGTCATTACTCCTGAAAACAAGAGCGCTATGGACTATGAAACAGTTGCTGCCAAAGTTGGTCGCGTGATGTTCTTGAAGCCTGCCAACCAAGGGTCTTCTGTTGGGATTCATAAGGTGCGTAATGCCGAAGAATTCGACGCTGGTTTAGCCGACGCCTTGCAATATGACTTTAAAGTGCTGGCAGAAGAATCCATTGATCATCCACAAGAAATTGAAATTTCAATTTTGGGTAATGAACAGCCACGAGCATCTAAACTAGGTGCGGTTCGTGTACCTGAGTCTGACACGTTCTATGACTACAACAATAAGTTCGTTGATGCGAGTGGTGTCGTTTTCGAATTACCAGTTGTGTTGCCTGATACGTTGGCCAAAGAGATTACAAAAATGGGCCTAGATGCATATGTTGCTTTGGGCTTGAAGGGCTTGGCGCGGATTGACTTCTTGGTTTCAGAAGACGGTGTGCCTTACTTAAGTGAACCGAATACACTACCAGGCTTTACAAATATCAGTTTATATCCACAGCTATGGGGTGTTTCAGGGATTGATTATGCCTCTCTGATTGACGAAATTATCGCGTATGGTTTGGCTGAATATAAACGGAATCAAGAGATTAGCTACTCCTTTACGAAGCTTGGCACGGAACGTGTTGGTGAAAAGAAGTACAACGAATAAAGAGATAAAAATCCTACGACAGAATTACTTTTGTCGCAGGATTTTTTTAGTTATGAACTTAAATGGCGAAAACGTAGTCCAAAAGTCAAGTCGTTGTGCAGAGGATGAACTACCTACCAGGTTGAAGCCCAACCCGTACGGCAGTTCTAGGTCTTGCTCACGACTTATATACGACAACCCACAAGTAAATTCCGCCTTATTGCGTATGTAATATAAAAAAGGCAGGAACTGAGAATGACACAACGATGTGCTTGGGCAAATAAAAGTGCGCTACTGATGCACTATCACGATGAGGAGTGGGGCCGACCAGTGGTGGATGATGATCTTTTATTTAAGCAACTATGCTTACAGATTTTTCAAACTGGACTTAGCTGGTCGTTGATTTTACAGCGACGTGATGCGTTAAGCAATGCGTTAGCACAGTTTGATGTCGATACGTTGGCTGGTTTTACACAAAGAGAAAAGCAGATGTACTTAAATAAAAATGGTGTCATTGCCAACCCACGGAAACTGGATGCAATTGTTCATAACGCACAATGCTGGCAAGAAACGCGTCACGAAGGTTTAGCACCATTGGCACAATTATTGCTGTTACAGGCAGATTATCAAACTGATGAGGATCCTAAAATGAGTGCAGAAGCAGTCTGTACGTTTACTGGACAAACTCGCCAAAAATTTATGGATTGGTCGATGATCTGGGTCGGTCCTGGTGTAACACGTAACTTGCTTGCTGCAACGGGCTTTATCGACGGGCATGAAGTGACTTGTGATGCTAACAAGTAGTAAGTAGCATTGGTCCATACCACTAGACGCCTCCTAGAAAACATGCGAAAATAGCATACGTAAAAATCATTTTCTTAATGGTCGCTGATGCCTGCTGGTACAGACGTTTGTCGATCGGTTGATCTTTATGTGGGGGACAAAGTGAATTGAAAGTCGTCACAAGTAGAATTATTTATTGGGATTGCAAAATTTGTAAGTAGAAGGGTGTTTGTGATGGAAGACGTAACGTTGCGACTGGCCACAGCCGCGGACTTGGATCAGGTTATGGTGATTATTCATGCCGCACAACAATTTATTGCCCGCCAGGGATTTGATCAGTGGCAAGATGGTTATCCAGCACAGACAGATATGTTGGCAGATATTACGGCGCAGCAATTATATGTACTGACCTTACATGGACAGGTGGTAGCCGTTGCGGCCGCGGTTCGTGGAATTGATCCGAATTATCGTTTGATTGAGGAGGGTGCCTGGTTGCAAAGTCACGATTACGCAGCTATTCACCGAGTGGCTGTTGCCAATGATTTTCGTGGCGAGCACTTAGGGCAACGGCTATTTGAACGGCTCTTTGCTAAACTTAGTCAAGATGGTGTTGACGCCGTGCGCGTAGACACGCATGCAGGTAATGTACCGATGCAACACTTGCTAACGAGAATCGGATTTGATTTCTGTGGATTTATTTATATTGATGGAACCGCGAAGAGACGTGCTTACGAACATGTTTTACAACCTGCACACTAAAACTGCGCCCAGTTATGAACAACGAGGCAGAGAGAATGAGAATATTAGGAACCCGAATGCGTGCTTATCGTAAGGCACGGGGATTGTCGCAGGCAGCGTTGTCAAAGGACATTTGTACACAGGCAACGATTAGCTTAATTGAGAAACGCAATAAGATTCCGAGTATGCCGATTTTAATGAAATTATGTGCCCGTTTGGGTATTTCAATCAATGAGGTTATCGTTGAAAATAACTATCGTTTAGGACGGCTGTTTGGTGAGATTGGCAAAGCAATCCGCGACCGGCATTATCGCACCGCTGAAGCTCGACTAGACACAATTAAATTTAATAGTTTGAAGGAAAGAGATGAACTGAAAGCCTATTATTACTTTCGAGGAGAAATTCAGCTAGTCAATCATCGCAATACGGATGAAGCTATTTTCAACTTTGGCATGTTGTTGAACCAATTTGGTGGTCAAAAACAGGATATGTACATGGTGATGGGGCGTCTGGGACTCGGATTGGCGTATATGGAAAAACAGGCCTTTGATAAGGCCGATTTGCTTGTTGAACAGGCGGTGACCGATTTAGCACAGTTTGAAGCGGATGGTTTGGAAGCAATTCAAAATCAACTGCGCGTGTTATTAAATGCTGCCAGTTTCTTCCAAAAGCGACAACGCGCGACTAGGGCTTTGAAATTAGTCGATAATGGGATCAAATTAAGCATGGCCAACAGTAGCTTCTATTTATTAGAAGAGTTGTTTGAGGTTAAGGCTATGAGTCAACTAGCCTTGAAAGATAAGCAGTCAGCTCAGAGAAATCTGTATGTTGCCTATGCGTTAGCAACTATTTCTAGTAATAATCGCGTGCTTCATCGGGTCTATCAGGATGCGACGGATAATAATATTCCGCCACTACCACTGAGTGAAGTCTGAGCAAATAGTGTTAAAATGGCTCGATACAGAAGTCTATCGATAGCAAAAACAGGTCCAAGACAAAGGTAATTTTGTCTTGGACCTGTTTTGATAAAATACTTATTTATTTGCTTTCTTTGCTGCCATCAGCAGGCGTCACTGGTTTGTTTTCTAAATCAGTCCGTACGACGAGCACATCACAGATTGCAGCACGTGTAACGTATTCAGTAACAGAGCCAATCAGTAAGCGTTCAACGGCGTTAAGTCCAGTTGCACCAATCATGATTAAATCAGTGCCTTGTTCCTTGGGAACATCTTGGGCGATGATGGACTTTGGAGCACCATACTCAATGGAATATTCACACTTTACGCCGGCTTCTTTTGCTTCGGCAGCGTACTTATCAAGTGTCTTTTTGGCAGTCTCCGTTACCTGTTCCACCATGGTGGTGTCAAAACTAGAAATGTTTTGGAAGGCGCGGGTGTCAACCACGTGAAGTAAATGTAGCTCAGCATCTGCACCGTTACGCTGGGTAACTGCGACCGCTTTCTTGAATGCTAATTCAGCCTCATGTGAACCGTCAATTGGGACCAGAATGTGTTTATATTGTTGTGCCATGAGTTTCACTCCCCTTTATGTTTCTAACCACATTCTACTGTAGTTAGAAACAAAACTAAAGTGAAAGCGCTCTATTTTTACGCATTGTTCTGAAAAAGTGTGCTTTTTAATAAGGGAAGTCGACACATTACGCGGCTTTGTTCAGTTGCGTGGCGCGTTCATCAATGTGACCAAGGTAAGGCCCAGTCCCATGCCTGATAGGCTACCTACTGCAAGTGCAATAACCATGATCACAATGTTCACGGTACCGAGTAGGGCTAACACACCGACAACAGTTAATTCGATGGCCCAAAAGGTAATTACACCCGTGATATTAGGATAACGCTGCGGTGTAAAAAGACTAAAACCGGTTTGTCGATGAAACCATAGGTAGCCAGCTAATGTAAATAAAATGAGTGCGAAGATAATCATTAAGATTGTAATTGCCATAGGGGCCTCCTGCAATAACTGCAAATTTTAAATTAAAAGAAAAGCGCCATTCTCTAGGAGAATGACGCTCCAAAGTATGCACTTTGATGAAAACTAGTGGTGCCGACAATCGGCTCTTCAGAGTTGACCCGCGACAACGCAGGTGGGCTTGTCTGTTAAGGCGTTTGATTACCAAGAGAAAAGGCTTATCATCAACGATACTAGAGTCATGCCCAAAGTAGTAAGACTGTAAGGCAACACTGTAAGTTGAGCCTTGCGTACACCTTAGATTTCATAAAAAGCATAGCATGAAAAATACTGTAGCGCAATCAGAATGGCACCAAATTTAAGACTTTTTGGAATCGTTTTCAGGCGTTAACGCATGTCCGTTAGCGGCCATCAATTTCGTGTATTGTTCACCAAGTGCTGTTTCGAAGCGGCCATTTTGCTTGGGTTGATAATAGACTGCATTTACTAAGCCGTTAGGAAGGTATTGCTGTTTGACCCAGTCATTGGGAAAATCGTGTGGGTATTTGTATTCAACACCGCGGCCAAGCGAAGCAGCACCTTTATAGTGGGCATCCTTTAGATGCAGTGGTACGTCGCCAGAATGACCGGCGTTAACATCTGCTAGGGCCGCATCAACGGCGCTCATCCCAGAATTTGATTTTGGCGATAAGCACAGCTCAATGACAGCATCTGCCAACGGAATGCGCGCTTCAGGCAATCCAAGTTGCTGGGCGGCAGTGACCGCAGCAACTGTGTGTTCTGCCGCTTGCAAATTAGCCATACCGATATCTTCATAGGCGATCACCAGCAAGCGTCGACAAATGATTGGCAGGTCACCAGCTGCAATTAAGCGACTCATGTAGTGTAAGGCAGCATTGACATCAGAACCGCGGACAGACTTTTGCAATGCTGAAATCACGTCATAATGGGCATCGCCATCTTTATCGGCTGAAACGGCTTTTCGCTGTAAGCAGGCTTCGATGACACCCAAGGATATCTGTACGACACCTTTGTTATCCGGATCTGTTGATCGTACTGCTAGTTCAAGTGCGTTAAGTGCGCTACGCAAATCACCATTGGTCGCTGTGGTTAAATGGTGGCGTGCACTGTCAGCTAACGTCACTTGTTGGTCACCAAGGCCGTTTTTCTTATCTGTGAGTGCCCGGGTGAGTGCTGTGTCGATATCATCTGGCGTGAGGGGATGGACTTCGAAAATTTGTGTCCGGCTACGAATGGCCGGATTGATGTTGATGTAAGGATTTTCGGTGGTCGCGCCAATGAGAATGATGGCGCCACTCTCCAACAGGGGGAGTAAGAAGTCTTGTTTTGTCTTATCTAGCCGGTGAATTTCATCTAGTAGTAAAACAACAGTGCCACTCATTTTTGCTTCTTCCGCGACGATTTGAAGATCTTTTTTACCATCGGTGGCGGCATTCAGCATTCGAAATGCATACTTGGTGGACCCGGCAATGGCGCTAGCGATACTGGTTTTTCCAGTGCCAGGTGGGCCGTATAAAATCATGGATGACAACATCTTGGCCTTTACCATGCGATTAATGATCTGACCTTGGCCAACGAGATGTTGTTGACCAACAATGTCTTCAATTCGTTGAGGTCGCATGCGATAAGCTAATGGTTGCATGGACGAATATCTCCTTCGTTAAAATTAAAAAGCGCAGTCACATGACATCAGCGTCGGTAAACACTAAGCACGAGGCTCCGCAAAATTGATTACATAAATGATTAATGCTTGCCAAACAGTGATTTCCAAAAGCCTTGTTTAGGCTGCACTGTCGGTTCACTGTTCGCTTTTGTGGTTGGATACTTTTGGGCAACGTTAATGTGATCGACATCGACGGCTGTTTTAGCAGCGACAACCAAGGCCAGATCCTGATCGTCGGTTTTGAAAGTGGGGTCGTTTTTAATGGTGAACGAAGCCGCGTGCATGGTTGCTACACGAATATAAGGACTTAGTGTTTCTTGTCCTAAATTGCCGTTCAAAAAGACAGTGGTTTTTTCTTCACCTTGTTGATCAAGTTCGGTCGCAAAGGCGGTTAAGTAATCGTCGCTACGTAATTGCGCGACGGTCATTGAGAAGGTAACCCGTTCTCGGAAAGTACCTAAGTAATGACGTTGTTCGTCTGGATTGATTTTTGGCGCACCATAAACGGCATTTTCTAAACGTTGATTAGGATCGCTGTTGCCTTGATTGTCAGCCATGAAGCAGCCTCCTTATAAATTAATCTCTAGCGGTAAGTATAACACAGCTAGACAATGCGACTGATGTGTCGACATCGGCTGCTCGTATAAATAAAAAAAACCGCTGCCAGCGGCAACGGTTTGTAACAAGCAGTAAGGAAATTACAACTTGTTGTAGTATTCAACGATTAATGATTCATCGATGTCAGCATCCAGATCTTCACGTTCTGGTAAACGAACAAGGGAACCCTTTAAGTTTTCTGCGTCAAATTCAACGTATGATGGGCGACCAACAACTGCTTCAACGGCAGCTGTGATAACAACCATCTTCTTGGACTTGTCACGAACGGCAATTTCTTGGCCGACTTTAACTTCGTATGAAGGGATGTCAACACGCTTGCCATCAACAGTGATGTGACCATGGTTAACCAACTGACGAGCTTGACGACGAGTAGTAGCCAAACCTAAGCGGTAAACGATGTTGTCTAAGCGACGTTCCAATAATACTAAGAAGTTAGTACCATGAGTACCCTTACGGATCTTACCAGCCTTTAAGAAAAGGTTAGCAAATTGACGTTCGCTCATACCGTATGTGAAACGGAGCTTTTGCTTTTCGCGCAATTGCGTACCGTATTCTGAAACTTTACCACGACGACCTTGGCCATGATCACCAGGTGCGTATGGACGACGAGCTAATTCTTTACCTGTACCTGAAAGAGAAACGCCAAGACGACGTGAGATCTTCCAAGAAGGCCCTGTATAACGTGACATATTAAATGTCCTCCAAATATTTTTTTGGAGTAAAAGATGCGAAGTGTAGGTTCGGTATTCGTGCAGATTGCTTTGCAAGGTTCACCGGAGCAGCCCCGGGTACTACTTGAACTGATCAACTAACTAGTAGCCTCAGCACCAATCTGTTGACGAGCTTACCACCTACTGCTGCAAATTTTACAACTGGAACAGTATAACGTGGTTTAACGCGTGATGTCAAGGTGAGACATGAGAACGCCTGCAAAGGTTTCAAGTTCTTTTTGATCTGCTTCAGTGAATCGATTTAACGTCGGGGAGTCTAAGTCCAACACACCGAATTGAACATTGTCCTTAGTTAAGGGAATTACTAATTCGGCGTTACTAGCAGCGTCGCAGGCAATGTGATCGGCAAAGGCGTGAACGTTTGCGATGCGTTGGGTCGATTGCTCAGCGTACGCAGTGCCACAAACGCCGCGACCGATTTTGATATGCATACAAGCAACGTTACCTTGGAAGGGTCCTAAGACAAGCTCGTCCTTGTTGTCATCATATAGGTAGAAACCGGCCCAGTTTAAATCGGGTACCGTTTGTTTTAGTAAGGCGCTGGCATTGGCTAAGTTGGCGATAGTGTCGCGCTCATCTGTTAATAATGCATCCAATTGTTGGTTTAATAGGGACAGTGCTGATGTTGTCATAGAACCCTCCTGTATGAAAAAACAAATGCGAATATAAAATATTAGTAAAGTCATCGAAACGTAATCTAAAGCGAAAATGCCGCTATGCTATACTTTTCAGTAGTTAGTGACGTGTTTCTGTGTTAGTTTGGGTAATAATTGGTAATGCAGTCGTTATTAATGAAATAAAGTTTAAATAGTTTTTTCAAAAAAGCAAGTGTTAGACATACTTGCAAACGGGGATGGACGTACATAATGGTTCAAGTGTTAATTGGAATTATCGTTTTAGCAATCATTCTATATGGGTCAGTGTTTATTTTTCAGCAAGTGACCACTCGGCGCGTGCGTTCAATTCAAGAGCGTGCGACTGACTTAACTAAACTCGGTGTTGATCAGCAGGTTGCTGCTGGTCGCAACATGAGTTTAACAGGTCAGTCTTTGGCGGCGTTTAACGAACTCGCTAAAATGTTTCGTGATGTGGACGAAAAGCAATTGCCTACTTTAAACAAGTTATTGGACAAAGTCTTGCATGATGTCCGGGGGATTAACTTTGTCAAGACACGTCGGGAGCAAAAGCAGGCTGAAGCGATGTTGACCACTGCGACAGACCAACTCGATCATGTGCAACAGGGCATCGATGAGCTGAAAAAGGTCGACGGTGAACATCGGGCTGCTGTTGAACACTTGGAAAAGAAATATCAAGATTTACGGAAAGTGCTCCTTTCTCAAAACCTGAGCTTTGGTCCAAGCATTGATAAACTGGAACAAAATCTTGCCAACTTGGAAGAACAGTTCGATCAGTTCACAACGCTTTCTAACCAAGGGGATCACGTTGCTGCCCAAGAGGTATTAGATCAATTAACCACTGGGACAACCGAACTGGAAAACTTGATTGAAGTGATTCCGCCACTGTATGCAGACTTAAAGAGTGGCTTTAACGATCAGTTGACTGATATCACAGATGGTTATCAACAGCTAGCAGCTCAAAATTATGTCTTTGGTGACATTGACCTGCCAGGCCAGGTAAACCGAATTCGCACTGAGATCCAAGCTTCGACACGTAGTTTGGCAAATGTGGATGTGGCTGAAGTGACCACGGTCAACCATAATATTGAAACGCAAATTGATGATTTATATGCCGTACTTGAAAAAGAAGTTAAGGCAAAGCCACAAGTTGATGAGCAACGAGCAGAATTACAAGAATTTGTTGATCATGCGCAGCGTCAAAACCACGCGTTACAAGTTGAATTAGACCGGTTGAGCCAAAGTTATCTACTGAACCATGGTGAGTTAGACAACGCGCAGTCGCTCGGTGATCAAATTCATCAGGTTGTTGAATTACAGCAAACAGATGAAAATGCAATAGTGGCGCATACGGATAGTTTTTCTAATATTGAAAAGCATCAGTCTGAACAGTTGCAAACCTTAACGCAGATTGAACAAGATCAACGGCAAATCAACGATTCTGTAAAAGAGTTACCACAACAAGAAAAGGCTGCTCGGGATCGGTTCCAACGTTTTGACAACCAGTTGCATACGATCAAACGGCAATTGGAAGGGATGAACTTACCTGGATTGCCAAAGGATTATCTAGACTACTTCTACGTTGTGAGTGACGAAGTTGAAAAACTGGGTGGCGCACTGAGCCAAACACAAATCAATATGGAAGATATCACAAAGCAGCTGGTCATGATTCAAGCAGATATTGCCACGTTAGATGAAAAGAGTACCGACTTGCGCGACAGTGCCTTGTTGGCTGAGCAGATGTTGCAGTACGCCAACCGCTATCGTGATAACGAAGAAATGTCGGTTGCAAGTGCACATGCACAACATCTATTTGATAAAGAGTTCCAGTATGCGACGGCGTTAGAAACGATGGCTAATGCATTAGAAACAGTAGAACCAGGTGCTTACCAACGGTTGGAAAACAACTACTATGGCACAACATCAACTGATTAATGGAAGAGAGTTTGGGACAAGATAACTTATGTCCGAAACTCTCTTTTGATTTACACACTTAGATAGA
>NZ_JQCB01000008.1:63790-73828 GCF_001437435.1 Furfurilactobacillus siliginis | reverse complement strand
ATTGAAGACCAATCCGTACGGCCGTTCTAGGTCTTGCTCACGACTTCCCGACTTTTGGCCCACTCTCTTTGGTTTCATTTGTAAATTAATGCGATTTTTCAAAGTCTTCGTAAATACTTGATGCGCGTGACGAATCGCAAGTGCATGTGAATTTACGGAAGTGGGCAGGGGAGACGCTAATTCGACAGGAACAACAAAGAACAAGCACCGTGACGACTCTGACTGGTTCGTGTCCGCGTGTTTGTGGTATACTGTTGCAAGTTTTTAACTCGAGTCGAACCGAATTATAAAACCAGGAAGGATCAACATGATTTACTTTGATAACAGTGCAACAACCAAGGTTGCACCGTCAGTTTTAGAGACATACCAAAAGGTCAGCGAACAGATTTGGGGCAACCCATCTTCACTGCACAATTTTGGCGAACAGGCGGACCACCTTTTGGAACAGTCACGGCAACAAATTGCTGATTTGCTTGGGGTCAATCTAAGTGAAATTCTGTTTACCAGTGGTGGTACAGAAGGCGATAACTGGGTCGTTAAGGGAACTGCAATG
The DNA here is from genome assembly GCF_001437435.1 of Furfurilactobacillus siliginis. Taxonomy (GTDB): domain Bacteria; phylum Bacillota; class Bacilli; order Lactobacillales; family Lactobacillaceae; genus Furfurilactobacillus; species Furfurilactobacillus siliginis. The sequence continues at coordinate 73,275 of NZ_JQCB01000008.1, read as the reverse complement.
GAGAAGCGGGCTTTCGGTCGCCACATCATTACATCTTCTGTTGAACATCCAGCCGTGCATAATTCAATGGAGCAGTTAGCACAATTAGGGTATGAGATTACCTACCTGCCAGTTGATGAAGAGGGACGTGTTTCTGCAGCAGATGTTGCGGCCGCCATTCGTCCAGATACCATTTTGGTATCAGTGATGGCTGTTAATAATGAAGTTGGTAGTATTCAGCCGTTATTAGAAATCGCTGATGTTTTAAAAGATAAACCAACGATTCACTTCCACATTGATGCGGTGCAAGGAATTGGTAAAGGAATTCCAGAACTGATTTTTAATGATCGGGTTGATTTTATTACCTTTTCAGGCCATAAATTTCATGCACCTCGCGGCATTGGTTTTATCTATGCGCGGGCAGGAAAACGCCTAGCACCGTTGATGACTGGTGGCGGTCAGGAACGTAACTTACGAAGTGGTACGGAAAATCTACCAGCCATTGCTGGAATGGCACGCGCACTACGTTTGATGCTCGAAAACGAATCTGACAACGTGGCTAACGAACGTGCTGTACGGCAACGAATCCTAGATCACGTGAAGGACTTTCCTAAGGTCACATTGTTCTCACAACCAAACGACCACTTTGCACCACACATTTTGTGTTTCGCAATTGAAGGCGTTCGTGGTGAGACGATTGTACATGCATTTGAAGATCATGATATCTATATCTCGACAACCAGTGCTTGTTCATCTAAGAAACATTTAGCATCGAGCACGTTGACTGCAATGAAGGTACCTGAACAAGTTTCTACCAGTGCTGTGCGGGTCAGTCTCGATGAAAACAACACCTTGGCCGAAGCTGATACTTTTAATGATGTATTTGATCAATTATATGAGCAATTCAAGAAGATCAACTCGTAAACCAGTTCTGTTATAAAGGAGGTTCGAATATGAAGTATGATGAAATTATGGTTCGTTATGGCGAATTATCCACAAAAGGAAAAAACCGTAAATCCTTCATCGATCGGTTAGGCAGCAACGTGCGTAACGTGCTGCATGATTACCCTGAGGTGAAAGTGCACCCTGATCACGATCGGATGCACTTAGTTTTAAATGGTTCAGATTCTGATGGCGTGATGGCACGTCTACAAAACGTCTTTGGTATTGAAAACTATTCACCTTCAGTTAAGGTGGATTTAGAACAATCAGCCGTAGACGCAAAGGCAATTGAATTATTGACGGAACAATATCAGCCTGGCATGACGTTTAAGATTGATACACGTCGTTCAAACCATCACTTTGGGTTGAGCACTTATGAAATGAACGATCATGTTGGTGGGGTCATCTTACAAGCCTTTGATGATATTCACGTGCAGATGAAGCATCCTGATGTGACGCTTCGGGTGGAAGTTCGTAATAACGGGATCTTCCTTTCTAGCCATACCTTTGATGGTGCGATGGGGATGCCTGTCGGGACTGCCGGTAAAGGGATGATGATGCTATCTGGTGGGATTGATTCACCAGTGGCCGCTTACCTTGCGATGAAACGTGGGGTTCAAGTGGAAATGGTGCATTTCTTCAGTCCGCCATACACGAGTCAACAAGCCTTGGACAAAGCCATGGAACTGACTGGTAAGCTGACCGCTTACACAGGTAAGATTCGGTTTATCCAAGTGCCATTCACCAAGATTCAAGAAGAAGTGAAAGAAAAGGTTCCAGAGGGCTACTTGATGACAGTGCAACGGCGCATGATGCTGCGGTTGACTGTTGCGTTAGCGGAACAACGTCATGGCTTGGGTATTTTCAACGGTGAATCACTAGGACAAGTGGCTTCACAGACCATGGAGAGTATGCTCGCCATTAACGATGTCACTGCGATGCCAATTCTACGGCCATTGGTATCAATGGATAAAAATGAAATCATTGATATTGCCAAGAAAATTGACACCTTTGATTTATCAGTACTGCCTTTTGAAGATTGTTGTACCATCTTTGCACCACCAGCACCAAAAACACGACCAAACTTGGAACGGACCCGTGAGTTTGAAAAGCGAATTGATGTTGATGGTTTAGTTGCTGAAGCCTTAGCAGGCGTTAAAATGACTGAAATCAAACCTGGTGAAACCTTCTTGAATCAACAGGAAGATGTTTTTGCTGAGTTACTTTAAGTTTAAACGGAGGACGAGTGCATGGTAACGATTCGTGACATTGCGGAACAGGCAGGCGTTTCAGTTTCAACGGCTTCCCGTGCCCTAAATGACAATCCCCGAATTTCTGCCGTGACGCGTCGGAAGATTAAATCACTGGCCGATCGATTGGGATATGTGCCAAACTTTAATGCGAAGAGTCTGACCCGTGGCGAATCTAATGTCGTCGGTGTTATCTTTCCGCCTGAGAAGGCCAGTGAACAAGCAAACCCGTTTTTCATTGATGCGATGCGTGGAATTAACCAGGTGCTGACAGAGCGAAAGTATGTGTTGTCGGTGGCGATTGGTGAAACGACGCAGACTATCTTGGATAATGTGATTGCCATGGTCGACCAAGCAAAAGTTAAACGGTTTATTCTGTTGTATTCACATGAGAACGATCCAATTGCAAATTATCTGCGGACGGCTGGACTAAGGTTTGTCGTAATTGGCGAGCCTGACGCACAGTATCAAGATGATTATGTGAACAATGACAATGTCGCTGCCGGTGAAATGGGAACCGATTATTTGCTTTCACAACTTAACGTTAAGCGCCCCGTCTTTGTTGGTTCTGAAGAAGATTGGCAGTATGAGCGCGACCGGCGTGCTGGTTTTGGTAAGGCAACCACAGCACATCAAGTGGTTGGCCAGTACCTACCGATTCCGGCGGTTGAACAGCCAACGAAGGATGTACGCGTGTGGATTCATGAGCATCCCCAAATCGATGGTATTGTTGCCAGTGACGATTTATTAGGACTTGCCTTCTTCCAGCAATGGCAGTTGATCTATCCAGGGAAGAAGCTGCCAATTGTTAGTTATAATCGATCGTTTAAATTGCCATTGCCTGACTTACAATTTCATTCCATTACGTTGTTTCCAGCAAAGTTGGGGGCCGCGGCGACGGAATTGGTCTTTAAAAAAGCAGACGAAAATGGTGGTCGTCATACGGTTGTGCCGTTTAAGATGTTATAAAAATGCACGGTAACCTTTCAAACGCCCGTGCAGCACAAAAAAATCCTCATCAAGTAGGTCAGTAAAATTGCTGACGTGCTTGATGGGGATTTTTGAGTTGTGTTTACTGATTAAATTGTTCAGCCACGTATTCACGGTATAAATCATGACTGGCGACGAGTTCTTGATGCGTTCCAGCACCGGTAATGTGTCCTTTTTCAACGAAGTAGATGCGATCCGCATTAACGATGGTCGCTAAGCGATGTGCGATGACTAGCGTTGTGCGTCCCTTCATCATGTTCGTTAAGGCTTTTTGTACCATGGCTTCGGATTCAGAATCTAGACTAGCGGTTGCTTCATCTAGCATTAGAATCTTAGGGTCCCGTAAAAAGGCACGGGCAATGGCTAAACGTTGACGTTGTCCACCAGAAACTTTCACGCCGCGTTCACCCACTTGGGTGTCTAAACCATGATCCATATTGCTGACAAAATCTTTAGCAAAGGCGAGTTCCAACACATGCCACAGCGCATCATCACTGACAGATTCTTTTAACCCATAGGTCAGGTTTTCGCGAATCGTACCAGCCATAATGGCTGAGTCCTGACTGACGAAACCAATTTGCGCACGCCAATCGCTAAGCTTAAAGGTGGCAATATTTTGATCACCTAGGGTCACTTGACCACTAGTGGGGTCATAGAAGCGCTCGAGTAGACTAAAGATCGTTGATTTACCACCACCAGAAGGCCCAGCGAAGGCGACAATCTGGTTAGGCTTAGCCGTAAATGTCACATCATGTAAGATGGGCTCCTTAGGATCATAGGCAAAGTCAACGTGGCTCATGCCAAGTGCTTGACCGCTAGCATCCACTGGTTGACCTTGCTCCAAGTCTTCCTCGGGTTCTTCTAGTAAGTCATGAATCCGGTTGGTGGAGCCGGCTGCCTTACCAGTTGCGCTGAATAAGTTTGCTAGGGTTGGGACTGCACCAATCAGGTTAAACAGATACATCAAAAAGGACATTAGCGTTCCAATTGACATACTGCCTTGTGAGACCCGGTGAATCCCATAAGCCAACAGACCAAAAATCATCAGCATCATGACCATCATTAAGAAGGGGGACATGATGGCGTCGACAACGGCTTCACGAAGACCGATACTGAATAGTGATTTAATGGCCGTGTCGGCTTGTTTTGTTGTTTGTGCTTCTGCGTTAGAGGATTTTACCAAACGAATTTCGCTAAGTGTTTCACTGGCAGTCCCGTTGAAATCAGCGAGGGCGTCTTGTCTTGCATGACCAATTCTAGATGAAATGGTAATCAAGGGGATGATCACAACCATGGCTAAAGGTACCACTACGACCATGGCAACGGTCATGTGCCAATCCATGCGCAACATCATCACAACTGAGCCAAGGACCATTAGCAGGCTGGAAAAGGCAGCGGGAACGGTATTAGCCAGCAGATCCTTTACTTGGGTAGTGTCGTTAATGAGTCGTGATGACATTTCACCTGATTTGGTGACATCAAAGTAGTGAACACGTAGCGTAATCAGTTTGCGCCAGACACGTTCGCGGAGTCCTTGCACAACACTTTCACCAAAGATGCCGAGGACGGTACCTGAAATTCCGGAGAAAATGGCGGCGAGAATAAATATAACAGCGACGCCGGCTAGTAGGTGATAGTCGATGCCATGTTTGAACTGGTCCACCAATCCTTTAGCAAGGGTTGGCACAACCAGTTGTAGGGCCGTTGCTAATAAACCAACGAGCATTCCCCCAATCAATAGGAGGTAGCGTGGCTTAGCGGCATTAATGAGTTGAATAAATTGACGCATGCTGAAGGCGGTTGGCTTGCCGTCAGCAGACGCTTGTGGTCGACGTTGCATAGTGATCTCCAATCAGTAGTTAGAAGTTTCGGCGGTTAAATGGGTTAAAGGGGCCATGATTACCATCAAAGTGAGGGTGGTTGCGGTTTTCACGCATGAAGTTTTCGAATTGCGCATCATTCATCTTCCAGGGACCCCAGCCATGATCGTGATGTTGTGCGCGTCCTTCACGAAAACGTTCTGCAAGTCGATCATGATAATCCTCGCTGCTGAGTTGTGTGTTTAATTTATTCAATAAAGTCAGCAATTGTGCTTTTTCTTCATCGGACAACGTTTCAAACACACCAGCGCGTAAATCAGTGCCGGTTTGTAACAGGTGATCCACTTCTTCTTGACCGGCAGTCGTTGCTGTAATGTTGATAACCCGTGCATCGTCAGCATCCTTGGTCCGTTCGATGAAACCGGCATTTTCTAACCGTCGTAAGATACTCGTGACTGAAGACGGTTTGATGTCTAATGCATCGGCTAGGTCACTGGCAGTGAGGGTGCCACCGTCGTGTGAGGTGATTAGGTATAAGGCACGTAGGCTGTTGCCAGGGTCATTGTCAGTTAGTAAGGCCATCCGCAAAAATGGTTGTTCCATTAAGCGTCGAAGTTCATTGAATAAATCATAGTTTTGATCTGTCATGTTGTTTATCTCCATTTAGTTAGTTTTAGTTTTTAAAAACTAACTAAATAATAGTCACTTCCAAATATAAGTCAATAAAAAAGTTTAGTGCAAACGGTTGCAATTTACTGTAAGCGGTTACATAATAGGAGACGGAAATTATTTTATATTGTTGTCGCAAACTGCGATTATTTGGAGGAATGGTTATGTCAGAAGACAAAGGTACGACCACCAAGCACAAGTTACCGAACTTGCCTGCTAGTGTCATCTGGATGATTAGTTTTGGGTTCTTAGGTGTACAAATGGCCTTTTCACTACAGAGTTCCAACATGGGCCGGATTTTCCAAACGCTGGGTGCTGACCCAACGCGTCTCGGTGCTTTCTTCATCCTGCCACCATTGGCAGGGTTAGTCGTACAACCATTAGTTGGTTATTTCTCAGACCGGACATGGAGCGCACGCTTCGGACGCCGTTTACCATACTTGCTCATTGGGGCAGTGGTCGCCGTCATCGTTATGTGTTTATTACCAAACGCCGGTAGCTTTGGCTTTGGTTACGCATCGATGGCTGCACTATGGTTTGGTGCCATCACGATCTTGTTCATGGACTTATCAAGTAACGTGGCCATGCAACCATTCAAGATGATGGTTGGGGACATGGTGAACGATGAACAAAAAGGCTTTGCCTATGGTGTTCAAAGTTTCTTATCAAACACTGGTGCCGTTTTAGCTTCAATCTTCCCATTCTTATTAACCGCTATCGGGGTTGCCAACACTGCTAAAAAAGGTGTGGTCCCACAGTCGGTGGTTGTTTCTTTCTATGTAGGTGCCGTTATTTTAATTATCTGTAGCTTGTTCACAATTCTACGGGTGAAGGAATACGATCCCGCCACATATGCGCTTTATCACAACATTGATGAAAACGCGAACAAGGAAGGCGGCAACATGTTCAAGTTGCTCGCCAAAGCACCTAAAGTATTCTGGACAGTAACTGTTGTTCAATTCTTCTGTTGGATGGGTTTCCAATATCTATGGACATATGGTACTGGTGCGATTGCAAAGAATGTTTGGAACACGGTTAACCCGGCCAGTGCAGGATTCCAATCTGCTGGTAACTGGTTTGGCCTGATGTCAGCTGTTCAATCATTAGCTGCCGTTGTGTGGTCATTAGTGATTGCACGGGTCCCTAACAACTTGCACAAACAGGCTTACTCACTTGGCTTAGGCTTGGGTGCAATTGGATTCGCTTCAGTATTCTTCGTTCACTCACAAGGATTGTTGGTTGTTTCATTTATTTTGATTGGTATTGCCTGGGCTTCAATGATGGCATTCCCATTCACAATCCTCACCAACGCACTGTCAGGTGCCAACATGGGAACTTACCTTGGTTTATTCAACGGTTCCATCTGTTTACCACAGATTGTTGCCAGCTTGCTTAGTTTCGCAATCTTCCCATTACTTGGTTCATCAATGCCTGCAATGATCTTATTATCTGGTATCTTAATGTTATGTGGTGCTTTATCCGTAGGAATCGTTCACGAAACGTACGCTGAATAAGACACGACTAAAAAGGAGATTAACGATGAAACAAACGTTTGAAATTGAACCTTGGAACGTTGTTACACATACTTTCGATAAAGCGGACAAACGCCTGCAAGAATCTATGACCAGTCTTGGTAATGGCAATATGGGTCTGCGTGGATTCTTCGAAGAAAATTATTCTGGCGACACACTTCCTGGAATCTATGTTGGTGGTGTATGGTATCCAGACAAGACACGTGTTGGTTGGTGGAAGAACGGTTATCCTGACTATTTCGGGAAGGTTATTAATGCCGTTAACTTCATCAAGATTAACGTTGAAGTTAATGGTGAAGCCGTTGATTTAGATAAAGATCAAATCAGTGATTTTGAACTGAACCTCGATATGAAACGCGCCGTGTTGACACGCTCCTTCACGCTGACAAAGGGTGCTGCAAAGTTAGCCTTTACCTTTACTCGGTTTGTCAGTGCAGCGCAAAAAGAATTAGCTGTTATTCGTTTAGACGTTAAGAATCTGGGAACTGACAGCGTTGACTTGAAGCTTCGCTCAGCACTGGATGCCGATGTTGAAAACGAAGATGCCAACTACGACGAACGTTTCTGGAACGTGTTAAACACAACGCAAAACGATCATGATGGTGCTGTTGTCGCCATCACGAAAGAAAATGCGTTTGGCACACCGCGCTTTACGGTGGGGATGGCGATGCATAACAGTACTGAACTGCCACTTGTTGATGAAGCACAACCAAGCGACAAGGAAGTCGTTAATGCGTTCTCCGGCAAATTAGCTGCTGGTGAAAGTACATCACTGATCAAACGTGTTATTGTTGTTTCCTCACGTGATTACGATACCCAGGACAAACTGGAAGCAGCCATGATCGACTTGAGTGCGAAGGTTGGGCATACCAGTTACGAAGACTTGTTGGCTGCGCATGTCGATGTTTGGGCGAAACGTTGGGAAAAGAGTGATGTCGTCATCGATGGCGACACTGCCGCTCAACAAGGAATTCGTTTCAACTTGTTCCAATTATTCTCAACGTACTATGGTGAGGATTCACGGTTGAACATCGGGCCAAAAGGATTCACTGGTGAAAAGTACGGTGGTGCGACCTACTGGGATACAGAAGCCTTTGCCATTCCAGTTTACCTGGGCGTTACCGACGAACAGGTTACGAGAAATCTCTTGATGTACCGTTATCAACAATTGGACGGTGCCTTCCATAACGCCAAGATGCAAGGGTTAGACGGGGCTTTGTATCCAATGGTGACCTTTGACGGAATTGAATCTCATAATGAATGGGAAATTACGTTTGAAGAAATTCACCGGAATGGTGATATTGCATTTGCCATCTATAACTACACCCGTTACACCGGGGATACGAGCTATGCGCTTCATGAAGGTAGTGAAGTCTTAACTGCTATTTCCCGCTTCTGGGCTGACCGGGTTCACTTCTCTGAAAGAAATCAGCAATACATGATTCATGGTGTTACTGGTCCTGACGAGTACGAGAACAACGTTGATAACAACTGGTACACCAACTACTTGGCGCAATGGACGTTGAAGTACACGTTGGAAGTATTGGATGAAGTTGATGCTGACCAAGCTGCCAAACTGAATGTTTCCGATGCTGAAAAGAAGCAGTGGCAAGATATTGTTGATCGGATGTACCTGCCTCACGATGATAAACTTGGCATCTTTGTTCAACACGATGGCTTCTTAGACAAAGACATCAAACCTGTAAGCAGCTTGCCTGCAGATCAACTTCCACTGAACCAACACTGGTCATGGGACAAGATTTTACGTTCACCTTACATTAAGCAAGGGGATGTTTTACAAGGTGTCTGGGACTTTATCGATGACTTCACACCAGCACAAAAGAAGGCCAACTTTGATTTCTACGAACCATTGACGGTTCACGAATCAAGTCTGTCTGCTTCAATTCACTCCATTTTAGCTGCCGACTTACATGAAGAAGATAAGGCTGTTGAAATGTACGAACGGACGGCGCGGCTTGACTTGGACAATTACAACAATGATACAGTCGATGGGTTGCATATCACATCCATGACCGGTGCCTGGTTAGCGATTGTGCAAGGCTTCGCAGGCATGCGGGTGCGTGATGATAAGCTTCACTTTGCACCATTCTTACCAAAGAAGTGGACAAGCTATCAGTTCCGGCAGTTATTCCGTGGCCGCGTTATTGAAATTCATGTCGATCAAAATGGTACGAATGTTAAATTAATTTCCGGTGATCCATTGACGATTGATGTTGATGGCAAAGATGTTGCATTATCACGTTAATTAGATTGAGAAGAGAGTGAGACAAAAGTCGGGAAGC
>NZ_JQCB01000008.1:2992-63593 GCF_001437435.1 Furfurilactobacillus siliginis | reverse complement strand
AGAACGGCCGTACGGATTGGTCTTCAATCCGGTAGGTTGTTCGTAGTCTGCACAGCGGCTTGACTTTTGTCCCACGTTTCCGCTATTGAAAATCAGAAAACAACAATGGACCTGTAGACATAATTAGTTATGTCCCAGGCCCTTTTTGGTTTACGAACTTAAATAGTGAAAACGTGCAATTCAGCCCATACCCCCTGTGCATTGCCTGACCGCCGTCCGTGGGCCGAAGATGCCCACTATCGCCGTTCTTGCAATTGCTCGGGTCATACCCGGGCTGCATTGCACTCTTATTTAAAACCTGGGTCAAAAGTCGTTACCTATGTAACGTTGTGTTTGTCATTACAAAAGTAGTGAAAAAATGGATTGATACAAACAAACCAGATTAACTGTATGTATTCTTGTGGTAGTAAATAACAGACAATACATGTGGAATCATTCCTCGATGGATTCCAGAAATTTTAATGCATTTCATTATGAATGACGGAGGAAGTAAAATGAGTGAAGCGACTGTACAAGACTATGCAGATATTATTGCAACGTTAAATGTCTACGTTGAAGGTGGTAATACGAGTGGTGCGATGACTAAACAAGCATTTCATCCGAATGCCACTGTGAATGCTGAACCCGCTCAGGGATTATACGAAGCAATTGATCAAGCTGGCAAGGGTGACTCAATTGCAAAAATTGATGTTTTAGATGTTGTCGGCGATGTTGCAACGGCACGGGTAACCATGGAAAACTGGCATGGGGAAAACTTTGTCGACTTTCATCTGCTGATGAAGGGTGACGATGGTTGGAAAATTGTTGCCAAGGTTTTTCACACGATGTAAATGAGCGTTGATAGATGGTCGTTGAGCGGATCATTTTAAGTGCGGTAAAGAAGATGCTGATAGTGGCATCTTTTTTTGTTGTCTAAAGACCAACCGGGCGTGGACTGATATTAGTACGATTGTTAAACTAAGGATTATTGATTAATAAAGTTGACGAAAAGAGACCAGATGTTAAATAAACAACGTGTTGAAGCTTTAACGGATGCCATTTTGGCCATTATCATGACGATTATGATTTTAGAGGTAAAGATTCCCAGTGAGCCGTCGATCCATGCATTGGGAAAAGTTTTTATTCCGATGGTTGCCTTTACGGTCAGCTTTTTTAGTCTAATCAATTTGTGGTTAGGCCATCATGATATTTTTAAACGAGCACAGAACATCACTTATGGTGTGTTCTGGGTGAACATGGTGCTGCTATTTTGGGTCGCCGCCATTCCGGTGGCAACAGCTTGGGTCGCAGAATACCCGTGGGCTGCGGTTCCGCAAGCATTATATTGTATTCTTGGAATTGGTTGGGGCTTTTTGTTAGCAGTTTTAGGTTGGCTGGTTGATGTTTCGGAAAAACCACTACCGTTTCCATGGCGACAAATCTGGCGCAGTAGTTATTGGTGGCTGTTTAGCTTGATTCTGTCATTCTTCATCCCGTATGTTGCGTTGACGTTAGGAATTATTCGAGTTGTCTGGGTCTCAATCGTGATTTCAATGCCACACAAAACAAACTAGATAATTAAAAATGATGAGAGTGGGACAAAAGTCGAGAAGTCGTGAGCAAGATCCAGGACTGCCGTACGGGTTGGGCTTCAACCCGGTGGGTAGTTCGTCCTTTGCACAGCGACTTGGCTTTTGTCCCACGTTTTCGCTATTTAAGTTCGTAAATCAAACAGCGAGTTTGGAACAAGATGACTTATGTCCCAAACGTAACTCATCATTTTCGTTTGTCGTGCGTTTATAAATACGGTGTGAGAATCTTTTTAGCTCGAGCAACACTATATTTACGGTGGTTTAGACTGATTGATCGTGCCTTGTCACTAAAAAAACCACCGGTGATAGTTTGCAGTTGCGGGTCTGTCACGACGCGGGCAGCGGCGAGCACCTCATTGTTGGAGACGGATTGATTCCAAGATGACAGATTCGATTGCACGCCACCTGGGAAGAGGGCATTGACGGCCACATGGTGAGAACTGAGCTGGTCAGCTAATAAACGAACCAGTAACGTTTTATGCGTGAGTAACCACAGTCCGCGATCTAATAGGGTGTTTTGGCGCTCATAAATTGGTCCAAGGTAAATCGCCAGTGGCATACCGGTGATTATGAAAACATGTGCCATGGTCGGTGCTGCGCTGAGTAGGTCGACCAAATTATGCGTTAGCCAGTAGTGACTGCGGAGATTCAAATTGATGTTTTCGGTCGCAGTTTTAGGAATGCTACCGGCACTATTGACGAGGACATCCAGATGGGCGTGCGTCAGTTTAAACTCATCGGCCAGTTTCTGATTAGCCCTTTTATCGGCGAGATCGCCAATAAGATAAGAAATATTTGGATTACCAGTGAGCTGCTGGAGTTCAGTGACGGCTTGTTGTGCACGCGCAACGTTACGACCAATTAGTGTTACGTCAGCGTTGCGCTGTGCAAAACTTTTCGCAATGGCTTTACCGACACCGGAAGTGCCGCCTGAGATTAAAACGGTTAGTTGTTTTGTCATGTTGTTTCTCCGATCAATTTGTTTAAAGATGGACATCTGTACACAACATGCTACAATGCAGACAAGCTTAGGACTAGTCGCATTTTAACAGGTTCGTCCAGCGTTGGACAGAACTCAAAAAGTGTCCAAAGGAGACCTGATGAAACTTTCAGCCAAACAACAAACGTCACGGCAAGCACAGCGCGTGCTACATGATTTCTCACTGGCATTGCGAGATTTATTACCGCAACAAGAATTTGAACGAATGACTGTGAATGATTTATGTACGGCGGCTAATTATCCGCGATCAACATTTTACAATTATTTCGAAGATAAGTATGACCTGCTCAATTATGCGGCCGGTCAGGTAATCGTGCGCCTTGATTTTGATGCGCTTAAAACATTACCTGAAGCGGCAATCTTGGTGGCTGCGTTTGACCGAATCTACCAGTTGATTGATGCACATCGGGATTATGTCACCCGTGTGCTGACGCGTAACGCTGAGTGTCGTGCACGAAGTGGATTAAGCGATTATTTGTTGGCAACGGTACGGAAAACTTTTGTTGATTCGTTTAAAACCAAGGGGCAACTACCAACAGAATTACTAATTGATCACTGTTTTGCCACAATTTTGCTCGTTTTACGCTGGATCTTTGTGGACGAACATGACGTTGGCCTTGATGAGGCACACCGGTACTTGGCATCATTATATGGGACAACATTGATTTCTGGAGGTAATGAAATTGGCTGATGTGGTAACGACATATATTGAAAGTTTTGATGAACCCGTGCGCAGTCGCTTGGAAGCAGTACGCGCACTGGTTCATCAGCTTGTCCCTGATGTGACGGAAAAGATCGGCTATCAGATGCCGGCATTTGTGGACCAAGGGAGAAACCTCATTTACATCGGTGGGTTTAAGGATCATCTTGGCGTCTTTCCTGGCGTAGTTGATGATCAGTTCGCTGAGTATCGCACCGGTAAGGGGACGTTACAATTTAAGAATAATGTGCCCTTGCCCATGGATGTCATCGCGCAGGTCGTTAAAGCAAAACATTCCGCGCTCTTGAAAAAATAAGGTTGTCGCGTTGATGATGGGAATCGGCGGGATCATTCTGGACTGTTACGAGACAACTTGTTAGACTAAAAGCTAACCAAATTTACAAGAATAGAAAGAGGATTATCTAAATGACGAGTCAGGAACAAAAAGAAAAAATGCGCGCATTGATTGAAAAAAAGAAACAGGGTGGGCAACGAAATGAACGTTACGCTGACCCAAAGAATGATCGTAAAAACATGCGTAAAGGGCCAAAGATTTTTAACAAGTAGCTTTTTGGTAGGTTAGCCGCGGTTAAAGTGACAGATGCATTAAGTTCAATTCGTTGTGATTTACATTGACCTGAAAATGGTTACAATGATGGTAATCAAATGAAATCGGAGGCACTGTTCATGGAAATTACAGTACGTGGTGAAAAGGTCCAACTTGTTGGTGAGCCACTCAAGATTGGTGACGAGCTGCCGCATTTTAAGCTGTTTAATCAGGCTGGCGAGAAGGTTAAGACTGTTGACCTGATTGGTAAGCCAATGGTTGTCAGTGTTGTGCCCGACTTACATACCGACGTGTGTTCGTTAGAAACGAAAAAGTTTAATCAACAGGCTGATGAATTTCCAGACGTGCCATTTTTAACGATTTCAACCAATACACCGGCCGATCAAACCGATTGGTGTGCAGCCGAAGGCGTTAAAAATCTAACGTTGTTGTCAGATCATGAGGAATCTTTCGGATATGCAACGAACCTGTTGATTCCAGATCTTGATCTGTTGGCACGCTGTGTTTATGTTGTCGATGGTAACGGCAAGATTGTGTACCGCGATTTGTTACGTGAATTAACAGACGAACCAGACTATGACAAAGTGTTGGCACAACTGGCACAGTTTGCGAAGTAGCTTGACGTTAGTGCTGTCATCGCTTATGATAAATGACAATTAAATGAACGCGCATTGAACAAGCGAGTACGTGATTGAACCGGTATAGAGAGTCAACGATAGTGAAAAGTTGATGCGGCGACCTCACCGAAAGTAACTTGTGAGCTTTACCACTGAACGGAGTAGGTGGTGACGGAAACCACCGTTAACCGGGTTAAAGTGGGGAAGTGATTCCCAATTTAGGTGGTACCGCGAGTAATCGTCCTAATGTACAGCAGTTGGCTGTGCATTAGGACTTTTTTTATGCCGTTTAAAATCAATTAAGGAGTGTGACCATTATGACAACCAAAGATTTACCAACCAAATACGATTCACACAGTGTTGAGGAAGGTCGTTACCAAAAGTGGCTTGATGCAGGGCTATTTAAGCCATCCGGTGATAAGCAAGCTAAACCTTATTCAATCGTGTTACCACCACCAAACGTTACCGGGAAGCTGCATCTAGGACATGCTTGGGATACTGCCTTGCAAGATATGCTTGTGCGTTATAAGCGGATGGAAGGCTTTGATACCTTATGGGTTCCTGGAATGGATCATGCGGGGATTGCCACGCAAGCGAAGGTCGAAGCGCGGCTGCGTGAACAAGGAATTACCCGTTACGACTTAGGTCGCGAGAAATTCATTCAACAAGTTTGGGATTGGAAAGATGAATACGGTACGACGATTCATAAGCAATGGGCTAAGTTAGGGCTCTCCATGGATTATGACCGTGAACGGTTTACATTAGATGATGGCTTGTCTGATGCGGTTCGGAAGGTCTTTGTTGAAATGTATAAAAAAGGCCTGATCTATCGTGGTGAATACATCATCAACTGGGACCCACAAGCACGGACGGCCTTGTCTGATATTGAGGTTATTCACCAGGACGACGAGGGTGCCTTCTATCATGTGAAATATCCATTTACGGATGGCACGACCTTTGACGGAAAAGACTATATTGAAATTGCGACGACACGGCCAGAAACCATGTTTGGTGACGTTGCGGTTGCTGTTCACCCAAGCGATGAACGGTATAAGGAGCTAGTTGGCAAACACATCACGGTGCCATTGGTTGATCGTGAGATTCCAATTATTGCCGATGAATATGTTGATCCTGAATTTGGGACAGGGATGGTTAAAATTACACCAGCCCATGATCCTAATGACTTCTTAGTTGGTAATCGTCATGATTTGGAACGCATCAACACGATGAATGAAGATGCTTCCATGAATGAAAATGCTGGTAAGTACAATGGGATGGATCGTTTTGATGCGCGGAAAGCCATTGTGAAAGACCTCCAAGATGGCGATTGGATGTTAAATATCGAACCAATCACCCACTCGGTTGGTCATTCTGAACGGACTGGTGTTCAGGTTGAAGCGCGTTTATCAACGCAGTGGTTCGTGAAGATGGCACCGATGGCCAAACAAGCATTGGACCATCAAGAAACAGATGACAAGGTTGATTTTTGGCCACCACGTTTTGAAGACACATACAAGCAGTGGATGGAAAATGTCCATGATTGGGTTATCTCGCGGCAACTTTGGTGGGGACACCGAATTCCGGCCTGGTATAACAAGCAAACTGGTGAAACGTATGTGGGGATGGAAGAACCAAGTGATATCGAAAATTGGGAACAAGATCCTGATGTTTTAGATACGTGGTTCAGTTCAGCACTGTGGCCATTTAGCACGATGGGCTGGCCTGACACAGATAGTGAAGATTTCAAACGCTATTTCCCTACTGACGACTTAGTCACCGGTTACGACATTATCTTTTTCTGGGTTTCCCGGATGATGTTCCAATCTGTTGAATTCACTGGTCGGCGGCCATTTAAAAACGTCTTGATGCACGGACTCATGCGGGATAACCAAGGCCGTAAGATGAGCAAGTCCCTTGGTAACGGGATTGATCCAATGGATGTCATTGATCAGTATGGTGTCGACGCTATGCGGTGGTTCTTAGCAACCGGCTCAACACCTGGTCAAGATGTTCGTTACGACACGACTAAACTTGATTCTGCATGGAACTTCATCAACAAGATTTGGAACGCCAGCCGTTACGTTATCATGAACTTAGGGGACATGGACAAGCCTGTTCTGCCACCGAAGGAACAATGGAACTTGGCGGATAAGTGGATCTTGAACCGGTTAAATCAAACCGTGAGCGATGTGCACCGCTTGTTTGATAAGTTTGAATTTGGTGAAGTTGGGCGTGCTTTATATAACTTCATTTGGAATGACTTCTGTGACTGGTACATTGAAATGACCAAGCAAGTGTTGAACGGAGACGATGAGGCTGCTAAGGTCGCAACGCAAAACATGCTTGGCTATGTTCTGGATCAAATTCTACGGTTGATGCACCCAATCATGCCATTTGTGACTGAAGAATTGTGGCAAGATATGCCGCATGAAGGTGACTCCATCATGGTGGCAGCGTACCCAGAAACACATGCTGAGTTTGCTGATGAAAAGGCTGAAGCAGATATGAGTCGTTTGATTGAATTGATTTCAGCTGTGCGGAATATTCGTGCGGAAGCTAATGCACCAATGAGCAGCACGGTTGATCTGTTGATCAAGACAGACAGTGCTGAGCTAAAGCAGTTGCTTGAAGACAATCAGGACTTTGTTGCCCGGTTTGTTCATCCAAGTGAAGTAAAAATTGGTGCTGATGTGACCGCACCAAAGTTGGCGATGTCAGCCATCATCTCCGACGCGGAAGTTTACATTCCGTTAGAAGAATTGATCAACATCGACGATGAAATTGCGCGGCTGGAAAAAGAAGTTGCCAGCTTAGCTAAAGAAGTTGATCGTTCTGAAAAGAAGCTCGGCAACGAACGGTTCGTGGCGAATGCGCCGGCCGCTGTTGTTGAGGAAGAACGTGGGAAGCAAGCCGACTGGAAACAAAAGTTGGCAGCTGCAACCGCACGTTTGAATGATGTAAAAGCTAGTAAGTAATCGTTAACGCTCATAAAATCCTCGCCTCATGTTTGCTTAGACATGGTGGCGAGGATTTTTTTCGTTGGAAGAGAAGCGGGCTTTGAAATAACAAATTATGAAATGTGTCGGTTCCATGAAGTTAGGTGGTGCGTGGTATGATTATGAACAAAGACTTGGCGAAAGAGGAAGGCGCATGGTAGAAACATACGAAGAAGCAGTTGCTTACATTCACGGGCGTTCGAAATTCAAAAAACTCCCGACATTGGCACGGATGCAATTATTTTTGGAACGGCTGCAACACCCCGAACAAAAAGTGACGATGATTCATGTGGCTGGGACTAACGGTAAAGGATCGACGGTCGCTTTTTTACGCAATCTGTTAGAGGCTGACGGGTTAACGGTGGGAACGTTTACGTCGCCGTTTTTAATTCAATTTAATGAGCGGATCAGTGTTAATGGTGAACCAATAGCTGATGCAGACATTTTACGGTTGGTTCAGCGACTCGAACCGATTGAGGCACAACTGGATCAAGAATTACCTGAAGGTGGTCCAACTGAATTTGAAACGTTAACAGCGATGATGTTACTGTACTTTGCCGAAGGACATGCGGATATCGTCTTGGTTGAGGCTGGACTCGGTGGGCGCTTCGATTCGACGAATGTGATTACGCCATTATTGTCGATTATCACAACGATTGGCATGGATCACATGAAGATGCTCGGCGATACGATTGGTAAAATTGCTTGGCAAAAGGCGGGGATTGCTAAACCAAGCGTGCCGCTGATTACAGGTAATATTGTTGAACCAGATGCCTTAGCGGTGATTGCAAAAGTCACTGCAGAAACGGCAACACCGTGGCTAAAACGAGGGTCTGATTATGAAGTGACTTATGGACATGCGTCTGGTTGGCAAGAACGGTTTGCATTCACTGGTTTGGCTGAGCGGTTTACCAATTTAGCGATTGGTATGTTGGGGCAATATCAGATTGATAATGCGTCAACCGCATTGATGGCTTATCTTAAATACCACCAGCTAAAGCAATTGCCAATCAGTGTCGCTAGTGTGCGTGAGGGATTATTGGCAACAAAATGGGCAGGGCGTTTTGAAAAACTAAATGAGCAGCCACTCGTTGTGATTGATGGTGCGCATAATGAGCCTGCGGTGGCCGAATTAGCGTCGCTCATCAAGACTCATTTTCATGATCAGCAAGTGACCATCATTTTTGCAGTATTAGCTGATAAAGCTTATGAAAAAATGTTGCCACTGTTGGCACAATTGCCGAATGTGAATTTAGTGCTGACACACTTTGCGGGACCTGGTGCACGCGCCGTGGCCGATTTGGATGCGTTAGAACAAACCCTACCGAAGCCAGTACCAAAGTATCAAGAGTGGCAGGTGGCGATTGCAGAAACGGCCAGTGACTTGTCAGCCGATGATGTGTTGATTATTACCGGATCACTATACTTTATTTCTGATGTTCGTCATTTATTTACAGATTAAAAGAGCATTGCGGCTTCCTTTGCGTATGTAATGAGTATTACGAGCAAATGGAGGCAGTAAAATGGATCAAGATGAAGCAGTTGAATTACCAGAAACTGGGCAACTATCTGTGGGTGTTATTGCGGGATCTAGTCGTGCAGTTGGGGTTGCGTTGAGCGATGAACTAGGTGATTTTCGCCAAGAGACGTTGTTACTACTAGCGCTTAATGTCAAAAACGAAATTATTTTTCGTAACGAAGTGTTTCGTGGCACGATTGATGCGTGCATTGCCCATCCACGCGATATTTTTTATCGCGCAGTGATGGCAAATGCGGCTCGCATCATCGTTGTGCACAATCATCCGAGTGGCATCTCGACGCCATCACCGACTGATCGTAATTTTGGTCGTCGCTTGTGGTTAGCCGGTCAAATTATGGGAATTGATTTGCTAGATTGCTTTATCATCGGTCGGCACAGTTACTTTAGTTTTGGCGAGCATGATTTATTTACTGATTTGGCGCTCGACAAAACATTAGCCGCGGCCAACAACGATTAAGGAAGCTTAAAAATATATCTTACAGTGGAAACAGCCTGTTTCCACTGTTTTTTGTATGGTATAATTCTTTCGATATGATTTGGCCCATGGGTCTTTTGAAGGGAAGAATACTGTGTTTGGATTAGGACAAAAAAACATCGGCATCGATTTGGGAACTGCCAACACGTTGGTTTACATCGACGGGAAGGGCATTGTTTTACGTGAACCCTCAGTGGTTGCACGGAACACGAACTCCGGCGAAGTAGTCGCAGTTGGTAAAGAAGCCCGCAAGATGCTTGGCCGGACCCCGGGTAGCATTTCCGCTATTCGACCAATGAAAAACGGGGTTATCGCTGATTATGACACGACGGTAGCCATGATGAAGTATTACATTCAAAAGGCACTGGGTCGGACATCAGAGAAACCATATATTATGGTCTGTGTGCCAAGTGGCATCACAGAAGTTGAAAAACGCGCGGTTATCGATGCAACTCGGGTTGCCGGTGCACGTGACGCTTACGTCATCGAAGAACCTTTCGCTGCTGCGATTGGTGCGGGCCTACCAGTTATGGATCCAACCGGGAGCATGGTTGTTGATATTGGTGGTGGAACCACTGATGTTGCGACAATTTCTTTGGGTGGGATCGTTTCTAGTCGTTCGATTCGGATGGCCGGCGACAAGTTGGATGAATCCATCGTGGCCTTTATTCGGCAAAAGTATAACTTGTTGATTGGTGAAACGACGGCTGAAAACCTGAAGATCAAGATTGGCTCGGCTTCGATTGAAGCTTCTGCTGACATTGAAGGTGAATCTATTCGTGGACGTGATTTGATCTCAGGATTACCTAAGACCATTGATGTAACCGCTGAAGACGTTGCCAAAGCAATTCACGATACCATCGAGGAAGTCATTGCTGCAATTAAGGAAACACTGGAAGAAACATCACCAGAAATTGCTGCGGATGTCATCGATCACGGAATCGTGTTGACTGGTGGTGGCGCTATGCTGAAGAACTTAACTGATGTTATTTCTGAAGCAACTAAAGTGCCTGTCTTTGTTGCCAATGAACCGCTGGACTGTGTGGCTATTGGTACTGGAGAATCATTAAAGAGTATTGAAGTTATGAAACGGCGCGGAAGTCGTTAATCAAAATATCCGTAATTATGTGTGGGGCAAAAACATTGGATGATGTTCACTCTCTGAGGGAGACGCTGACAGCTCCAATTTTGCCGCACACTTTTTATTTACAAAAGTGTCATGAGGAGGTAACGGATGCATAGATTCTTTTCCAGTCGCCGGTTGGTGATCGTTGCACTTAGTGTCATTACCTGTTTGGGGCTGATGACGCTGTCAGTGGCTGTACGTAATCGGCGGTCCACACCACCAGTCGTCCAGCAATTTGGTAATGACGTTGCTGGTTTTGCTGACCGCGTGGTGAGTTTGCCTGCTGACGGGATTGGCGCCGGTGCAAATTCTTTAGCACAACTGTTAAATACTTATGATGAAAACCAAAAGTTAAAACAGCAGGTCGATCAAATGGCGCAAGATAAGGTACGGTTACAAACTGCAGAGCAAGAAAATAAAGAATTACGTCAAGAAGCTAAATTAAATAAAAGTCTATCAGACTACCAAAGCTTAACTGCCAGTGTTATCGCCCGTACACCATCATCTTGGCAGAGCCAACTTATTATCGGTAAAGGGTCTGCGAATGGCGTTAAGAAGAACATGCCAGTATTGGCAGGAAAAGGTCTGATCGGTCGGGTCGTTGAAGTTAACCAGACGAACAGCAAGGTTGAACTGATTTCAGATGACAACGAAAATGCAAACCGGTTTGCTATTCAAGTTACGAGTAAAAAAGGGGAAACCGTTAACGGAATCGTCACTGGCTACGACGCGGATAAGAATGTTCTTGAAATGGGACAAATCACGACAAAAACAAAGCTGGAAAACGGCGATCAGGTTGCTACCAGTGGACTTGGCGGCGTTACGCCTAAAGGACTGTACGTTGGTAAAGTCGTGGGTATTACGAACGATGACTATGGACATGCTAGCAAAGTGGCGATTCGTCCAGCTGGTAAGTTGGGCAGTGTCAACATCGTGACTGTTGCTGCTAAGAATCAAGCGGGTGACGAATAATGAAGGCCACACGAATTAAGTGGTTTTCTGCACTTGGGTTAGCCATTTGTATTTTTCTAGACGGTGCAATCAGTCAGCAATTAGCAGGGCAACTATTCACGAATGGTGCTAAGCTAGTTCCTGAATTAACGACCTTATGGCTTTTAGCGACAGCTTTCTTTGAAGATGAAATTCACGTACCGACATACTGGTTCGCGATTGTCGCCGGAATCGTTTTTGATTTATTTTATGCTGGGTACTGGGGGATTTACCTGTTCATTTTCCCAGTGGTCGTGTGGTTAGCGCGAACATTGCGCCAATACTTGCCAGTCAATTTATTTGCGACGTTGCTGGTTGGATTTCTAGGGTTTGCAATTCAGCCATTATTCAGTTGGATTGCGTTGCGGCTGATCGGGCTAACATCGGTTTCACTAGCCGACTTTATGGTCGTGAGCCTTGCGCCGACATTGGCATTAAACGAAGTCTTGCTGATGATTTTTTATCTGCCGTTGCGTAAATTGTATTTGCGGCATAATTAGTGCTTGACAGAGTTTGTAAAAATCACCATACTATCTTTAACTTTTAAAACAATATAAATGACGAAGAACAGAAGAGTAAGTTTGAACCTTGTTCAGAAAGTGATCGCTGCTGAGATGGTCACCAAGGTATTAACTGAAGCACATCTGTGAGTCGTCTAGCTGAATGTTCAGGAGAACTGTAAGTTAGACCGGCGTGGGCCGTTATCCCAAGGAGTTAATTAATAACTCGCCGAGTCAATCACTGTGAGGTGGTTGAATGCTTGAGGTGGTACCGCGTCAACACGCCCTCTTTGATTTTTTAATCAAAGAGGGCGTGTTTTTTTATTAATTAACTCCGTGAGTTTGCCGTTGTGAAGCGGCAATAAAAAGGGGTGGCACCGCGTTGACCAACGTCCTCTAGTTGATGAGAATCGACTAGGGGATTTTTTTGTGCACGTTTAGCAAATTTGGAGGGTAAGCAGATGTCATTAACGTATATAAGTGAAATATTACCGTCATTATTAAGTGGTGCATGGATGACAATTCGCATCTTTTTTTGGACGATCGTCGGGGCATTGCCCCTAGGTGTATTAGTCAGCATGGGGTTGCGGTCACGTTGGCAACCTGTTCGAGCAGCATTAAATTTTTATATTTGGTTAATGCGGGGGACGCCATTACTGCTGCAACTGATGTTTGTTTTCTATGGATTACCTGACATTCACATCGTGTTTGCCCGCTACCCGGCTGCATTAGTAGCGTTTATCTTTAATTACGCGGCTTACTTCGCAGAGATTTTCCGTGGTGGCTTTACCGGTATTAACCAAGGTCAGTATGAAGGTGCCCGCGTGTTAGGGTTAACGTACGGTCAAACGCTTCGTCGCATTGTGCTACCACAGGTTGTGAAATCAGTCATTCCAGCTGTCGGTAATGAAGTTATCAACTTGGTCAAAGATTCTTCATTAGTTTATGTCATCGGTTTAGGCGATCTCTTGCGTGCCGGAAACGTGGCCGCAGCCAGAGATGTTACTTTGGTACCACTATTATTAGTGGGGGTCATCTATTTATTACTGACGCTGGTTTGCACATATGGTCTGCGTTCATTGGAACGTCATTACAGTTATTACCGTTAGGGAGGTAGCACAATGTTTGAAATGAAAGGCATTAATAAAACGTTTGCGGGTCGCCAGATTTTAAAAGATTTTTCGATGACGGTACCTGATAACGAAATCATTAGTATTGTGGGACCTTCTGGTGCTGGTAAAACAACTTTGTTACGGTGTATCGCCGGGCTAGAAACGCCAGATGCAGGGACTTTCTTACTAAATGGTCAGGCGTTTAACCCAGTGGAAGACCATGGTCGCGAACGAAAAATTGGCGTTGTTTTCCAGGATTTTAATCTATTTCCAAATTTAAGCGTTGAAGAAAACATCACCTTAGCACCAACACTGGTGACTGGACAAAAACCAGTAGAAGCACGCCAGGCAGTTTCTGAATTGATGGCTTCCTTAGGATTGGCGCAGGTAGCAAAGCAATATCCATACCAACTTTCAGGTGGTCAAAAACAACGTGTGGCCATTGCTAGAGCGTTAGCGATGCAACCAGAAATTCTTTGTTATGATGAACCAACCTCAGCGTTAGACCCGACATTACGCGATACGGTTGGACAGCTGATTTTGGAGTTGAAGCAGCGTGGCATCACACAAATCGTTGTGACACATGATCAAGACTTTGCTCAAAATATTGCCGATCAAGTCGTGACTGTTTCACCACTAGGTGCCTAGGAGGCAGCGTATGAAGAAAATGAAATGGCAGCGCATGTTCCTAGCACTACTTTGCGGCCTGTTGTTAGTTGTCAGTACCGGGTGTGAGTCGGTCACGCATCGTGCTGATCGCACTGATACGTGGTCAAAATTGCAACGTCGGGGGCACATCGTGATTGGGATCGATGATAGCTTCGTTCCAATGGGCTTTCGGCAAAAAGATGGGCGCTTAGTAGGCTATGACGTTGATTTAGCACGTGCTGTGTTTGCGCAGTATGGGTTAAAAGTCGATTTTCAAACAATTGACTGGTCGATGAAAGAAACAGAACTTCGAAATGGCACCATCGATGCGATTTGGAATGGTTACACGATCACACCGCAGCGGCAAGCAAAGGTGGCTTTTTCAAACCCGTACCTACGTAATCAACAAGTGTTGGTCACAAAGCGACGGCAAAACATCACCCAATTTTCTGGTATGTCTGGTAAAGTGTTGGGCCTGCAGACCGGTTCTTCAGCACAAAGTTTAGTCAACCAGCAGCCGAAAGTGTTGAGGCAATACATTAAGGGCGCACCGATTCAGTATGATACGTTCAATGATGCTTTTATTGATCTAAACGCAAATCGAATTCAAGGGTTATTGATTGATCAAGTCTATGCGGATTACTACGTGAAGCATGAACCGGACCCAAGTGCGTACCGGACACTCAACGGCGCATTTTCTGGTGAAGATTATGCGGTTGGTCTGCGCAAAGGTGATAAAACATTGCGGCGGAAAATCAATGTGGGTTTTGTGCGATTAAAAGAAAAAGGGCAGTTGGCCAAAATCAATCATAAATGGTTTGGTAAGGATGCCGACTCACTGATTAAGTGAGTTAGTAGCACGTTGAAATGAGATACAGTAAATAGACAGTCACCGTGTCAGTAGGCTTAGCAATCTGACATTATGACTGTCTATTTGTTTTTACACCTGGTTTCAGCTAAGATTAAGCAATGATAATACGGAAGTCATGGGAGGATAGTTAGCATGAAACAGGATTTAACTACGGGAGTTCATCTGACAGTCATCCCAACTACACAATTTAAGACCGTTAGTCTGCTGGTCAGTTTTTGTTCACCAGTGACGCTAGCAACGTTAACACAGCGATCACTGTTAGCAGATTTATTAGAAACAAGTTCGCATAAATATCCGACACAGACTGCGTTAGCAAGTAAGCTAAGCAGTCTGTATGGCGCCAACTACAGCACCAATGTCATGAAAACTGGTGAGCTGGGTCAATTTCAATTTGGTATGACAGTACCCAATGGTCGGTACTTAGAAGGACAGCCTGATCTATTGAAGGATGCAGTAACATTTCTAAATGAAATGATCAATTTCCCCCTGCAATCGAGTTCAACGCCGAATGCATTTGATGATGCAACTTTTGATCGCCAAAAGAAGAATTTAGCGACCGCGTTGAAATCCGTTAGTGAAGACAAAATGCTTTATACGCGGCTGCAAACACAACAACTTCACTTTGGGAATGTCGCAGCAGCCTTTCCGAGCGCTGGCCGTTTGGAAGATGTTGATGCGTTGACTGCGACAAATGTATTTGCTGAGTTGAATCGGATGCGTGAGCATGATGAAGTTTACATTTATGTATTAGGGGATGTGACTGACGAAACCGTCGTCGCTGCCTTAGAGAATCTTCATTTAGCACCGCGACCAGCGACGCATGGGCAGTTGGCATATCATATGTCAACGCCTAAAGCACTTAAGCAACAAGTGGAACATCAACCAATTACCCAAGCTAAGCTTGATTTGATTTATCATTTTCCAGTGGATTATGGGCAAGCGATGTACTATCCGGCACAGGTATTCAACGCGCTTTTTGGTGGTACACCACTGTCGTTACTGTTTACCAATGTTCGTGAAAAGCAAAGCTTGGCTTACTATGCCAATTCATCAGTTAACTTTTTTAATCAGACATTGACCGTCCAAACAGGCATCGACGGCGACAACGCTGAACAGGTGAAACAGATTATTAATGAGCAACTGGCAGCATTGGCGGCTGGTAAAATGAGTGAACAACGGTTTCAACAGGTCAAGGAAACGCTGATTAATCAGCGTGAAGCAGCTCAAGACGCACCGCGAATGGTGATTGGTGCTTACTTGATGGATGATCTAGCACAATCGCCAATTTCAGTTGCCGATTGGATCAATGGGATTGAAGCAGTCACGATGAATGACGTTGCCTTAGTTGCGCGGTTAGCGACGTTAGCAACCAGTTATTTGTTGCGGGATTAGGAGGGGACTCATGGAAAAGTATGCGTACGAACAACTCGGCGAGACACTTTATCGGACGGTCCTTCCGAATGGCTTACAGGTTCAGTTACTACCAAAGGCGGGGTTTCACAAGACCTATGCTTTATTAACCACGGATTTTGGGTCAATTGACCGTTCCTTCACACCAAGAGGACAAACAGATGCCATTACCATTCCGGACGGCGTTGCCCATTTCTTAGAACATAAAATGTTTGAAAAGGCTGATCACGATGCCTTTGATTTATTTGGTGAGTATGGTGCAGATGCCAATGCCTATACGAGTTTTACGCGGACCAGTTACTTATTCTCAGCTAGTCGGCATTTGCATGAGAACTTAGATGTTTTATTGGATTTTGTACAGGATCCTTACTTTACATCGGCGACGGTCAATAAAGAAAAAGGCATCATTGGGCAAGAAATCCAAATGTATGATGATGAACCAGGTTGGCAGCTGTTTATGGGCATCATTGGTAATCTATACCCAACCGAACCGGTGCACATTGATATCGCCGGTACGGTTGATTCCATCGCCAAAATCACCGCAGAGCAACTGCTAACGACGTATCAAACCTTCTATCATCCAAGTAATATGAACTTATTTGTCGTGGGGGCGTTTGATCCAGAGCAAGTAATGGACTGGATTACTAGCAACCAGGCTGGTAAGACCTTTTCGAAGCCGGCACCGATTAGTCGGCAACCACTGCCTGAAACCGATGCAACGGAGATTCTGCCATATCGAAGTCGTCACCTAGATATCGTCTTACCAAAGTCGATTGTCGGGTTACGCGGCCTAGATGAAGTCCCAACTGGGCGTGCAGGACTGAAATATAGTTTAGCAGCGACGTTATTGCTGGATATCTTATTTGCAGATACAAGTGATACGTATCTGAAGCTCTACGATACTGGTGTGATTGATGATAGTTTTGATTATGACTTTACGTTGGAGCGAAGCTTTCATTTTCTAACAATTAGTAGTGACACGCCTGACCCAAATCGTTTCTCTGAAGCAATCATCACAGAATTAGAACAATCTGCGAAGACACTTGCAACGGCAGATGAAACCTTTGAGCTCGTTAGGCGTGAGGCGATTGGGCATCATGTAATGATGTTGAATTCCGTCGAAGGGATCGCTAATGCCTATGATGGTCAATTGTTTGATGGTGCCAATTTGTTAGATGAAGTGGCCGTCTTACAGGCGATGACGCTACAAGATGTGCGCGACGTAGCGGAACAGTTGATTCAGTCGGCTGGAATTAGTGTGTTTGATATCTTGCCTGTTGATGATAACGACAGCGACGAAAATTCTTAAATTGCGCGTTGTTTTTAAGTGTTTCGAAAACAGGAACGCGGTGCATATGCTATACTTTGACTTAGTGCACCACCGAGAAATTTAAATTTATATATGGAGTTTTAACTTATGAGTGAAGAAGCACCGACCATTGGTCAAAAGCTACAAGAAGCACGTAGCGCAAAAGGGATGACGATTGACGATGTCCAACAGGCAACGAAGATTCAACGTCGTTATTTGATTGCTATTGAGGACGGTAAGTTCGATGAGTTACCAGGTGATTTTTATGTCCGGGCATTCATTAAACAGTATGCACAAGCCGTTGATTTGGACGGCGATGATTTGCTGAAAGAATATAACGATCAATTACCACAAGCCGCTGCCACGAATGTGATGCCTGTGGCTGATGAGCAGCCAACGAGCCGTGAAATGAAGGCTAATCGAGGTGGCTCACAGGGTAGTGCAGCGATGGATCGGTTGAAGTCAATTCTACCAATCGCAATTGTGACCTTAGTCGTGATTGCAATCTTGGGTGCTATCTGGGCCTTTGCTGTGCATCATGGTAACCAATCAAGCAACAGTAGTGCGATTTCAAGCAGTGCCGTACAAGTGAGTTCTACTAGCGATAAATCAAGTAAAAAGAGTAGTTCATCAACGAGCAGCTCCAGCGAGGAAAAGTCTTCAAGTAGTAGTGAAGACAAGCAGACTTCGAGCAAGCAAAAGGTTGTTGCAGTTACCACGACCGGTGCCAACAGTACCTACCGTGTTGAAAATGCACCTGCAACTAGCAAGATGACAGTTTCTGCTGATGGCGCTGACTCTTGGATGCAGGTCACGCCTGTTGGTGGCCGTGCCTTGTTTGCAGGTACAGTTGAAAAAGGGAAGACCCAAGATTACACATTACCTGCAGGGACAACTGCTGTTGCAGTATCCTTTGGTAATCGGACTGCGACGAAGGTTACCATCAACGGTAAGAAGCTTGATTTGACGAAGGGAACTGGCACAACTGGGGTCTTAACCGTTCAGTTGCAACCAGCAACCAGCGCCACCAAGTAAAGGCGGATAACATTGTGAATTTACCAAATAAATTAACAGTTTTTCGGATTGTTTTAATTCCTGTATTTTTACTTTTGATGGTCATTCCCTTTGGATGGGGTGAGGTTGTCTGGGCTGGTACCGTTATTCCTGTAACCAGTTTAATCAGCACGGTGATTTTTATCGTGGCTTCCTTGACAGACTTGTTGGATGGACGAATTGCGCGAAGCCAACATCTAGTTACCAATTTCGGAAAGTTTGCTGATCCTTTAGCCGATAAGATGCTTGTCATGACGGCATTTGTAATTCTGGTTTCAATGGGCAAAGCACCAGCTTGGGTCGTCGCCATTATCGTTTGTCGTGAATTAGCGATTACCGGTTTGCGATTACTAATCGTTGAAAACGATGGGACAGTAATGGCCGCTGCTTATCCGGGAAAAATCAAGACCACAACACAGATGCTTTCAATCATTTTATTATTATTGAACAATGTGTTCTTTAATAACATTCATCTGCCAATGGCATTGATCCTGCTGTATGTTTGTCTCTTCTTCACCATTTACTCTGGTATTGATTACTTCGTACAAAATCGCAGTGTGTTTAGCGATGGCTTTAAATAAAAAATGTGTAATTTAAAAACGCCAAGGAAATCGACTGACTTCCTTGGCGTTTTTTGATTTGAATTTTTAAGCTAATAACCTGCAGTTTATTAAAAATCGGATAAAGGATGACACTCGTTTAGTGACGAGTGCTGTTCTATAATTAAATGTGACAAGTAAAATAATGTTTTTTACGTATGTAGAAAGTGAGACCAGGATATGCAGGCAGAAATTATTGCGGTGGGGACGGAAATTCTCCTGGGACAAATTGATAATACGAATGCAAGTTACGTCGCCCGTGGGCTAGCTGCGTTAGGAATTAACGTATTTCATCAGCAAGTTGTTGGCGATAACCCAGTCCGATTGGAAGCTGCGTTACGAGAGGCTGAGGAGCGAGCTGATTTAGTTGTTGTGATGGGAGGCTTAGGACCGACAAAGGATGATTTGACAAAGCAGGTCGTTGCAAAACACCTGCAACGTGAATTAGTGTTAGACGAAGTTGCCATGCAAAATATTACGACACATTATCAAAATAGTGGTCGATCAATTGGCAATAATGATCGACTACAGGCGCTGTACATCGCTGGTGCACAGGTATTAGCGAACCACAATGGAATGGCCGTTGGTGACTTTATTCATCAAGCTAATTGGACAGATTACTTAGTGCTCCCTGGGCCGCCACGTGAATTGAAATTGATGTTTGATACCGAGGTCAAACCGGCATTACAAGCCACGTATCAGAGTACAGCTAAGTTAACATCACGGGTACTGCGCTTCTTTGGCATTGGTGAGGCAGCTTTAGCTGAACGTTTAGAGACTCTGATTGACCAGCAAAAGAATCCGACGCTGGCAACCTACGCTAAAGATGGCGAGGTGACACTACGAATCACGGCCAGTACAAATGATTCCAATGAAGCGCAACGGCTGTTGGACCAAGTTGAAAAGCAGGTACAAGCATTGGTCGGTGACTTCTTTTATGGTTACGGCGATGATAATAGTCTTGTTAAGGTCGTGGTTGAAAAGCTAATAAAACATAAGTTAACCATTACAGCGGCTGAAAGTTTAACAGCAGGGTTGTTCCAAAGTACATTAGGGACTGTTGGCGGCGTTTCGGCGGTCTTCCCAGGTGGTTTTGTGACATATGCTGCTAGTGCAAAGCAGGCATTAATTGGTGTGCCTGCGGATGTGATCAAAGAACATGGAGTTGTGAGCAGCGAAACCGCCACTTGGATGGCGAAAAAGGCCCAACAATCCTTGCATACAGATATTGCGGTCTCCTTTACGGGTGCTGCTGGTCCGGACAGCCTTGAAGGGAATCCGGCAGGAACCGTGTGGATTGGCTTAGCATATCGGGGAACGTCTGTTCAAACAAAGCTGTGTCATTTTAGTGATGATCGGCAAATGAATCGGTGGCGAGCAGTTTTGACCGGTTTAAACATGGTCTTACGTGCAATTGAAGCAGATGAAACATTGGCTTAGCAAAGACGAACCTTTGTTCGATTTTGCTTGCATTTTTACTGATTAACCAGTATTATTATGACATTGAGTTACACGATTAAAGGAGGATCTGCCCTTGGCTGATGCACGTCAAGCAGCACTAGATGCTGCACTTAAAAAAATTGAAAAGAATTTTGGTAAAGGCTCGATCATGCGTTTAGGCGAAAACGTCAATACCCAAATCTCAACGGTTCCGTCTGGATCATTGAAGCTTGATGATGCACTTGGGGTAGGTGGCTATCCACGTGGACGAATCGTTGAAATTTACGGGCCAGAATCATCTGGTAAGACGACCATTGCCTTACACGCGGTTGCTGAAGTGCAAAAGATGGGTGGTACTGCTGCGTATATCGATGCCGAAAATGCTTTGGATGCACAGTATGCAGAAGCTTTAGGTGTTAAGGTCGATGACCTGTTACTATCCCAGCCAGATACTGGTGAACAAGGCTTAGAAATCACTGATGCCTTAGTTTCATCAGGTGCGATTGATATCGTCGTTATCGATTCTGTTGCCGCTTTGGTACCTCGTGCTGAAATTGAAGGCGAAATGGGTGATGCCCACGTTGGGTTGCAGGCACGATTAATGTCGCAAGCATTACGGAAGCTTTCTGGATCAATCAACAAGACTAAAACCATTGCGCTGTTTATTAACCAGATTCGTGAAAAAGTTGGGGTTATGTTTGGTAATCCAGAAACAACCCCTGGTGGCCGTGCTTTGAAGTTCTACTCAACGGTTCGGCTTGAAGTTCGTCGGGCTGAACAGATCAAAGATGGTACGGAAGTCATGGGTAACCGGACTAGAATTAAGGTCGTTAAGAACAAGGTTGCCTCACCATTTAAGGTGGCTGAAGTTGATATCATGTACGGACATGGTGTTTCACAATCTGGTGAATTACTGGATATGGCCGTTGATAAGGATATCGTAGACAAGTCAGGGGCTTGGTACGCATATGATGGCGAACGGATTGGACAAGGCCGTGAAAATGTGAAGGCTTACTTAGAAGCTGAGGAACACGCGGAGATGCGTCAAGAAATCTATGACAAGGTGCGTAAAGCCTACAACATGGATGGTACGGCGGATGATGAATCGGCCACAGACAATAAAGACACAGAAAAAGCAGTATCCGCTGATGCATCAAAGGGAAAAGCCAAGGCGAAAGCTAAGGAAAGTGAAACAACTTTCGATGTTTAAAAAATGCTGTCGATGAAGGGTTCAGAAATGAGAAATCATTTCTGAACTCTTTTTTTATTGTCAAAATAATTTGACAATAATGCGATTTGCATATATGGTTAGTTACACAAGTAATTAACCAACTATGAAGGAGCAATCACACGATGCAAACAACACCAATCGTTGACGTTAAAAACCTGCAGAAAATCTACGGGGCAAAAAAAGAAAAGCAATATGAAGCACTGACGGATATCAACTTTGCCGTTGCACCTGGCGAATTTGTGGGAATCATGGGACCTTCTGGATCCGGGAAAACAACTTTGCTAAATCTATTATCTACACTAGATGTACCAACAGCTGGCTCGGTACGGATTAATAACCAAGAAGTGAGCCATTTAAAGGGTAAACAGTTAGCGGATTTTCGCGCGCAACAAGTTGGCTTTATTTTCCAAGATTTCAATTTATTAGAAAGCTTAACGGCACGAGAAAACATTTCTTTACCGCTATCATTGCAGGATGTGCCGCGTAGCAAAACCGTGGCAGCTGTGGAAGAAGTCGCACAAACATTGTCTATTGCCGACTTACTTGATAAGTATCCAGCAGAATTATCCGGTGGACAAAAGCAGCGAGTGGCAGCGGCAAGAGCATTAGTTCATCACCCAGCAATTATTATGGGTGATGAACCTACAGGGGCACTAGATTCTAAGTCTGCTAGGGAATTGCTAGACCTGCTAAGTAACATTAACCAGCAACAAAATGTGCCAGTGTTGTTAGTAACACATGATCCATTTTCAGCCAGTTTCTGTGACCGCATTTTGTTTATTCAAGATGGTCGCATTAAGCAAGAATTATCACGACAGGGACAAGCACGTAAAGATTTTTACGGACAAATTTTAGAGCAACTAGGCACCTTTGAACAGTAGGAGGAAAGATTGTGTTATTAAAACTAGCAATTACAGGGATTAAACAACGCTTTCGGGATTATGTCGTACTGCTGATGGGGCTTATCATTTCCTCAGGAATTTTCTACATCTTCGCAAGTTTGGCAATTAACACTGATTTCATTAAAGCGAATTCAGGAATTAGTATTGCGGCACAGGTTTTCATGTTTGGGATGGTTTTGTTATTGATCATCACCATGGTGTATGTCAGTTATGCCAATACTTTTTTATTGAGTATGCGACAACATGATTATGGATTATTCATGATGCTGGGGGCCAAGAAGCAAAACATTGGAGTCCTAATGGTCCTGGAAACGATTTTACTTGGTGGGGTTGCTTCGATTATCGGAATTATTTTAGGCATTGGTGTTAGCAGTGTCCTATCACAATTTTTATTTAATCAGCTCGGCGTCACGATTCATCATTTCTCGCCAATATATGGACCAGCAATGATTGATACGTTAACCGTGTATGTTGTTTTATTCGCACTTGCTGCTGTACTTAATTTGAGCAAACTAATGCGGACACCAGTCCTAAAGTTGCTCCATGTTGAAGATGAAGCAACCAACGTACGTGTGCGGCCAGTTTTACAAGCATTAGCTGCAGTTTTAGGAATCGCATGTCTGGCGATAGGTTATTACGCGATGGCTCAGATAATGACGTTGCAGTTGACCGCAATTCCCATTGCGTTGGTGACGATTACCCTGGGAACATACTTATTGTTTAGTGCAATCATCGGGGGTGTCTTGACTGCTATCAGGAAATCACGGTTCGCAGCAAAGCGGCTACGGACGTTTACTTTGGCACAAATCAATTTTCGGGTTCGTGGTTATACACGCATTTTAACGGTGGTTTCGCTATTGTTTGCCATGGCGCTAGGAGCCATTAGCGTCGGCGCCGGATTTCAAAGGCAGATTCCAACGATGGTTGCGTCAATCAGTAGTTATACGATTAGCATCAAAGACGAAACGCCAAACGAGGCAAAGCTAGCTAAACAGCTGCATGTTAAATGGCAGAAATCATATCAGCAAACGATTCAAGGCGATACCGCTTATTACAATGAAGCGGCTTTTGCAAAACAGCCGTTTCCAATGCTTGCCAATCCGGCGGCGAAAAATGATGGTCGAGTAAAGCAATTTTCGTTACCAGAGTTCAAGAAAAAAGCGATTATTAGTTCTGACTTCTTAGCATTATCGCCAACATCAAATCATATTCGTTTCCTGAATAATTCGGACTTTAATAATTTAAAGGGTCAGAAGCATCAGTTAACTATTATTCGTGTGCACAGTAACGTGCAAGATCGAAAGGTATTGGAAAAAATAACGGCTTCCCAGCAACGCCGATTTCACGAACCGTTCTTCAATTTAGGTGGTGGCTATTCTGGTTTTGTGTTGTTCAATAACCTGTTTGGCGGGCTAGAATTTATGGGCTTCTTCCTTGGAATTGCATTCTTAGCAATGCTAGCCAGTTGCTTGATGTTCAAGATATTGTCAGGGGCAAATAAAGATGTTGTACGATACAACATGCTTAACCGCATCGGTGTGAGCCAGCGATTGATGAAACAAGCGATTTGGCAGGAAGTCGGCACATTATTCATTATTCCAGGCGTTCTTGGCATCATCGATGTCCTGTTTGGATTACAAATGTTTAAACCGTTACTTTACAATCCATACGAAATTGTTGGTTGGACGATTTTAGGCTTCTGCATGTTATATGGATTATATGCCTGGTTAACGATTTCACTGTATCGTCGGTTAGTGGTGCCACCAATGCAGTTATCAAAATAACGCGTAACTGCCGGTATTAAATTGACGCTACTAGTTGAGAAACTTATCCTAAATAGGATATGGGCTGGGATACCAGCGGAAGTTGGAGAAAAGACATGCAGTTTGATTTTGATGGTACGACACCGCTTTATTTGCAAGTGGCGGAACAAATTGAAGAAGGTATTTTGGCAGGAAGTTTTGGCTCAGAAACACAAATTCCTTCGACAACAGAGATTGCGCGTGAATTTCATATTAATCCGGCCACTGTTTTAAAGGGTATGAATTTATTGGTGACTGATAAGGTGATTGAAAAACGTCGGGGGCTGGGCATGTTTGTCTTGGACGGCGCACGTGAACGAATTATTTATAAACGACGCACCGATTTTTATGAAGACCATGTTCAATTACTAATTGCTGAGGCGACTCGAATCGGGCTAACACAGACAGACCTAGAGGCTTTGATCACACGGGGGTATGAACAAGCATGACATTAGCAGTGAAGCACTTGTCGTTTAACAGTGGCAATAAACATATTTTGAATAACGTTAATTTAGAATTTGAACCGGGGACTATCTACGGCTTACTAGGGCGTAATGGTGCTGGTAAAAGTACGCTTTTAAACTTAATCAGTGATCGGTACCCAGAAAAGCAGGGTGCTGTGACAATTGATGGGCACACGGTGCATGATCATGATGCACAGCTACAGCAGATGTACTTAATGAGTGAAGTGAATTTATATCCGGATAATTTTCGTGTTACCAAACTCTTTAAATTGACTCAGCAACTGTATGGCGAATTTAACTGGGACCTTGCGTTACGGTTAGCTAAACAGTTTGGTTTAGAAACCCATGCGCGCTTTGGCAAACTGTCAACCGGCTACCGGACAATTTGCAAAGATATCATTGCCTTGAGTGTCCCCGCTGACTATATATTGTTGGATGAACCCGTGCTGGGATTGGATGCAAATCATCGTGAACTGTTTTACCAGGAGTTGATGAATGCACAAGCAGAACGTCCGCGCACATTTGTCATTGCGACGCATTTAATTGAAGAAGTTTCCTGGCTGTTGAATCATGTGATGGTATTGGTAGACGGGCACATAAAGGTTGATGAAACATTGGCTGATCTGACAGAACAGGCATGGCAACTTACTGGACCAAAGGAAGTAATGGAACCATTTATCAATCAGCAAGCGGTGTTACATCAACATCAATTTGGTAATGATATTACAGCGGTGATGATGATTGCAGTGGCCGACATTCCCGCCGAAGTCACGAAACAGAAGATTAATTTGCAAGAGCTCTTTGTTGCATTAACGGAGGAAACTCATGAGAATTAAACAGGTTTATAACTATCGGTTGCAACGAGATGTGCAAATCATCGGCTGGATTTACTTTGGCATGATTGCCGGAATTATTGTTTTACCACTGCTTATTAAGCTCAGTTTGCATGACCATCAGGCATTTAGTTGGGCACCTTATTTAGCAACAAATTCCTTTAAGAACGGCATGCTATTTGGTTTCTTTGGCATGTCAGCGTTAGTTTATAGTGACTTTGCCACGTTGATTCAAAATGGTATTTCGCGGCGTACTTACTGGTGGGGGAAGTTGGCCAGCTTAACCAGTTTGGCTTTCGGTGTTTCAATTATTAATGTTATTTATCGGCTGTTGGTGGCCCAACCCTTCGGATTCATGACCTATCAACAGCAAGCATTAAAGGATTTTGGACCACATGCTGGGCAAGGTCTTGTGTCAGTTTTGTGGTACTGGGGGAGCGACTTGTCAGACTTGATCGCCATGATTGCGATGGGGATGCTGTTCGGGTCAATTCTCGGGTTGTTTAGCCGTAAGGGAAAAATAATTTTATTCTCAGCAGCGCCGTTTGTGGGCATGGGCCTTATTTGGTTCATTTTTTCTTCAGCTGGTGGGACGAATCAATCATTTGCCGGTACCTGGATGGCTTCGTTGATACGAGTAGCACTAGGATTTGATGGCCATTTTCAGTACCGGATGCCATTGAACTGGATTATTACGAATTTAGTTGGCAGTGTGGTAATGCTGGGGATCAGTACAATGTTCAATAAAATGCTTCGTGTTCGTCAGGTTTAATCCTTGTAATAATGGGTAACCATCTGTTAGTTTAATTGACACGCCCGTGGTTTATCAGTACACTAGTCATGTGTAAATAATCAATTTAACATCTTTAAAAGTTTGCGGCTGGCTTAGCGGTCAGCCATTTTTGATGAAGGGCGGGAACTTACATGGTGATTTTAACCATTATCCTCGTGCTCATCGCTATTATTGCTGGTTTGTATGGTGGACTTGCCATTGCCAAGAATCGTCAAGAACGCGATATTGACAATGCCAAGACATCGGCGACGGCCATTCTCGAAAAAGCTAATCAGGATGCCAAAACAGCCAAAAAGGAAGCCTTACTTGAAGCTCGTGAAGAGAGTCATAAGTATCGTACCGACGTTGAAAGTGAACTAAAGGATCGTCGGTCCGAAGTACAAAAGCAAGAGGACCGGTTGTTGCAGCGTGAAGAAGCACTGGATCGCAAGGACAACACGTTTGAAAAACGTGAAGCTCAGTTAACGCGAAAAGAAGATAAGCTTACCAGTGATCGGGATGTGCTAGACCAACAGCAGCAAGAAGCAGCAGACCTCATCGACAAACGGCAACAAGAAGTTGAACGAGTTGCGGCATTATCACAAGATGATGCACGCGACTTAATCATTAAGGAAACAACAGATCAATTGGCACATGAACGTGCCGTTCTGATTAAGGAAAGCGAAGCTGAAGCGAAAGCCTCTGCTGATAAGGAAGCGAAGAACTTAATTGTCGCTGCCATTCAGCGGAGTGTTGCGGATACAGTGTCTGATAATACTGTGACCGTTGTTACGCTGCCAAATGACGACATGAAGGGTCGAATTATCGGTCGTGAAGGTCGGAATATCCGGACGTTAGAAACCTTAACCGGGATTGATTTAATCATTGATGACACACCAGAAGCAGTCGTGTTGAGTGGGTTTGATCCCGTTCGTCGCGAAATTGCGAAACTGGCGTTAGAAAAACTGATTGCCGACGGTCGGATTCATCCGGCTCGAATCGAAGAGATGGTCGAAAAAGCTCGCAAGGAAATGGATGAAAAGATCCGTGAAATTGGTGAGCAGACTGTGTTTGATTTAGGTATTCGGTCGATGAATCCGGACTTGGTTAAAACCCTTGGACGGATGAATTACCGGACCAGTTACGGTCAAAATGTGTTGAACCATTCAATTGAAGTTGCTAAATTAGCTGCTGTGATGGCAGCTGAACTTGGTGAGGATGTTGCGCTAGCGAAGCGCGCAGGATTATTACACGATATTGGTAAAGCCGTGGACCACGAAGTTGAGGGGTCTCACGTAGAATTAGGGGTTGAATTGGCAACTAAGTACCATGAAAGCCCTGTTGTAATCAACACCATTGCTTCTCATCACGGAGACGTTGAGCCAACTTCCATCATTGCGGTGTTGGTTGGTGCTGCTGATGCAATTTCATCAGCGCGTCCCGGTGCACGGTCTGAATCGTTGGAAAATTATATTCAACGGCTTAAACAATTAGAAGCAATCGCGAACCAACACGAAGGTGTGGCTAACAGTTACGCTATTCAAGCTGGTCGTGAGGTGCGGGTCATCGTTCAACCACAGTCTGTCGATGATTTACAGGCAACTGTGATTGCACGTGACATTAAGAATGAAATTGAAAATGATTTGGAGTATCCGGGTCATATCAAAGTCACTGTTATTCGAGAAACACGCTCAGTGGAATACGCTAAGTAAGTCAATCGGATGATGGTTAACGAAAGAGCCTAAGACAAAACACATTTGTCTTAGGCTCTTTCGTTATTGATTTGTTAGGCGATCTACTGGAAGTCACAATATAACAACCGAACACAGACAGTTATTCAAAAAGATGGTAAAATTTTTATAATGTGTTTTTTAATTAATCGAGAAAAATTATTACTGTGCTCATTAGCGTAATGAGGGTAGAGGAGAAGCAACCAATGGCCAAAAAGTCTGCACAAGAGAGTATGGAAACACCAATGATGAAACAATACCAGGCCATTAAGGATCAGTATCCGGATGCCTTTTTGTTTTATCGAATTGGTGATTTTTATGAATTGTTTAATGACGATGCTGTGAAGGGTTCGCAATTATTAGAACTGACACTAACTGCGCGCAATCATAATTCAGCTGACCCCATTCCTATGTGCGGCGTGCCACACCATGCTGTGCAAAACTACATCGACATTTTGGTTGACCATGGTGAAAAGGTTGCCATCTGTGAGCAAATGGAAGATCCTACGTTGGCCAAGGGAATGGTTAAACGTGAGGTTATTCAGCTGGTAACACCAGGAACCCGGATGGAAACAGGCGTTACGGGTGCAAAAGTGAATAACTACCTGGCTGGATTTACTAAACAGGCCGCCGGCTTTGGATTTGCTTATGCAGATGTGTCCACTGGTGAATTGCAAACTGCTAACCTGACGACCTTTGATGCTGTCTTAAATGAAGTGATGGCTGTTGAAGCAAAAGAAATCGTGGTTGATGACACCATTGATGACGCTTTACGGGCACAATTCAAACCTTTAGGGATTTTAGTTTCTACGCAAACAGATATCACGACTAGTGCCGAACTTAGTTTCTTGACTCAGGACCTAACGGATCATGCGGAAACGGCAGCTGTGTCCATGCTGTTGAGTTACATGGAAGGGACACAGAAGCGAAACTTATCGCATCTGCAACGGGCAATCGCCTACGAACCTTCTTATTTCTTGAAAATGGATCACTATGCTAAACGTAACTTGGAGTTAGCAACCAATATTCGGACGGGTAAGAAGTCTGGCACCTTACTGTGGCTACTAGATGAAACGAAAACTGCGATGGGCGGTCGTTTACTGAAACAATGGTTAGATCGACCATTGCTTTCAGTGGAAGCGATCAATGCACGGCAGGACAAAGTGGCCGAGTTACTGGAACATTATTTTGAACGGTCTAATCTTCAAGATGAGCTGGTCAAAGTGTATGATTTGGAACGGTTAGCCGGACGAGTGGCCTTTGGTAATGTGAACGGCCGTGATTTAATTCAATTAAAAACGTCATTAAAGCAAGTTCCTAAGATCAAATATGTGCTGGAAGAGCTGAACCAGACGGTGTTTGGTGACCTGTTGAAGGGGTTAGATCCCGTCGATGACGTTGCTGATTTAATTGAACGCGCCGTCGATGACGAACCACCAATTTCGGTGACGGATGGTGGTGTTATCAAAGATGGGTATGATCAACAGCTTGATGCTTATCGGGACGCCATGAAGAATGGTAAGCAGTGGATTGCGGAATTAGAGGCTAAGGAACGCAAAGAAACTGGCATTAGCACGTTGAAAATCGGCTATAACCGGGTATTTGGCTACTACATCGAAGTGACTAAAGCCAACTTAAGCAAGCTGCCTGAAGACCGGTATGAGCGTAAACAGACCTTAACGAATGCTGAACGTTTTTCAACACCTGAGTTAAAGGAAAAGGAAACGCTCATCTTAGAGGCACAGGAAAAATCAACTGCTTTAGAATATCAGCTATTTAATAAGATTCGGGAAGTCGTTAAGGCAGCGATTGGTCGGTTGCAACGACTCGCCAAAGTGGTGGCAAGTTTAGACGTGTTACAAAGTTTTGCAGTGGTTTCAGAAAACTATCGCTTTGTGCGCCCACAGCTGACGACTGATCATGATTTAGAAATCGAAGCTGGTCGGCATCCAGTTGTTGAAAAAGTGTTAGGAAAGCAAGAATACGTTCCTAACGATGTTCGCATGGATGATGACACGACAGTCCTTTT
Organism: Furfurilactobacillus siliginis; assembly: GCF_001437435.1. GTDB lineage: Bacteria > Bacillota > Bacilli > Lactobacillales > Lactobacillaceae > Furfurilactobacillus > Furfurilactobacillus siliginis. Next base: position 33,305 of record NZ_JQCB01000008.1, on the reverse strand, counting down.
GATTACGGGGCCGAACATGTCTGGGAAGAGTACGTACATGCGGCAATTGGCCCTGACGGTTATCATGGCGCAAATGGGCTGTTTCGTACCCGCTAAATCTGCTGTGATGCCAGTCTTTGACCAAATTTTCACACGCATCGGGGCAGCTGATGATTTAATTTCCGGGAACTCAACCTTTATGGTGGAAATGCAGGAGGCAAACGATGCCTTGATGCACGCTACTGCCAACAGTCTATTGTTATTTGATGAAATTGGTCGCGGAACAGCTACCTATGATGGGATGGCCTTAGCGCAAGCAATTATTGAATATGTACACGACCATGTACATGCCAAGACGTTATTTAGTACGCATTATCATGAATTGACCGATTTGGAAGACTCACTGACCACTTTGAAAAACATTCATGTGGGGGCAGTTGAGGAAAATGGACAGCTTGTCTTTTTACACCAAATTCAACCTGGTCCGGCTGATAAATCATATGGGATTCACGTGGCGAAGTTGGCGGGGATGCCAACAGATCTGCTAACGCGGGCCGCCAATATTTTGCAGGAATTAGAAGCGCATGCAGGTGAAACACCAACGCCGGTCAACGTGGACGCACCATTGCAAGAAGCAGTGGACGCTACACCAAAAGCCACGCCAACTGAACAACTTGCCTTATTTGATGTTCCCAGCGGCGATCCAAAAATGGCCGCGGTGATTGACGAGTTGAAACAGATGAATCTGATGGCGATGACACCAATGGATGTAATGAACAAATTCTATGAAATTCAACAGAAGTTACAGTAAGCAAGACTGTGAGTAAGGGATGTTAGCATGACGAAAATACATGAATTACCAACTGTTTTAGCGGATCAGATTGCGGCCGGAGAAGTCGTTGAACGGCCAGCGTCAGTTGTTAAAGAGCTGGTTGAAAATGCTGTAGATGCGCATGCAACAACGATTGATGTGCTGGTTGATGAGGCTGGCTTAAAGACGATTCAAATTGTTGATGACGGTGATGGCATTAGCGATGATGATGTTGAACTTGCCTTTTCACGGCATGCAACGAGCAAGATAACGTCACGCGAAGATTTGTTTCGTGTGCATTCATTAGGCTTTCGTGGTGAGGCGTTACCAAGTATTGCCTCAGTGGCCGATGTTTGGCTGAAAACTGCTACGGGAAAAGGGGCTGGCAGTGAGGTCCACATTAAGGGTGGTGAACTGGTCAGCCACACGGCAGGCCAGTCACGACCGGGGACTGAAGTGACGGTCAGTGATTTGTTCTTTAACACACCGGCACGGTTGAAATATTTGAAGTCGCCGCAAACGGAGCTCGCTAATATTGTCGATATGGTGAACCGCATCGCGTTAGGACATCCTGATGTGGCATTTAGTTTGACGCATAATGGCCGCGAATTATTACGAACGGCTGGCCGTGGCGATGTACAACAGGTGATTGCAGGTATTTACGGTGTCCAAACCGCACGCAAGATGGTTGCCATCAGTGGCGAGGATGCTGATTTTAAATTAACTGGTTACGTTTCACTACCGGAACTAACGCGTGCATCACGCAACTACATCTCAATTTTGATTAATGGTCGCTACATCAAAAACTTTCAATTAACGAAGGCGCTGATTAAGGGCTATGGATCAAAGCTCATGGTGGGACGGTATCCATTGGCTGTTTTAAATTTGACCATGGATCCTTTTTTAGTCGACGTTAACGTCCACCCAACCAAACAGGAAGTACGGCTTAGTAAGGAAGCACAGCTCGGTGATCTGATTGATAAAGCTGTGTATAACCGGTTAGCTCAGGAAAATCTGATTCCAGACGCATATCAAAATTTACATGGTGAGGATACCTTTGATGCTAATCAGTTAGCTGATCAATTGAGTCAAGTATCTGCAACACGCGATGGCAAGGTGCAAGTTCATTACGCACGGCCACAAGCTTCTGAAAACGCGATACCAGGGGAACAAACAGCGTTTCCTGAAACGTCTGCGGCGGCATTGCCAGACGCGTTACCAACGCAAGCGTTGACACCAATCGTGATTCATCATGCGAGCGAAATGGATGATGAATCTTTGACGGCGTTTGATGCGCGGTATCAAAAAGCAGTCGCACCTTTTGCTGGTGAGAGTGCACCAACCGTGGCCGTTTCTCAGGAACCGATGGAAATGGTGCCAGAAACAAAGGCTTCCACGGATGGTAAACAGCGCTTTCCAGACCTGACTTATATTGGTCAAATGCACGGGACCTTTCTGTTTGCACAGGCAGCGGATGGCTTATATTTAGTTGATCAACATGCGGCTCAAGAACGCATCAAGTATGAATATTATCGTGTTCAAATTGGCGAAGTCAGTCGGGATTTGCAAAATCTGTTGGTACCGATTGTTTTAGACTACCCAACGAGTGATGTTTTGAAAATCAACGACCAACAGGCTGCTTTAGCAGAACTGGGGTTGATTTTAGAGCCATTTGGAAATAATAGTTTTATTGTGCGGCAACATCCAACGTGGTTTGTGGCTGGACAAGAAGAGGCAACGATTCGAGAAATGATCGATTGGATTTTGAACGATCATTCACTGACTGTTGCTAAATTTCGTGAGAAGACGGCCATCATGATGAGTTGTAAACGATCCATCAAATCAAACCATCATTTAGATGAGCGGCAGGCGCGGGCGTTATTACATGACTTAGCACAAACCGAAAATCCCTTTAACTGTCCTCATGGCCGGCCGGTGGTGGTGCATTTCACTAACGCAGACATGGAAAAAATGTTTAAACGAATTCAAGACGCTCATGAAGCATGGGCAGAATTTGATGAACACGAATTTTAGGAGGACCACATGTACGAATATTTAACTGGTTTTATAAGCGCGGTGACGCCAGCATACGTGGTGCTAGATGTGAATGGCGTCGGCTATTTATTGCAAACCGCGAATCCATATCGCTATCATGAGGATGCAACACAAGCGGTCACGATTTATGTTTACCAAGCTGTGCGTGAAACGGAAATCAATTTATTTGGCTTCGTTGACTTCAATGAAAAGCAACTGTTCTTAAAGTTGCTTAATGTATCTGGAATCGGTCCTAAAAGTGCGCTGGCGATTTTGGCAGCAGAGGATCATGAAGGATTAGTTAATGCGATTGAAAGTAAAGACGTCACCTACTTGACGAAATTTCCTGGTATTGGCAAGAAAACCGCTCAGCAAATTGTGTTAGACTTGCAGGGCAAGTTGGCTGATTTAGGCGCGGTCATCACACCTGTAGCAAGTACTGGTAGTGATAACGCTGACTTGGCGGATGCCTTAGCAGCTTTGACAGCGTTAGGGTATAGTGCAAATGAAGTGAAAAAAATCGACAAGCAGTTGGCTGATGAACCAAGTCAAACAACCGATCAGTATCTAAGCAAAGCATTACGATTATTAACGAACCGTTAGCGTGGCGAAAGGAGGGGACTAAATGGATGATGAATTAATGGCGAGTGAGCCGACCGATGAAAAAGAAGCGTCCCTAGAACGCTCACTGCGTCCACAAACGCTGGCTCAATACATTGGACAAGATACCGTTAAACATCAGTTACAAGTTTATATTAGTGCCGCCTCCAGCCGTGAAGAATCATTGGATCACGTGTTGTTGTATGGTCCACCTGGTTTAGGGAAAACGACGCTGGCGATGGTCATTGCAAATGAAATGCACGTGCGCATCAAGACGACTAGTGGTCCAGCCATTGAGCGGCCTGGGGATGTAATCGCGCTATTGAACGAATTACAGCCAGGTGACATTTTATTCATTGATGAAATTCACCGATTGCCACGGGTGGTCGAGGAAATGCTTTATTCAGCAATGGAAGATTTTTACGTCGATATTGTGGTCGGGCAAGGACCTACTGCACATCCGGTCCATTTCCCATTACCACCGTTCACGTTAATTGGCGCCACAACGCGAGCAGGCTTGCTGTCAGCACCGTTGCGTGACCGTTTTGGAATTGTAGAGCACATGAATTACTACACGACGTCCGATTTAGAGGAAATTACGTTACGTTCAGCAGATATTTTAGCAACGAACATCGTGAAGGAAGGCGCGCATGAAATTGCCCGCCGTTCTCGTGGGACACCACGGATTGCGAACCGTCTGTTAAAACGCGTTCGTGATTTTGCTGAGGTTGGCGGCCAAGCGGCAATTGATGCGCCGATTGTGGATCATGCATTACAAGTGCTTGGTGTGGATGAACTGGGCTTAGATGACGTGGATATCAAGTTACTGACGACCATGATCAAGTTTTATAACGGTGGCCCAGTGGGACTAAATACGTTGGCAGCAAATATTGGTGAAGAAGCCGATACAGTTGCAGAAGTATACGAGCCATATTTATTACAAATTGGTATGATCAAACGGACGCCACGTGGTCGGATGGTGACAGAAGCTGGCTATGCACATTTAAATTTGCCAGTGCCACCGTCAGCAAATGCATGATGGCATTTGGCAAGCGGCGCTAAGTCTGGTACAGTGTTTTACAGAATAATATTAATGAGGTGGATAAATTGACAAGTTTTGAAATGATGACATTACTGGGTGCTCCAGCCGGTGGAAGTAGCATGATTAGTACAGTTTTAATGGTTGTTTTATTCGTTGCTGTTTTTTACTTTTTCATCTTACGGCCTAACCGTAAGCAACAAGACCAACGTAAAGAAATGATGAACGGGATTCATGTTGGCGATCACGTGGTCACAATCGGTGGTTTACACGCCGTGGTTGATACGATGGATAGCGACAAGAAGACGGTTACGTTAGACGCAGACGGTATTTACTTAGTGTTTGACTTACAAGCCATTCACCATGTGGAAACGCCAGCTGCTAAAGCACCTGCTGCCGACGCCGCAACGGTTACAGAAGCACCAGCTAGTGCAGAAGCAACCTCAGAAGCTACTTCTGCTGCTAGTGTTGCTGACAGTGAAGCTACAAGCGCTGAAAGTGCTGCTGAAAGTAAATAAGTAAACTGGTAAGAAGCTGCCTTCGGGGAAGCTTCTTTTTTTGTCGCTAAAAAGTGTCTTTTCGAACGTACGTTTGGTAAAATGAAAGCAATAAATCAGCTGAAGGAGGGTGTGGAAAATGGGTGAGTCATTATTACAAGTGCCGTTAACGATTGATACAAGTCGCAAAATCATTCATGTTGATATGGATGCTTTTTATGCATCAATTGAAGAACGTGATCATCCAGAATTTCGAACGCACCCTTTGATTATTGCTAAGGATCCACGAACAACGGGCGGCCATGGTGTGGTCACCACAGCTAATTATGCAGCTAGAAAACTTGGGGTGCATTCTGCAATGAGTGCAGCTGAGGCACAAAAATTGGCACCTAAGGCGACTTTTAAAACACCAGATTTCACAACCTATCGCGCGGTGTCGGCACAGATTCACAAGATCTTTCATGAATATACAGATCACATTGAACCAATCGCATTCGACGAAGCCTATTTAGATGTGACTAACAATAAGCAACACATTGATTCAGCCGTTGCATTGGCACATAAATTACAGGCGGAGATATGGGAGACTGTCCATCTCACTTGCTCCACAGGAATTTCCTATAACAAATTTTTGGCCAAACTCGCCTCTGATTACGCGAAGCCTGTGGGCGTGACCGTGATCTTGCCAGGGGACGCAGAACGGTTTTTGGCTCCCTTATCGATTGAAAAATTTCGTGGCGTGGGTAAAAAAACGGTGCCCAAAATGCAAGCCTTGGGGATTACAGATGGGGCAGCGTTACTCAAACATTCTGAAGCTGATTTGATGCAGCACTTCGGCAAGCTTGGCTACGGCCTTTATCGACATGTTCGTGGTAGTGATGATCGTCCGGTAGAGTGGCAGCGCGAACGTAAATCCATCGGGCGCGAAGAGACTTACGATACGCCGTTGACCAGTGAAGCAGACGCCGAAACACAGCTACAGTTATTGGCAACAGAACTGGTTGACCATTTAATGAAGCAGCAACGTCATGGACAGACAATTGTCTTGAAAGTTCGCGATGCTGAGTTTAATACACTGACCAAACGAGTGACGCAAACAGAGTACTATGAAAATGATGCAGCAATTTTGTATGAAGCCGCTAAGGACATCTTTGATGAAACGGCTGATTTAAATGCGGGCATTCGGCTACTCGGAATCACCATGACTAACTTAGCACCACTGGGCTTTGAAAATTTAAGTTTGCCATTATGGACGCCGGTTTCGGATCGCGCATTTTAAAATGATGCGGTGGTGCTTTGTGTTTGTTCCGTTTTTTCGCTATACTGGCATGTACGAGTGAATACAGTTCGACAGGCCAGTTGTGCTTGCCGAGGTTCGGGGGAAGCACGAACATGGATGTGCAACAAGCAATCTTTGATGACATTAAACGTAATTCAGTGATTATTATTCACCGACACCAACGACCTGATCCAGATGCTGTTGGGTCACAGGCTGGGTTTGCAGAAATTTTGCGACAGGCTTTTCCGATGAAGCAAATTTATATCGTCGGTAAGCAGGTGCCAGGTTTGGCCTGGTTGGCGACAATGGATGATATTGATGATGATTTATTTGATGATGCGCTTATTTTAACGTTGGATACGGCCAACGAACCACGGGTGGATGACCAGCGGTGGCGACGTGGTCCTGAAGTGATTAAAATTGATCATCATCCAGATGACGAACCATATGGTGACCTGCAATGGGTCAACGATGAGGCGTCTAGCACCTCTGAAATGATTGTGGATTTTGCAAATCGCTTTGCGTTAGCCATTAATGAATCAGCAGCACGGACATTATATGCCGGAATTGTTGGTGATACGGGACGCTTCTTGTACTCAGATACGACGCCACACACGCTGCGGGTGACTGCCCAGCTAATGGAAACTGGTATTGATGCGGTTGCTATCAACCAAATGGAAGATGAAATGCCAGTTGCTGTCGCACGGTTAAGTGCTTACTTATACGAAAACTTAACGATTACTGATGCAGGCGCCGCCCATGTTATTTTAAGCGCTGACACGATTAAATCGTATGAACTCGGCGAAGCTGGCACCGCAAGCTTAGTACCAATGCCAGGGAAAATTGATACAGTCAAGACCTGGGCCATTTTTGAGGAACAAGACGATCATAGCTATCGTGTTCGACTACGCTCAAAGGGACCAGTAATCAATGGGCTAGCCCGTCAGCATAACGGCGGCGGACATCCACTTGCCAGTGGTGCAAAGGCTGCCGACGCTGCAGAAGTTGCCTCAATGATTAAGGAATTAGAGACACTGACTGCTGCCAAATAAGGAGACAACATGACAGAAGCATTTACAGATCTAAATTTACGACCAGAGTTAATGGCGGCTTTAAAGGACATTAACTTTGTGACGCCAACACCGGTGCAGGCAAAGTTAATTCCTGTAATCATGGCGAATCGGTCTGTGATCGGACAATCACAGACTGGGAGTGGTAAAACACATGCGTTTTTACTACCAATTTTTAACCAGTTAAAACCTGAAGTAGATGAAGTCCAGACAATCATCGCAACACCTTCACGAGAATTAGCAAATCAGATTTATGAAGATGCCAAACAATTAGCAACTCATTTTAAAGAAAAAATCCAAATTGCTAATTACGTCGGTGGCACTGATCGTTCACGTCAGGAACGTCAATTAGGCAAGCATCAACCACAAATCGTGATTGGAACGCCTGGGCGATTACGTGATTTCATGGACGAACATGATTTGGCTTTGCACACAGCGCATCAGTTTGTTGTCGATGAAGCTGATATGACGCTCGACATGGGTTTCTTAAACGATGTCGATCATATTGCTGGTGCGTTGCCAAAAGACCTACAAATGATGGTCTTTTCAGCAACGATTCCGCAGAAATTACAACCGTTTTTACGTAAGTATTTAACAAATCCAGTTATTGAAGAAATTCCGGTTACCTCAATTATTAGTCCAACGATTGATAACTGGTTGGTTTCAACCAAGGGTAAGCAGAAAAATGAGTTAATCTATGAATTACTAACCATGGGTGAACCATATCTGGTTTTGGTGTTCTGTAACACAAAGCAACGGACTGCAGAACTAACCAAGTACTTAAAGGGCCGTGGTCTAAAGGTTGCTATGATTTCTGGTGACGTTCCTTCACGGGAACGGAAACGTATCATGAAGCAAGTTCAAAACCTTGAATATCAATACGTTGTTGCCACTGATTTGGCAGCTCGTGGGATTGACATCAAGGGTGTGTCACATGTTATCAATGATGATATTCCCAGTGACCTCGACTTCTTTATTCACCGGGTTGGCCGTACTGGTCGTAACGGAATGTCAGGGATTGCGATTACCTTGTATCGCCCCGGTGAAGAGGATCAGGTCGCAGATATTGAAAAGCTTGGCGTAAAGTTTGCGCCAAAAGAAGTCAAGCGTGGCGAAATCGTGGACTCTTATGATCGTAATCGGCGGACGAAGCGGACAGCAACGCATGAAAAATTAGATCCAACCTTGGTCGGCATGGTCAAGAAAAAGAAAAAGAAGATTAAACCAGGTTATAAACACCAAATCAAAACTGCTATTAAACGTAAGGCGCAACAAGATAAGCGTGTTGAATTACGTGAAGCAGCTCGTAACCAACGGAAACAAAACCGGCGGCAAGGGGAGCAAAAACGTTCGAACCGTGAACGGTAGTAGGTGATTTGAAAGCAGCCCAGCGACTCTCTTTGGAGAGTGACGTTAGCTGCTTTTTTTGTAGGGGTCAGATGCGGATGTGGGTGTTATGGGCTGGTATATGGCGAGGCTAAAGGGCTACTGTTATGTAGCGAAAACGTGCAATGCAGCCCGAATCCTGTGCAGCGTCTGTTCGTTCTCTGTCATAATTGACAACTGATTTTTGAATGCTATACTAAAAAACAGTCAAGGACATACGGTTGTAGCGAAGTTTTTAGCGACATTCTGGTTGGTGGAAAGAATGAGCTTCGCACAAACGCGCTCCCTTGTTTAAAAATTCAACAGACATTTGTTTAATAAAAACACGCGCCTCAGCGTTATGAGTGAGAGGTTAACGATGAACATCGTTGCAAGCAAAGTGGTACCGCGGCTAGTTGCCGTCTTTGCAAGCAGCGGTGTTTTTTTGTTTTCAAAAACAAGTGCTGAAAGGAAAATCATGAAAGAATTAACCAGCGGTCAAGTACGCCAGATGTACCTCGACTTTTTTGAACAACATGGGCATAAGATTATGCCAAGTGCATCATTAGTACCCGTTGAGGATCCAACATTATTGTGGATTAACTCTGGGGTTGCCACGATGAAGAAATACTTTGATGGCTCTGTTGTCCCCGAGAATCCACGGATGACCAGTTCACAAAAGAGTATTCGGACAAACGATATTGAAAATGTTGGGCGGACTGCACGGCACCACACATTATTTGAAATGTTAGGAAATTTCTCAGTGGGGGATTACTTTAAGACTGAAGCCGTTCACTGGGCTTGGGAATTACTGACAGGTGCCGACTGGTTTGCTTTCGATCCTGAGAAGCTATACATCACGGTTTATCCTGAAGATACTGATGCTAAGAAAGAATGGTTGGACGCTGGTGTGGCAGCTGATCACATTGTTGAAGCAGACGACAACTTCTGGGATATTGGTCAAGGCCCTTCAGGCCCTGATTCAGAAATCTTCTATGACCGTGGTCAAGCCATGAACAACGTGCCTGAAGATGATTCTGAAAACTATCCTGGTGGGGAAAACGAACGTTACCTGGAAATCTGGAACATCGTGTTCTCACAATTCAACCACACGCCAGAAGGCACTTATGAACCACTTCCTCACAAGAACATTGATACGGGAATGGGCTTAGAACGTGTTGTATCTGTTTTCCAACATGCAAAAACGAACTTTGAGACAGACTTATTCTTGCCAATTATTCGTATGACAGAACAATTCTCTGCTGGCAAAACGTATAACGAAAACGATGTCGATGACATTTCCTTTAAAATCATCGCTGACCATGTACGGGCCGTTACGTTTGCCATCGGGGATGGTGCATTGCCTTCAAATGAAGGTCGTGGATACGTTATTCGTCGGTTGATTCGGCGTGCAATTTTGAATGGGAAGAAGCTGGGAATTAACGAAGCCTTCCTGTACAAACTGGTACCCGTTGTTGGCGAAATTATGAAGAGTCATTATCCTGAAGTTGTTGAACAATCCGATTACATCGCTGGTGTGATCCACTCTGAAGAAGACCGGTTTAATGTCACTTTGGACACTGGTTTATCACTTCTGAATGACACGATTGCAGCAACGAAGGCGGCCGGCAAAGATGCGTTGGCCGGTGCTGATGCCTTTAAGTTATTCGATACGTACGGCTTCCCAGTTGAGTTGACAACAGAATATGCCAGCGATGAAGGCTTAGCAGTTGACCAAGACGGCTTCAAAGCTGAAATGGAAAAGCAACGTGAACGTGCTCGTAGTGCGCGGTCATCTGCTAAATCAATGGGCGTACAACGTGCTTTATTAACGGACATTAAGTCTGCTAGTACGTATGTTGGTTACACTGATTTGACGGTGACAGGTGCTAAATTATTAGACATCATCGTTAACGAAAAATTGGTTGACGAGGCCAAAGAAGCGGACCACAGCGCGGAAGTTATCTTTGATCAAACGCCATTCTATGCAGAAATGGGTGGTCAAGTGGCTGACACTGGTCGTGTGGTAGATGCCAACGGGAACACGGTGGCAGAAGTGACCGATGTGATCCATGCGCCAAATGGTCAAAACTTGCACACTGTTAAAGTCACTGGCACGTTGAAGAAAAATGCAGCGTACACGCTACAAGTAGATGCTGCACGCCATAGCAAAGTTGAAAAGAATCATACTGCGACGCATTTGCTAGACCAATCATTACGTAATGTCTTAGGCGAACACACTGCGCAAGCTGGTTCATTAGTTGAACCAAACTACTTGCGGTTCGACTTCACTCACTTTGGTCAAGTCACTGCTGACGACCTGAAGAAGGTTGAGCAGATGGTTAACGATCAAATTTTTGCCGAAATTCCGGTCACGACTGTGGAAACAGACATTGAATCTGCTAAGAAGATGGGTGCTATCGCCATGTTCTCCGAAAAATATGGCAAGCTAGTGCGGGTCGTGTCTGTTGGTGATTTCAACACTGAATTCTGTGGTGGAGACCACGTTAAGAACACAAACGAAATTGGTCTATTCAAGATTGTTTCTGAGACCGGTGTTGGTGCTGGTGTACGGCGGATTGAAGCTGTAACAGCGGGGGATGCCTTTAACTTCTTGAACAATGAAGAGCATTTACTGACACAAACTGCTGCGTTAGTGAAAGCACCGCAAGTTAAAGAAGTGCCACACAAGATTGAAGCCTTACAGGCTGATGTTAAACGGCTTGAAAATGAGCAACAGGCGCTACAAGCTAAAATTGCTGCGCAACAAGCAGCTGATGCATTCACTAACGTTGAAGAAATCAACGGTATGAAAGTGATTGCTGAAGCTGTGAAGGTTGCTGGTATGGGCAACTTACGGCAGTTAGCTGATGATTGGAAGCAAAGCAATGCGTCCGATGTATTGGTCTTAGCAACGGCAGTCGATGGTAAAGCTAATTTATTGGTTGCCATGGCGCCTGAACAGGTCAAGGCAGGTCGCAAAGCTGGCGACTTAATTAAAGCAATCGCACCAGCCATCAATGGTGGCGGGGGCGGACGTCCTGACATGGCACAAGCTGGTGGGAAGAATCCTGCCGGAATTGACGATGCTTTGAAGCAAGCTAAAGCATGGCTAGCAGAAAAGTAAGCAGCCGGATATGATTTGAAATAATGAAAGGATTTAGCGGTCACTTGTAGATTGCTAAATCCTTTTTTTGAATGAAGCACCAAAAAACGCAAATTTTCGCGGATCAAACGTCGCTTATTTGACATTCTGGTTACAACGTCTTTGATAATTGTTATTTGGCGGCGGATTCAGTAAAATAGTCATTAATTAGAGTGTGTCAATTTTTTAATAAAACGTTCATTGACAGAGTCGTGAACGATCACACGTTGGTTGGCTGATCATGGAGGGGATACGTATGAGTGCAACAGATAAAACCATGTTCTTTGACTTTAATAATCAACAGCAAAAAGACGTGCATGACACGTTGACGACGGTTTACGCCGCACTAGAAGAGAAAGGATACAACCCCATCAATCAGATTGTGGGTTACTTGTTATCAGGTGATCCAGCGTACATTCCACGCGCACGCGATGCTCGGAATTTAATTCGGAAGCATGAACGTGACGAGATTATCGAAGAACTTGTACGTGCTTATCTGAATGAGGACCACACAACTAAATGAAATTAATGGGATTAGATGTTGGGTCGCGTACCGTTGGCGTTGCTGTTAGTGATGCTTTTGGTTGGACGGCTCAAGGTGTTGAAATTGTACGCATCAATGAAGACGAAGGCGTGTTTGGCTTAGACCGCATTGGTGAACTAGCGAAGGAACATAGCGTTGGTGGCTTTGTGCTTGGCTTGCCGAAGAACATGAACAATACCATTGGGCCGCGTGCAGAAGCAGCTCAACGCTATGGTGACATGTTGACTGAACGGTTTGGGCTACCCATTGATTTCATTGATGAACGACTTACCACCGTGGAGGCTGATCGGATGCTCGTTGAGCAAGCTGACGTTTCCCGTAAAAAACGTAAGAAGGTCATCGATAAGTTGGCAGCGGCACTGATTTTACAAAACTACCTTGACGCGCATGGTAAGCTGACTAAATAAGTCGTCAACTGACGCACATACTTAAAACTAGAAAGAGGTTTCCACATGGCTGAAACAAAACGCAACAACGAAGAAGACGACGATCAACAAATCACCTTGATCGACGACAACGGCAACGAAACGTTATACAACGTTTTGTTTACGTTCAAATCAGACGATTATGGTAAGTCATACATCTTACTTTACCCAGCAAGTGCTGCGGATGACGAAGAAGTTGACATTCAAGCATATGCTTTTGATCCAGAGGTAGATGGCTCAACAGAAGGCGAGTTATCACCAATCGAAGACGATGCTGAATGGGACATGGTTGAGGAAATGTTAAATACATTCCTTGATGATGACAGTAACTTAGCTTAGTCGAAAGAGTCTGTGAAAACGGGTGATGGTGGGGCGTAGTCCCATTGTCACCCGTTTATGCGCTATGAATAAGATGAGGACGTGAACGTAAGTGATTTTATCGTTAATAATTATCTTTTTACTACTAACGGCATTAGGCCGTGGCTGGCATCGTGGTTTTGTCGTGGAGTTTATGCACACGGTGGGCTATCTGGTGGTATTGATTCTCGTAAAAATAATTACACCTAACGTGGCACCCATGATTGGTCGTTTTTTACCGGCAAACCATCAGACCAGTGCGAATACTGATTTATTGGCTAACCAAGTGAACCACTTTTGGGTATCCGGGATCACATTTTGGGTGCTCATGATTGTGGGCATCATCTTGTTACACTGGTTTACACGCTCGCTTAATTTGTTTACAAAACTACCGGTGGTGCATGGCGTTAACGCATTAGCAGGTGCTGGCATTGCAGGATTAGTCATGTATGTACTGATCTTTTTTGCGCTAGCCGTTGCAGCAGTTTGGCCTGCGCCATGGTTGCATGAACAAGTGTTACACTCACCGGTGAGCCAATGGATTTTACATCAGACCCCATTGTTGTCTGAACAGATTTTTCAATGGTGGTTGACACGATAATAAAGGACTGAAGAAATTGATGAATGAACGTGGGTTAGTAACCCTTGAATTTGATAAAGTTAAGAATCAGTTGACGGGAATGTTGATTTCACCTGGCGGACGGCAGGAACTGGCAGCTTTACAGCCTGCGACGGATGCCGAAACAATCCAATGTCAGATTGATGAAACGAAAGATGGTGCCGATGTTTTGCGGCTAAAGGGTGGTATTCCACTGCCAGAATTAGCAGATGTGACACCACATATGAAGCGGCTAGCCATTGATGCTTCCTTAAACGGAACAGAATTAGCAGCTGTTGGGCGGGTTTTGCAGACAGCTACGGCGACACGAACCTTTTTCAAACAATTAGTAGAAGATGGTGTTGAGCTGCGTCATTTAGATGATGTGGCAGATCAAATCATTACGTTGCCAGACTTAACGAAGAAAATTAGCACAGCTATTGAACCAGACGGTCGCGTTGCAGATGCAGCTAGCGAAGACTTAGCTGAAATTCGGCGGCGCATCAAAGGAACCGAGGATCTGATTCGCTCACGGATGCAAAACTATCTGAAGGGGAATCAAGCTCGGTATTTGAGCGAACCGATTATCACCATGCGTAACGACCGGTATGTTGTACCAGTTAAAACGGAATATCGGAGCCGCTTTGGCGGGGTGGTACATGATGAAAGTCAATCTGGGCAAACTTTGTACGTAGAGCCAAAGGATGTCGTTGATTTAAACAACCGGCTGCGACAAAGCCAGGTACAGGAACGTAACGAAGAGGCGCGAATTTTACAGGAGCTCTCAGCATTACTGGCACCACATCGCGAAGAAATCTTAGCAAACGCAGGGGTCCTCGGGCATTTGGACTTTGTGAATGCAAAGGCCCGGTACGCCAAATTAATTAATGCTACCGAACCGCTGTTGAGCGAAGCTGGCCTGATTAATTTACGGCAGGCAAGACACCCCTTACTGGATCCTAAAACAGCGGTCGCAAACGACATTACGTTGGGCGACGCCTATGATGCAATCATTATTACTGGACCGAACACAGGTGGTAAAACGATTACGTTAAAGACTTTGGGATTGACCCAGCTGATGGCACAGTCTGGTTTATTCATCCCTGCATTCGAAGGTAGTAGCGTCGCGATCTTTGACAATATCTTCGCTGACATCGGTGATGAACAGTCAATTGAGCAGTCGTTAAGTACGTTTAGTTCGCACATGGATAACTTGATCAGCATTTTAGACCAGGCGACGGACAAGAGTTTGGTACTGGTTGATGAACTTGGTGCCGGGACGGATCCTAAGGAAGGGGCAGCTTTAGCCATTGCCATCCTGGACGCGTTTGGCACGTTAGGCGCCGATGTGGTTGCCACAACCCACTATCCAGAATTGAAGGCGTATGGTTACGATCGTGCCCGTACGACTAATGCCAGCATGGAGTTTGATGGTGAAACACTGCAGCCAACCTATCGATTGTTGCTAGGAATTCCAGGACGTTCAAACGCCTTGGAAATTTCGCAGCGGTTAGGATTACGTGCTGATATTATTGCAGCTGCACGGGAGCTGACGAGTCAGGATAGTCAAGATTTGAATGCAATGATTGGTGATTTGGTCACGCGACATAAACAAGCAACCGATGAGGCTGCTGCTTTAGCTGAACAACTGGCTGATGCAGAACGGTTACACGATGACTTAAACAATCAATTTGAGCGCTATCAAGAACAAAAAGCGCATCAATTAGACGTGGCTAAGCAAGAAGCCAATCACATTGTGGCGGAAGCTAAGAAAGAATCTGACAAGATCATTCACCATTTGCGTCAACTGGAAGTTAAGCAAGGCAGTGGTGTCCGCGAAAATGAATTGATTGATGCACAAGGGCGCTTGAATGCCCTACGGCAGAATCCGTCACTGGCGAAAAATAAGGTTTTGGCTCGTGAACGAAAGAAGCATGATTTCCACCCAGGGGATGCCGTTGTTGTGAAGTCTTATGGACAACATGGAACGCTGAATCGACAAACGGGCACGCATGAATGGGAAGTTCAAATGGGAGCCTTGAAGATGCGTGTGGACGATGCTGATTTAGAGAAATCAACGGCACCGACCGAAACGGAAAAACAGCAGCGTGCAAGTAAAGCTGTTGTGCACAGTAATATTGGTGCACGTGCGCAGGCCCAGTTAGATCTGCGGGGTCACCGTTATGATGTTGCCATGGGCGAAGTGGATCGCTTCATCGACTCTGCGTTACTAGCCAACTTGAATGAAGTGACCATCGTGCATGGTAAAGGGACTGGTGCATTGCGGCAAGGGGTCACGGAATACTTGCAATCAAACCCACGTGTGAAGAGTTTTGGTTTCTCACCGGCAAATGCAGGTGGGGACGGCGCAACGGTCGTTAAACTCGGTTAAGCAAATCAATTGCACGACTGACAAAAAAGAGTAGACTATTGTTACGTACTAAAAATTAGTGATTGGAGGCTTAATCATGGCAGTAGATGTAACGACAGATAAGACATTTGAACAAGACACCAATACTGGTGTTTCTGTAACTGATTTTTGGGCAACGTGGTGTGGTCCATGTAAAATGCAATCACCAGTCGTTGAGCAACTTGCTGACGAATTAGGTGACAAAGTGGCCTTTACGAAGATGGATGTGGATGAAAATCCTGACACACCTTCAAAGTTTGGGATCATGGGGATTCCCACATTGATCGTTAAGAAGGACGGCGCCGTGGTTGATACCTTAGTGGGTTACCACTCTAAGGAACAAATCGAACGCACGTTAGCACAATATACAGCTTAGTTGCTGCATGAGAGACTCATCGACGAGACAGTTGATGGGTCTTTTTTTGATTTTCTGGTATCCTTAACAATGTAATATGACCGATGAGCATCAGGTTTAAGACTTTTTTTACCCATTTCAGGTCAAAAAATCACTATACTGGTTATATTGGTATAAAAGTGGAGGCAGTTAAGTATGGCAAAGTTTAGACTGTGGCTATCACAGCCATGGGTCACGTTTATCCTACGCACCGTATTTTATTTTGTTGTTCTACTATTGTTGATGTATTTGTATGGATACTCTGGCATCAACCAAAGTAAGTTTATCTACAACGAATTCTAGGACAACCTGAGAGGAAGAATTAACGATGATCGATAACATGATTACAACAATCGATAGTTGGGCAGTGAAGACGCCTGACGCGGTCGTATACAACTACCTGGGTGAAACATACACCTATGCACAGCTCAAGCATGCATCAGATGCAATTGCGCAAGCATTGGACGATTTGAAGCTGCCAGCTGGCGCACCAGTGATGATCTTTGGTGGACAGCAGTTTGCCATGATGGCAAGTTTTTTGGGTGCTGTTAAAGCAGGACATGCCTACATTCCGGTGGACACACATTCGCCAAATGACCGTTTGACGATGATCAATGAAATTGCGAATCCTGCCGCAGTCATCGCCATTGATGATTTACCATTGACGGTTGGTGAACAGCCGGTGATTGAAGGTAAAGAATTGACTGCATTACTGGAGAATACCACGGCAGATTACAAGCTGACGCATCCGGTTAGTGGGGATGATAATTACTACATCATCTTCACATCAGGGACTACTGGCAAACCAAAAGGGGTGCAGATCAGTCACACTAACTTGCTTAGTTACGTTAACTGGATGCTTAGCGATGACTTTAAACTTGGTGAACAGCCTGTGACATTAGCACAACCACCATATTCGTTTGATTTATCAGTGATGGATTGGGCACCAACCTTGGCCCTCGGTGGCACATTAACGGCATTACCAAAGAAAATTACCGATGACTTCAAACAGTTATTTGAAACATTACCAAAAATGAATTTAAATGTGTTCGTTTCAACGCCGTCCTTTGCGGACATTTGCCTGCTGGAACCAACGTTTGACGAGGCACACTTACCAGACTTGAGCCACTTCTTGTTTTGTGGTGAAGAATTAACAGTTTCAACCGCTAAAAATTTACGGGAACGATTCCCCCATGCACGTATCTTTAACACTTATGGGCCAACTGAAGCTACGGTGGCAGTTACCGGTGTTGAAATTACCGATGCTTTGATTGAAAAGGGACGTTTGCCGATTGGTTATACTAAGGCTGATACCGACATCAAAGTGGTTGATGAAGATGGCAACACGTTACCAGCTGGTCAAAGTGGTGAAATTATCATTAGTGGACCAAGTGTTTCTAAAGGCTACCTAAACAATCCTGAGAAAACAGCCACAGCCTTCTTTACTGAAGACGGCAAAGCCGCCTATCATTCAGGGGACCTAGGGTCATTAGATGCTGACGGTATGCTACATTATCTTGGCCGGATTGATTTCCAAATCAAGTTACATGGTTACCGGATTGAGTTGGAAGAAGTTAACCACTACCTTGATGCGAACCAATGGATCAAACAGGCGGTTGCTGTTCCTAAGTATGATGCGAACCATAAGGTGAATCAGATGTGGGCCTATGTCGTACCAGTTGCCACCGATGAATTTGCAAATGATTTGCAGCGGACAACAGCCATCAAGCAGGAATTAAAAGATGTCATGATGGACTACATGGTGCCTAACCGGTTTGTTTATCAGGAATCATTGCCATTAACGGCAAATGGTAAGGTTGACATCAAATCAATTATTGCTGAGGTGAACCCAGCATGATTAACTTAGAACCATATGGGAATCCGCAGTATTTCATTTATCTGCTGATTGGTCTGATTCCATTGATGATTGGTTTGTACCGTGGGCACCGGTGGCGGTGGTATCAAAGCCTTGTTTCCTTAGTCTTCATCTTCTTAATGTTTGATGGACCTAAGCTGGAACAGGGGATTGCGTTGATTGGCTATGTTCTGTGGGAATGGATCATGGTCGGTGGGTACATGGCCTATCGCAACAGGGCCAATAACCGTTGGGTCTTTTATGCGGCGGTCGTCCTTAGCGCCTTACCGCTAACATTTGTTAAAATCACGCCTGCTGTTGCGGCTGGGCATACATCCATTTTTGGATTTTTAGGCATCAGTTACCTCACGTTTAGAACGGTGGGGATGATCATGGAAATGCGGGATGGCATCATTAAGGAGTTTCATCCGTTATTATTCCTGGAATTTCTATTGTTCATGCCAACCATTTCATCTGGCCCCATTGATCGTTACCGGCGTTGGTTAGCCGATTATGAAACAGTGCCAGATCGAGATAAGTATGTGGGAATGATTGAAAAGGCCGTTCATTACATCTTTTTAGGATTCTTTTATAAGTTTGTGATGGCGTACTTCTTCGGCACGATGCTAGTTCCAAGACTTTCTGCCCTGACGCTGCACTATGGCGGCGATGGTCTTTCTTGGCCACTTGTTGGGTACATGTACAGTTGGTCGATGTATCTCTTCTTTGACTTTGCTGGGTACTCACTGTTTGCCGTGGCAATTTCTTACTTAATGGGAATTGAAACGCCAGTCAACTTTAATAAGCCATTCCTGTCACCTAACTTAAAGGAATTCTGGAACCGTTGGCACATGAGCTTGTCCTTCTGGTTCCGTGACTTCGTGTTCATGCGGTTGGTGTTTGCCATGATGAAGACCAAACTCTTTAAGAGTCGCGTCACCGTCAGCAACATTGCCTACATTTTGAATATGCTGATCATGGGATTCTGGCATGGGGTTACCTGGTATTACATCGCTTACGGCTTGTTACATGGGCTGGGGTTAGTCGTTAACGACTGGTGGCTGCGCTTTAAGAAGAAACACCGCAAATCAATTCCTCATAATAAGTTCACAGAAGCATTTGCCATTTTTATTACGTTTAACTTTGTTTGTCTGAGTTTCTTGTTATTCTCAGGGTTCCTCAATACATTGTGGTTTGTTAAACCATAACTCAACTACTAAAGGAGATTTTTATCATGGATGTTAAAGAAACGGTTATCGAAATTTTGAACGACTTAACGGGTAACGATGTGAACGACGCAATGGACACGAACTTGTTCGATGCAGGTTTATTAGACTCAATGGGTTCTGTTCAATTATTGTTAGAATTACAGAGCCAATTGAATGTGACCGTACCAGTTTCTGAATTTGAACGGACTGAATGGGACACACCAAACAAGATCGTCGCCAAAGTGGAAGGACTTGTTGGATAATATGAGCGCCTCAAAACGACTCTGGCTGATTATTGGGCCAGTAATTGCGGCCTTTGTTATCCTTGTGGCGCTATTACTGTCACCAATTAATTTTGCCAGTAATTCAAAGTCAGTTGAACGTAAAGCGGCGGTTTCTTTAGCACCGCAAGTGTTTAAAGGTCGGCAAATTAAGAAACAAGCGCTGGCTGGTGACTATGTGCCATTCTTTGGTTCCAGTGAATTAGCGCGGATGGATCCAATGCATCCATCTGTGTTAGCAGAGCGATATGATCGTAACTACCGGCCATTTTTACTGGGGTCGCGTGGTACACAGTCGTTGACGCAGTATTACACGATGCAAACGATTAGTACGCAAATGAAACATCGTAAAGCGGTATTTATCATTTCGCCACAGTGGTTTGTGGCACAGGGGACACGCAAAGACGCGTTTTCGTTTTATTATTCACGTCTGCAAACCGTTGACTGGTTACAACAGGTTCAAGATACCAAAATGAACCGGTATGCAGCTAAACGGTTGTTGATGATGCCTTCAGGACATTCAGATCATGCAATTGCTGCGATGTTACGAAAAGTAGCCAAGGGGCAGGCACTATCGAATTACAACCGTCTGGAATTATCAGTACGGGCGTTGATTCTGTCGCATGAGGATCAGCTGTTCTCTGACTATCAGTTGGGACACAACGTGAATAAAGTGGAAAAGGCAGCTAAACAATTGCCTGATTCACAAAGCTATGCCGCGTTAGATAAGACCGCGACAAAGCTTGGGAAAGAACACACCACGAACAATAATTTGGGTATTGATAATGGTTTTTACAATACGCGATTAAAGGGACATGTGGCTGATTTGAAGGGCGAGCAAAAAACATTTGACTACCGTAAGTCACCTGAATACAGTGATTTTCAACTGGTCTTGAGTCAGTTTGCCAAGACGCATACTGATGTGTTGTTCGTCTTACCACCAATCAACGAAAAGTGGGCGAAATACACCGGCTTGGACATGAATATGGTGGATCAGACCAATGCTAAGATTAAGCAACAATTAACGAGCCAAGGCTTTAACAATATTGATGATTTGAGTCATGATGGTGGGCAACCATACTTCATGCAAGACACGATTCATTTAGGCTGGCGCGGCTGGTTGGCAATGGATAAAAAAGTGAAACCTTTCTTAGCAACTAAGAAGGGGTCCACAAACTATCACATCAACAACAATTTCTATTCGAATGATTGGCAACAGTTGGCACCAACGGATCAGAATTTAGCACAGCCAAAGTGGAACGAAAACAAGTAGGCTTGGAAATTAGAGTCGTACATTCAAATAAAGCATCAAAAAAAAACGTCGATTTCTAAACTTACGATGACAGTAAGTTTAGAAATCGACGGTTTTTTTTGATTATTTAACACGGGTGGTGCGGATGACTAAACGAGTGATTAATTTAATGGATAAAAACCGTTCCATTAGCATCATTAGTGTTGCAGGTGTGCCAATTCGGAAGGTCGGTTTGGGTTTACGTAGCGTGCTGATTTTTAGAATCAAGGCAGCAACTTTTTGTGGTGTAATGGCAATGCGATTTAAAAAGGCAGTCGTATTCTTGTCATATGCGGTGGCTGCTGCGGCGTAAACGGTATCCTTGGATCGTTTAACGTATTCAGGTGGGGCAGCTAACATTGGCGTTTTGATGGCTCCGGGTTCGATATTGACGACATTGATGCCGAAAGGGGCTGCTTCAATGCGCAGTGAATTAGTGAGTGTTAGTAAAGCACTTTTTGAGCTAGCATAAGCGCCCATAAAGGGCTGAATGGCATGGGCTGCACTTGAGGTGACATTAATGATTGTTCCTGCGTGTTGCGCACGCATTGTGGGGAGTACCCGCTGAATGAGTTGCAGTGGCCCGAAGACGTTGACCTGATATTCAGTTGTCAGTGCAGCTAAAGGGAGTGTTTCCGTGGGACCGTTGACCGACATACCCGCGATGTTGACTAACAGATCAATGCGTGATGTTTGTGCAGTGATTTGTGTCATTGCCTTTTTAATTTGGTTTGTGTCATTTAGATCTACGTCGATGAGCTGAACGCCTAGGGCAGCTAAGTCAGTGGTGGCGGTGGCCTTACGTGCGAGCCCAAAGACTTGAATTGCATGTTCCTGTAGCAATTTTGCGGTTTCCTTACCGATACCGGAAGAGATGCCAGTGACAATTGCAGTTTGCATACTGTTAACCTCGCTTAACAAAGTGATATGAGTGAATGCCAAAAGTATAGTGGCCATCATTCTGAATTGTTAGAGACAAAACAGTAATTTATGTGCAAAATATGCAAGTCATTGTTACAAGAGCTGCAGGAACCGCTCTGAGAAGAGCGTCTGTAAATCGTTTGGTTCGGCTGACCGGGAACCATCCGCCCAACCGATTAAAACGCCAACGATCATTCCAGCAACGGCATGAGCGGCGTAATCTAAGTTATCTGCGGCTTGTAGTTTAACTAAAAGGGGATCGGTCATGGTTATCTCAGTGGTCGCAGCTAATGTTAACTGCTGGGCAAAAATCTGAACAAGGTCGTAGTAGACGTCATTGCGCTGATTGTGTGCGGTAATGTTTAACATCACGGTCCGATTTTGATCAATCAACTGCAGGAGTGCATCTAAAAAAGTCATTCCCTGTGTCATTAGTGTGATGATTGGTGCGCACGTATCCGTCAAGGTGGCACCTAACAAAGCGTATTTATCAGTAAAATAACGATAAAAGGTCGTGTGGTGAATGGCAGCTGCAGAACAAATGTCAGCAGTGGTAATCGCACTAAACGGTTTGTGTTGCAGGAGCCCGTACATTGTTTGGATGATTAAGTTACGTGTGTGTAGTTGCTTTTTGGTTGGCATGAATAAGTCCTCTTTAAGTAAGTAACCCGCAGTGATCATCGCTTTGCGTGCGGCAATCAACTGCGGGTTATCTATGTGGATGACATCTAATCTTGTGGTCTAACCGTCAGCGTTGGTACCGAAGCGGCAACGTCACCGACAATATCCTTTGGATCTGTTTGAATAATGAATGAGACACCATCCTTGTGGATTTCATCAACGGTTCCTTCAGTCGCGGCGCCGGTGATAATTTCAATCTCCTGTGCGAGAAAGCCGGCTTCAAAATCGTAATTTGCATCTGGATAAGCAGCTAGACGATCTAAGACAGCCGTGCCGGTCAGTTCGAAAAATTGTTGATGGCGCGTTTGTTTTGTTTGATGTAAGTCACCGAAATTGAGTTGCTTGAATAACGGGACGATGCTCGTTTCATTGGCTAAGGGATTATTGCGAGCCACTTGGCGGCCAATCCAGTACAAAATGGCAACTTGGTCGCTACCTAAGATAACCGGCAGGACTTCATCGCGCATGAAACTTGCCCCTAAGGCAGTGACATCGGTTTGTTTTAATAACTTTGCGTACGTTGCTTGATCCATTTTGTACTCCTCGAATTAATAGGCTGATTTAATTATAGCGTTGCGTGAAGAAAGTTGCATTAATCACCGGTGAGTTTATTAATTATTCATAATTCACTTACCTTGAAAAAAATGGGCCAGTAGGTCATGCTTAAGGTTCAATAAATAACAGAAGTGCATGAAGTTGGTGCATAAAAGGAGTAGGTGGCAAATGGTAGAAATTGATCGCACACGGTTACAAGCTGATTTACCGATTGGTTTTATGGATTCTGGCGTTGGTGGGCTGACAGTCGTTAAGCAAGCCCTACGGCAGTTGCCTAATGAAACAGTTCGCTTTATCGGCGATCAAGCACGTTTGCCATATGGTCCACGACCAGCAGAGCAGGTGAAACAATTCACCTGGCAGATGACCCATTTCTTGGAACAACAAAACGTTAAGATGATCGTCATCGCGTGCAATACAGCTACGGCTGCTGCATTACCAGATTTGCAAGCTAAGCTAACGATTCCGGTGATTGGTGTGATTAAGCCTGGTGCTAAGGCGGCCATTCGCGCCAGTCGGAATGGTCATGTCGGTGTGATTGCAACCGAAGGGACTGTGCGTAGTGATGCATATGCCGACGCGATTCATGTCCAAAATGCGGCGGTGCAGGTAACGAGTCTGGCTTGTCCAAAATTCGTACCACTAGTTGAAAGTAATGAATATGAAGCACCAGTTGCTAAACAAATCGTGGCGCAAGGACTACAACCACTATTAAATAGTGGTATTGATACGTTGGTGATGGGTTGTACACATTATCCATTGTTACGTCCATTGATTCAAAATGTAATGGGTAAGAACGTGACCCTGATTGATTCTGGTGCCGAGACGGTGAATGGAGTGGCTCAGCTGTTAGACTTTTATCATATGGCTGCGACACATAAAGCTGGTCAGGATCGGTTCTTTACGACTGGTTCACCGGTCATGTTTAAAACGATTGCGACCGACTGGTTGGGATTGGCTGATATGGATGTTACCAAAGCAGTGATTGATTGAATTTTTTCTTCAAGATGCGCATTATAAACGTGTAAATAAAAATTGGAGGTACGTCATGGCAGACACAATCGTAGTTGCAACAAACAATGCCGGCAAGGCAACGGAATACAGAAACCGGTTGGAACCACTTGGGATCAAGGTTTTGACCTTGGCAGATTTCCCAGGCGTAACGATTCCACCTGAGGATGGCACTTCCTTTGCAGAAAACGCCCAAATTAAGGCTGATGCATTGGCAAAGAGTGTTGAATTACCAATTATTGCAGATGACTCCGGCTTACAAGTAGATGCACTAAACGGTGCTCCTGGCATTCATTCTGCGCGTTATGCAGGGAACCATGACGATGCCGCTAACAATGCGAAGTTACTGCAGGCCCTGGCAAATGTTCCAGATGAAGAACGGACTGCTACCTTCCATACCACCATTGTAGCCGTTAAGCCAAATGGCAAACGGCTGGTTGTGAGTGGGGACGTTCGCGGCACGATTCTTCGTGAAGCTAAAGGTGCCGATGGGTTTGGTTATGATCCGTTATTTTACGTTGCTAAATTAGGCAAAACATTCGCCCAGATGAACACAACTGAAAAAAATGAAGTCAGCCATCGTGGACGTGCCCTTGATTCGCTGATCGAACAGTTTCCAATCTGGTGGCGTGAAGACTAATGAAATTATTGGTAGTTAGCGATAGTCATGGCGATCGTGATATTTTGGTCGATTTAAAACAACAGTTTGCAGGGCAAATCGATGCCTGGTTTCACTGCGGCGATTCAGAATTAGCAGCTGATGATCCATTATGGCAAACCTATCATGTGGTTGGCGGTAACATGGACTTCGATACCGGTTTTAAGTCCCAACAGGTAATTGCTGTTGGGCAATATAAAGTATTTCTAGCGCATGGACATCGTTATCAGATTAAACAATCACTGACGGCACTCGCATTAGCAGCACGTGAAGTCCAGGCTGATTTTGCCTTTTTTGGGCATTCTCATGAATTAGGTGTCATTGAAAATGATAGCACCTTATTTTTAAATCCCGGAAGTATTAGCCAACCGCGAGGGCAATATCAGTCACTAGGTGGTACGTTTGCAATTGTGACGATAGCAGATAGTGGGGATGTGACCGTGACTTTTCACACCCGCGATGGGCAAGTCGTTGATGACTTAACACAATCTTTCGAGAAGAAGGCTTAACAAAGTGACAGCAAAGACATTTACATTTGATGAGGATTTAACAGTTAACCGGTTGGGTTATGGCACGATGCAATTACCAGGCGCAGGCGTGTGGGGACCAAGCAAAGATCCCGAGAATGCAGTTGATGTCATGACGGCAGTGCTAAACAGTGACGTTGACTTCATTGATACCGCTGATGCATATGGCCCGTTATTTGCTAACCAATACCTAAAACAAGCACTGCAAGCGTATCAGGGTAGCCATAAAATGATTGCCACGAAGGTTGGTTTTACGCGTCAAGGACCGGATGTATGGACACCACTTGGCAATCCAGCTTACCTACGGCAGCAAATAGAACAGAATTTGTTTTCACTAGGTTTAGATTACATTGACCTGATGCAATTACATCGAATTGATGCTAATTATTCACTGGCTGATCAATTGGGCGTTTTGGCTGATATGCAACGTGAAGGAAAAATTAAGCACGTTGGATTAAGTCAGGTATCAGTTAAAGAAATTGAAGCGGCTCAGGAAATCGTGCCGATTGTTTCTGTTCAAAATCGCTATAACTTGATTGAACGGACGGATGAAGTAGTTTTAAAGTACGCTGAGCAACATCATTTAGCCTTCATTCCCTGGTTCCCATTAGCAACAGGGGCGTTGGCAAAACAGAGTGATGGCCCGTTGCAAAAGATTGCTAAGGCACACCATGCGGTTCCGTCACAGATTGCGCTGGCTTGGTTATTGCAGCGCTCCGATGTGATCTTGCCAATTCCTGGGACTGCTAATTTATCTCATTTCTTTAGTAACACGGCTGCTAGCAGCATCACATTGAGTGAAGACGAGTTTAAACAACTAACGGCTTTAGGGTCAACAGACGCTGTTTGACAGGACTGAAAACGGTTTTTTCAGTTTGCTGTTTATGGTATGCTGTGCATAAGTATCAAATGAGCATAACTTTTAAGTTGGAGGCATATTTATGACAGGTGGACAAATTGCAGGATTGATTGCAGCCATTGCATTCTTACTGCTCGTAATCTTTATTGGCATCTTCTTGCTACGGTTGACACAGACGTTTGGTGAAATCAACAAGAGCGTGGGGGTCATCACAAGCGATGTAGACGTTTTATCCAAACAGGTTGAGGATATTATGGGAAACGCCAATGAGTTACTAGGAGACGTTAATCATAAGGTCGCAACAATCGACCCCGTGTTCCAAGCGGCGGCTGACCTTGGTGAAAGTGTGTCCGACTTAAACATGGCAACGCGCAATCTTACGGATCGGGTTACGAATACAAATAAGAAGAATGGTGGCAAATTTAGTTTTGCAACTAAGGCGGCTACGTCTGCTTATCACATGTATAACAACCATTCAGCAAAGAAACAGCAGCAACCAAGTAAGTAATTAAAACAAGGAAGAAGGATGTAATTATGGCAAAGGGCTTTTTTGTAGGATTATTAGTTGGTGGGGCTGCTGCATATGCAGGATACCGGTCTTTAACCAGTGAACAACGTGAAAAGTTACGTGAAGAAGCATCTGTTCGCTATCAAGAACTTCGCGACCGTGCCGTTGATTATGCTTTTTATGCGGCAGATACATTGGATGATTTGAAGGAATCTGTTCAGGACTACTCCGAATCTGCCACTGAAACTGCACGTGACTGGGCTGATTCAATGGGGGACCGTGGTGCAACAATGCGTGATCGGTTCGCTGGCCAACACGACTCATTTGATGATGAGACCGCAGCATTACGTGATGAATTGAACGATTTTGATGACGATGATGACATGGACGATGACGACGATATTGTTATCGATGTTAAGTCAGCCGTTAGTGAAGCAGCCAGTACAGCTACTGACAGCGCTTCTGAAGCGACTTCAACAGCTGCTAGTGCAACTAGTACAGCAGTCAGTGCAGCTAAGGACTTACCTAAGTCAGCAGCCAGTGAAGCAGCTGATTCAGCTAGCAAGTAAATAAGATTCACACGAAAAAGGCTACCCAAATTTGGGTAGCCTTTTTCGTGGTGCTTATTAGCCAACGTAGGTTAAATCCTTGCTGGTATGGGTGAATGGTGCACAGCCATCAGCGGTGATGTGTACACAATCTTCAATCCGGACACCAGCAACATTGGGAATGTAAATACCAGGTTCAATAGAGAAGCACATGCCTTCTTTAAGAACCATGTCGTTACCTTCCATGATACTTGGAAATTCATGTTCAGATTGCCCCATCCCATGGCCCAAACGGTGAATGAAGTATTCGCCATAACCGGCTTTGGTGATGATGTCACGCGCAACCTTATCTAGTTCAGCGGCGGTAATGCCAGGTTTAGCAGCATCCATGGCAGCTAATTGTGCTTCTAAACAAACTTTGTAAATGTCAGCTTGCTTATCTGTTAGGGTGCCCACGGCAACTGTCCGTGAAGCGTCAGAAATGTAGCCTTCATGGATTGTGCCTAAATCAAAGAGAACTAATTCATTCTTAGCAATTTTACGATCACTAGTCGCGCCATGTGGTTCAGCGGCATGGTCGCCGGCCTGGATTAACGTGTCAAAACTCATGTTCATGACGCCACGCTTCATCAAAGCATATTGTAATTCAGCAGCAACACGTTGCTCGGGCACACCGGCAGCGACTGCTTGGAAACCAATTTCAAATGCGTAGTCAGCTTCTGCACCAGCAGCATCAAGCAAGTCGATTTCGTGTTGTGTCTTCACAACGCGTAAAGAAGCGATGTAGTCGGTGGCATCGATGTCGAACATGGCTTCTGGAAATTGACTGTGCATTGCATTGAAGCGTTCGATGGTTAAGTTACCCATTTCGATGGACCACTTAGTCGGATGCGTGCTACGTGCTTTGATTTGTGATGCAATCATTGCGTAAGCATCTTCATGGTCTAGGTAGCCGTAAACCCCATATGGCCAGCCAGTATCTTTGACAGCCTCTACTTCTAAAGCAGGGCAGAAGAGGAATGGTTCTGCATCAGGAAAAACGAACAAAGCTAAAACCCGTTCAATCGGATCGGAACCAAACCCAGTTAAGTATTGGACCGTTTGAAAGTTACTAAAGTAAGCTACGTCGACGTGTTGGTCGGCAACCCAGTTTTGAACCTGGGCAAGTTGTGTATAATCTGCCATGTCATCGCCTCATTATGTAAAATTTCGTCTGGAATTTACATTCACAAACGTGCTTTTAGTATAGCACAGTCGCGGTTTCAGACTTGCACACAAGGAATGGTTGATTTATATTATTAGTAAGCGGTTTCATGATTGCTTTCATTTTCTGGCTTTGTTATATTGGAATAATTGTGAAAACACATGAAAACAAATTAAAATAGCAATGAAAGGGATAACAATGGATAAACAGACTGTAACGATTTATGATGTTGCGCGTGAAGCCGCTGTTTCAATGGCGACGGTCTCACGGGTTGTGAATGGCAACCCCAACGTTAAACCAGCAACCAGACAAAAGGTGCTGGATGTCATTGACCAGCTCGACTACCGTCCAAATGCGGTGGCCCGTGGTTTGGCTTCTAAAAAAACAACAACAATCGGGGTTATCATTCCTGATTTAACGAATTCATATTTTTCTGAATTAGCTCGCGGCATCGACGACGTGGCCATGATGTATAAATACAACATCATCTTGACGTCTTCTGATGAAAACCATGATAAGGAAATGCAGGTGATCGACAACTTGAGCGCTAAGCAAGTCGATGGCATTATCTTCATGGGAAATCAAATTACCGATGAACTACGCACTGCCTTTGATCGGACACATGCCCCAATCGTTTTGGCTGGTTCCGTTGATCCAAAGCATCAGGTGCCAACGGTCAACATTGATTACGTGGCAGCCGTTACGGAAGCAGTTAGCAACCTGATCAATCGCGGCAACAAACGAATTGCCTTTGTGACCGGTTCAATGGATGAAAGTATCAACCGGGATTACCGGTTAAAGGGATACAAGCAAGCATTGAGTGAAGCACGGATTGGCTTTGATGATGGGCTTGTTTTCCAGACAGATTATTCCTATAAAGCAGGATACAAATTAGCAAAGGCGTTACAAGATGTGAAAGCAACCGCTGCTTTTGTCGGTGATGATGAATTGGCTGCTGGTGTCTTGAATGGCCTAACTGACGCGGGTATTCGTGTGCCAGAAGACTTTGAAGTGATTACAAGTAATGACACGCGCTTTACAGAAATGACCCGGCCACGGATGAGCTCAATTACCCAACCACTCTATGATATTGGTGCGGTTTCGATGCGGCTGTTGACGAAGTTGATGAACAACGAGTCAATCAACGAACAAACCGTTGTGTTACCTTATGGGTTGAAGAAGCGAACATCAACTAAGTAACTCCAGCGGGGGCCGTGTCCTCCAGCGCCAGGTCATTAGCAAGTTCGCTTCGCTCACCATCGACCAGATGTGACACCTTACCACTACGGGCTTTGCGAATTCTTCGCAGCCCTTCGTTCACGGTGTTACATCTGGTCTTCGTTGCTAATGACCTGGCGTTGGAGGAGTGCTTTGCCCGCCATGCGGGCAAAGCACAAGTGCAGTGAACGACCAAGTAAACTCGTCGCCGCTGTGACTGCAACGGCCAACGTTCACTCTATGTAATAGTTAACTGCCAACTCAAATAGTCGCCGTTTCAGCTTACATTAACGTAAACTGAAACGGCGACTATTTTTGTGCAACCGTTATTGCCCAGTCGGCGTCTTTTGAGCTATCACGCGAAATCAGCAGCTGCCTTGAATATCAATGGGCATACCTCGTAAAGATTGAGCCTGGGACATAACTAATTATGTCCATAGG
>NZ_JQCB01000008.1:0-2754 GCF_001437435.1 Furfurilactobacillus siliginis | reverse complement strand
CCTACCGGATTGAAGACCAATCCGTACGGCAGTTCTAGGTCTTGCTCACGACTTCCCAATTTTTGTTCCACTCTCAAAGATTGTGCGGTGTCTTCATACAAATCAAGCGAAGATTATTTTTTGCATCATATATAAGATCCATTTTAATTGTTCTGTTGGCCATTTAAAAAGCGCCTTTCCTGAGCCTAAAATTTCTTTCGTGTGAAGTAGGCATAAAAATTGCTAATAAATAAGTTGTGCACTATGATAACTGTTCGCAATTAAAAGTTTTAGTAGCTAAATGATTGAGATGTGTTAAGGTAGTGTTTGCGAATTTTATGACAGGCATAAGGAGCAGCTTAAACAATGATGACATTATGGATGAAACTACTGTATTTAACGGGCTTTGCACTAATTATTATGTTAGTGACATTAGCCATTTATTATGTCTGGTCAATGGACTTTAATAAACACCCAAATTACAAACAACCAGTCCGTTATTTTATCCAACCACAAATTGATGCAAGACGAAACATCACTGGCTATGAATGTTTGCCCGGCGAACAGGTAAATGATACTTGGCAACCATTGGCGGCTGATGCAGTGGTACCGTTACGACAGGTGATTAATCTACTAGACAACGCACTGTCAGCCGTGCCAAAAGAAGCAAGTACACTAACTGTACATTTGACACCCAGCCAGCTGATGAGCCGCGATTTTCCTTACTTTGCTAAGTGGGCAGTTAGCAAGGCGGCGCCGCTGACACTGGTAGCAGAAGTAACGATCGAAGGCCGCATGTTGCCACTACATCGTCACCGGTTTAATCGGTTGATCAATGACGCGAAAAACGAAGGCCTGGAATTGAGCCTCACCATTTTGGATGCACCACAGCGTCCACATACGATCGACTGGGTGTTACCAGTTATCGACGAAGTGCGTGTATCGGCTGCAGCTTTGACTGGCGAAACACCTGGTAGTGAAATGGCCGTTTGGGAAGAAGTTGCCAATGGGGATGATTATCGATTGGTTGTAACAAATATTAAAACGCCGGCTGAACAGCAATTGGCCCGGCAGTTAAATGATGTTCGGTTACAAGGTCCTTTGATTGGACAGCCACAGGATCCAGCAACGGCATGTTAATAATGAGGTAGATAAATGAAAGAAGAACCACGTACCTACGCGGACAACTATTTTAGTCGTGGGCATCAGGGACTAAAGATTTGGCAGACGCTGGTGGTCATCTTTGGTTGGGTATTATTAGTGATACCATTAGTCTTTGTGACTGGCGGTTTACTGCAGGGGTGGCCGCATACGATTTGGCAGCACGCACACAATAGAAGTAATATCTTAGCAACCATTATGATTTTGTTATTTGCTTTCGTGTTAGCTGGTATGTTTAGTATCACGGCGACGTTGATTCAAAATCGTCGACGCAAGCGAATTGTACGGCAGTGGCCAACGTTCAATTTACAAACAACAACAGCTAAGACAGATGCGTTAGAAAAATATATGACCACGAAATTTGGTTCTGAAGAAGAGCGACTAAACGTTCGTAATTATCAAGTTCAGCCAGAACAAAATTTAGACACCGATACGTTCCAAAAGATTATTAGCGCCCAGAATAGGGAGGCTAAAAAGGATGCAGATTAGTCTTACAGAATTACTGACCGATGTCCAAAATCTGGGGTACGGTGCGTTTATCCTCCTCTGTTTTTACCCAATCCTAGGTGCGATGATCTGGTTTTGGGGTGCGACGTCTTATCATTTATTCAAACGCGATAAGGGTGAAAATGATTGGCGAATCTTGCAGCCTTCTGAACAGCCTTTTGTAACGATTATGATTCCCGCGCATAACGAAGAGGTTATGCTGGAATCGACTATCACCTACCTTTTTGAAGAGTTGAATTACACAAACTTTGAGGTATTGGTATTGAATGATGGTTCAACGGATCGTACAAAGGCGATTATTCTTGAATTGGAAAAACGGTATCCACGGTTACGGATGTTGGAAGTGGTTGCTAACAAAGGGAAGGCCCATGCATTCAACATTGGAACGTTCTTTGCAAAAGGCGACTACTTATTGAGTAACGATGCGGATACCGTTCCAGAACCGGATGCGCTGATGAAATACATGAATTATTTCATTCATGACGCCGATTTGAATACGGCAGCAGTGACCGCGAACATGGATGTCGCTAATCGGACGACGCTGCTGGGAAAGTCACAGACAGTGGAGTTCTCTAGCATTGTCGGTGTGATCAAACGTAGTCAGACAGCCATTAATGATTCGATGTATGCGTACAGTGGTGCCAATACGTTGTACCGCAAGTCCCTTTTAATGGCTGCCGGCGGTTTTCGGCAAGACCGGGCGACTGAAGATATTAGTATTGCCTGGGATCATCAGATGCTAGGTGCGGTACCAAGATTTGCGCCGAATGTGATTTTTCACATGAACGTTCCTGAAACGGTGAAAGATTTATTTCATCAACGTCAACGCTGGGCACAAGGTGGTACAGAAGTCTGGCTTGCAAACTTTGGCGGCTTTGTTCGCCATCCGTTTAAGCACCGCTACCAGTTCTCAATGTTTATCGATACAACGTTGTCGGTGATCTGGGCGTTTTTCTTCATGATCAGTACGGCGATATATCTGCTAACGATCGGGGTTTTGGCAGTCAATCAGCAATGGTCGACCATCGGCAATATGTTTCAATACTCATTAGGTAGATTGTAAAATTAATCCGAACGCTGTTCGGACAAAAAAGATCAGCTTCCTTT
>NZ_JQCB01000007.1:97565-121548 GCF_001437435.1 Furfurilactobacillus siliginis | reverse complement strand
AAGGAAGCTGATCTTTTTTGTCCGAACAGCGTTCGGATTAATTTTACAATCTACCAAGTTCATAAATCAAAAAACATGTTTGGGACAAGATGACTTATGTCCACAGATCCATTGTTGTTTTCTGATTTTCAATAGCGGAAATGTGGGACAAATTAAAAGACCACCTGGACATTATTCCTTGTCCAGGTGGTCTTTTAATTTGCTGTTAGAGTAACTAGTTATTAAAGCGCGAGTTGATTTGTTAATTCAGCGAGCGCATCGTCGGCTGATGCTGTGATTTTTAAGAGCGACTGCTTATCGAACACGTTTGGTTTAGGATTTATATTGACTACCTGGTTGCTCGAGGTCTTCGAGTAATAACCGTTTGAACCAATTACAATGGTCAAATCACTGGCTGTCATCCACGCATCGGCTTGTGCTTTCGCGTCAGGCAGCGTGGCGATATGACGAAAAATCGGGTCTGGTGAAATGAGACCACCACATACGGGACAGTGAGGAATCGGTGCCCGCAAAATTTCGAAGTCAAAGATGCGACCACAATCCAAACAATGATTAATGTTAATGCTGCTCCAGATGTTAGCTACCGAGGTGCTACCAGCGAACTGATGTAAAAAGTCGATGTTAGTCGTTACAATGCCATCGATACGTTTTTGCTGTTGCAAGGTCGCTAGCACTTGATGGGCGACAGAAGGGCCATTATTGATAATCGGATCAATGAACAACCGATGAAATTCAGTGAAATAGGCTTCCGGGTCTCGTTGCAATAAATCCTGCGAAACAAAGTCGAAAGAGTTGTTCATCATTTCCCAGTCGGGGATGCCGCTAGCGACTGAAATTCCTGCACCGGTTAACACAGTCGTTTTAGTTGATTGCTGCAGTAAGTCTTTTAGCTCTGAGATTTGTGCTTGTAGATTTGTCATAGGATTGCTACCTAAAACCAGGCAGGTTTAGCGCCGTCTGTATTTGGTCGGTTGATGCCGACGGATTCACGAATGTGTTGTTGTGGGGTGTTGATTAAGGTCGTGATGAAGTTAGCCACACTGTCACGCGACACTTCAGTGCCTTTAAAAGGCGTACCTTTTTGCGTCAACTCATAATCGATTTCATGTGTATTAGAATACCAAGCGGGTCTGATCAAAGTGTAGTCTAGCTCGCTTGCCTCAATTGATTTGGCAGCCAACGCATACGGAGTAATGTAATCGTCTAAGATCATGTCTTTATTCCACTGGCCAAAGGCGCCGGGAACTTCATCGTAGATACCCAATACAGAGACCCAAATTAAACGCTGAACGTTATTTTTCTGCATTGCTTGGATGACAGTATTTGCTTGATCAATGCTATCGGTGCCCAGTAAATTTGCATAAACGATGTCTTGATTCTTCATCGCGTTGTTTAGTGCTGCAGAATCAGTGACGTCGCCTTGGATGACCGTACTGTTTGGAATCGTCGCGGTTAACTTTTCAGGATGACGTAAAAAAAGTGTGAGATGATGTTGTGTGTTGTCAGCAACAAGGGCTTGTTCGACCACAGTTGCGATGCTACCATTAGCACCTAAAATCAAAATGTTTGCCATTAAAAAGTACCTCACTTATTTATTTGAGCAGAATTATACTACGGCGAATGGAAAAATATACATACACTTGCGGTGGACTGTTAGATTTTAAATGACTTAATGTCGTCATCTCTGATTGCGATTTTAGTGAAGCACGTTAGCACTCGAAATTTCGATAATTACAGCTAGTTTAGAATGCGAATTCACTAGCGTACTTGTGACTATGGTAAAATGTGATGGTAATTTAAACTCGCACACGAGGAAGGAATAATGGTGATGGTTACACGTTATCCAGATGATAGCTTGACCTTGCATACAGATGCGTACGAAATCAACATGGTACAAACGTATTTCGAGGAGGGTGTGGCAGACCGCCACGCTGTGTTCGAGTTGTATTTTCGCGATCTTCCATTTCACAATGGGTATGCCGTTTTTGCAGGGTTGGAGCGCATTATTCAATATATTAACCAACTACGATTTACTGAAAGCGATTTAGCGTACTTACGTGAAGCTGAAGGCTACTCGGAGGACTTTTTAACCTACCTAAAAGACTTCAAATTCACGGGTACAATCAGAGCCGCCAAGGAAGGCGACCTAGTATTTAATAATGAACCAATTTTACAAGTTGAAGGTTCGTTAGCCGATTGTCAGCTAGTGGAGACGGCTTTATTGAACATCGTGAACTATCAAACGTTGATCGCCACGAAGGCAGCACGGATTCGATCCGTCGCCGGTACAGACGGCATCTTAGAGTTTGGTACGCGGCGGGCGCAGGAAATGGATGCTGCCTTGTGGGGCACGCGGGCGGCTTACATTGGTGGCTTTGACGCGACTAGTAACGTGCGTGCTGGTAAGGTGTTTGGTATTCCGGTTAGTGGAACGCATGCGCATAGTTTGGTGCAAACGTACCGCGACGACTATCAAGCATTCATGGCATATGCAAAATCGCACCGTGATTGTGTATTTTTAGTCGACACCTATGACACGTTGCGGTCTGGGGTACCGAATGCAATTCGGGTCGCACAAGAAATGGGCGATAAGATTAACTTCCTCGGCGTCCGGATTGACTCCGGCGACATGGCTTACATTTCTAAGCGTGTCCGCGAACAGCTAGATGAAGCAGGTTTTCCGAATGCGAAAATCTACGCGTCCAATGATTTAGATGAAAAGACGATTACGAACCTGAAGATGCAAGGCGCTAAGATCGATGTTTGGGGTGTTGGTACCAAGCTCATTACGGCCTTTGATCAGCCTGCTTTGGGTGGCGTGTACAAACTGGTGTCGGTTGAAAATGAACGCGGTACGATGGTGGATACCATTAAACTATCGAGCAATGCAGAAAAAGTTTCCACACCTGGTAAAAAGCAGGTATGGCGGATTACGAAGCGGGCCGATGGTAAATCCGAAGGGGACTATGTTGCGTTAACGGACGAACATCCTGAAAAGTCTGAGCGGCTGCATATGTTCCATCCGAGTTACACGTACATCAGTAAGGACGTCACTGATTTTGATGCGCGTCCGGTGCTCGTTGAGATTTTCAAAGATGGGCAGCAGGTGTACGATATGCCAACGCTAGAGGATATTAAGACGTTCTCAGCACAGCAATTGGCATCGTTGTGGGATGAATACAAGCGGGATTTGAACCCGCAAATTTATCCAGTCGACTTGTCCCAAAAACTTTGGAATCACAAACAGACCATCATCAAAGATGTTCATGATTATGTTAGTAAGCTAAAGTTCGACAATTAGGAGGCGCTTTGATGCGCGAACAACAAGCAGTAATTATTAAGGCACTCGGAGTAAGTGCAGATTTTGACGCCGAAACGGAAATTCGTAAAAGTGTGGACTTCTTAAAGGCGTATTTAACAAAATACCCATTTTTAAAGAGCTTAGTATTAGGTATTTCTGGTGGGCAGGATTCGACGTTAGCTGGTAAATTGTCCCAGCTGGCAATCAGTGAATTACGGGCAGAAACGGGTGACACAGCGTATCAATTTATCGCCGTTCGCTTACCATATGGAGAACAGGCAGATGAAAGTGACGCCATGGACGCAATCACGTTTATGGGTGCAGATCGCGTGATGCGGGTCAATGTACAAGCCGCCGTTGATGCAGGTGTGGCTGCTGTTGAAGCTAACGGGCTGAAGGTTTCTGATTTCAACAAGGGGAACATCAAGGCTCGCGAACGCATGGTGGCGCAATATACCATTGCTGGGGAAGTGGCAGGCGCCGTTGTTGGCACCGATCACGCCGCTGAAGCAGTGACTGGGTTTTATACGAAGTACGGAGATGGTGGGACTGATATTGATCCGCTGTACCGTTTGGATAAACGCCAAGGGAAAGCGATGCTTAAGGCACTGCAAGCACCTGAGCACTTGTACTTAAAGGTACCAACGGCTGATTTGGAAGATGATCGGCCAGCGTTACCTGATGAAGTTGCCCTAGGGGTAACCTACGATGATATTGACAACTATCTTGAAGGCCACGATATCGAGCCTGCTAACGCAGAAAAAATCGAGGCGTGGTATGCCAAGACGGCCCATAAACGGCACATGCCAATCACGATTTTTGATGATTTTTGGAAGTAAGCGGACACATTTAACTATTTAAAAAAGGTTAGTGTAACGATAAGTTTTTCTTGCTTTAATCAATCGTGGTCTGTATAATTTGGTTCAGATAAATGAGGGAGTAACTAATGGTTCATCACAACTTGTGATGAAGCGTGACAACGCCGTCAGCAAGACAGGGTTTGCTTTAAACCCGCTTCAAGTTCTGGTTTTGTCTTAAATAGTGAGACTCATGATCGACACTTATTTTAAGTGTGCGTTCATGGGTCTCTTTTTTTACCCAACGAGCCGCACGAAAGGGGAACAAAACATGAAACAAAGTAAGTTACCACAGGCTGCACAATGGTCTGTGGAAGAAACAATGAAGCAGGTTGACGGTCGTCTGGATGGTCTGACGACACAAGAAGTGACTGACCGTACAGAAAAGTTTGGGCCGAACGCGTTGGCTGGTAAACGTCAATCGACGCTGCTAGAAAAGTTTATTGCTCAGTTTAAAGATTTGATGATCATTGTTTTGATTGTGGCTGCAATTATCGCTGCGGCAACAGGTGAAGCAGTGGATGCAATCATCATTTTGTTAGTGGTAATCTTAAACGCTGTGTTCGGTGTTTTCCAGGAGGCGAAGGCAGAGCAGGCTATCAATGCGCTTCAAGAAATGTCAGCGCCGAATGCCCATGTTCGTCGTAACGGCGAAACGGTTACTTTGAAAAGTGATGCGTTAGTTCCAGGGGATATTGTGTTGCTTGAAGCCGGTGACATCGTACCAGCAGATATGCGCTTGGTGGAAGTTGCGTCCTTACAAATTGAAGAATCTGCTTTAACGGGGGAATCAGTCCCAGTAAACAAAGATTTAGTCGCCGTGACGGATACGTCTGTGGGGCTTGGTGACTTAAGTGACTTGGCGTTTATGAACAGCAATGTCACATATGGACGTGGTGTTGGGATGGTGACGGCGACCGGGATGGAAACCCAAGTGGGACGTATCGCTGGTATGCTCGATAGCACTCAAGAAAGAAAAACACCGTTGCAAGAAAACTTAGCCCATTTGGGCAAAGTCTTAACGATTCTGATTTTAGTCGTTGCTGTCGTTGTCTTTGTCGTGGGGATGATTCGTGGTAATGAATCGCTGATCAACATGTTACTGACAGCCATTTCACTGGCTGTGGCAGCCATTCCAGAAGGACTGCCGGCAATTGTAACGATTACGTTGGCCTTGGGTACCACACGGATGGCCAAGCTAAATGCATTGGTCCGTCGGTTGCCTGCAGTCGAAACGTTAGGTAGTACTGATATCATTGCCTCTGATAAAACAGGGACGTTGACGCAAAATAAAATGACCGTGGAAAAAGTCATTACTGCAGCTGGTGTCGTTGATGCGGCGACTGCAGATGGTGCTACAGCAACAACTGATCAGGGTGCCTTAGCCACCGTGTTGATGTTAAATAATGATACTAAGCAAACGACCGATGGTTTAGTGGGTGATCCGACAGAAACTGCGCTGATTCAATACAATTTGGATCACGGGGTCGATGCACCAGCTTTTCTGGCCGAACATGAACGACTGGCAGAAATTCCGTTTGATTCAGAACGAAAATTGATGACGACGGTTAACAAGATGAGCACCACCGGGGATTTATGGGTGACTGTCAAAGGGGCGCCTGATGAATTGCTAAAGCGTGTTACGCGAATCCAAGTTAATGGGCAAATCGAACCATTGTCGAATGAGAAGCGTGATGAACTGCTGACAATCAACCACCAACTAGCGGTGCAGGCGCTACGGGTCTTGGCTTTTGCCTACCGACCAGTTAGCGAAGTGCCTAGTGAAATGACATCTGATAAAGTTGAGCAAGATCTTGTTTTGGCTGGTTTTGTTGGCATGATTGATCCAGAACGGCCAGAAGTTGCCGGTGCGGTTGAAGAAGCTAAAGCGGCGGGTATCCGACCATTGATGATTACCGGTGACCATGCGGATACGGCTAAAGCGATTGCTGTGCGGTTGGGAATCATTGAAGAAGATGACCAGGCTGGTGTGATTACGGGTGCACAATTAGACCAGATCAGCGACGAAGACTTTGAAGCAAAGGTTAAGCAGTACTCGGTATACGCCAGGGTGGCACCTGAACATAAAGTGCGAATTGTGAATGCTTGGCAAAAGCAAGGCAAGGTTGTCGCCATGACCGGAGATGGTGTGAACGATGCGCCTGCCTTGAAAGCTGCCGACATCGGTGTGGGAATGGGAATCACTGGGACAGAAGTTTCTAAAGGTGCTTCTGACATGGTGTTAGCCGATGATAACTTCTCAACGATCGTGGTTGCCGTGCGTGAGGGACGGAAGGTCTTTGCCAACATTCAAAAGGCGATTCAATATCTGTTATCAGCCAACCTGGGGGAAGTTTTGACCCTGTTTGTGATGACCATGATGGGTTGGCAAATTTTGG
This sequence comes from Furfurilactobacillus siliginis, assembly GCF_001437435.1. Taxonomy (GTDB): domain Bacteria; phylum Bacillota; class Bacilli; order Lactobacillales; family Lactobacillaceae; genus Furfurilactobacillus; species Furfurilactobacillus siliginis. The sequence goes on along the minus strand of NZ_JQCB01000007.1, from coordinate 114,991 downwards.
CACCGGTACACATTTTGTGGATCAACCTGGTGACAGATACGTTCCCAGCAATTGCGTTAGGTTTGGAACCTGCCGAAAAGAACATCATGCAACAAAAGCCACGGGGACGGGCATCGAACTTCTTGTCCGGTGGGGTGTTTGGCAACATTGTCTACCAAGGTTTGCTAGAAGGTGGCTTAACGTTACTGGTTTACTGGTTGGCGTTAACATTCCCGGCGCACACAGCCAGTGCGCAAATGCACGCTGATGCCTTAACGATGGCCTTTGCCACGTTAGGATTGATTCAACTGTTCCATGCGTTTAACTCAAAATCGATTCACGGCACTATCTTTACAAAACAGTTGTTCAAGAACCGTGCCTTTAACTGGGCGATTCTAGCTGCTTTCGTTTTATTAGCAGCAACGATTCTGGTGCCGGGTTTCAATAGCTTGTTTCACGTTGCAACACTTGATCTGTTCCAATGGGCCATTGTGATTGGTGCCGGACTGACCATGGTGATCATCGTTGAAGTTGTTAAATTGATTCAACGGCGATTACACAAAAACTAATCAACATCAATTTGGGCGCATGCGTCGGCAGACTCGTTTCTGCTGAGGCATGCGCTTTTTCTTTTGTCCCACGTTTTTGCTATTTAAGTTCGTAAATCAAAAAGGAGTTTGGGACAAAATGACTTATGTCTCAAACTCGTCTATTTGCTATGTTGTATGAACGGAAGCCAATTAAATTCACGTGATCGTTGGGTTTGCACTCGTCTTGGGTCGTTGCTCTACGACAACCCAAGTTGCATACGTAAATTACGAACGATGTCGATATCTAGCTGACCAGGAGCTGATTGTGTGTCATTCATGGTGACAAAACTTGCGACGCTGCCGAATTGATCGCCAATTACACGACTCATTTTGCCAAAGTCACCCATCGTCATCGTTAGCAGTTGTGGCGCTAAAATGGTGTTTGCTTTAGCAGTCGCTTGCAGAACGGTTAAAACATCTGTCGGCTGTGCTGGCATGTAGGCTGCTTTGACAATCGCCGGTTGGTAACTTGCCATGTCAGCCAGCTGTTGTATAATTTCGCCTTCTGCTGGCGTTTTCTGAAAATCGTGATGACTGATGATGGTCGCGACATTAAACGCCTTGGCATTTGCGAGTAAAATTTTAATGTTCATCGGCGTCTGACTTGCCTCAATGTCTACAAAATCAATCAAGTGTGATTCTAATAAGGCTGTGTAGATTTTTTGGTAACTTGCATCGCCGGCCGCGAAGGGGCCACCTTCTGTTGCGGTACGAATGGTGGCAATAATCGGAATATTGCCTGCCTGTTCGCGGAGCGCTTTGCCTGTAACGAGGACATTGTGGCGTGATTGATCAGCTAGCTGGTCGATACGCCATTCTAATAAATCTGGTTTTACGCGCTGCCAAACGGTTGCTAGTGGGGCAACGTCATCGACGTTCTTAATCATCAGCGACACGATTAACCGTAATCCGGTGGTGGCTGATAAGGTTGTTTGACGAACAGTGAGTGATTTTGTCATGGTAAACTCATTTCATTTAAGGTTTAAAAATCCTTTGATGATGCTAATCTATCATCACTGGTGAACGGACGTCAAATGTAAAATGAAAGAATTATGAAAATATCGTTGACAGGCTCTCATGGTGTTGTTATGATTGGTCACATCAAATAAGCGAGGGAAATAATATGTTGAAGCTAAAGCGAACAACAACTGAAAAAGCGTTTAGTTATTATTGGTAACTTGTGGTGTTACACCTTCACTGGGTGCAGACATCACGTCTGCATCTAGTGACCAATAATTTTTTAGCATATTAAAAAATTTCGTCACGTAGATGGTTCCAAAATCTGTGTGACGATTTTTTTGTTTTCACAGTCGGTTACCAACCAACGACGAATGAACAAAAAGCGTGCACGGGTTTTGAAAACCTGCGCACGCTTTTTTCATTCTAGGAGGATGTCTTATGAGTAATCAATCAACGGATCAACAAAATATCAACGCCTTGCGTGTACTGAGTGCAACAACCATCACGAATGCAGGCGCCGGACACCCTGGTATTGCTTTAGGAGCTGCACCGATGTTGTACACGATTTGGAGCCGGCATTTACGTATCGACCCACAACATCCTAAATGGATTAATCGTGACCGCTTTGTTTTGTCGCCGGGACATGGATCCGCGTTGTTATACAGCTTGTTGCATTTAAGTGGCTTTGACATAACGATGCAGGACCTTAAAGCGTTTCGTCAGTTAGGCAGTCGTACACCGGGCCATCCGGAAGTGTTACCGGATAATGGCATTGATGCGACGACCGGCCCCCTTGGACAGGGTTTTGCAATGGGTGTCGGGATGGCAACTGCACAAGTGCATTTGAGTGGATTGCTTGATGAGGACGCCAATCTTATGGATCACGATACCTTTGTTGTTGTCGGTGATGGGGACTTGATGGAGGGCATCTCTCATGAAGCTGCCAGTTTTGCCAGTTTACATGAATTAAACCGGCTGATCGTCCTTTATGATTCTAACGATGCATCGCTGGATAGCCAAACGAAAGCAGAATTTAAAACGGATGTGCGTCAGCGTTTTGAAAGTTACGGTTGGCATACCGCACTGGTGTCTGATGGTGAATCGGTCGATGACATTGATGCAGCAATTGTCGCTGCTAAGGCACAACAAGATGCACCAACGCTGATTGAAGTAAAAACGACGATTGGTTTTGGAACAAAGCATGCCGGATCACACTTGAGCCATGGTAAACCGCTGACGGATAGTGAACTGGATGAGTTGAAACGGTTGTTAAGCTGGCCAGCAGCGGATTTTGAAATCCCAGCTGCCGTTACGGACAGTTTTCATGAATTGGTTGCAAAGCGCGGCATGATGACTTACCAAGCATGGCACAAAAGATTAACCATGTTTCTTCAGGAAGCGGCTCACAGAAAGTTATGGCAAGGGTTGTTCAGTCCCACAATTGATGTCGACATGTTGCCGACATTTGAAACAGGAACAAAGGCTGCTGGTCGAAACGTTGGTGGTCAGGTTATTCAAGCAATGAGTGCACAATTGCCAGGCTTCTGGGGCGGTGCAGCAGATGTTGCCAGTTCAACGAAAACCAATATTGAAGATGGTGGTGTGTTTGGTCAAGCGCAGCCGGCCGGTAAGAACATAACCTTTGGCATTCGTGAATTTGCGCAAGCAGCCATTATAAATGGCATTACGCTGCATGGTGGGACGCAGGTGTTCGGCAGTTTGTTCTTTGCCTTTGCGGATTACAGCAAAGCCGCTATTCGCCTAGCAGCGATGCAACACATCCCCAGCATCTTCGTTCTAACGCATGACTCCATCGGATTAGGTAGTGACGGTCCAACTCACCAACCAGTTGAACAACTGATGGGCTTCCGAAACATGCCAAACGTCAATGTATTACGTCCGGGCACACCAAGTGAAGTTGTTGCTGCCTGGCAGGTGGCACTAGCTAGTACGGATCGACCAACGTTATTAATTTTAGCGCGTCAGAATTTGACGGAGTCGACACATCACGCCAGTTTGCAAGACGTCACCAATGGTGCATACACGGTTAGTGAGGCCAGTACGACTGTGAGTGCGGTGTTGATGGCGACTGGGTCAGAAGTACAGCTTGCCTTAGCTGCCAAAAGCCAACTAGGAATTGATGGAAGTGGAGTTCGGGTGCTTTCAATGCCAAACTTACACGCCTTTGATGAGCGGTCTCTGGCGCAGCGTGAACGATTACTGCCAAGGGTTGTTACGAACCGGGTAGCAGTTGAGATGGGCAGCACGCTGGGATGGGAACGTTACACCGGTTTAGACGGACACGTCATTGGGATTGACGAGTTTGGGGCTAGTGGGGCCGGTGATGCAGTGGCGGCCCACTTTGGCTTTACGACTGAGCACATCATTGAATGCTTAACCACCAGCGCGGAGGTGCGAAACGATGCCTGAAATTGATGGTTTCACGCAACTGTACGGATTACTCGCTAATCCGGCGCGTCACAGTTTATCACCGAAAATTATGAATGAAAGTTTTAAAGTAAACAAAGTAAACGCAAAGTATTTAGTATTTGAACCGGCATCGGCGGATCTAGCCATAACAGTTTCCGGCTTGAAAGCAGCAGGGATTGGCGGATTCAATTTATCGATGCCATTTAAACAGGCAGTCATACCACTGCTAGATGAGCTAACTCCGCGGGCCGCGTTACTGCAAGCTGTCAACGTAGTGAATCAAGTCGACGGCCGGCTAATCGGTGATACAGTCGACGGTGCTGGTTTCGTTGCTAACTTGAAAAGCCAACACATCGATTTAACTGGCAAGCGAGTCGTACTACTTGGCGCAGGTGGAGCAGGGCGAGCGGTTCTAGAAGCATTGAGCCACGAGCCGTTACAACAGATAACCGTTGTCAAACGACAAAATGCACGATTTAAGGACGTTGCAACATTGATTAAACAGTTGCAGGTAACGGCCAGCATGCCAATTCAACTAGTTGATTATCAAACGGCCAACTTAGTGACGGCCTTTGGTGACATGGATTTGCTAATCAACAGTACCAACATTGGCATGAAGAGCCACGACCTACCATTTGCAACATCATTGACACAACTATTGCATCCAGGACAAGTCGTCACCGATATGATTTATGCGCCGCTAGAAACAGAGTTGCTTAACGTTGCTAACCAGCAAGGGTGTCAAACAATCCCCGGTTTAGGAATGCTCGTTGCCCAAGCAGCCGCTTCATTTAACTGGTGGACAAACACCACCATGCCAGTTACACACATCAATCAACTATTAAAGGATGGACTAAAAATATGATTATTATTTTAAAAGCAGCAAATCAAGCAGAAGCAATCGTAGACTTACAAAAACACTTTGGCGACCATACTGACGTGTTTGTTCATAACAATCGCGTGGCCATCGTCGGCGCTAAGGAAAGCGACTTAACCGCAGCAGAACAAGCAGCTGCAGAAGAAATTATTATGCAGCATCCGGCCGCTGTTCAAAGTAGCCGCTTGTTTCACCCAGAAGACACAGTGATTAATTTAGCGCATACGATAATCGGTGGTGGTCATTTCAGCTTGAGCGCCGGCCCTTGTTCTGTTGAATCAGCTGAACATGTTCGTAAGATGGCGGCCGTTGCCAAGGCTGGCGGCGCAACATTGCTACGTGGTGGCGCGTTCAAGCCGCGGACATCGCCATACTCATTCCAAGGACTAGAAGAAGATGGGTTGAAGTTCTTACGAGCCGCTGCTGATGAACAAGGTATGGATATGATTACCGAAGTGATGGATGAAATGCATGTCGACATGGTCAACGAATACACCGATGTATTTCAAATTGGCGCGCGTAACATGCAGAACTTTTCATTGCTGAAGGCTGTTGGTAAGATGCGCAAACCGGTGCTCCTAAAGCGGGGGATGTCTGGCACGATTGATGATTTAATGAACGCGGCAGAATACATTGCAGCAGGTGGAAACACACAAATCATGCTGTGCGAACGCGGCATTCGGACATTTGATAACAAGTACACGAGAAACACATTCGATGTTGGCGCCGTTTCTGTACTGCATGAACTGACCCATTTCCCAGTGATTGTGGATCCTAGTCATGCGATGGGACATACGGATTTAGTCACACCGATGGCAGTTGCTGGTACAGCAGCGGGCGCGGATGGCGTCGTTGTGGAAATCCATGATGATCCTGCCCATGCATTTTCTGATGGAGCACAGGCGTTGAAACCAGACCAGTTCATGGAAATGGCGAAGCGCGTGCAAGCAGTTGAAGCGTTGGTCGCCGGTTGGCGGGAAGAGGCGTAGACATGACAGTCATTGATGTTGCATTAAAGGATCATTCGTATCAGGTTCACATCGAACGTGGGCTTTTAAATGAAGCAGGACATCAAGTTAAAGCGCAGTGGCCTAAAGTTGGCAAAGTTGCATTGATCAGTGATGACAACGTTGCACCGCTGTACCAGCAGCGTGTCGCTGAGCAACTTATGCAGCAAGGATTAACCGTTTGTCAGTATGTTGTTCCTGCCGGCGAGCCTAGTAAAAGTTGGCCAGTAGTCAACGACTTAGTGACTAAGATGATCGATGACAGTTTTAGCCGTGATGATGGCGTCGTTGCCTTAGGTGGTGGTGTAATCGGTGACTTGGCTGGCTTTGTAGCCTCGGTTTACATGCGCGGGATCGCCTTTATTCAAATACCGACTTCGTTACTGGCACAAGTTGATAGCTCTGTTGGTGGGAAAACGGCAATTGATGTCGGAGCAGCGAAAAATATGGTCGGCACCTTTTATCAGCCAGATTTAGTACTGATTGATCCAGATACTTTAGACACCCTACCAGAACGATACTTAGTCGAAGGTTATGGCGAAATCGTGAAGACCGCGTTGCTTGATTCAGCAGAATTTTGGAACCTTACGGAACAGGTAGATTCAGTAGTAGCATTGTTAAAGTTAGCGCCAGAGCTGAGTCAGCGAAGCATTGCGTACAAAGCAAAGGTGGTCATGGCTGATGAAAAAGAAGGCGGCCTGCGCCAAGTGCTGAATTTAGGCCATACAGCCGGACATGCCATTGAGTTATTGTCACCAACTGTGATGGCCCATGGCGAAGCCGTCAGCATTGGGCTAGTCAAAATTCTGCGGGTCTTTGAAGCACAGGGATTAGAGCAAGAGAATCTAAGTAGCCAAGTGATTCAACGGCTACAAGCAGTTGGGTTACCGACTGAATCAGAGCTTATTGGAACACCAGCATTTTACGAAACCTTGCAACATGACAAGAAGAATCGTGGTGGTGTGTTGAACCTCGTGTATGTTTCAAACCCAGGGGAACCCCACATTTACCCGATTGATAGCCAAACCGTGAAGACATTTTTTGAGGAGTCTTGTAAATGACAGAAAATGACGCGCTAAACCAATTGCGACAGCAGCTAAATGCTTTAGATGCACAGTTAATTCCCTTGTTGGAGCAGAGACTAGCAGTTGTGCAGCAAGTTGGTAATGTGAAGGCAGCGGCAGGATTGCCAGCAAATGATCCACAGCGCGAACAAGTCATTATTGAACGACTGGCGCAACAGGTGACAGAGAAGACATTCACGCCGGCGATGACACAGATCTATCAAGGAATTTTCGCAGCAGCCAAAGACATGGAACGTGTAATTATCAAGCAGGAGGAAGCCAAATGAAATTTATGACAGCAGGCGAATCACATGGACCGCAACTAAGCGGCATTATTGAAGGCATTCCCGCTGGATTGAGGTTAGACATCAATGCTATCAATGAACAGTTAGCTGCGCGTCAAGGTGGCTTTGGACGTGGTAATCGACAACAGATTGAGCATGATGTAATTGAAATTACTGGTGGCGTTCGACATCAAGAAACGTTGGGCTCCCCAATTGCCCTAACCATTACCAATCGCGATCACGCGCACTGGCAAAAGATCATGGATCCAACGATTCCCGCAACACCCGAAAACACCTTACGAACGGTGGAACGTCCACGTCCCGGCCATGCTGATTTAGTCGGTGGAATGAAGTACCGGCATCGTGATTTACGAAATGTGCTGGAGCGCTCGTCTGCGCGCGAAACGGCCATGCGTGTGGCAGTTGGTGCCATCTGCAAACAATTATTAGCGCAACTAGACATTTCTTTGGTTGGCTACGTTGAACAAATTGGTGACGTGCAGGCAGGCGGTCAACAGCCGGTCGTTGTTAGTGATATTGAACAGCAAATCAAGCGAAACGATTTACGCATTGTCGACGAGACGCAAGTAGAACGGATTCACGACCTAATTACTGATACAAAAAAGGCCGGTGATACGTTAGGCGGCCTCGTACGCGTGGTCGCCACCGGGTTACCCGCCGGTATCGGCAGTTACATTAGTGCCAGTACGAAGTTAGATGCCAAATTGGCAGCGGCTGTCATTGGCGTTAATGCGTTTAAAGGTGTGGAGTTTGGTGATGGTTTTGCTGCAGCGACACGTCCTGGTAGTCAGGTGATGGATGCCATCGACTGGGACGAAGCAGCGCATTGGCAACGACTGACCGACCATCTTGGCGGCCTGGAAGGCGGGATGACTAACGGGATGCCACTTATCATCCGCGCTGCGATGAAGCCAATTCCAACGTTATACAAACCATTACAAAGTGTTGATGTAAACACGAAGGAAGTCTTGAAAGCAAACGTTGAGCGTTCTGATACGACAGCCATTGTACCGGCTTCGATTGTCATTGAAAGCGTGGTGGCAATTGAATTAGCAACCGCGGTCTTGGAGATGTTTGATAACAGTAGCTTGGGACGGTTACAAGAACAACTAACGGCATACCGTAGTGAGGTTGCTAATTACTAAAACGGAGGTCAGATACGTGCACATTCATACTCTAGGACCAGCAGCAACAGACAGCAATCATGCTAGCATTGCATATTTGCAACAACACCCGGAACTAGCTGAATCAGTGGTGTTACATGATCGCTTTGAAACGATTTTACGGCAGTTAGCCCAATGGCCAGGAGACCTGGTAGTCATACCAGCCGCCTTTCAATCAGATTTGTGGCAGGAAAGCTGGGGGGATGTGCACTATGCGTTTAGGGATCAGTTGACACTCATTGATAGCTTTGTTCACCCGTTGGATCCGCTAGTAGTCGTGGAAAACGAGCAACGGCAAACAGGAATTGGCTACACGCATGCTGCCACTGGAAAATTACTTGAACGCACAGTAGCGCTTACCCAATTAGTAACCACACCCAGCAAGGTGGCAGCGTATCAACGCTATCAAAGTGACGGGCAGTATGTGCTGACCAATGAACGTAACGTGACCTTAACGGCAACTGACAGCATCATCAAACGAATCGAAGTGAACATGGTGTGGTGCGTGTATCGAATCAACGGAGGAAATTAAGATGAAGCAATTACAGGGACATGTTGCTGGTTTACAGGGAACGCTAGCTGTACCAGGCGATAAAAGTATTTCACACCGTGGACTGATGATTGGTGCGATCAGTGCTGGCATCACGCGGTTACATAATTTTTTACCATCGGCAGACTGTTTGGCAACCTTGGCAGCCGTTCAAGCATTGGGTGTGGCGGTTGATCGGCCAACGCCAACGGAAGTCACAATTACAGGTGTTGGCAAAGCCGGTTTGCATCAGGCTGTCGGTTCGCTAGACATGATGAATTCCGGTACTAGTACGCGCCTATTCATGGGTTTATTGGCGGGACAAACATTTGATAGTACGTTGACGGGGGATGCGTCACTGTCGAAGCGACCGATGCGGCGGGTGGCAGATCCGTTGCTGGCCTTTGGTGCTGACGTGAACGTGACTTCTGCAGGCACGTTACCCGCAACGATTCACGGTCAACCATTGCATGCAGCTAATGTCCAAATGAACGTCGCCAGCGCGCAGGTGAAAAGTGCCCTCATTTTGGCAGCATTGCAAGCACCAGGTGTTAGCACAATTGTTGAAACATTACCCACGCGCGACCACACTGAGCGCATGTTGCGTGCGTTTGGTGCCAATGTACAAACGACAGCTGATCAACGCACCATCACGGTGGTCGGACAGCCTGAGCTAGTCGGGCAAACGCTGACGGTACCAGGTGACATGTCATCGGCAGCTTTTTTCATGACGGCGGCGTCCTTAACGAAAAATGCGCAGGTGCATTTAAAAAATGTCGGCATTAATGAAACACGGACAGGGCTTTTAAAAGTCTTACAAGAAATGGGTGGCCGCGTGATGGTTGACAAACATATGGCCGGCGGTGAACCAGTTGCAGATTTGACCATCGAAACGGCGGATTTGCACAGCATTACGCTGGGTGAAAAAGATATTCCTGCGTTGATTGATGAACTGCCATTAGTGGCCTTACTGGCTGCGCGTGCACAAGGTGTTACAACCATCACAGGCGCCGCAGAACTACGCGTTAAAGAAACGGATCGAATCGCGACGATTGCCACCGAATTGACCAAAATGGGAGCAGAAGTCCGTGAGCTGCCCGATGGGTTAGTCATCACCGGACATGCCGACTGGCACCCACAATCGTTAACATTGGACAGCCATGGCGATCATCGGATTGGCATGATGCTGGCGGTGGCTGCGTTACAACAGCCAGAAACGTTTACATTAGACAATGCAGATGCAGTCGCAGTTTCTTACCCAAACTTTTTTGAAGATTTAGCACAGTTGATTACACCGGAGGCAGTTTAATGACGACGATTTTAATTCGGGGACTCGGTTTGATTGGAAGCTCACTTGCACGCGCAATTCGGCTACAGGATGCCACTGCACACATTATTGGTAGTGATACGGATGACACATTAACGTACGCACTGGCACAACATATTATTGATGAAAAAAGCGTCGGACTAACGGCTGCCAGTCGAGCAGATATTATTATTTTAGCCACGCCGGTTTCTGTTATTAAAACGGATCTAGCAGCGCTGGCGATGATACAACTAAATGAAAACGTCGTTGTAACGGATGTTGGCAGTACGAAACGTGCCGTGCTGGAGGCTGCGCAGCCATTATTGGCCAAGGGTGTGACATTTATCGGTGGGCATCCGATGGCTGGTTCACATAAGTCTGGCGTGCGTGCAGGTCGTCCGGATTTATTTGAAAACGCCTTTTACTTATTGGTACCGGGAAGAAATGACGATGAATCTGTGAAACGGATGCAGACGCTTTTACGCGCAACTCATGTTAAATGGCTGGTCGTTGATGCTGATGAACATGATCGCATGGTGGGACAGTTGAGTCACGTACCGCACGTGATTGCGGCCGCGTTAGTGAATGAAACGAACGTGCAATTTGCGGACTCACCAATGGCCTTACGATTGGCTGCTGGTGGTTTTAAAAGTATCACACGGATTGCGAGTTCAGATCCGGACATGTGGACAGCCATTATGACTACCAACGGGGATGTCATTACGCAACAACTCGATGCTTACCAACACAATTTAGCGACGATTGAAACAGCGATTGTGAACAAAGATGTCGATACGATTCGGACGTTTTTTGCAAATGCGAAAGAGACCCGTGACGCACTTGGATCAGAACAAGCAGGAAATTTACCAGGCTTTTTTGATCTATTCTTGAACATTCCGGATCGCGTTGGCGCCTTGGCAGACGTAACCCGTATTTTAAGCGAGCATGGTGTCAATTTAGTGAATATTCATATTTTGGAAGTGCGTGAGGAAATTGATGGCGTGCTACAGCTCACTTTTGCCACAGAAACAGCACGGCAAATGGCGATTGAATTACTGCAAGGGTCGTTTGAAATTGTACGGAGGTCGTAGGATGGAAGTTGTTTTAATCGGGTTTATGGGTACTGGTAAATCAACGATTGGACCATTGTTAGCGAAACGTCTAGGTCGTCAGCATCTGGATTTGGATCGCTTACTTGAAGCACGATTAGGTCAATCAGTTGGGTCTGTCTTCGCGCAAAAAGGCGAGGCTGCTTTTCGATTGGTAGAGCAGACGGTATTGCGTGATGCGTTGGAACAGCCTGGTGTCCTTTCAACAGGCGGTGGTGCTGCTGCACAAGTTGACAATGCTGCGGTACTGCGAGAAAGTGGGGCAACGATTGTGTTGCTAGAAGCACGTGATGAAACTTTGATTGAACGTTTATGTGCTGATCAGACACGGCCGTTGGTCCAGCGACTGGGAGTAGCAGGTGTGTTGGATTTGAAGCATCAGCGTGATGCGCAATATCATGCGGTGGCGGATTTTGTCGTGAGGACGGATGATGGGACGCCGGGGGATGTGGTTAGGGAGATAATGGCTGGTATGTAGCGAAGACGTGTTCCGCAGCCCATGGTCCTGTGCAGAACCTGGCCGCTGTCCGTGGCTAAAGCCACTACCACCGTCCTTGTTCTTGCTCGGACCATATTCGGGCCGCGTCGCACTCTGATTTGAAACGTGCTCCGTAGCCCATGGTCCTGTGCAGAACCTGGCCGCTGTCCGTGGCTAAAGCCACTACCACCGTCCTTGTTCTTGCTCGGACCATATTCGGGCCGCGTCGCACTCTGATTTGAAACGTGCTCCGTAGCCCATGGTCCTGTGCATTGCCTGACCGCCGTCCGTGGGCCGAAACCGCCCACTACCGCCGTTCCTGCAATTGCTCGGACCATACCCGGGCTACGTCGCACTCTGTACTATGTGTTACACTAACTTCAATGGACTATTTGGTCTGGTTAATAAATATAATTATGAGGAGTTTCATTTTGAAAAAGAACATTATTCAAGTCTATGCGCGCACCTTATCACAAATTATTACGTCTACTGAAGATCTGCAAAAGGAATTGGAACCGTACTACACCAAGCTAAAGACTGCCTTAGATGGTGATCAATTAGCCGGTGTTAGTGATGCCGATTTGGCTGATATTCAAGCTGAATTTCAGGATGGGACTGATCAGTATAAACAGTTGAATGAGCGTTTGAACAAACTGCAAGCACCTGCGCGCTTTATGGGGAAGCACCGTAACCTAACAAACGCCTATCAAACGTACGTGGACGGCTGCCAAGCAATGACAGATAGTATTCAGTTAGCGGATCACAAGGTTGACCAAAACGTCTTTGCTGCCGCTGAAACTGGGCAAAATGAAGCGATGGATCACATCATTCATTTGGTGACCGGAATTTTATCCACGCAAGCATAGTAAATTTAAATTATCGGTGACGAAAAAACGTATGTTAGTAGTGACATCGAAGGCTTATTCAAACGGACGAAGGTGCTGATGCACACTCGTCTTTTTTACTGGTGAAACGTACAGCTCAATTGGGGAAAGCTTTTTTATAATCATGACAAATGCAGAATTACAGCAACTGGTTGAAACAATTTCGCTACGTGATTTCAATCGACCATTTAAGCATCGCGCCATCTTTAATGCACGACTTAGGACAACTGGTGGGCGTTATCATTTAGACGATCATCATATCGACATTAATCCGTTAATGTTGACCGATTTTGACGAGACTAATTTAATCGGCGTGATTCGTCATGAATTGGTACATTACCATTTAGCATTGGCAGGCTTGCCATTTAGTCATCGTAGTCGTCAATTTAAACAATTGCTGACAAAGGTCCATGGTAGTCGTTTTGCACCTGCGCCAAAAAAGCCGCAGACGAAAAGATTAGCGGTTCGTTATATTTATGAGTGTGAGCGCTGTGGCCGCCGATTTGTTCGACAACGACGGGTAAACGTCAGGAAGTTTGCTTGCGGTGCTTGTGGTGGTCACTTACACTTACAGGAGAGTTCGAAGTTAATTTAAGGACGGTTGAGATAAAATGACGCCAATTTATAACTGGTTAAAACGTGAAGATAGCCAACTTTACCTAACGTTGGGATTGATAATTGTGGTCTTGTTTTGTTTTCGCCACTTTTTATCGATTATTTTATTGATTACCATTTTTTCTTTTCTGGCTTTGAAAGCAACGGCGCGTGTGCGTAAATGGTTGCCAATTGGGCAAGTTTTAGCGACGCTGGTGGTTTATATCGTTGTAATCGGGGCAGTTGTCGCAGCAATTTCTTATGCGGCGCCGACCTTGGCCAATCAGTTTGCTGGTTTTCCTAAGATGGTTACGAAGGCAATCAACGACCATCCGGTGTGGGATAAGCAAATTGATGTTTGGGTCAATAAGGCACTCAATAGTAGTGAATTAATGAAACATGGCCAGACAGCTTTAGTAACCGGGCTTCATGGGCTGGAATCATTGGGGACAGCCGTGTCCCATGTTGGCATTGCCATCTTTTTGAGTTTGATTTTCACAGCTTCCTATGGTCGTATGAAACGCCTTGGGTCAGCCTTTTTGCACAGCCGCTTCAAGCATTTCTTTACTAATGTGTACTATTTGGTTCGCAAATTTGTGTTAATTTTAGGTACTGTCATCGACACCCAACTGATTATTTGTACGATCAATACAGTGCTAATGACGATTGGGCTGACTTTGCTGGGCATGCCTAGCATCTTAGTCCTTGCTGTCATCGTGTTTATCTTAGGTCTAATCCCGGTCGCCGGCGTTTTGATTTCAATGGTGCCGTTAACACTGATTGCCTTTGCAGCTGGTGGTATTTGGAAAGTTGTCGAAGTTGTTATTTTAGTGATCGTGATTCACTTCTTTGAATCTTATTTCTTACATCCACGTTTGATGGCAACAGCGACAGATCTTCCTATTTTTGTGACATTTATGACGTTAATTATCAGTGAGCAGCTGTTGGGAACTTGGGGATTGATTGTCGGATTGCCAATTGTGGCCTTCTTTTTGGACTTGGTTGGTGTGCATCCGCGACCAAATGATGGCCCCATCATGCAACAGTTGCGAGACGATGATTTTCGTTAGTTGGTGAAATCTTCTGATTGAGCGATTGCCAAGCAGAGGCTTCTTTGGTAATATAGTTTCTGTTGATGCGGCCATGGCGGAATTGGCAGACGCGCAAGATTAAGGATCTTGTGATCTTTTTGATCATCCGAGTTCAAGTCTCGGTGGCCGCATAAATAAAGGAGTTTGTTGACGTTTCGTCAGCAAACTCCTTTTTTCGTACTAATTGTTAGAATGTCAGGTCAATTTTTTCTTGCCCTAAGCCTGCGTCAACATGAACGTCATGCAACGTGATTTTGTAGACAACTAGTGAATCGCCAATGGCGTCCCAGGTATGTTGGTAATTTGGCACCAATTCTAAGTACCGTGGTAACAGTTCAGCCATTGTTTTTGTGGATGGCGTAATCGTTATGTGATGTGCACGAACATAAGGATTATTCGGGGTGTCGTCTTGTGGAACGGTGATTAGGGCAGCATCGGGATTGTTAGCGTAGATGGCTGCGGCGTTGGTACCTTTGACGGAGGAAAAATAAAGCGTGTCTGGTTCATCTTTAAACCAGACGAAGTTAAGGATTTTAACGTCGGCCGTGCCATTTAATGATGTTGCTAAGGCCAGCTTGTCAGCGGAACTGTAAACTTGCTGAAGTAGTGCAATATTATCAGTCATCATAATCTCCTGTAGATACTATCTATTATTGTTTAAATTTTACCACAGTTCTAATGTGTCAAGACTTATAGAGATTGCTTAAGTAACCCTAAGAAAAAGTTAAAATATGTAAGGCGGCGCAAACATTTGGTTAAAAAATGGCACGGGCTCCAGTCTTGGTTTACAATCATGTACGAAACTTAAATGAGTAGCTTAAATGCCCTGGGGGACAAACACATGAATAATGAACCACAAGATAATCAAACTTCAACGCGTGCCGGACGTAAATCTGGTCGTTCAAGACGGTTCCATCCATGGCGGTGGTTCTGGGGCATTATTGTATTACTATTATTAGTAATTGCCGGATTTGGTGCGGTTGCCTACCACAACATCAATTCTGCCAGCGACAAAGCTTACAAATCTGCTGGTATCAACAAAGCACGTGATACCAAAGCGGTCTTAAAGGACAAACGACCAATCTCAATCATGTTCTTAGGAACAGATACTGGAGCACTTGGCCGGACTGAAAAAGGTCGGACCGATACAATCATGGTCGCAACCATCAATCCACAAACAAACAAGATGTTGTTAGTCAGTTTGCCGCGGGACACGATGACAGATATTGCTGGCTATCCTAACCAGTCACCTGCAAAGATTAACGCCGCTTATTCAATTGGTGACGTGGGTACAACTATCAAGACTGTGCAAAACCTGCTGAACGTTCCAATTGATTACTATGCCTTGCTGAACATGGGTGGGTTGGAAAAATCGATCGATGAAGTTGGCGGTGTCACTGTCACCTCACCATTGACCTTTAACTACGAGGGGGCTTCCTTCGTAAAGGATCAAACCTATCATATGAATGGATCAACCGCTTTGAAATTTGCTCGGATGCGTTATGACGATCCACAAAATGATTATGGTCGTCAGAACCGGCAACGATTGGTCGTTCAGGCGTTATTCCGTAAATCAATTTCTGTCAAAACAGTGTTGAACCCAAGTTTCTTGAACTCCATTTCTAGTGAATCGCAAACTGATTTGCAAAGTGGTGATTTAGTTAAACTTGCGCAAAACTATCGGAGCGCTACGAAGAACATGACAACCGATCACATGCAAGGGCAAGGCCAAATGATCAATGGTCAATCCTTTGAAGTTGTGAGTTCAAGTGAAAAGCAACGTGTTACGAATGAACTACGTAAGAGCTTGGATCTATCAGCAAAAGCTGACGAATAATTAAAAAAACATCTGCCGATTTGGCGGATGTTTTTTTAATGTTTACCAGCTGGCTTTACGAACACCAGGAATTTGACCTTTGTGAGCGAGTTCACGGAAGTTTAACCGTGAAAGACCAAACTGACGAATGTAAGCGTGGGGACGACCATCGATTTGGTCACGCCGGTGAATCCTAACAGGTGATGCGTTACGAGGCAATTTAGCTAATTCAGCATAGTTGTGGTCCGCCTTTAATGCAGCCCGGCGATTTGCATACTTTGCAACAGTTGCTTCAATACGTAGTTCTTTGATGATTTTGGACTTCTTTGCCATGAACGATAATTCTCCTTGACCGTTGTGGTCACCAAAAGTTACGAGACAATGGCAATTCAACTTTATAACAGTAACGATTACGATTTAGTATAGCAAAGCCATTTTAAAATGCAAGCATTGTTACGTGACTTGACGTGAATCAAGTAAAAAAAAGGAACCATTGGTATACTGAGCACAGCAAGGATTTAACAGGAGGCGAGCCGAATGCACAATCATCTCGAGACAGCACATCAGTGTATCGAATTGGTACCAATCTTTAAAACGTTATCAGTCGAAGATTTAAAACAAGTAACAAGCTTGGTTCATGAGCAGCAGTTTACACAAGGAGAAACTGTCTTCGCTGCCGGTACACACGCTGATGCATTGATGATTGTGGCACATGGGCAAGTCAAAGTGTATCAAGGCGCTGCTAATGGCCGAGAACAATTACTCTACCTATTACAACCAGGTGACTTTGATGGAGAAGCCGCCTTATTTAAAGAAGTAACCCGAACAAGTTCAGCGGTTGCGTTGGTCGATACAAACGTCTGCATGATTTCTCGCCAGGCATTTCAAGCATTGTTACAGCGTGCACCGCAACTAGCGTTAAATATGGTCAACGCGTTCGGCGAGCGCATTAATCGACTGGAACGACAAACGACGGCGGTAACGACCACCTCAGTTGAAGGCAGGCTAGCAGATTACTTGGTGGAAACCGCCGCAAGTTTTCCAAGTGGCGCACAGTTTACATTACCAATGCCTAAAAAAGATATCGCCGTTTATTTAGGAACGACACCAGAGACAATCAGTCGAAAACTCAAACTGTTTGAAGACGCAGGACTACTGCAACGATTTGCAGGTAATCGCGTCCAGCTGACTGATGTCGATCAGCTGGCGTTGATCAGTGACTGACAGCTTTGATCCAAGGAAAA
>NZ_JQCB01000007.1:97048-97379 GCF_001437435.1 Furfurilactobacillus siliginis | reverse complement strand
AGGCCATTAGCAAGTTCGCTTCGCTCACCGTCGACCAGATGTAGCGCCTTACCGCTTTGGCTTCGCGCAATCCTTGCGCAGCCTACGCTCTCGGCACGACATCTGGTCTCCATTGCTAATGACCTGGCGCTGGGGGAGTGCTTTGCCCGCTTTGCGGGCAAAACACAAGTGCAGTGAACGTCGAAGAAAACTCGCCGCCACTTTGACTGCAACGACCAACGTTCAATCCAAGTAACAGTTAACTGCAAACTCAAGTAGCCGCTCTAACAGTCTACGTGTACGTAGCTTGTTAGAGCGGCTATTTGAGTTTGCGACTGACTTTTACTTTGGC
>NZ_JQCB01000007.1:8253-96846 GCF_001437435.1 Furfurilactobacillus siliginis | reverse complement strand
AAACAGGGTAACAGTGACGGCGGGAAACTAGCCTGCCGGGAGTGAAGGGCTGCGAAGGATTCGCAAGGCCCGCAACGGTAAGGCCCGCTAGTTTTACGCCTGCGAACGCAGTGAGCTCACTGTTACCCTGTTTTGTCGGAGACACTCCCCCCACATGTGCGCATCACCCACTGAACCCTTTACCAAAACTTAATTGAAAAAAATTGCGAAAATAGTCAACGCTTGTGAATTATGCTGAGCGCCCAAATGATACCGGTTTACGCAAACCTGTCTAGTCCATTTTGAAAGTTTTCGGACACATCTGTAGAGATTGTACTTGATGTAAGCGCTTCACTACGGTATGCTATTCACGTGCTCAAGAGCAGCAAGCGATTTACATAGTACGTCGGTATGAAACGTCTTTTTTTGCAATTATTTTCAAATTTGATTGTAAGCGCTTTACCAACGGATAGTGAATGGCTATGATACAGATTAAGTGAAATGGTCAATAACTTTAGTTATACTGAACGTGTCACTTATATGAGCATCAGAAAGGAGGTGTGCACGAGATGCTAGCAATTGTACTTGCCAGTCACGGTGCGTTCGCCAGTGGAATCAAGCAGTCAGCAACAATGATTTTCGGTGAACAAGAAAAAGTGGCGACGGTTGAGTTCATGCCTGGTGATGATCCTGAGGGTTTAAAGGAACAATATGACAAAGTCTTGGCCGGTTTCGCACCGAAAGATGAAGTGTTGTTTTTAGTCGATCTTTGGGGTGGTTCGCCATTTAATGTTGCTAGTCGAATCGTGGCTGAACACACCGAACGGATGGCACTAATCACCGGGTTAAACTTGGCGATGGTGATTGAGGCCTACACCGTCCGCAACCAAACGTTAGCCGAGGTTATTCCTCATTTAGAGGATACGGCGAAAGCTGGCGTTAAACACTTAGTTTTGCAGCAGCCTGAAAGGGAGGAATAATCGAAATGCCAATGACAATTCGTTTAGCACGCATCGATTCTCGTTTACTGCATGGTCAGGTAGCGACAGTTTGGACTCAAGCTGTTAAGCCAAACCGCATTATCGTGGTTTCCGATGGTGTTGCGCAGGATCCCTTGCGTAAGAACCTCGTAACTCAGGCCGCACCTCCAGGTGTAATGGTCAATGTTATTGCAGTGAATCAGTTGGCTGCCGTTATGAATGACGAACAGTTTGCTGATGTTGAAGCGTTTCTACTATTTGAAACGCCGAAAGATGTCCTTCGGGTTATCGACGCTGGGGTGACACTACCATCTGTCAATGTTGGTAGTTTGAGCTTCACAGATGGTAAAAAAATGATCACGGATGCCGTGGCAGTTGATCAAGCGGATGCAGAGACATTCACGAAACTACACGACTCCGGGGTCGCACTAGAAGTTCGGAAGGTTCCAAGTGACCGGCAACAAGATCTGATGACCCTGTTAGCAGACAACGGCTTCTAGATCGGTGGTAACACCGAACACTAATTAACGGCTTCAAATTTTATTTTAGGAGGGACACTCATGGTAGGTATTATCTTAGCCAGTCATGGTGGCTTTGCAGAAGGCATTTTCCAATCTGGCGAAATGATTTTCGGTAAACAAGAAAATGTGCAAACAGTCACCTTGCTGCCTAGCGAAGGCCCAGATGATGTTCGTGCCAAATTTGAGAAAGCGGTTGCAACCTTTGACGATCCAGATCAAGTCTTGCTACTGATCGACTTATGGGGCGGAACACCATTCAATCAGGCGAACAACCTCTTTGAGGAACACAAGGATACATGGGCAATTGTTACTGGTATGAATTTACCAATGGTAATTGAAGCTTATGGTTCACGGATGGGGATGGACTCAGCACAAGAAATTGCGAGTCACATCATCGAAACTGCTAAGGACGGCGTTAAGGCAAAGCCTGAATCATTACAACCAGCTGAAACAAAGGCTGCTGTAGATGACGGTCAACCTAAGGGTGCAATCGCACCAGGCACTGTTTTGGGCGATGGACACATCAAGTTTGGACTTGCACGGGTTGACTCACGTTTATTACATGGTCAAGTTGCGACTGCCTGGACACGGTCAATTAATCCTGACCGGATCATCGTTGTTTCTGACAACGTCTCAAAGGACAAGTTAAGAAAGAACATGATTGTTGAAGCGACACCACCTGGTGTAAAAGGTAATGTTATCCCAGTTGATAAGATGATCGAAATTGCTAAGGATCCTCGTTTTGGGGCTACTAAAGCATTGGTTCTCTTTGAAACACCAGAAGATGCATTACGTACGATTCAAGGTGGCGTAGACATCACGACCCTGAACATTGGCTCCATGGCACACTCAGCCGGCAAAGTTGCCGTAAGCAAGGTGTTGTCACTTGGAAAAGAAGATGTTGAAACCTTCGACAAATTGAAGGCAGCTGGCATTAAGTTTGACGTTCGTAAGGTTCCAGATGACTCATCTGCTAACATGGATGAAATCATCGAAAAAGCCCGTAAAGAATTACAGGCTAATAACGCATAAGCACGATAATTAAGATGGGAGGATTTCTCAGATGTCTGCTATTTCAATGATTTTAGTAATCATCGTGGCATTTTTTGCCGGCATGGAAGGGATTTTGGATGAATTTCAACTTCACCAACCCTTGGTTTCATGTACATTAATCGGATTAGCAACTGGTCAGTTAACAGCCGGTTTAATCCTCGGTGGTTCATTACAAATGATCGCCCTAGGTTGGGCTAACATTGGTGCCGCCGTCGCACCCGATGCCGCATTGGCATCCGTTGCATCAGCAATTATTTTGGTTCAAGGTGGTCAAGGTACAAAGGGAATTGGTTCAGCCATCGCGATTGCGATTCCACTGGCCGTTGCCGGTTTATTCTTAACCATGATCGTTCGTACCATCACAGTTGCCATCATTCATATTATGGATGCGGCTGCTGAAAAAGGTAACTACCGCACGATTAACATGTGGCAAGTTGTATGTATCTGTTTACAAGGTTTACGGATTGCGATTCCTGCAGCCTTACTATTAGTTATCCCTGCAGCACAGGTTCGGGCAATGCTTGAATCAATGCCAGCATGGTTATCCGATGGGATGGCTATTGGTGGGGGTATGGTCGTTGCCGTTGGTTATGCCATGGTTATCAACATGATGGCTTCCAGCGAAGTTTGGCCATTCTTTGCCATTGGTTTCGCTGTCGCAGCTCTTTCTGAACTAACTTTAATCGCTATTGGGACCATCGGTTTGTCACTTGCTTTGATGTACTTGAAGCTTGACGAAGGTGGTAACGGTAACGGAGGTGACAGTGGTAATAACAACACTGGCGATCCGTTAGGCGACATTTTAGATGACTATTAAAATTAGGGAGGGAAAAGAAAATGGCTGATAGCAAAAAAGTAACATTAAGTAGAAATGATCGGCTGAAGGTCGCTTGGCGGTCCACGTTTATCCAAGGTTCTTGGAACTATGAACGGATGCAAAACGCTGGCTGGCTATACTCTCTGATGCCTGCATTGAACAAATTATATACAAAAAAAGAAGACCGGATTGCGGCTTACAAGCGGCACTTGGAATTCTTTAACACTCACCCATACTTAGCTTCACCAATTATTGGTGTTACGCTTGCCTTGGAAGAAGACCGTGCCAATGGTGCTCCTGTTGACGACGTTGCCATCCAAGGGGTTAAAGTTGGGATGATGGGACCACTTGCCGGTGTTGGTGACCCAGTCTTCTGGTTCACTGTACGTCCAATCATTGGTGCCTTAGGTGCATCAATGGCCATTGGTGGTAACATTCTTGGGCCAATCTTGTTCTTCGTTCTTTACAACCTGATTCGTTGGGGCTTTATGTGGTACACCCAAGAATTTGGTTACCGTGCCGGTTCTCGTATCAGTGAAGATTTATCTGGTGGTTTGTTACAAAAGATCACTCGCGGTGCTTCAATGATGGGGATGTTCGTCATCGGTGCCTTGATTGAACGGTGGGTTAAGATTGACTTCAAGCCTGTTGTTTCTAAGATTCAACAACAAAAGGGATCTTACATCGACTGGAACAGTCTTCCAAAGGGCTCAAAGGGTATTCAAGAAGCTTTGACTCAGTACAACATGGGTAAGGGTTTGTCACTTTCAAACGTGAAGGTTACAACCTTGCAAAATAACTTGGACCAATTGATTCCTGGTTTGATGGCCTTACTATTGACGTTCTTATGCATGTGGTTATTGAAGAAGAAAGTTTCTCCAATCATCATCATCCTAGGTATCTTCGTAGTTGGTGTTGGCCTTCACGTAGTTGGTTGGCTATAATAGAATGATTAACCGATGGCGGTGCGTTCTTCGTGGGCGCAGCCGCCATTGTCTTACATAAATGTTGGCAATGAGAGGAAAGAAAAATGGTTGAATCATTAAACAGCAAAGTTGAATTAGTCGCTAATGCCACTTCATATATGAGTATGAGCAACTACGGCAAAATCATGGTCGGGGATGCGGCGTTTGAATTTTATAACGATCGGGACACGACTAAATATGTACAGATTCCGTGGGATGAAGTGACTTATGTCGTTGCTGCTGTCGTGTTTAATGGCCGCTGGATTCCTCGTTTTACATTGCAAACGAAGCACAATGGTTCATATCGATTCTCATCACGAAAGCCCAAGGCCGTCTTACGTGCCATTCGTAACCATGTGGACCCAGATCATGTGGTTCGCGCATTACCGTTGCACAAAATGATTGTCAGAGACGTCAAGAACATCGTGAACCGTCGTGCAACTAAAAAGCAAGGTTAGGCGTGATAGATTGAGCCACACTTTAATTTAAATGGGGATAATGTTGTTAACTGGAAATGGTCCGAGACAAGCGTGATTTTTGTCTCGGACCATTTTATTTAAAAAAACAATGGCAGTATGAGATTAGATTTACTAGACCACAAAGCGTGGTGTTTAAATCGGGTGGTATACTAAATGTAATTTTGAAATGAAAGCCCGATGATAATGGCAGTGTTTTTAGAAAGTGCGCAAGGCGTGCTCATGATTATTTTAATGGTGGCCGTTGGTTATTACTTGGCCGCTCGAAAATGGTTTGATGATCATTCGACTCGCTTGTTGGCAAAGCTCGTTACGCAAGTCGCGTTGCCGCCATACATGATTGTATCCATCACACATGATTTTTCGAAACAAGAGCTGTTACGATTGCTACCGGATTTGCGGTTTCCGGTACTGTCAATGTTATTGCTCATGATCATTGCCTGGGGACTGGTGTATTTATTACACATTGACCCGAGTCGCCGTGGCTTATTTGCATCGATGTTCTTTAATTCCAACACGGTGTTTGTGGGTTTGCCGATTAACTTGGCAATCTTTGGAACGAAGAGCTTGCCATACGTGCTGGTGTATTACATGGCCAACACGACCATCTTTTGGACGATTGGTGTGTACTTTATTCAACACGATGGGCGCAGTAATGAACGTATGAGTTTGAGGTTAATCTTACAAAAGGTTTTCTCTGCACCTTTGATTGGATTCATGATTGGCGTTGTTTTGGTAATGTTAAACTGGCACATACCCGTATTTTTGAATCAGACATTTACATACTTAGGTGGCTTGACCATTCCATTGTCGATGCTGTTTATCGGAATTTCCGTATTCAATGCCGGAATTCTAAATATGCGGTTGAATCGGTACAGTATTGGCATTTTGCTTGGTCGCTTTGTTATTGCACCGTTATTAATGACGGTATTAGTGGCTAAGAGTGATATGCCGAATCTCATGAAGCAGGTATTTATCTTGCAATCATGCATGCCTGTGATGACAAATGCACCGGTTGTTGCAAAACTCTATAACGCCGATGCGAACTTTGCATCCATTATGGTGACTGAAACAACTTTGTTATCATTGGTCGTTGTTCCGGTAATGATGGTGCTAATAAAACAGGTTGTTTAGTGGCCGTGCCAAAAAAGATTTTAAAAATGCTTAAGAAATTGAAGTTAAAATCAATTTCAGAAAGCCTCTCTAAAGGCGTTTGCTGGTGTAAGAAGGGATGCACGTAACGTTAATGTAATAGTTGTAACAAAGTGTTATCTGGCTGGTATGGACCTGTCACACCGCTATCTTATGATGGTAGACAGTA
Source organism: Furfurilactobacillus siliginis (assembly GCF_001437435.1). Taxonomy (GTDB): domain Bacteria; phylum Bacillota; class Bacilli; order Lactobacillales; family Lactobacillaceae; genus Furfurilactobacillus; species Furfurilactobacillus siliginis. Next base: position 90,734 of record NZ_JQCB01000007.1, on the reverse strand, counting down.
AAAGTTACATAAAACGACAAGAATTGACTTAGGAGAGAACAACGTGAAAAAGACTATTAAAAATGTATTATTAACAACTGCTGGCGCTGCCAGTGTTCTAGCCGGTGCTTCCGTTGCTGCTAACGCCTCAACGGTAAAATCCATCAAGGGTGACACCATTTGGGCTTTCGCACAAAAGAACCACACGACTGTTGACGCAATCGTTCAGGCTAACCACATTTCCAACGCTAATCTGATTTACGTTGGTCAATCTTTAGTTATTCCTGATGCAAATGATGCAGCTACTAGTGACAATGCTAGCCAAGCAAGTGAAGCTCCAGCATCTGCTACGTCAGAAGCTTCAGAAGCTGCTTCAGCAGCAACTGTTAACGCTGATGGTGACTACACAGTCGTAGCTGGTGACACTTTATCAAGTGTTAGCGCTAAGACCGGTGTTTCAATTGCTGACTTAGCATCAAACAACAGCATTTCAGACATCAACTTCTTATTAGTTGGTCAAGTATTGCACACGCAAGCAACTGCTAGCCAAGCACCTGCATCACAAGCTAGTGAAGCAAGCCAGGCGCCAGCATCAGCTGCTAGCCAAGCACCTGCTTCAGAAGCAGCTACTTCAGTTGCTAGTCAAGCCCCTGCATCACAAGCAGCCCCTGCTGCTCCTTCACAAGCAGCTCCAGCAGCCCCTGCACAACAAGCACCTGCTGCTCCTGCCGCTGTTGTTGGTGGTGCTGGCGCAGGTATCGCCGGCTTTAACAGTGGTGTCGACGGTTACCCAGCTGGCCAATGTACTGCATTCGTTGCCGGTATCTTACGCTCAGCTGGTGTACCAGCTTCTAAGTACGCTTACTTAGGTAACGGTAACGCCTGGGGTGCCAACGCAGCAGCCCGTGGCATCGCAGTTAACCAAGCACCAAGTGCCGGTTCAGTTGCTTACTTCGGTTACATGCACGTTGCTTACGTAACTGGTGTGAACGGCGATGGCTCAGTTAACATCATCGAAGGTAACTTCAATGGTTTGGCTTACCACGCACGCACAATCTCAGCTGGTGAAGCTGCAGGTTACATTCACTTCTAAATCGATTATTTAATTCAAAAGACTGAAGCATAAGTGATTATGTTTCAGTCTTTTTTTATTTAAAAATTTTAATTCGAGCTGCGGAGTTGTATGCGTGTAGCGGCTTCATTTTAAATTATGAGCGTGGTACGATAGCTCTAAAGATAAGAGAGAAGAGAAAATGCAATGGTTGAACTCGTAATTATTCGACATGGTGAAAGTACAGCTAATCGAGATGATCTATACACTGGTTGGACCGATGTACCGTTGACACCACTTGGAGTTAGTCAGGCACACCAGGCAGGACAGCGCCTCTCGGAAGCTGGGCTAAGCTTTACCGATGTGCATACTTCAGTGCTGCAACGTGCAATCATGACGACACACATTGTATTAGCTGAAACAAAGCAGTTATGGTTGCCTGAGCATAAGAGCTGGCGCCTAAATGAACGCCATTATGGTGCATTACGTGGTCGTAACAAAGCACAGACGAAGGCCGAATATGGTGAGGCGCAAGTAGCCTTATGGCGAAGGAGCTACGCCGAGGTGCCACCGCTATTGCCTAAGCCGGAACATGTCGATGATCGTCGGTATGCACACTTACCAATAACTGCGTTAACGCGTGGTGAAAGCCTTGAAATGGCGTATGCTAGATTGATGCCATATTGGATCGACCAAGTGGCGCCACGACTATTGGATGGTAAAAACCAGCTGATTGTAGCGCATGGCAGTACCTTGCGGGCTTTGATCAAGTACTTAGACCAAGTCAGTGACGCAGACATTAGTAAGGTGGAAGTGCCCAACGCACAGCCGATTCAGTATACGTTTGACAAGCAATTACGGGTGGTCAATAAACAAGTTTTGCGGATTGATTAAAAAAAGAGCGGGACGGACATAAGTCGGGAAGTCGCGAGCAAGACCTAGAACGACCGTACGGGTTGCTTTTTAACCCGGTAGGTTGTTCGTAGTCTCACAGCATGACACTCCTCGTTAAGTTCATAAATCAAAAATAGTGCCCGAAATACACTGAGCCCTGTCAACTGGATAGGGTTTAACGTATCTCGGGCACTTTATTTAGCTTTTGTCATTGGGAAACTGATGGTGAAAATGGTTCCAGTAGGAGTATTATCCGTAATCGCAACGCGTCCTTTATGACTATCAATAATCCATTTTGCAATTGAGAGGCCTAACCCGTTCCCACCTGTTTGTCGACTGCGGGACTTATCAACGCGGTAGAAGCGCTCAAAGACGTGTGGTTTATCAGCATCAGATAGGCCGATGCCAGTATCGGCGACACGTAATATCCAACGATTGCCGACCTGTTTGGCGGTGAAGCTAATGTCATTACCAGTCGTCGTGTATTTAAGCGCATTGTCGAGGAAAATAACAATCAATTGATGGATCCGCTGGCGGTCAATTGATAAGGTTTGTGTTAGGTCAATGGTGGAATCAAAGTGCTTATCCTGGCTGGCAGCGATTTCTGAGTAAGGCTGAATAACATTTTCAAGGAATGGCTTCATCGCAACCGCTTCGGTGTTGATTTGGGTCATATCAGAATCGCTTCGTGCGAGTAACAGCAGGTCACTAGTGAGCCCATTTAGCCGCCGTACTTCGCCTAAGGACATTGTGATCTGTTCAGTTTGGTCAACGATTTTGTCATTTGGATGTGTCAGCATGAGTTCAAGTTTGTTTTGGATGATTGTGAGCGGTGTTCGTAATTCATGGGCTGCATTAGCCACAAATTCACGTTGTCGCCGCCAGGAACGCATGATTGGTCGCATGTTAAGGCGCGCTAACACATAGCTTAATACGATCGACACAAGCCAAAAGAATAGCATCGTCCACGTTAGGACACGCTTAAATATTTGAACAGAGACACGTTCTGAATCCGTATTCGTCACAATCATGACGTAGTAGCCGGCATACGCCAGGTTGGGATTACTTTCAGGTACGTAGAAGGTGAGTGTCCGAAAGCTATTCTGATTGTTAACACGGACATCACGCAACATGTTGAGACTTGTTTTGCGAAGCTTGATCTGTTGAAGCGTTTTGATATATTTACTTTGGTCGGCGTTTGTACCGCTGGTTTGGTTATTGACGGGGCGATTGACGTTCCCATTCAGTAACTGCCCGTGGTCGTTATAAACTAAAATTGACGTTCGAAAGGCGATTGAACAGTAAGCATCCTGGCTCGCAGGACCGCCGGTAGGTTGTTTGCCTAAGATAACTTGGCGTTGCACGCGAATTCCCTGGTTGACACTTTGATAGATGGCCGGTTGAAAAACGCGCCATAAAATAAGTGCCATCGTTAAGAAAATGGCTGCAAAACTAACTAATTCGCCGACAAAAAGCCACCATTGCTGTTTAGCGAAGGCATGTTGCGGTTGTTTGGAATGATTTTTAGTATCCATAAGTCGTCCTAGCTTTCAGCGTTAATCAAATAACCAGCGTTGCGAAGCGTTTTGATATATTGATCAGCGCCAGTCGGCTTCAACTTTTTGCGAAGATTTGAGACATACACTTCGACCACCGTAATTGAGGTCTCGGAATCAAACCCCCACAGGCGGTCGAAAATCTGATCTTTTGTGATGATAGTACCTTGGTTTTGCATGAAATAAACGAGCAGGTCGAATTCCTTACCGTTTAGCTGGATTGTTTCATCACGTACTGTCACGGCGTGGTTTTGTAAGTTAATGGTAATGTCGTCCATGGTTAGGATATTTTCATTTGCTAAATGACCACTTCGTTTAAGTAATGCACGAACGCGTAATAGCAGTTCTTCGCGATGAAAAGGCTTTGTAAGATAATCATCAGCGCCTAAGTTAAAACCACGAATCTTGTCATCCAGACCATCCTTAGCCGTCAGAAATAACACCGGTACATCGAGATGCTGCGCACGAATGGCCTTCAAGACATCGAGACCACTTTCCATTGGTAACATCCAATCGAGGATGATGAGGTCGTAAATACCTTGGGTTGCTTTAAATTCACCATCTTCGCCATCGAAGGCCTGGTCGCATGTTAAAGTTTTGGCTAGTAGCTCTTTAATGTTGTCAGACACTGCCTGTTCGTCTTCTACGATAAGTCCACGTGCTAGTTGATCCATGATGTACTCCTTCGTATCGTGTTATTACTATTTATTGTAGTCGAAAATGCCATCAGAAGCGACTGCCGCTATCATAGCTGGTTGTGGACGTAACCAACCGTCGGCTACGAGTTGATGTCTTTTTTTAGAAATAGGCACCCAAATTCGCTCACGTAAAATATCCGTGATGATTTGCCAAAATAAGGGATCATGTTTTTGAGCACGTGACAACCGAACGTTGATTTGTCGACCGGTCTCTGTTTCTGCGATGAGAATGGGGCAGTTGGCACGAATGATTTTGGTAGCAATCAGATTTTCGGTGTCTTTTAGCATAGTGAGTCACTCCTTAGGTGTTGCTTGATGTTACTAGCTTACGAGGATGACCATAAAGGAAGCTTAAAGTCAGATCAAGAAATGGTTGCAATCATTAATAACGGGTACTTAATTAAGGAGCTAGTTTTTTTACGCAAAAAAGACCAACCTGAAAGCATTTATGTTTTCAGGTTGGTCTTTCGTTTATAAATGTAAATGGTCAAAACGCGGTCCATAAGTCAAGCAGTTGTGCAGACTGATGGATTACGCTCATACCTTTTATGCCAAGGCGCCCATTGGATCCCAAGGTTGGAGCATTTCTGGGTCTTGCGCTTGTGCAGCTAACAAGTCTTCTGACATGAAGCGCTTGTTCACGACAACTTGGTAACAGTATTGATCCATCCAGGCGTCACTCATGATGAAGTAGCCTTTATTACCGACCTTGTCACCCCATGAATTTTCAACCTTCCACTTAGTTGGTTTGCCGTCCACAAGGTCAACCCCAGTCAATACCATAGCATGGGTCATCAAGCTTTCACCGTAGTCTAAGCGTTCTGCTTTGCTCATGGAGAAGTCAACGTCGAACAATTCGTCCTTCGCGTAAACCTTGGTGTCCATGATGCCGGCTTTACGGTCAGAGCTTTGACCAACATCACAGCCAAACCAAACGCTCTGTCCGGCTTGCAACTGTTCGATGGCGAGCTTCTTAAAGTCAGCCATGGAAACGCTCAGATGCTTTACGTCGCGGCCATTGACCACGTTGCCAAGCATTTCAACGGTGTAGGTCTTGTTGTAGGCTTTGTCATCAGTGGGGGCATTGATAATTGAGACGTATTGAGATAAGTCCCAGTTAACGTACTTGTCAAAGAAAGACTTAGGCGTTAAATCACGGTCGATGTGGTAGTCCTTGTTTTCATCGCGATATTCAAAGTCGAACTTTTGGACAGGTTCGCCAAATGTGTAAGCCAACATCCGGTAGATTTCTTGGAGCTTACGATCTTTAATTTCATCAATTTCAGCGCGGCTAGCTTTGTTAGCAACTAATTCGCGTAATTCAACGGCATCTTTGCGTAACTTCAAGTTCAACAAACCGTTGATGTCAGATGAAGCAGATGAACTGAACGTTTCTGGCATCACTGACTGTGGCACAACGCCGTACTTTTCGATGATGGCGCAAATCATGTCCCATTGACCACCATCTTGTTGAGGGGTCGTCATTAGGAAGGCGACTTTACGGTCATCTAATGGCTTGTCAGCAGTTGCTAAGACATTTTCATAGAAGTAGTTGGCTTTTTCAAATTTGTCCCAGAAATAAGTGTAATTTTGGGAAAGCTCAAAGTCGCCTGGCAAGTTGAAGGTATCCTTCATGTCATGACGCATGGTGTTCAATGCGGCAAACATCCAACAGCGACCACTTTGCTTTTGGTTCGCAACGTGACCAGTGTCTAAGTCAATGGAGAACACGGGGGTCATGTCGACGTTAGCGGCATCATCTTGCGCAGTGGCAAGAATCCCGTTTTTCTTCACGGCACGTTCCAAAACGGCAGCGTCCTTGCGGCTTGCAAGTTCTTCTTGGTAACGGTTAATTTGATCAGGTGTAATTTCAGTACTCAACAGACTCACTCCTTTTTATGTGCATGCAAACAGTATATCGCATTAAAGACAGATTAAAAAGTAGCGAGATAAGCGTGGCAGAAAGTTTCGACTAACTAAGTGGTGCTGATCTTTGCAAATACATAGCTGATATCAAGTGAAGGTACACAGAAATGTCTTATAATTGCGCTCAAAATGAAAAAGCACCTAGAACATCATCATAGATGTTCTAGGTGCCTGATCTTATTCAATTAACGCTCAACGATTAAGTCGTAAGCAACGTCTGTTTCATTTGGTTTGCCACCGATGACAGGGACTAATCCGACATACGTAAAACCATTCGTTTCAATCACGTGTTGCATGCCGAAGTTTTCAGGATGCGTATCGATGCGAACACTTTCGATGTCTGGGTCAGCGGTAATTTGATCCAACATTAAGTTGAAGAAATCATGTGTCAAGTGATGACCACGTGATGCTTTTGCCATCGCAACCCGATGAATGGAAACATAGTTGTTGGTGGTACCAGCAACACGCCAGTTACCATCAACGATTCCTTCATACGGTGTGTCGAAGCCCTTTACCAATGAAGCAATAGCTAAAATGGTCCCTTCGTCGTCCTTCAAGGCGACCGTTTCGCCGCGGGCAATATCGGCGGCGATGACAGCATCTTCAGGATAGCCGTTTTGCCATTGATCGATCCCTTGTTCTGCCAAAAAGGCCCGGGCATCCATAATGATGTCCTTGATAGCAGGTAAGTCGTTCATTTCTGCGAAATGTAATGTTACGTTCAAAGTGGATGATGTCATGAGACTCGCTCCTTTTATTAGTACGCCCGCATCATTTACTAATAACGTCCACACCGTTAGTTAGCGAAACGATTTGTTACGTACTGCAATGTACCGTCAGTGACGGCCAGGTTGATTCACGAGGAATCATGACAGTGACCAAATTATGGGTGGGCAACTTAGGTTCAGTTACACTTTTCATTGGCTGGTCACTGCCTGATGAAAAGGTCATTATCTTGACCACGAAAAAGCATTCTACACGGTTTATTTAAAAATGGCTACCGTTTTTCACATTAATTTTCGCTGATAATGTTTGTACCGGAAACAGTTTTTAAAGGCTGTTATATCAAGCTTTGTGATTAGCTCACAAAAATGCTTAGCAAACGTTAATGTCTGCTAAGCATTATGGTAACGATTATATTGTTCTTAATCTGGAATTTCTGCGAATAAGTGATCAATCCATTCTAAAGCTAGTTCAAACCAATGGGCCACATGTGGGTTGTCATGTGAGGATTTGCCGGCGGTCACTGCTGTGGATAATGCTAATCCGTGCGGCCCGTGATCGAACATGTGTAGTTCGACTGGTCGTTGCATTTGCCACATGGCATTGACGTAACTTAACGTATTGCCAGCAGGCACGAGTTGATCATCAGCAGTGACCCAGGCAAATGTCGGTTGATTATGCTGTGATACGTGTTTCTCTGCGGCAAAAGTGTCCGGCGTGTCCGTCCACTGTGCTAAAGTGGTGGCAGAGGTTGGAAAACCAAGTTTGGGACTGATAACTGGGTACCCTAGTAAGATACCAGCTGGTTTGCGGGTTTGTGCAGAGGTATCGGTTGCCTTAGTCAGCCACGTTGCTGCCCAATAATCGTTATACAAAGCCGCGATGTGCCCGCCAACAGACATCCCAAACACAAGCACCTTGTTTGAGTCGACTGGCCACGTCGGCGTATTCTTTAATTGTGCGATGGTTTGCCCGAGTTCAATAATTGGCGTGGGTAATAGGGGCGTGACTTCGCCGACAAATGAGTAACGTAAGTAAACGGCATTGAACCCTTGAGCAGCAAACGCTAAAACGATTGCTTCGGCCTGTGCTTCAGGAATATGCGTATAAGAGCCGCCGGGTACGATGACAATGGTTGGAAAAGTTGTCTGCAAGTTAGCACCAGGTGTGCTTTGCATAACGCCTGCGAAATAACTGTGTGCATTTAACTGCTGCTTAATGGTTTGCATAAATTCACCTCATCATTATGATAGCGCACAACATTTGATCTGCAAACGAACATGACATGTGGAGGTGGCAACGATGGCCACGACAATACAAACAAAACGACTGACGTTAAGAACGGTGACTGAAGCAGACCTAGCTGCTTTTACACTGATGGCAAACAATCCCCAGGTTGCCTTGCCAGCGGGATTTCATCCGGTAAAAAGTGCGTTTGAAGCAGATTTTTTAATGCGACAAATGCTGCACCAACGCTGGTTATGGGGAATTGTACAAACGGAAACAGATCTGTTGATTGGGACAATTGGTTTATACGGACGGACTGGTAAGGCAGGCTTAGCGGTGCACGGTGAGCGTGATATTGGCTATATGTTAAATGAGGACTTTTGGGGACAAGGGTATATGAGCGAAGCCGTTCAAGCTGTGTTAGCGTTTGGCTTTTCAAAGGGACTCCGTGTGATTCATGGCTCTTACTTCAAAGACAATGAGCGGTCTGCACGCATCTTCATCAAAAATGGGTTTCAATTTGACCACCAAATCATGCATGCACAAAGTGATTTTTTTGCACCGGGGAAAACAGAATTATTCTATCAGTTAACGCAGGCTGATTTCATGATTGCCACAACGCCGATAGATTAATCTGTCGGACTGGTTAATAGTTGTGTGGCGTTTATCATCTACGTGGCCTGTGCTATGATTATGGTAATAACAACACGAGTTCCGTGGTTAAGGAGAGGCTATGCAATTAACACGGGGGTTCGAACAAGCAGCGTGTATTTTGGCACTGCTCGCTACCCAAAATAACCAAGTGCCCATCAGTGCGGAAGTGATTCACACACGCATTGGTGGTTCGCAAACGTACTTACGAAAGTTGATCCGCAAATTAGTTGTGGCTGGCTTGGTTCGCTCCGTTTCCGGGAATCAAGGCGGTTTTACACTCGGTCGTGACGCACAAGAAATCAGTGTTTGGGACGCAGTGGTCGCCATGGAAGGTGACATTGTTTCATTTCCTAATAACGGCCTGATCGATCGTGTGTTTGATGATGTTGAGCCACTAGCTAATCGTGGCTCACAGGTATTGCTGGATGTTTTTGCAGAAGCGGACAAACAATATCAACGCGCACTGCAAAGCGTATCAGTTCACGGTATTTTGGTGCGTATCTTTGAATCAGAAGTTATTCCAACCGTTGACTGGAATGAAAGCACAACGAACTATCCGAACTTTACGGCAAAGCTCAAGGCGTTGTTGCATGAAAAACGCAACGAATTGCATTTATAAAGTATAAAATCTAAATTGAATCCGGTTACATGAAAAAGAGTGCTTGCAATTTGCGGGCACTCTTTTTATACTCAACTCATATCGAATGAAGAGGTTGCGACAATCATGAGTCGCTTAGCACAGAACAATCAGGTTTGCTGAGGCTAAGTTAAAGGGTGCGTCGCCGAAATTTCTGCTTACTGATTTAAGTGGAGGTTGGGCCGTTGGTTAATAGCTGACGGACTGTCGCGGCAAATAGAAACGCCGCGGAGCGCTATCAACGATTGACCAGGATGAATTTAGGCGGTCGGTTTGTTTAGCGTGTCATTGTACATGTTAAGCAGACCGACCTTTTTGTTTATTCAGATTACATCAAGTGCTTCTCTTTAAAAAATGGGAGGAACTCGATATGGCAGAAAATGAAAATCGGACAGTGCGGCGTGAATTGAAGACGCGTCACCTATCCATGATTGCACTAGGCGGTAGTATTGGAACAGGGTTATTTGTGGCATCTGGTTCGGCAATTTCATCAGCCGGCCCTGGTGGTGCGCTGGTCGCATACGCGGCGATTGGGATCATGGTCTACTTTTTAATGACCAGCTTGGGGGAGATGGCAACTTACATGCCACTTACCGGATCATTTGCAGCTTATTCAACGAAGTTCGTGGATCCAGCTTTAGGATTTGCAATGGGCTGGAATTATTGGTTTAACTGGGCCATTACGTTGGCGGTTGACGTTTCAACGGCGGCATTGGTGATGCAATTTTGGTTACCACACGTACCAGCATGGATTTTTAGTATGATTGCACTTGCTATTATTTTTACGATCAATGCCTTATCAGTACGTTCGTTTGGTGAAACCGAGTACTGGATGTCGATCATTAAGGTCGTCACTGTGTTGGTGTTCTTAGTAATTGGAACATTAACAATCTTTGGTATCATGGGTGGTCACGCCACTGGTTTTTCAAACTTAACTTATAAGAAGGCCCCATTTGTTGGCGGCGTGCCAGCTTTACTTTCTGTCTTTGTCGTCGCTGGTTTCTCGTTTCAAGGGACTGAGCTGATCGGGATTGAAGCAGGTGAAAGTGAGACGCCTGAAACAAGTATTCCAAAGGCCATTCGCCAAGTGTTCTGGCGGATTTTGTTATTCTACATTTTGGCGATCTTTGTGATTGCATGTATCATCCCCTACACGAGCCATGATTTACTAGGTTCGAGTGCTTCTGATATTGCAATTAGTCCATTCACATTAGTTTTCCGGCGTGCTGGTTTAGCAGCCGCAGCGAGTGTGATGAATGCCGTGATTCTAACATCTGTTATTTCATCTGCTAACTCGGGGATGTACGCATCTACGCGGATGCTATACTCCTTGGCTAATGAAGGCTACGCTGCCTCATTCTTTGGTAAGACGAACAAGCGCGGCATTCCGATGGCCTCACTGTTAGGCACCACGATTGTCGGGTTGCTGACATTCATGACTAGTATCTTTGGACCAAAGATCTACATGTATTTGGTGGCTGCTTCTGGTCTAACTGGATTTATTGCATGGCTTGGTATTGCCATCAGCCACTACCGGTTCCGGCGTGCATTCATCAAGCAAGGACACAAAGTTTCTGAATTGCGCTATCATGCAGCTTGGTTCCCTGTAGGCCCCATCTTGGCGTTAGTATTGGGAATCGTTGTCATTGTTGGACAAGATTTGAAGTCCTTTGCACAGCTTGATTTACAAGCTATCTTGGTAACGTACATGAGTGTGCCATTGTTCCTGATCTTATGGTCATACTACAAGATTCGTCATCATACGCACATGATTCCGTTGGACAAGGTGGACCTAACACCACGGACGGTTGGTGAAAGTTACGATCCTGCAGATGCAGTTAAGCAGGAACCTGAAAATACAAAATAAGCGCTCTGAAAAGTCGACTGTGAGGTCGACTTTTTTAGTTGAAAAATGTCATGGAAGAAACATATTTTGCACAACGAATGAAAGCTGTTGAACAGCGACAACGTGTGATGTGGTAAGCATGTTTAGGCTTTCTCAGGTGAACAAAAAACATGACAGAAAGATTACTTTTTACTTTTTAAACTACAAGATATGGCGGTATTAATTAGACGTGCTACAATATGTAGAAGAAAGAAAGACGTCCCATTTTGGTAGGTTAGACCACAGATTGTGGCGTTTTATTTAAGTGAAGTCGATGAACACAGGGGAGAGTAAGTAGATGATTGTTTTAGCAGGTACCATTGGTGCAGGAAAGACAAGTTTGACCGATTTATTAGCAACTCACTTGCACACTGAAGCATTTTACGAATCAGTGGAGGACAATCCTATTTTGCCATTGTTCTACAAGGATCCTAAGAAGTACGCTTTTTTACTGCAGATTTATTTCTTAAATAAGCGGATGGATGCCATCAAAGCTTCTTTTGCTGATGATTCAAGTGTGATGGATCGCTCAATCTACGAAGACTCATTGTTGTTTCATTTGAATGCGGATCTAGGTCGGTCTACTGAAACGGAAGTTGACATTTACGATTCACTTTTGGACAACATGATGCAAGAATTACCGGATGCCTTGCATGCTAAGAACCCTGACCTATTGATCCACATCGACATTTCGTTTGAGACCATGTTGGAACGCATTGAAAAGCGTGGTCGTGAATACGAGCAAATCGCTACAGACCCATCGTTATATGAATACTACAAGCAGCTAAATGCCCGTTATGAAGCTTGGTACGACAACTATGACTTTGGCCCTAAGATGAAAATTGACGGGGATAAGTATGACTTTGTCGAAAGCAAAGATGCCGCCGATATGGTGCTACAGCAGATTGATGCCAAGCTAGCACAGTTGCAGGTTGCAACTGCTTAATTAGGGAAACAAAGTTGTTAATTGTGTGTAAATGCGGTAATCTATACCTAAATTAAACGAACGAATTAAACACAGTTGTTCATAGTTCATTAACAAGCGAGTCGGAGCTGGTGTAAGCCGACAATGAACTCTCCAAACAACGTCAGTGGGCAGGTAATACTGCACGGCGAAGGTCGTTATCATGTTTTGAGTGCATCAGCAATGGTGAACTTGGGTGGTACCGCGAATTTAACGTCATTCGTCCCAATTATTACTGGGGATGAATGGCGTTTTTGTATATAAAAATAGCGGAGGCAAGACAATGTTAGATATCAAACGAATTCGTAACAATCCCGATGAAGCTAAGGAAAAGTTAGCAACGCGGGCGGTTAAACCAGAAGAAATCGATGCAGTTTTAGAGCTCGACGAAAAACGGCGCGAACTATTACAACAAACAGAGCAATTAAAAGGTCAGCGTAATAAGGTTTCAGACGCCATTAGTGTGGCCAAACGAAATAAGGAAGACGCAACGGCACAAATTACTGAAATGCGTGAGGTTGGCGCACAGATAAAGGCACTGGATGTTGAATTAGCAGAAGTGCTCGACACTTATACTGACAAAATGTCTCGTCTACCAAACTTTCCTCATGATACAGATCCCGTCGGACCGGACGAAAACTATTCTCGTGAAGACCGCAAAGTTGGGGACATTCGGCATTTTGATTTTGAACCAAAGGCACATTGGGAAATTGGTGAAGCCTTAGGAATTCTTGATTTTAAACGTGCTGCAAAGGTTTCTGGTGCACGTTTTGTTTACTACATGGGGATGGGTGCAAAATTAGAACGGGCCGTTTATAACTTCATGTTGGATCAACATGAACTTGAAGGCTATGAAGAAGTTATTCCCCCATACATGGTCAACAGTGATTCCATGTATGGAACAGGTCAATTCCCTAAGTTTAAGGAAGACGTCTTTCAAATTAAGGATCAGGATCTGACCTTAATTCCAACCGCTGAAGTGCCATTAACGAACTACTATCGTGATGAAGTACTGCCTGCTGCACAGTTACCAGTTTACCTGACGGCGTTGACACCAAGTTTCCGTTCTGAAGCTGGTTCGGCTGGACGTGACACGCGTGGTCTGATTCGGATGCACCAATTCAACAAGGTGGAAATGGTGAAGTATGTTAAGCCAGAGACATCTTATGATGAACTAGAAAAGATGACACATAACGCTGAAAACATTTTGCAACAGTTAAAACTGCCATATCATGTAATCACCTTAGCAACGGGTGATATGAGCTTTACAGCTGCAGAAACACACGATATTGAAGTCTGGATTCCACATCAGGAAACCTATCGTGAAATCTCGAGCTGTTCTAACTGTGAGGATTTCCAAGCTCGTCGCGCCCAGATTCGTTACCGGGATGAAGACGGTAAGGTTAACTTGGTCCACACATTGAATGGTTCTGGATTGGCAGTCGGCCGTACTGTAGCTGCCATTTTGGAAAACTACCAAAATGAGGATGGTTCAGTAACAATCCCCGATGTATTAGTTCCTTACATGCGCGGCGTAAAGAAGATCGAAAAGAAGTAGAGAGTGAGTCAGCCCGGTTAAGACCTGAGCACTAACAAGCCGGGCGGTAAGGGCTTTAGCCCTGGACGGTTGGCAGGTTAGGCACAGGGTCTTGGGCTGAAGAACTCGTTTTAGAGATAGAGAGTGAGTCGACCTGGTCTGATTTCGAGTAAGAACAAGGACGGTGGTAGGCGCAAAGCTCCGGACAGCGGCCAGGTTCTGCACAGAAATCAAGGTCGAGGAACTCGTTTTTCCATTATATAAAAACAAAGAACCATCGCCTTCATATACTTGAGGGCGATGGTTCTTTTACATAAAACATCTAGATTCATAATGACTATCGGTTAGCTAAAGAATAAAACGCTCTTTTTGATTTGTGAACTTAAATAGTGAAGGCGGGGGGATAAAAGTCAAGCTGTTGTACAGACTAAGAACTTCCCGACCTTTGTCCTACGCTCTCATTTCATGGTCATTCCAAAAAAACTTCAAGAAAAGCGATGAACTTGTTGACATGATTTAACGCCAAATGATATTATCTAATAGTTGTCTGATGAGGGAACAAGAATCAGATGCTGCGGATGTGGCGGAACTGGCAGACGCGCTAGATTTAGGTTCTAGTGTCTTTTGACATGGGGGTTCGAGTCCCTTCATCCGCATAGTGTTGCCGACTTAGCTCAGTTGGTCAGAGCACCGCTCTAGTAAAGCGGGGGTCGGAGGTTCGAATCCTCTAGTCGGCATTGTTCCAAGTTTTGCGGAAGTAGTTCAGTGGTAGAACATCACCTTGCCATGGTGGGGGTCGCGGGTTCGAATCCCGTCTTCCGCTTTTCGTAACAATTGTTATGAAACACGCACCCATAGCGCAACTGGATAGAGTGTCTGACTACGAATCAGAAGGTTGTAGGTTCGACTCCTACTGGGTGCATCATTGTTACCGCCACCGATCATGGTGGCGGTAATTTTTTTCGGGACATAGCTCAGCTTGGTAGAGCACTGCGTTCGGGACGCAGGGGTCGCAAGTTCAAATCTTGTTGTCCCGATTAATAAATAGGAAGGTGCTTGGGACATAAGTCATTTTGTCCTGAGCACTTTTTTGCTGTATGAACTTAAAATAGGGAAAACGTGGGACAAGGGCAAGTCGCTGTGCAGAGGACGAAACACCTACCGGATTGAGAACCCATCTGTACGGGCGTTTCAGATCTTGCTCACAGTTGCCCAACTTTTTTCTAAATGATCTTCAAGTGTCTCATCGGTGGCGTTTTCACAGGCGCTGTGGCATGATTTAAATAATTAAAAGCGTATCAGGAAAGAGGATCAGCAATGACGATTCAAGCAGAAATATTAACGGCAATCACTGAAGCATCGACGATTATTATTCATCGACATCAGCGACCTGATCCAGATGCATTAGGCTCCCAATTTGGGTTTCAAAAAGTGTTACAGGCAGCTTTCCCTAGCAAAAACATTTATGCAGTTGGCGACATTCCAACCGATTTAGGCTGGCTGGGTCAAAGTGATGAAATCGGTGATGAAACTTATGCAAATGCACTTGTAATCACTGTTGATACAGCGAATACAGAGCGTGTCGATGACGACCGTTTCAACCAAGGGTCAAAGCTGATTAAAATCGATCATCATCCTAATGATGATGCTTACGGCGATTTACAATGGGTACTGCCAGAGGCATCTAGCACATCAGAATTGCTTGTTGATTTAATCAATGATAGTGCCGGTTTGCTTAAATTGACGCGTGATGCTGCACAGCTATTTTATGCCGGTATTGTCGGTGACACAGGGCGCTTTTTGTATCCAGCGACTAGTGCGCATACCTTTGCCATTGCGAGCCAATTACTGGCATTAGGAATTGATGCGACTGATGTGAGTCGACATCAATCTGAGTTGAGCCGTGGATTAGGATACTTGATGGGTGAAATATTCGAAGACATCACGATTGATGCCAATGGTGCTGCTCATTTTATGATTACGCAAAAACGGATGCAGGAGCTTGATTTGGACAAGAGCCAAATTCAACCACTCGTGTCGACGCCTGGCCGGTTAGCAGCAGTTCGCGCCTGGTTACTGTTTGTCGAAAATGAAGACGGAACTTATCGTGTTCACTTACGGTCCAAGGGGCCTGCAATTAATGAGCTCGCGAAACGACACAATGGCGGTGGCCATGATTTAGCCAGCGGTGCTAACGCGGCTGATCAAGCAGAAGTCGACGTGATGATCGACGAATTAGCAACGCTGATGGCCGATTATAAATAATATAATAGTTTTTATAAAAGTACTTATAAAAAGGTGTGTTTTGAGGCTTCTTAGTTGGGTCAGTAAAGCGAACGTGCTAAATTGGCTTTAAAGCGTTAAGGAGAGTGGCCGCATGACTGTTGAAAACACACGTGCTAGTCAGGTTTTCAGTGACTGGCTACGGGCTGAGCGAAAGGCACGCCAACCATTTGAATTGATTTGGCGACTAGCTTATTTAGATGAAATTATGACGACAACTGAGGCGACACCGATTGTGACTGATCTGGCGGCAGCACAAGCAGTCAGTCAGCTACATAACGTTGCCTTTTTGGATTGCTTACAGGTCATTCCACATAAGCAACAGGCGTTAAAGGAACCAGCTCAAGTAACTTTAACCTGGCTAACGCGAGTCACTGAAACGGCCCATAGTCATTTATTTAGTAATATTGGTTTACTGATGGAGATTGTATTGGATAAGCAGTCTGGTCGCGGTGTGGAACAATGGGATCAACCAACAATAAGTACCGCGATAAAGCTGTCTGAATTATCAAATGACCAATTGTTATCGTTGGCAGCTGTTTTAGCTGCCCGCTTAGATGGACAGCCGGAACCCATTGTGGCTGCTAACACCCATTATCATCTGGCAGGGCAGCGTGAGGACGTTAATCATCCAAGACAATAGAGTTAACCAACAGGTGCCTTACTGAAAAGAGCCATTTTTCAGTAGGGCACTTTTTTGAATCAGTGTGGCTGCGTAGAAGATGAAAGCTGTGTTACCTTAGATGATAGTGGAGGAATATGATGACACGAAAAGCACGCGTTTTAACAATTGTTGTGTGGGTCTTGATGGCAGTGTGTGTCGGCACGCTTAGTTTGCGGCCGGCAGAACATTATGTGACGGCACAAAATATTGGTGGCTGGTGGTTAACGCTGGTCGTTTATTCAGTGGCCTTTGCACTGGGATGGTGGCAACGTGCGCACCAGTTTGGTAAATTTGTTTTAGCGATTACGGTGGCGTTAGCTGTTTTGTTTGGGTTATTTATTTTGCTGGTTGCATTATTTGCAGAAAATGGGCTAACCCGTAGTTTACTGGGTGGACTTGCACTTTTGGAAATTATTGCCGGCATTATGTGGTATGCGACGGTCTTTGAGCGACGAAACCGGTTAGCTAATCGAAAAATCGATGATTAATTCGTAGGAGAAATGTACGTGAAACAGACACAGAATAAACGGTTACTGGGTATTTTGCTGGCTAGTGGTGGTGCAACATTATGGGGCGTCTCGGGTGTTATTGCACAGACGCTTTTTCATGGTGAACACGCGGTTACGCCTGCATGGCTTACTGCTGTTCGAATGACCTTTGCGGGAATATTATTATTAACTTACAGCGCTTTACGGCATCAACAGCCGCTACGTGTGTGGCAAAATAAGCGGGCTGCCTTACAACAAGTTTTATTTGGACTGTTGGGACTTATTCCGATTCAGTTTTTTTACTTTTTGGCAATCCGTTACGGGAATGCTGCTGTCGCCACGATTCTACAGTTCTTGGGACCAATTGTGATCACGTTGTACTACATCGTGTTTCACAGGCAGTTGCCTTCTCGTGCAGAAACAATCGGAATGGTATTTGCCTTAGTTGGTGCTTTTTTTGTGGTTACCCACGGACAACTAACACATTTAGCGGTGTCACCGGCTTTGCTGTTTTGGGGATTGATGTCAGCAGTCGCGGTGGCGTCTAGCACATTGTTGCCGCGGCCATTGCTACCAGTGTATGGTGCTGGACCCGTTAATGGCTGGGGCCTTTTGATTGGTGGACTTGCAATGAACTTTATTCAGCCAATCTGGGTTGGGGTACCACCATTAACACCAACGCGGGTGCTAGCAATTAGTGCGGTTATTTTATTTGGTACGTTATTGGCATTTGTCATGTACGCGGTGAGCCTGCTTTACATTTCACCGACGACCGCTAGTTTGTTGGACGCGTTTGAACCGCTGGCCGCAACTGTAATTTCAATTACGGTGCTCCACATTCCATTTTCATGGGCAGATGGGCTGGGTGGCGCATTGATAATTGCAGCAGTTGTGATGCTGACGATGGGATATCGAATGCCAAAAGCGACTGAAATAGATGATTCATAAGTCTTGTGATAAAAATAACAAAGAAAAAATAATTTTGCTTATAAATGTTCACAAACCCATTGCTAAGGCATAGCTTATGTAAAAAGTTTTCACAAATGGAATTTCACAAATGAAAACGGCTTCAATGCAGGGAAACGCGTGCTATACTGGAATAGTGTTAAAACAATCTGGAGGTAGTTCAAAGTGAAAATTATTGCTTACGGTATTCGTGATGACGAACGCCCATACGTTGAAGAATGGTCCAAAGAACAAGGTATCGAAGTTAAGGCAGTTAAGGAACTTTTGACTGACGAAACAGTCGACCAAGCTGAAGGCTTTGATGGTGCCGTTGTGTACCAACAAAAACCTTACACGGCATCTGTTTTAGATAAGTTAGCCAAATTTGGCATTACTAACTTATCATTACGGAATGTTGGTGTTGATAACGTTGATGCTGATGCTGTTAAACGTAACGGTTTCAAAGTTACTAACGTGCCTGCTTACTCGCCAGCAGCTATTGCTGAATTCACAGTTACTGAATTGATGCGTTTGCTACGGCACACACCTCAATACGCTAACCGTCAAGCAAAGGGTGACTTGCAATGGGCACCAGACATTGCCACTGAATTGAACACCTTGACAGTTGGTGTCATTGCTACTGGTCGTATCGGCCGTGCCGCAATGCAAATCTACCGTGGCTTTGGTGCCAAAATTGTTGCCTACGATGTTTTCCACAATCCTGAATTGGAAAAGGAAGGCATCTACGTCGACACATTGGACGAATTATACAAGCAAGCTGATGTTATCTCACTTCATGCACCTGCAACGAAGGAAAACTTCCACATGTTGAATGCTGAAGCCTTCGGCAAGATGAAGGATGGCGTTTACATCTTGAACCCAGCCCGTGGTGATTTGATCGACACTGATGACTTGATTGCTGCCTTAGACTCTGGCAAGGTTGCCGGTGCTGCTTTGGACGTTTACGAAAAAGAAGTTGGTATCTTCAATGCTGACTTTGGTAGCTTCGATGCTATTCCTGACGAACGTTTGAAGAACTTGATGAAGCGCGAAAACGTGTTGGTTAGCCCACATATCGCCTTCTACACGAAGACTGCTGTTCGTAACATGGTGCAATTTGCCTTGAACAACAACAAACAATTAATTGAAACTGGTAAAGCAGAAAACGTTGTTAGCTTTGACTAATTACTAATCTGTTTTTGCAAGAGCTTGTCGATGAGGATACTTGTCGGTAAGCTCTTTTTTGTTTTGGTATACTGAAGCGTAATCTTTTAATAGGAGCGATTAATCAGATGACGTTTAGTGAGCAGGCATTACAAAACAACGAGCGTATGTGGCAGGCAAGTATTCACCATCCGTTCATCAAGCAGTTAAGTGATGGATCGATGCCAGAAGATGTATTTCGATATTATTTAATTCAAGACCATCATTATTTGCATGACTTTGCGAAAATTCATGAGCTGACCGCGGCCACTAGTGACGATGGTCATGTCAAACGAATGCTGGCAGAACTGGCAGCGGGATTGCGCGCAGGTGAAATCAGTACACGCGAAACTTTTTTCAAGGAACTTAACATTAGTGATGCAGATGTGAAGCAAACACCGATGGCTCCAACGACATATGCGTACACATCGCACATGTATCGAACGCTGACGGACCAAGGCGTTGCTGCAGCAGTAGCCGGATTATTACCATGTGCATGGTTGTATGCAGACATTGGTAAACACCTCGTTGGGTTGCATTCACCGGTGCCAATTTACCAAGCATGGATCGACAGTTACCAGGCTGATGATTATGTTGATTCAGTAGCTGACCAATTGGCGTTAACCAATGCGATTGCTGACCAGGCAGATGAAGCGACCCAAGCAAAAATGCAGTTGGCCTTTGCCCGCAGCACACACTATGAACACGATTTTTGGCAAATGGTATTGGATAAACAAGGGTGGAAATAACAGAGCGAGATCAAGCCCGGGTGTGAGCCGAGCAAGAATAAAGACGGTGGTAGTGGCTTTAGCCACGGACAGCGGCTAGATTCTGCACAGCGATTCAAGGCTTTATATCGCGTTTTCACTACATAAACTGAATGCTTCCACACCAAACCAAAGCGTTCGCGATAATTTTGATATCGCGAACGCTTTTTGTATGGCTACGGTCATAGCACAAAGTGTAGCACGCTTCAGCAAACGCGACCCGTGCAGAAGTTCTGTGTCTTACTCACAGCTTCCAGACCTCTGCTGAACGCTCTTTTCTGCATCAAAAGTTCTTTTACTAACATCTCACCAAAATTCAGCGTATAGTAACAACCCGGTCGAAGTCGTGAAACTTTGTCATGACAGGGCTTGGAAAAACTTTTTGATTGCAAAATAACGTAATCTTCGTATAATATAGTCAATATTAGTCAAAGATTGGGGTGAGCGATGATGGAAGGACCAACAAATATTTCAGATGTCATCGAAAAGTATTTGAAGGGGATTTTGGCAGAGGCCGAACAAGTTGAGATTCGACGCTCAGACATTGCCGACCAATTTAACGTCGTTCCGTCACAGATCAACTATGTGATTAAGACCCGGTTTACCATTCAAAACGGGTACATTGTTGAAAGTAAGCGTGGTGGCGGTGGCTACATTCGAATTGAAAAGGTGAATTTACTGGCTGATGCCGATGTGCTGGACAGTTTGCTAACTGATGTAGTCGGCGACTCAATCAATCAGCATGATGCGTTTGCTATCATTAATTCACTGTTTAACGATGGTGTGTTGAAGGAACGCGAAGCAAACATTATTTTAGCGGCAATTGATAAAGACACGTTAAATGTGGCTGACCGTGATGTTGAAAATACGTTGCGCGCACGGATTTTAATTGGTGTCTTAAACCGATTACGTTTTGAAGATTAACCTGCACGAGTTGAATGAATAAGAGAAAGGCAGGATCAACATATGGACAATTTATTTACGCCAAGTGCCAAGGACGTTTTAGTTTTAGCACAAGAACAAGCAAAGTACTTTAAACACCAGGCTGTTGGTACTGAACATCTGCTACTGGCATTGACGATTGAACAAAATGGGATTGCTAGCAAGGTCCTGCAGCAGTTTAACGTGACAGAAGAGGACGTTCGTGAAGAAATCGAACGCTTCACGGGTTACGGTACTTTGAGCGGTGTTAGCAAAGACACCTACTTACCTTACTCACCTAAAGCTAAGGACATGTTGTCATTAGCCGGGGATGAAGCTAAGCGGTTGGGTGCCACTAAAATTGGGACAGAACATTTATTGTTAGCGTTGTTGTCTGATGAAAGTATTTTGTCTTCGCGGATTTTAGCAACGTTGAACTTGGATCTGGCTCAGGCACGTAAGGTCATCTTGCGCAAACTAGGGGTTAGTGATACACCTCGTCGTCGCCAACAAATGGGGAAGAACGGTGCTACTAATAACGGTGGTAACGCAAAACAGCCTGCTGGGACACCTACGCTGGACTCATTGGCGCGTGATTTGACTGCATTGGCTGTTGACCAGCAGATGGATCCTGTCGTTGGCCGAGCTAAGGAAGTCAAACGGGTCATTCAGATCTTGAGCCGGCGGACGAAGAACAATCCGGTTTTGATTGGTGAACCTGGGGTTGGTAAAACAGCTATTGCTGAAGGCTTGGCACAAAAAATCGTTGCTGGGGATGTGCCTGATGATCTAGCCGACAAGCGGTTGATGATGCTAGATATGGGCTCATTAGTTGCTGGCACCAAGTACCGTGGTGAATTTGAAGATCGTTTGAAGAAGGTCATTGAAGAAATCTACAATGATGGCCACGTGATTTTATTCATCGATGAATTACACACGTTAATTGGTGCTGGTGGTGCAGAAGGGGCTATTGATGCCTCGAACATCTTGAAGCCTGCACTGGCTCGTGGAGAGCTGCAAACAATCGGTGCAACGACCTTAAACGAATACCAAAAGTACATTGAATCAGATGCTGCGTTGGAACGTCGGTTTGCAACGGTGCAAGTGGACGAGCCAAGCGAAAGCGAAGCAATCGATATTTTGCGCGGTTTGAAGAGCCGTTATGAAGATCATCATCATGTAGAAATTACCGATGATGCTGTGGAACAAGCCGTTAAACTGTCCTCACGCTACATTACGGAACGTTTCCTACCGGACAAGGCCATTGACTTGATGGACGAGGCCGCTGCCAAGGTTCGTATCGATGCATCTGTTGCGGGTCACAAGACAAAATTGGCTAAGCAAGAAGACAAACTGGCTGATTTGCAACAGGAAAAAGAAGCGGCGATTGAAAACCAGGACTTTGAAGGCGCAGCTGCTTTACGTGAGAAGGAAATGGCATTACGTAAGCGCGTCGATAAACTGTTGGATGACCAAGACGAGTCCCTTGCTGGGCAGACACATTACGAACTTAAGGTAACTGATGAGGATGTCGCAGATGTTGTATCACAATGGACGGGAATTCCATTGACACAGCTACAAAAGGACGAGGAATCACGGTTACTGAATTTGGAAAAGGTCCTGCACAAACGGGTCGTTGGTCAAGAAGAGGCAATTTCTGCGGTATCTCGGGCGATTCGGCGGGCACGTTCTGGATTAAAAGATCCAAATCGTCCCATTGGGTCATTCATGTTCCTTGGCCCAACTGGTGTCGGGAAGACTGAATTAGCAAAGGCTTTGGCCGAAGCAATGTTTGGCTCAGAAGACAACATGATTCGGGTTGACATGTCTGAATACCAGGAACGTTATAGCTCTAGCCGTTTGATTGGGGCAGCACCTGGTTATGTCGGTTACGATGAGGGTGGTCAGCTGACGGAACAAGTTCGTAACAAGCCTTACTCAGTTGTTTTACTGGATGAAGCTGAAAAGGCTGATACGGATGTGTTCAACCTGTTATTACAAGTTTTAGATGATGGGTTCTTGACGGATTCTAAGGGGCGCAAGGTCGACTTTAGAAACACGATTTTGATCATGACCTCCAACCTTGGTGCAACGGCGGTACGTGATGACAAAGAGGTTGGGTTTGGTGCGACGAGTGCCAGCGATAACTATGCGGCAATGTCTGACAAGATTCGCCAAGCATTACGGTTGACGTTTAGACCTGAATTCTTGAACCGAATCGATGAATCAGTCATCTTCCATTCATTGAACAAGGAAGAACTGCATGAAATCGTTAAGATCATGGCTGGTAATGTACTTGCCCGGGTGGCTGAACAAGGCATTAAGGTGAAGATCACACCAGCTGCGATTGACGTGGTCGCCAAAGCAGGCTTTGACCCAGAATACGGTGCACGGCCAATTCGGCGGGCATTGCAGACTGAGGTTGAGGATCGGCTGAGTGAAGCATTGATTGCTGGTCAAATTAAGACTAACGACTCTGTGACAGTTGGCGCTAAGGGTGGCAAAATTACGGTTACGACGAAAGAACAACCGGAAAAACCAGCAGCAGTTGCGACTAAGTAAGGTCATTATTTGAATTTATGAAGTCAAAGCGGTGTTTAGGACATGATTCATTTTGTCCTAAACACCGCTTTTTGATTTGCGCGCTTAAATAGTAAAAATGTGGGATGAAAATGCATTTAAATTTTCAAACATGGTGCCAGTTTTTAAAGTCATAAAACGAAATCAAACAAAAAACTTCCTATGATTCTCAAATATCGAAGTCGTTTTGAAAACGAAATTCGTACGATGCTGGTATGATTAAATCAGTGAATTGATGGCGTTTAAATCAGTCACTGTCCACTGAGCGCAACCATTGACAGAATGAGTGATGGCGAGTATATTACTCATTGTATATCACTGTGAATAAAAATCGTTCTGGCGATCTATTGTCCGTCAGAACCCCTATAGAAAAGCAAAAGTAGCATGCTTTCAACTCATTAACTGGGCTGTTCAATCATTGCTTCTTTTGCCTTTTTTATGCTCAAAATTCGGTATTTTAGTGATTTGTAATCAAACTGTAATATCTAATTTGAGCTTTATTCACCGGAAAACCAATCAAAAGGAGTGAAGAACTTGGCAGGGCATTTAGTTAAATACGGTAAGCACCGGACCCGCAGAAGTTACGCACGTATCAAGGAAGTTCTTGATCTACCGAACCTGATTGAAATCCAAACGGATTCATACCAATGGTTCTTGGACGAAGGCTTGCGTGACATGTTCGATGACATCATGCCAATTGATGATTTCCAGGGGAACTTGTCACTGGAATTCGTTGACTACCAATTACTCGAACCAAAATACACGGTTGATGAGGCACGTGAACACGATGCCAACTATTCAGCACCGCTGCACGTTACTTTACGTTTGACGAACCATGAAACTGGTGAAATCAAGAGTCAAGACGTGTTCTTTGGTGATTTCCCACTGATGACTGATCAGGGGACGTTTATCATCAATGGGGCAGAACGAGTTATCGTTTCACAATTAGTTCGTTCACCTGGTGTTTACTACACTGAGGATGAAGATAAGAACGGTCGTGAAGTGTATGGTGCAACGGTTATTCCTAACCGTGGTGCATGGCTCGAATACGAAACAGACGCCAAGGAAATCTCTTATGTCCGGATTGACCGGACACGGAAACTGCCAATGACTGAACTTGTTCGGGCATTAGGTTATGGTTCTGACGATGAAATCATCGAAATCTTGGGTCAAAGTGACGCTTTAATGGCCACTTTGGAAAAGGATATTCATAAGAATGCTGATGATTCACGTGTTGAAGAATCCTTGAAGGATGTTTACGAACGTTTACGTCCCGGCGAACCTAAGACAGCTGACTCTTCACGGAGTCTGTTGACTGCACGGTTCTTCGATCCTAAGCGTTACGACACTGCTCCTGTTGGTCGTTACAAGTTAAACAAGAAGCTTGATCTACACACCCGTTTACTAGGCTTGACGCTTGCTGAAACGCTTGCTGATCCTGACTCAGGTGAGATCATTGCCGAAAAGGGTGCTGTGATCGACAAGACCGTTATGGCCAAGTTGGCACCATACCTGGATCAAGAAGACTTTAAGTCAGTTACCTTTACACCTTCAGATGAAGCTGTCGTAACTGAACCGATGACAGTCCAGATCATCAAGGTTTACTCCAAGAAGGATCCTGAACAAGTCTTAAACATCATTGGTAATGGTCATATCGACTTAAAGAACCACACCATTCAGCCTGCTGATATCATTGCTTCAATCAACTACTTCTTCAGTTTGCAAGAAGGTCTTGGTTCAACTGATGATATTGATCACTTGGGTAACCGTCGGATTCGTTCTGTGGGTGAATTACTCCAGAACCAATTCCGGATTGGTTTATCACGGATGGAACGGGTTGTTCGGGAACGGATGTCCATTCAGGATTCCGCAACTGTAACACCACAACAATTAATCAATATTCGTCCAGTTGTTGCTTCAATCAAAGAATTCTTTGGTAGTTCACAACTGTCACAATTCATGGATCAGACTAACCCATTGGGTGAATTAACTCATAAACGGCGTCTATCTGCACTTGGACCTGGTGGTTTGACACGTGACCGTGCCGGATATGAAGTCCGGGATGTTCACTACACCCACTATGGTCGGATGTGTCCTATCGAAACACCTGAAGGTCCTAACATTGGGTTGATTAACTCATTGTCTAGTTACGCGAAGGTTAACCGTTACGGATTCATTGAAACGCCTTACCGTCGTGTTTCTTGGGATAACCACAAAGTTACTGACCGAATCGACTACTTAACTGCCGATGAAGAAGATAACTTTGTCATTGCTCAAGCCAACTCACCATTGAGTGACGATGGTTCATTCGTTGATGACACTGTTTTGGCACGTTCAAAGGATGAAAATATTGAAACATCAATCGATAACATCGATTACATGGATGTTTCACCTAAGCAAGTAGTTGCTGTTGCCACTGCATGTATTCCTTTCTTGGAAAACGATGATTCTAACCGTGCTTTGATGGGTGCCAACATGCAACGGCAAGCTGTTCCTTTATTGAATCCACATGCCCCACTTGTTGGGACTGGGATTGAATATAAGGCAGCGCATGATTCTGGGGTTGCCTTGATCAGTAAGGCTTCTGGAATTGTTGAATACGTTGATGCAACGCAAATTCGTGTTCGCCGTGAAGACAGTACTTTGGATACCTACAAGTTGATGAAGTTCCGTCGCTCAAACGGTGGTAAGAACTACAACCAACGTCCAATCGTTAAGGTTGGCGACAGTGTTGATGCCGATGAAATTTTGGCTGACGGTCCTTCAATGGAAGGTGGGGAATTAGCCCTTGGGCAAAACCCATTGATTGCCTTCATGACTTGGAACGGTTATAACTTCGAAGATGCCATTGCCATTTCCGAACGGTTGGTTAAGGATGATGTCTACACTTCAATTCATATCGAAGAATATGAATCAGAAGCACGAGACACCAAACTTGGACCTGAAGAAATGACTCGCGAAATTCCTAACGTTGGTGAAGATTCATTGAAGGATCTTGACGAAGAAGGAATTATCCGTGTTGGTGCTGAAGTGCAAGACGGCGACATCTTAGTTGGTAAGGTTACGCCTAAGGGTGTGACAGAATTATCAGCTGAAGAACGTTTGCTGCACGCTATCTTTGGTGAAAAGGCACGTGAAGTTCGTGATACTTCACTGCGTGTTCCTCATGGTGGTGGCGGTATCATCCAGGATGTTAAGATCTTTACTCGTGAAAACGGGGATGAATTATCACCTGGTGTGAACATGATGGTCCGTGTCTACATCGCTCAGAAGCGTAAGATTCAGGT
Organism: Furfurilactobacillus siliginis; assembly: GCF_001437435.1. Classification (GTDB taxonomy): domain Bacteria; phylum Bacillota; class Bacilli; order Lactobacillales; family Lactobacillaceae; genus Furfurilactobacillus; species Furfurilactobacillus siliginis. The sequence goes on along the minus strand of NZ_JQCB01000007.1, from coordinate 63,865 downwards.
CGGTGACAAGATGTCAGGTCGTCATGGGAACAAGGGTACTGTATCAATTGTTATTCCTGAAGAAGACATGCCTTACATGCCAGATGGAACACCAATTGACATCATGCTTTCACCAATGGGTGTGCCTTCTCGTATGAACATTGGGCAAGTGCTGGAACTGCATTTAGGAATGGCTGCTCGTAAACTTGGTATCCATGTTGCAACGCCTGTCTTTGATGGTGCGCAAGATAAGGATATCTGGGACGCTGTTCAAGAAGCAGGAATGCCTACTGATGCCAAGTACGTCTTGTACGATGGTCGGACCGGTGAAGCGTTTGATAACCGGATCGCCGTTGGTGTCATGCACTACTTGAAGTTGGCCCACATGGTCGACGACAAGATCCATGCTCGTTCAATCGGACCTTACTCACTTGTTACGCAACAACCACTTGGTGGGAAAGCGCAATTTGGGGGTCAACGTTTCGGTGAAATGGAAGTTTGGGCTTTGGAAGCCTATGGTGCTGCTTACACATTGCAAGAAATCTTGACTTACAAGTCAGATGACGTCGTTGGTCGTGTTAAGACCTATGAAGCAATTGTTAAGGGTGAACCAATTCCGAAGCCTGGTGTGCCTGAATCATTCCGTGTTCTGGTTAAGGAACTTCAAGCACTTGGTCTGGACATGAAGGTCTTAGACAACAACAAGCAAGAAATTGAACTGCGTGACATGGATGATGATGAAGATGACGTTGTTAACGTTGATGCATTAAGCAAGTACGCCGCTGAACATCCTGTGGATGAAAAGCCTGACGAACAAGCGCCTGCAGCGCAACCAACAACTGCACCGGCAGCAGAATCTGAACACACCACTAACGAATAGTTAGGTTGTGAACCGTCGCCATTGAAATTAGAAGGAGGTCAATCCTTTGATTGATGTCAACAAATTTGAAAGCATGCAGATTGGGCTTGCTTCGCCTGATAAAATCCGCAGCTGGTCATACGGTGAAGTTAAGAAGCCAGAGACCATCAATTATCGGACATTAAAGCCTGAACGTGATGGGCTGTTCGATGAACGGATTTTTGGACCCACCAAAGACTGGGAATGTGCGTGTGGTAAGTACAAGCGGATCCGGTATAAGGGTGTCGTTTGTGACCGTTGTGGTGTTGAAGTCACACGGTCAAAGGTTCGTCGTGAACGGATGGGCCATATTGAATTAGCCGCACCAGTTACACATATTTGGTACTTCAAGGGAATCCCAAGCCGGATGGGTTTGGTTTTGGACATGAGCCCACGTTCTCTAGAAGAAATCATTTACTTCGCTTCATACGTTGTGTTGGAATCTGGTGACACACCTTTGGAACGCAAGCAATTGCTTTCAGAACGTGAATATCGTGAAAAGAAGCAAGAATATGGGAATGAATTCCAAGCCGAAATGGGTGCGGAAGCCATTCGTAAGTTACTGTCAGCAGTAGACTTAGATAAGGAAGCTGCTGAATTAAAGGAACAACTGAAAGAAGCTTCAGGCCAAAAGCGGACGCGTGCCGTTCGTCGTTTGGACATCTTGGAAGCCTTCTTACAATCCGGTAACCGTCCTGACTGGATGGTTATGGATGTTGTGCCAGTTATTCCACCTGATTTACGGCCAATGGTTCAATTGGAAGGTGGCCGTTTCGCCACTTCCGATTTGAATGATTTGTACCGTCGGGTTATCAACCGTAACAACCGGTTGAAGCGTTTGTTAGATTTGAACGCACCTGGAATCATCGTTCAAAATGAAAAGCGGATGTTACAAGAAGCCGTTGATGCATTGATCGATAATGGTCGTCGTGGCCGTCCCGTTGCCGGTCCTGGTAACCGTCCATTGAAGTCTCTTTCACACATGTTGAAAGGGAAACAAGGTCGGTTCCGTCAGAACTTACTTGGTAAACGTGTTGACTACTCTGGCCGTTCTGTTATCGATGTTGGACCAACTCTGAAGATGAACCAAATGGGATTACCTGTGCCAATGGCCATGGAACTCTTCAAGCCATTCATCATGAAAGAATTGGTTAAACGTGAATTAGCCTCAAACATCAAGAATGCACGTCGCAAGATCGACCGTCAGGATAATGATGTTTACGATGTTTTGGAAGATGTTATTAAGGAACACCCAGTGTTACTTAACCGGGCACCTACATTACACCGCTTGGGAATTCAAGCTTTCGAACCAGTCTTAGTTTCTGGTAAAGCGATGCGTGTTCACCCACTTGTGTGTGAAGCTTACAATGCCGATTTCGATGGAGACCAAATGGCCATCCACGTTCCGTTGTCAGACGAAGCACAAGCAGAAGCACGTTTATTGATGTTAGCTGCCGGACACATCTTGGCACCTGCCAATGGTCGTCCAGTGGTTACACCATCACAAGATATGGTTATCGGTAACTACTACCTAACCACTGAAGAAGCTGGTCGCGAAGGTGAAGGGATGATCTTTAAAGATCTGAACGAAGCCCGCGTTGCCTACCAAAACGGTTACGTGCATTTGCACAGTCGGGTTGGGGTTCAAGCTTCATCAATGACGACAAAGCCATTCACTGATGAACAGCGGAGTCGCATCTTGGTTACGACTGTTGGGAAGATGATCTTTAACGCCATCTTGCCTGACAAGTTCCCTTACTTGAATGAACCTACGTCAGCTAACTTAACTGATGGTGTAGACGATCGGTTCTTCCTTGAACCAGGAACAGATTTGAAGGCTGTGTTGAGCAATCAACCACTGAATGATCCGTTCAAGAAGGGCTTCTTGGCTGATATCATTGCCGAAGTTTACAAGATTTACAAAGTTACTGCTACATCATTGCTGTTGGACCGGATGAAGGATTTGGGTTACTACGAATCCACGAACTCTGGTTTAACGGTTGGGATTGCCGATATTTCAACGCTGAAGACAAAGAACGACATTGTTTCTGAAGCGCGTAAGCAAGTATCAACGATTTCCAAGCAATTCCGTCGCGGGTTGATCACCGATGACGAACGTTACCAACGTGTTATTGACGTTTGGAACACTGCTAAAGATGATATTCAAGAACAGTTAGTTGACTCCATGGAATGGGATAACCCAATCTTTATGATGAGTGATTCCGGTGCCCGTGGTAACATCTCTAACTTTACGCAATTAGCCGGGATGCGTGGTTTGATGGCTGCGCCTAATGGTCAAACGATGGAATTACCTATCGTTTCTAACTTCCGTGAAGGACTATCTGTCTTGGAAATGTTCATTTCAACCCATGGGGCTCGTAAAGGGATGACCGATACTGCCTTGAAGACTGCCAACTCAGGTTACTTGACTCGGCGTCTGGTTGACGTGGCACAGGATGTTATCATTCGTGAAAAGGATTGTGGGACAGACCGTGGTTTGACCATTCACGCCATCACGAACGGAAACGAAATGATTGAATCACTATACGAACGTATCCTAGGTCGTTATGCGATGAAGTCAATCAAGCATCCTGAAACAGGTGAAGTATTGGTTAACGCCAATGAAATGATTGATGAAGATGTTGCCCAAGCAGTTGTTGATGCAGGGGTTACAGAAGTTGTCATTCGTTCAGCCTTCACTTGCAACACGCAACATGGTGTTTGTGAACGCTGTTATGGCCGTAACATGGCTACTGGTGATCGGGTTGAAGTTGGTGAAGCAGTTGGTACTGTTGCCGCCCAATCAATCGGTGAGCCTGGTACACAATTGACGATGCGTAACTTCCATACCGGTGGTGTTGCCGGGGACGATATTACCCAAGGGCTTCCTCGTGTTCAAGAAATCGTTGAAGCACGGAATCCTAAAGGTAAAGCTGAGATTACTGAAGTGACGGGGACGATTGTCTCTATCGAAGAAAACCCAGCTGAACGAACGAAGGAAGTAACGGTTAAGGGTGAAGCTGAAACGCGGACGTACACGTTGCCATTACGGGCACGGATGCGTGTTGCTGAAGGCGACTTTATCCACCGTGGCTCTTCACTAAATGAAGGTTCAATTGATCCTAAGGAACTCTTGAAGGTTCGTGACGTTCTATCGACTGAAAACTACTTGCTCCGTGAAGTTCAACGTGTTTACCGGATGCAAGGTGTTGGGATTGCCGACAAGCATATCGAAATCATGGTTCGTCAAATGATGCGGAAAGTTCGTGTCATGGATCCAGGTGACACTGATATGTTGCCAGGTACCTTGATGGACATTGCTGACTTTAGAAATGCCAACACGAAGACGCTGGTTGACGGTGGAATTCCTGCAACAAGTCGTCCAGTGATCTTAGGGATTACTAAAGCCGCTCTGGAAACCAACAGTTTCTTGTCTGCTGCTTCATTCCAAGAAACAACGCGTGTCCTTACCGATGCCGCTATTCGTGGAAAGAACGACCCACTTGTTGGGTTGAAGGAAAATGTTATCATCGGGAAGATCATTCCTGCTGGTACTGGGATGCCAGATTACCGGAAGATTCAGCCTAAAGAGACTGAAGTGACTGGTACTGAAGGGGTCTACTCCATCAGCGACTTAGAACAAAAAATGCGTGAAGAAGACGCCAAGAGCACTAACTAATTAGCATCTGACAATTAAAAGGCCTGTCGACATAAGCAAAATTATGCCGACAGGCCTTTTTGTGTTTGCAAACGTATTTTAGAGACGCTTGCTTACAGTTGGACGATTTCGATTTAAAAAAGTCAGTTTAGTGGTGTTTCGCACGGAAGTTCCTTATGATTAGCGTGATTTAACAATGAAAGGACTGGCTGACATGATTGAATTCAAATACGATACGCAGTGTTTGATCGAGGGAACAAAACTAGATGAAGATGCGATTGACGCCGCTATTAAAGCAAAATTTGCAGGGGATAGTTTGATTGCTGTAGGTGATGAAAACCTGATTAAGATTCATTTTCATACAAACGAACCCTGGGATATTTTAAAGTACTGTGCGTCGTTGGGAGATATTTTCGATATCGTGGTAGAAGATATGGATCGCCAAGCCCGTGGTTTAAAAGGTTAACAAGGCGGCACCAAGCAGGCTACAAAATAAAAACATCTCGATGATCGATTCGCCACGACTAAGTAGGCTGAACGATCATCGGGATGCTTTTTTACATTGCGCCGTTATTAGACGAAAGCTACATTAGCGGAACATCGTCTTGGTGGCACGTGCCAGGACGCGCGGATCCTTTTCGTAATGGTGCATTGGCGTCAGCTTGCTATCAGGAATGTTCAAGAAATGGTACACAGCCGTTTGGGCGCAACGGAATGAATATTGTTCCGTGAAGACCATGTCAAACGGCATTTCAGCAAATTGGCTGATGAAAGCTAGATTGTGGCTATGCTTAGGAACAACAAGTGGTCGGTCGCCAACTGCACGACGGTTAAATAACGCACTGGCATATGGCATGTATACGGGAATGACATTAACCGTGGAAGCCATGATTTGATCCGTATGATTACTGATGTTGTCTCGACTATCATCGGTTTGAGCTAAATGCCCTAAGAATTCGGTCAAAATTTCACGACCGGTCATTTCGATGAATGGTTTGTCGACAAATTCACCATTGCGGCGTGGATACATGATGTAGCCCCAAAAGACTGTTTCATTTTCCTTTTGAGCGTGGAAGTGTGGTTGGTGGTGAACAACAAGTGACATCAAACCGGCACTGTCAATCCACGTATTCAATGCGTTACCAGGTTGCTGTTGCGTGATACGCGTGATTTGATTCAACAAATAGTGATCGCTGTTTGTAACGGTGAAGCTCATCCATTCGCTTTGTTCACGGTCGTTGAAGAATTTATCAGGATGGCCCAGGTCATAGAAGTGTTCAGCAGCTTGTTTCCATAATGCAGCACTTGGCGCGTAATCGAGGTTTTCTTTTAGTGGGGTATCCATGTCTCCAAATGACGAACTGTCAGTGATGGAACCATTGGTATCGAAAACGAAATCATCCTCATTGATGTCGACATGACCAGTCTTGCCGGCCTCGTCGACGACTTCATAATCGAAGCCGGTGACGATGATGTCATCACGTAATGGCGTGTCTTTAAAAGTCAGTGCAGTGATCTTGCGGTTATCAATGAACGTAACACCATGTTCTTCAAGGAAATGCCGCATTGGTAGGATGAGACTTTCATATTGGTTGTATGGTGTTCTCGTTACACCTTCCAGTGTATTGATACGGCTGAATTCTAGAATCATCCGATTCATGTACCGCCGTAATTCCATGGCCGAGCTTTGACGTTTGAATGCAAAGGTTGTTTGCCACATGTACCAGAAATTAGTGGTGAAGAAATGTGGTGAGCTTGCAAACCAGTCGTCGATACCAATATCGTTTAACTGTGGCTCTTTACTTTCAGGCATCATCATTAACTTGGTCAGTAAGAAACGGTCTCGATTATCAAACTGCATGTGGCGATAATCGTTTTCGTCGCCTTTGTTACGAATGCCGTTCATTTTATCAATTAACCGAGCAATGTCATGTGTTGGATGTGCGTGGTCAAAGCTAAGTACTTCGTCAGTGACAGATTGACCAGGATGATCTAGCGAGGGTACAGAGCGGAGCAGATCCCACAAATTTTCGTAAGTCTCCTCGTTTAGCATGCGGCCGCCTTTAGCTAAAAATCCTTTGGTGTTTTCGATGGCAGCATTTTGGTATTCATCGGTATAGTCAGCAACGGGTGCCCCGTCATTTGCACCATGTTTTTCTAGGCCAAACATCGTGATTTGTGAACCATTCCAGTGCCCGTCACGAATCAGGTAAATGCCTGCTGCAAGATTTCCGATACCAGTTCCAATCATATAAGCATGTTGTGTCATGTGAATAACTTCCTTTCTTTATGAGAACTGTTAATGGTAACTATGACGAATGGTGGTTAATAAGTGTTCTACCTGATTCAACGCAGCATCCACGGTCAGACGGTAGCGATGATGTAAGCCCTCAGTTGTTGTGGCGACTAATCCTGCATCACGCAGTAGTTTTAAATGATGAGAAACGGCAGGTTGCGATAGCTGCATTTGCCGTGTTAGTTCTGAAACCGTTAAGCCGTCGACTAGGTGAGCACCTAATAAAATAATCAACCGTTGCCGATTAGTGTCTGCGAGTGTATTGAGTAAATCGAGGTTAGCTACAAATTCATCAAGCGCTTGTCGCTGACGTTTAGGTAGCTCAGCAACTTGTTGCATACACATCACCTCATTCATATATTTAACTTCATGAATATAGTAAAGCCGCATTCATATTTATGCAAGCGCTTACTATATGAGCGTAAAGACGTGTAAGAAACAAAAGGTGAGGCACCCACGCCACAAATCAGGAATGAATGGTTGCTGCAACGGTTGTGAGTGTCGTTGGCGAAGCAGCGCTAAGACACAGCTGATCAATACGATTTGTGTCATAGCCAGCCAACCCCATGCAATTACAAAAATGATCATGATATCTAGATCACCGTTACCCAACACGGGGTGATAATGGAGCACAAGTTGTCCCAGGATAAACACGACAAACAGGCAACCCCATTCACGAAGTGGCGGTTGGCGAAGCGTGAGCGCAGCTAGTAATAAGATAACGTTTAAAACCGTCGGCACGGAGGTCATGATACGATCGATTTCAGCAAGTGCTAGAAGTACTAAGAGAAAACAAATTGTTGCCCAGGTTAGGTGAAACGATGTGCGTAGTGATAGACACGTGGTAAGGATGCCGATGGAAATTTCATAGAGCACATAGCGAGCGCTAATGGCAACATGACAGAAATGGCAACGACCGCGTTGACAGAGCCAACCAAAGATTGGTACCAACTGCCACCAAGTGAGTTGCCGGCGACAGTGGTCGCAAACAGAACGTGGTGTGTCGATGATAGATGATGTGGTCAAACGGTCGGCCAGACACATGACAGTGGAAGTAAAAACAATGGCGTAAAGTGGGCTGACAAGCGACAAAAATAATGACATAATGAATAGCATCCTTTCCAATCCAACACAGTTAGTTTTTACATACGTAAAGTTGTGCGTAAAAATTGCGCTAACAGGTGATTTTTCTCAGTGGTGACTTGACTGTGTTGGGGGAGGATGATATTCTATTAAAGGTGCTTTTTTGTGAAAGTGTCTGCCATCCATGGCGGCTGGAGCTTTAAGCAGCAATCATTTGTGGAAAACAGATTTGGGTTTTTCTTTTTTTATTAATCAAAAAAGAACCGCCTGGGTGTGTGGACTTAAACAGCAACGGAAAGTTGAAAGGAGGACTTTTAGATGCCAACGATTAACCAACTCGTTCGTAGTGGTCGTAAATCTAAAACGTCAAAATCAGATGCCCCAGCATTAAACTTCGGGTATAACAGCTACAAGAAGGAACAGACTAACAACGCTGCACCTCAAAAACGTGGGGTTGCAACTCGTGTCGGTACTATGACACCAAAGAAGCCTAACTCAGCTTTACGGAAGTATGCCCGTGTTCGTTTGTCTAACTTGATTGAAGTTACGGCTTACATTCCAGGTATTGGTCACAACTTGCAAGAACATAGTGTTGTGCTAATCCGTGGTGGCCGTGTGAAGGATTTGCCTGGGGTTCGTTACCATGTTATCCGTGGTGCCCTGGATACAGCCGGTGTTACTGACCGGAAGCAAAGCCGTTCTAAGTACGGTACTAAAAAGCCTAAGGCTTAATCAAGAAAGGAAGATAAACGATGGCTCGTAAAGGACATATTCCAGCACGTGAAGTGCTACCTGACCCAATTTACAACTCAAAGCTTGTTACGCGTTTAATCAACCGCTTGATGTTAGATGGTAAGCGGGGAACTGCTTCAACAATCTTATACGATGCGTTTGATTCAATTAAAGAAACAACTGGTAACGAACCACTTGAAGTGTTCGAAGAAGCAATGAACAACATTATGCCTGTAATGGAAGTTAAAGCTCGCCGTGTCGGTGGTTCTAATTACCAGGTTCCTATCGAAGTTCGTCCAGAACGTCGTAGCACATTAGGCTTACGTTGGTTAGTGCAATACTCACGCTTACGTGGGGAACACACCATGACAGAACGTCTTGCACGTGAAATCATGGATGCTGCCAACAACACTGGTGCTTCTGTTAAGAAGCGTGAAGACACTCACCGGATGGCAGAAGCCAACCGTGCCTTCGCACATTACCGTTGGTAATAATAACCGGCTTTTGACCGGTAGCACCCTTTTGACACCGATCATTATGCGCGGTGTCATTTTTGGGATTTAAGCAGTAAACATGCTATTTAAAAGGAGAAAATAATGGCTAACACACGTGAATTTCCACTCGAAAAAACACGTAATATTGGTATCATGGCCCATATTGATGCCGGTAAAACCACGTTAACTGAACGGATTCTTTACTATACTGGTAAGATTCATAAAATTGGTGAAACCCATGATGGTGCTTCACAAATGGACTGGATGGCCCAAGAACAAGAACGTGGGATTACCATCACTTCAGCTGCCACGACTGCTGAATGGAAGAACAACCGAATCAACATCATCGATACCCCAGGACACGTGGACTTCACTATTGAAGTTGAACGTTCATTGCGGGTTTTAGATGGTGCGATTGCGGTGCTGGATGCCCAAGCTGGTGTTGAACCTCAAACAGAAACTGTTTGGCGTCAAGCATCTACTTATGACGTTCCTCGTATCGTGTTCGTTAACAAGATGGACAAATTAGGTGCCGACTTCGACTTCTCAGTTGACTCAATTGGTGACCGTTTGCAAGCCAATGCACACGCCATCCAAATGCCAATTGGTGCCGAAGATGATTTCGAAGGGGTTATTGACCTGATCGAAATGAAGGCTGACCTTTATGATGAAGATGCTTTAGGGACTGAATGGGACACAGTTGATGTTCCTGAAGAATACCTTGCAGAAGCACAAAAGCGTCGTGACGCTTTAGTTGAAGCAGTTGCCGAATCAGACGACGCTTTGATGGAAAAGTACTTGAACGGTGAAGAAATCAGCAAGGATGAATTAAAGGCTGGTATCCGTCGTGCTACTTTGACAAATGACTTCTTCCCAGTTCTTGCAGGTTCTGCCTACAAGAACAAGGGTGTGCAAATGTTGATGGACGCCGTTGTTGACTACTTACCATCACCAGTTGATGTTAAGCCTTATACAGCCACTGATCCTGAAACAGGCGAAGAAGAAGACCTAGTTGCCGGCGATGACAAGGACTTTGCTGCCTTGGCATTTAAGGTTGCTACTGACCCTTACGTTGGTCGTTTGACGTTTATCCGTGTGTACACTGGTACTTTGGAATCAGGTTCATACGTCTTAAACGCAACGAAGGACAAGCGTGAACGTGTTGGTCGTTTGCTACAAATGCATTCTAACCAACAAAACGAAATTCCTGAAGTGTTCTCTGGGGATATCGCTGCTGCCATCGGTTTGAAGAACACCACTACTGGTGATTCATTGACAGCCGTTGACCACCCATTGCATCTTGAATCAATGGTCTTCCCAGACCCAGTTATCCAAGTTGCCGTGGAACCTAAGACAAAGGCTGACCAAGACAAGATGAACAACGCCTTGCAAAAACTTTCTGAAGAAGATCCTAGTTTCCGTGCCGAAACTAACCCTGAAACTGGTGAAACATTAATTTCTGGGATGGGTGAACTTCACTTGGATATCATCGTTGACCGTATGCGTCGTGAATTCAAGGTTGATGCAACTGTTGGTGCACCTCAAGTTGCTTACCGTGAAACAATTACGAAGTCTGCTCAGGTTGAAGGACGTTTCATCCGTCAGTCTGGTGGTAAAGGTCAATATGGTGATGTTTGGATCGAATTCACACCTAACGAAACTGGTAAGGGTTACGAATTCGAAGATGCCATTGTTGGTGGGGTTGTTCCTCGTGAATACATCCCTTCAGTTGACCAAGGGTTACAAGAATCCATGGCTAATGGTATGGTTGCTGGTTATCCAGTTGTCGATGTTAAAGCTAAGTTATACGATGGTAGTTACCATGATGTCGATTCATCTGAATCAGCATTTAAGATTGCTGCATCATTAGCTTTACGTGAAGCAGCTAAGAAGACTGCTCCAGTTATCCTTGAACCAATCATGAAGGTCGACATTGTCGCACCTGAAGATAACCTTGGGGATGTTATGGGTCACGTAACTGCTCGTCGTGGTACTGTTGATGGAATGGAAGCACGTGGGAACGCGCAAGAAGTTCACTCATTTGTACCATTGGCTGAAATGTTTGGTTACGCAACGACACTGCGTTCATCAACGCAAGGTCGTGGGACGTTTACCATGACGTTTGACCACTACTCAGCTGTTCCAAAGGCTGTCCAAGAAGAAATCATCAAGAAAAATGGTGGGAACCATAATCCTGCCGATGACTAGTCGTTAGTCATTTAAAAAGCCACAACCGGTGTTTAACTGGTTGTGGCTTTTTTTGTTTCTTCTATATAAAGAACTAACGAATAACATTGGCACCGAGCGTTTGTTCAAAATGGTTAAGCGCCCAAGCATGACCGCTGGCGTTAAAAGATGCAACGGCCGATGCTGGAATTGTCAGTGTGTAATCCTTGTTGTATGCATCGACCGCGGTGTGCAAGACACAAATGTCTGTGCATACGCCAGTTAGTGTTAAATCAGTGATGTGGCGACTACGCAAATAGTTATCAAGATTCGAATTGGCAAATGCACTGTAACGATTTTTATCAAAGGAGTAAACATGGTCGTCTTGTTGATGCTTTGTATACCAGTCAGTTAAGTGTCCATATAGTTGCCGACCCCAGGTGTTTGCTAAATTATGTGGTGGGAAGAGCTTACTTTCGGGGTGAAATGCATCATTAGCCGTATGAAGATCAGTTGGGAAAATAACATAGTCTCCGGCAGCTATGTATGCGTCAGCAAGCTTGATAATTGACGGTTCAATGATCTGCCCAGGTTGTCCTGTTGTTAATGCACCGTTGTCAGCAACAAAGTCATTTGTATAATCGATGATAAGTAACGCACGTGGTTGAGTAATAGTTGACATCGTGTGCCTCCTTTTATATAGTTGCTTTCATTGTACTGGAAAGTGTAAAAGATTTGGTTAAGTCGTGCTTGAGATATAAAGTGGACAGTAAATAAAATTGTAACCGAATCGACATTTACAAAACCAAATAAGCCCTTGCCAGTAATGGGTACAGCTGGTATAGTAGACAAGTGCTTGTGCGAAAAAAGGTACAACTGTGCCCAGTTTCAAGCAGCGCTAAGCGAGCAATGATGTGGAAGGTTGCGACACACCCGGCCGCTTTGCCACGGTGGTGTGGCGGTAATTTTCACGGAGCTAGCCTATTTATAAAAAATAGACGATAGGAGGGAACAACTATGGCAAGTAAGAAAATTCGGATTCGCTTGAAGGCTTATGAGCATCGTGTCCTTGATCAGTCAGCTGACAAGATCGTGGAAACTGCTAAGCGGACTGGTGCTGAAATTTCAGGACCAATTCCGTTACCAACTGAACGGACACTTTTCACGGTGTTACGTTCACCACATAAGTTCAAGAAGTCTCGTGAACAATTCGAGATTCGGACGCATAAGCGTTTGATCGACATTGTTAACCCAACTGCTAAAACAGTTGATTCATTGACTAAGCTTGAATTGCCAAGTGGCGTTGATATCGAAATCAAGTTGTAATTCAACAATTGATTTCGTCTAGATCCAATGCGCGTTAAGCGTAATTAAAATCACAATCATATTGGAGGTGTACTCATGACCACAAAAGGAATCTTAGGGAAAAAGGTCGGGATGACGCAGGTCTTCACGGAAAATGGTGAATTAGTTGCCGTTACTGTTATCGATGTCACACCTAACGTTGTATTGCAGGTTAAGACTGTTGAAAACGACAGTTACAACTCAATTCAATTAGGTTTTGACGATAAACGTGAAGTTCTGTCTAACAAGCCCGAACAAGGCCACGTAGCAGCAGCAAAAACGGCTCCTAAGCGCTTCATTCGTGAAATTCGCGATGTTGAGCTTGGAGACGTAAAAGTCGGTGACGAGCTCAAAGCTGATATCTTCGCTGAAGGCGAAGCAGTTGACGTCACGGGTATTACAAAGGGACATGGGTATCAAGGTAACATTAAAAAGGACGGCCAATCTCGCGGTCCTATGGCGCATGGTTCTCGTTATCACCGTCGCCCAGGTTCATTGGGTGCCGTTATCAACCGTGTTTTCAAGGGTAAGTTACTTCCAGGTCGGATGGGTAACCATAAGGTAACCATGCAAAACTTGAAGGTTGTACGTGCCGATGTTGAAAACAACGTTCTGTTGATCAAAGGTAACGTTCCAGGTGCTAACAAGTCATTTGTTACAATCAAAAACTCTGTCAAGGCTGGTCTGAAGAAGAACAACCGCCAGAGCGAAAAATAATTTAAGGGAAGGGAGGATAAACAGCTATGACTACCAGCGTTGATTTATTTAAGCAAGATGGTAAGAAGTCAGGCACAGTTGAATTAAACGACACTGTGTTTGGTATCGAACCTAACGAAAACGTCATCACCGATGCCGTTTTGATGCAACGTGCATCATTACGTCAAGGAACACACGCCGTTAAGAACCGGAGTGCTGTCCGTGGTGGTGGTAAGAAACCATGGCGTCAAAAGGGTACTGGTCGGGCTCGTCAAGGGTCAATCCGGTCACCACAATGGCGTGGCGGTGGGATTGTCTTCGGACCAACTCCACGTTCATATGCCTACAAGTTGCCACAAAAAGTGCGTCAACTTGCCATGAAGTCTGTATTGTCACAAAAGGTTTTGGACAAAGCCTTGGTTGTTGTTGATGCTCTTGAATTCAAGGCACCAAAGACTTCTGAATTTGCCACGGTTCTAGACAACCTGAAAGTTGCTGAAAAGACCCTTGTTGTGGTTGAAGACGATAACGAAAACGCAGCATTGTCTGCACGTAACTTAGCTAATGTCACTGTTCTGACTGCTAAGGGCGTAAACGTTTTGGACATTGTTAACAACGATAAGATGGTGATTACCCAATCTGCTCTTTCTCAGGTAGAGGAGGTGCTCGCATAATGGAAGCACGTGATGTGATTTTACGCCCAGTTGTTACCGAAGCCTCAATGGCTGATATCGATGACAAGCGTTACATGTTTGATGTTGACACCCGCGCAACCAAGACGCAGATCAAGAGCGCCATCGAAGAAATCTTCGATGTTAAGGTTGTTAAGGTTAACGTAATGAACGTTAAGGGTCATTTGAAGCGCCAAGGACGTTACAGTGGTTACACTAAGAAACGTCGTAAGGCAATCATTACTTTGAGCTCAGACTCAAAGGAAATTAAGTTATTTAACGAAGAATAGTATTCTTCGAGTCTATGCGCCGTTGATGTTAAGGCTCCTCACAAGGGACAACCAGTCACGGCACGACAATTTAGGAGGAAAGAATAGTGGGTATTAAGAGTTATAAACCAACCACTAACGGTCGTCGTAACATGACCGGTTCCGACTTTAGTGAAATCACTAAGACGACTCCAGAAAAGTCCTTATTGGAATCACAAAGTCACCGCGCAGGTCGTAACAACCAAGGTCGCATGACAGTTCGTCATCGTGGCGGTGGTACGAAGCGTGCATACCGGATCATCGACTTTAAGCGGATTAAAGACGATTACAAAGCAACCGTAAAGGCCATTGAATATGACCCAAACCGGACTGCTAACATCGCCTTACTGGTCTACGAGGATGGTACGAAGTCATACATCTTAGCACCTAAGGGTCTAGAAGTTGGCACCGTTGTTGAATCTGGTCCAGATGCGGATATCAAAGTTGGTAACGCATTACCATTGACAAACATCCCAGTTGGGACGATTGTTCACAACATCGAATTAAAGCCTGGTAAGGGTGGCCAAATTGCCCGTTCTGCTGGTGCTTCAGCTCAATTGTTGGGTAAGGAAGGCAAGTACGCTTTAGTACGTTTGGCTTCTGGTGAAGTTCGGATGGTGCTTGCTGCTGGCCGTGCCACTGTTGGTACCGTTGGTAACGAACAACACGAATTGATCAAGTTAGGTAAAGCCGGTCGTAAGCGTTATGCTGGCCAACGTCCTCACGTTCGTGGTTCTGTAATGAACCCTAACGATCACCCACATGGTGGTGGTGAAGGGAAGGCCCCAGTTGGTCGTCCATCACCAATGTCACCATGGGGTAAGAAGACTGCTGGTAAGAAGACGCGGAACCACAATGCTCGTTCAAACAAGCTTATTGTGCGTGACCGTCGCAAGAAGTAATCTTTCTTATTCAATCACATACGACATTTTGTTGTTAAACACATGAACGCGTTAGCATATTGCTAACATGAGAGGAGGCCACACGATGGGTCGTAGTCTTAAAAAAGGACCTTTCGCCGATGAACATCTGCTGAAGAAGATCGCTGCGCAAGCGGATTCTGAAAAGAAGACCGTGATCAAAACTTGGTCACGTCGCTCAACCATCTTCCCTAGCTTCATCGGATACACAATCGCTGTTTATGACGGACGGAAACATGTCCCAGTGTTCATCTCTGATGACATGGTTGGTCACAAGCTTGGCGAATTCGTTCCAACGCGGACTTTCCGCGGACACGGTTCCGATAAGGCAACCGGTAAATAATTAGGAGGACTGAACAATGGCTGAACAAGTTACATCTGCAAAAGCAACTGCAAAGACTGTTCGTGTCGCTGCTCGTAAGGTTCGCCTAGTTGTTGACCTTATTCGCGGCAAGAGCGTTAATGAAGCATTTGCTATTCTAAAATTCACGCCTCGCGGTGCATCCGAAGACGTTGAAAAAGTATTGAAGTCTGCTGTCGCAAACGCTGAAAACAATTTTGATCTGGATCGTACAGACTTGGTTGTTACAGAAGCATTTGCAAACGAAGGACCAACCCTTAAGCGGTTCCGTCCTCGGGCTAAAGGTTCCGCATCACCAATCAACAAGCGGACTAGCCACATCACAGTAGTCGTATCTGAAAAGTAGGAGGAAACGAGCGTGGGTCAAAAAGTAAATCCAAACGGATTCCGTGTCGGAGTAATCCGCGATTGGGAAGCCAAATGGTACGCAGATAAAGATTATGCTACCTGGTTAATCGAAGACGTGAAGATCCGTAAGTTTATCGATCAAAGACTTGCTGACGCATCTGTTTCAACCGTTGAAATCGAACGGGCTGCTGGTCGGGTGGTATTATCCATTCACACCGCAAAGCCTGGGATGGTTATCGGTAAAGGTGGGTCAGAAGTTGAAAAGCTCCGGAAGGAACTTAACAACTTGACTGGCAAGCAAGTACACATCAACATCATTGAAATCAAGAAGCCTGACTTGGATGCTCATTTAGTTGGGGATTCAATTGCTAAGCAACTTGAACAACGTGTTGCATTCCGTCGTGCTATGCGTGGTGCTATCCAACGCACTATGCGTTCAGGCGCTCACGGAATTAAGGCAATGGTATCTGGCCGTTTGAACGGTGCTGATATCGCCCGTAAGGAACGTTACTCAGAAGGAACTGTTCCATTGCACACGTTACGTGCAGATATTGACTATTCATGGGACGAAGCTCGTACCACTTACGGTATGCTAGGTGTTAAGACCTGGATCTACCGTGGTGAAGTGCTCCCTGCCAAGAAGTCAACAAATACTCAACGAGGAGGGAAATAATCATGCTGGTACCTAAACGTGTAAAGCACCGTCGGGAATTCCGCGGTCACATGCGTGGTGAAGCCAAGGGTGGTAAGACTGTCGCTTTCGGCGAATATGGTCTTCAGGCTCAAACTTCATCATGGGTTTCTAACCGCCAGATTGAAGCGGCTCGTATTGCTATGAACCGTTACATGAAGCGTGGTGGTAAGGTTTGGATTAAGATTTTCCCTCATAAGTCCTACACCTCAAAGGGTGTCGGTGTTCGTATGGGTAACGGGAAAGGGGCACCTGAAGGTTGGGTATCCCCAGTTAAGCGCGGCAAGGTAATGTTCGAAGTTGGCGGTGTTTCAGAAGCCGTTGCGCACGAAGCATTACGTTTAGCTAGCCACAAACTGCCCGTTAAGACGAAAATCATCGGACGTGAAGAAGTAGGTGGCGAATAATTATGAAAATGACTGATGTTAACAAATTAACCACTGCTGAAATGCTTGAAAAAGAAAAGGGCTACAAGGACGAATTATTCAACCTGCGCTTCCAATTGGCTACTGGTCAATTAGAAAACACCGCTCGGTTGAAGCAAGTTCGTAAGAACATCGCCCGGTTGAAGACGGCACTCCGTCAACAAGAATTAAGCCAAAGCAAATAATTAGAATACGAAAGGAGAACTTAACCTATGAGTGAACGTAACGCGCGCAAGGTTTACCAAGGACACGTGGTTTCAGATAAGAGTGATAAGACGATCATCGTCGCAATTGACACTTACAAGATGCACCCTGTTTATGGTAAGCGGGTTAAATACACCAAGAAGTTCGTTGCGCAAGATGACAACAACGAAGCTAAGACTGGCGATATCGTACGGATCATGGAAACTCGGCCTTTATCTAAGACTAAGCACTTCCGCCTACTGAATATCGTTGAAAAGGCAGTCATCCTGTAATAACTATTTCTACGTATTCTAATTAGCTGCGGAAGGAGGATATAACCGTGATTCAACAAGAAAGTCGTTTAAAAGTTGCTGATAACTCAGGAGCCCGTGAAATCTTGACCATCAAGATTCTTGGCGGTTCTACTCGTAAATCAGCCAACATCGGTGACATCATCGTTGCTACTGTTAAACAAGCAACACCAGGTGGCGTTGTAAAAAAGGGTGACGTTGTGAAGGCTGTTATTGTCCGGACTGTTTCCGGTATGCACCGTACTGACGGTTCATACATCAAGTTCGACGATAACGCTGCTGTCATCATCGGAGATGACAAGAGCCCTAAAGGCACGCGTATCTTTGGACCAGTTGCTCGTGAACTGCGTGAAGGCAACTACATGCGAATCGTTTCACTGGCACCTGAAGTACTGTAATCAATTAATTAAGCTGAATGCATAAGTTGAACAGGAGGTGCACAGCAGAATGTTCTTAAAAACTGGAGACCAAGTTCGCGTAATCGCAGGTAAGGACAAGGGTAAGGAAGGCGCTATCAAGCAAACCTTAGCTAAGTCAGACCGCGTTGTCGTGGAAGGTATCAACATGGTTAAGAAGCACCAGAAGCCAAACAACGAATTCCCACAAGGTGGCGTCGTTGATGTTGAAGCACCTATCCACGTCTCAAACGTGATGTTAATCGATCCTTCAACTAAAGAACCAACTCGGGTTGGCTTTAAGATTGAAGACGGCAAGAAGATTCGTGTTGCTAAGAAATCTGGCAAGACAATCGCTTAATTTTAGGGAAAGGAGGAATATCTTAGAATGACTAACCGTTTGAAAGAACGATACGAAAAGGAAATTAAACCTTCCTTGATTGAAAAATTCAACTACAGTTCAAGCATGCAAGCCCCACACATCGACAAGATTGTGCTGAATATGGGGGTTGGTGATGCAACCACTAACTCAAAGAACTTAGATGAAGCCGTTGAAGAACTTGGCTTGATCTCAGGTCAAAAACCTGTCATCACAAAAGCCAAGAAATCAATCGCCGGCTTCCGTCTTCGTGAAGGAATGTCCATTGGTGCCAAGGTAACTTTGCGCGGTGAACGGATGTATGACTTTTTAGACAAGTTGATCAATGTGTCATTACCACGTGTTCGTGATTTCCGTGGTGTTTCTAACCGCTCCTTTGACGGACGTGGTAACTACACCTTAGGGATTCGTGAACAACTGATCTTCCCTGAAATCAATTACGATAATGTTAAGCGGGTTCGTGGTTTGGATGTTGTCATCGTAACCACCGCCAACACTGATGAAGAATCCCGTGAGCTATTAGCTCAAATCGGGATGCCGTTTACTAAGTAAAAGGAGGTTCCACAAACATGGCAAAGAAATCAATGGTGATCAAAAGCCAACGCCCAGCTAAGTTTTCAACGCAAGCTTACACGCGTTGTGAACGTTGTGGACGTCCACACTCAGTTTACCGGAAGTTCCATCTATGTCGTTTGTGCATGCGTGATTTAGCCCATAAGGGTCAAATTCCTGGCATGACAAAGGCTAGCTGGTAGGCTTCGGTCTTTACTGAAATTCGATTTGGATTCCTTTCAAGTCGTTTAATTGTTTTATCTCGATACTAAAAGGAGGCAAATATCGATGTCTATGACTGACCCTATTGCAGATTTTCTGACACGGATCCGGAACGCCAACATGGTGCGCCATGATTCAGTTGAAGTACCTGCATCAAAGATTAAACGCGACATTGCTGAAATCTTAAAAAATGAAGGTTTCATTCGCGATGTTGAATACATTGAAGACGACAAACAAGGTATCATCCGTGTTTTCCTTAAGTACGGTAAGGATGGCGAACGTGTCATTTC
Organism: Furfurilactobacillus siliginis; assembly: GCF_001437435.1. Lineage (GTDB taxonomy): Bacteria > Bacillota > Bacilli > Lactobacillales > Lactobacillaceae > Furfurilactobacillus > Furfurilactobacillus siliginis. The sequence goes on along the minus strand of NZ_JQCB01000007.1, from coordinate 44,463 downwards.
CGGCTTAAAGCGGATCTCAAAGCCTGGTTTACGTTCATACGTGAAGGCTGACTCAGTTCCTAAGGTTCTGAACGGTTTAGGGATTGCGATCATCTCTACGTCTGAAGGTGTGATCACCGATAAAGATGCACGTCAAAAAGACGTCGGCGGCGAAGTGCTCGCTTACGTTTGGTAATCATTAAATTAAGACAGGAGGTGTAAATCGTGAGTCGTATTGGTTATAAAGTTGTAACTTTACCCGCAGGGGTCGAAGTTAAGCAAAACGGTAATGATGTTACGGTTAAGGGACCAAAGGGTGAATTAACTCGCACGTTCTCTAACTTAATCACCATGAAAGTTGACGGTTCAGAAGTTTCTTTTGACCGTCCTAATGACAACAATAAGGTTAAAGCCATTCATGGGACTACACGTGCCAACTTCGCCAACATGGTTGAAGGTGTTACGGATGGTTTCAAGAAGACGTTGAAGCTTGTCGGTGTTGGGTATCGTGCCCAAGTACAAGGCAAGAAGCTCATCATGAGCGTTGGTTACTCTAACCCCGTTGAATTTAACGGTCGTGAAGGCGTAACTGTTGAAGTTCCTGACAACACGACAGTGATTTTATCAGGAATCTCCAAGCAACAAGTTGGGGACTACGCTGCGGAAATCCGTGGTATCCGTCCACCAGAGCCTTACAAAGGTAAAGGGATTCGCTATGAAGGCGAAATCGTCCGTCGTAAGGAAGGTAAAACTGGTAAGTAGGCTTAATCGTCTATCACTAGTTTTCCGAATCGTGTCGCAGCGCACGTTAACACTGCGAATAAAATATGAGGTGAATTGTTGTGATTTCGAAACCAGATAAAAACAAAACACGTCAACGTCGTCATGCACGCGTACGTGGCAAAATTTCTGGTACTGCGCAGCGCCCACGCTTGAACGTTTACCGTTCTAACTCAAACATCTACGCTCAAGTAATTGATGACGTAGCGGGTGTGACGCTGGCAAGTGCCTCGACACTAGACAAAGACATCAAGGGTACCACGAAGACAGAAAAAGCTGCTTCTGTTGGTGAATTGGTGGCTAAGCGCGCTAACGAAAAGAAGATTGCTGATGTTGTCTTCGATCGTGGCGGTTACTTATATCATGGTCGGGTTCAAGCTTTAGCTGAATCTGCTCGTGAAAACGGACTTAAATTCTAGAGAAGGAGGAATAACCAAATGGCTTTTATCGACCCAAGTAAGTTAGATTTAGAAGATAACGTCGTTTCAATCAACCGTATTACCAAGGTTGTTAAGGGTGGTCGTCGTCTTCGGTTTGCTGCCTTAGTTGTTGTTGGTGACCACAATGGTCACGTCGGCTTTGGTACTGGTAAAGCGCAGGAAGTGCCTGAAGCAATTCGTAAGGCTGTGGAAGCAGCTCACAAGAATTTGATCAAGGTGCCAACTGTTGGATCAACATTACCTCACGAAGTTCTGGGGATTTACTCAGGTTCTAAGGTTATGTTGAAGCCAGCCGTTGAAGGTTCTGGGGTTGCCGCAGGTGGTGCCGTCCGTGCCGTTATGGAATTGGCCGGTGTTGCTGATGTGACAAGTAAGTCTCTTGGTGAAAGCACACCGGTTAACGTTGTGCGTGCCACCTTTGAAGGACTTAAGGACTTGAAACGTGCCGAAGATGTTGCTGCATTACGTGGCGTATCTGTCGAACACTTAGCTGAATAGGAGGACGAAACTCATGGCTGAACAAGTCAAGATTACTTTAGTGAAAAGTGCCGTTCACCAGAAGCCAAAGGTTCGTAACGTTGCGTATAGCTTAGGCTTAGGTCGTGTCAACAGTTCTGTTGTCCGTCCTAACAACGAAGCAACTCGCGGTGCAATCATGAAGATTGCGCACTTAGTAACTGTTGAAGAAGTTAAGTAACATTATTTCTCGCGTAAGGAGGTGCCAACCCAATGAAGTTGAACGAATTACAACCAAGCGAAGGTTCTCGTAAAGAACGCATGCGTCGTGGACGCGGTGTGTCAGCCGGTAACGGTAAGACTTCCGGTCGTGGACAAAAGGGTCAAAAAGCCCGTAGTAAGACACGTGTCGGTTTTGAAGGGGGCCAAATGCCTCTGTACCGTCGTATTCCTAAACGTGGTTTTACTAACATTAACCGCAAGGAATTCGCCATTGTGAACTTAGCTTCACTAAACAAGTTTGATGACGGTGCTGACGTAACGCCAACAGCCTTAGTTGAAGCAGGTTTAGTTAAGAATGAAAAGAGTGGCGTTAAGATTCTTGGAAACGGTGACGTTACCAAGAAGTTAACAGTTCACGCAAACAAATTCTCAAACGCAGCAGTTGCTGCAATTGAAGCAGCCGGCGGTAAGACTGAGGTGATCTAGTTGATCTCAACGATTTCAAATGCGTTTAAAAGCCGTGAAATCCGTAATAAGATCTTCTTCACCCTGTTTGTTTTAGTTGTTTACCGATTAGGATGTTACATTACCGTTCCCGGAGTGAATGCACGTGCTTTACAAGCAGTGGCGAGCTCCGGGCTTGTTAATGTATTGAACATCTTTTCTGGTGGTGGCTTAACAAACTACTCCCTATTTGCAATGGGGGTCTCACCCTTTGTTACTGCACAGATCGTGGTGCAATTGCTCCAAATGGACATCGTGCCACGTTTTGTTGAGTGGAGTAAACAAGGTGATGTAGGTCGGCGGAAGTTGAATCAAGCAACTCGGTACTTAACAATTGTTTTAGCATTTGTTCAGTCTATCGGGATCACTGCTGGGTTCAATGCGTTAGGACAAATGCACTTGGTTAAAACACCGAATGCACAAACGTTCATTATGATTGGTGTCCTGTTAACTGCCGGAACCATGTTTGCAACATGGCTCGGTGACATGATCACACAACGTGGTCTTGGAAATGGGGTTTCAATGTTAATCTTCGCCGGAATTGTTGCGAGAACCCCTGTGGGTCTTCAGCAATTATGGCAAGAGAACGTTTCTAACGCTGCCAAAGGTCAAATCTGGCAAGGTGTATTGTTTGTAGCGGCGGTGTTGATCTTAGTTATCATCATCATCATCTTCGTTACATGGGTTCAACAAGCCGAAAGGCGCATTCCCATTCAATATACCCGTCGTGCCACAACGTCTGGCTCAGGTAGTTATCTACCATTAAAGGTCAACGTTGCAGGTGTGATTCCAGTTATCTTCGCTAGTTCGTTAATTTCAACGCCACAAACTATTTTGTTGGCGTTCCAAAAAACGCATGGTGATGATGGTTGGTATCAAGTAATGTCTAAGATCTTTAACATGCAGACAACTGAAGGGGCTGTTTTATACACAGTTCTGATTGTCTTGTTCACATTCTTCTATGCGTTTGTTCAGGTTAATCCTGAGAAACTGTCGGAGAATCTACAAAAACAAGGTAGTTACATTCCAAGTGTTTGGCCAGGCCACGATACCCAAGAGTTTGTTTCGCGTCTGTTGATGCGACTCAGTACGGTTGGATCATTGTTCCTTGGTTTGGTCGCTTTGATTCCACTGCTTGCCAGTGATATCTGGGGACTGGATGAATCCATCGGTTTAGGTGGGACATCACTACTAATCATCGTTGGTGTGGCTATCGACATTATCCGTCAACTAGATGGATTAATGATGAAACGACAATATGTTGGTTTCATCGCTGACGATCAGCTAAATGAACATGAAGAAGCAGAAAAACAGGAGGATTAATCATGGCTTTCAATTTAATCTTAATGGGCTTGCCTGGTGCCGGTAAAGGCACGCAAGCACAAAAGATCGACGAACAATATCAGGTGCCACATATTTCGACAGGTGATATTTTTCGGGAAGCAATGGCCAGCGAGACTGAAATGGGTCTTGCAGCCAAAGCCTACATTGATAAAGGTGAACTTGTGCCTGATGAAGTAACGAACGGTATTGTTAAAGATCGTTTGAGTCAAGCAGACGTTTTGGAAAATGGATTCATGTTGGATGGTTATCCACGTAATCTTGACCAAGCAGCTGCTTTGGATCAAATGTTGGCAGATTCGAATCGCCATGTTGACGCAGTGATTAACATCGATGTTAACCCTGACGTTTTGGTCGATCGTTTGTCAGCGCGCTTCATTTGCCGAGTTTGTGGGGCAACCTACAACCGGATTAGTAACCCAACTAAGGTTGAAGGAACTTGTGATGTTTGTGGGTCACACGATTTCTACCAACGGGACGACGACAAACCGGAAACGGTTAAGAATCGTTTGGCTGTGAACATTAAGATGAACACGCCACTTGTTGATTACTATGAGAAGCAAACTGTTTTACACACCATTAACGGTGAGCGAAACATTGATGATGTCTTCAAAGATGTCGCTAATGTTCTGCAGTCAGTGAACAACTAACAGGTCAAGTGCTTGTGGTACCCTTAAGATTGTGATAAGCTCTCTTGGTATGGTTTACGCAAGAGATTGTGTAAAAAGGGTGGAAACGGCTGTTTTCGCCGTTTTTTCCGTCATTTGACGCCACCGTATTTAGAGAATCAAATTCAATTCAGGGGAGGAACTCTGCTTGGCAAGCGATGTAATCGAAATCGAAGGTACTGTCAAAGAAACATTGCCTAATGCAATGTTTAAGGTAGAACTTGAAAATGGTCACGAAATCTTAGCCCATGTCTCTGGTAAGATCCGGATGCACTACATCCGAATTTTGCCTGGGGATAAAGTCACGGTTGAAATGTCACCGTATGACTTAACTAAGGGTCGGATTACGTACCGTTTCAAGTAACCGCAGCCTCATAATTTTGGAGGAAAATCATGAAAGTAAGACCATCAGTTAAGCCTATGTGTGAACACTGTCGCGTTATCAAACGTAACGGTCGGGTTATGGTGATTTGTTCAGCTAACCCTAAGCACAAACAACGGCAAGGTAAATAATTCTAAATAAAAGGAGGTAATTGTTATGGCTCGTATTGCAGGTATTGACTTACCACGTGACAAACGGATCGTGATTGGGTTAACTTACATTTTCGGAATCGGTAATACTTCAGCACAAAAGATTTTGGCTGAAGCAGGTGTTAGCGAAGACATTCGTGTTCGGGATTTAGCTCCTGAAGACGAAGACAAGATTCGTGCAATTGTTGATAACTACAAGGTTGAAGGGGATCTTCGCCGTGAAGTATCAATGAACATCAAGAACTTACAAGAAATTGGTTCATACCGAGGCATGCGTCACCGTCGTGGTTTACCAGTTCGTGGACAACACACGAAGAACAACGCTCGGACTCGCAAAGGCCCAGCTAAAGCAATTGCTGGCAAGAAGAAGTAATTTAAGATAAAGGAGGTTAGCATTTCTCATGGCAGTTAAAAAAACATCGCGTAAGCGTCGTGTTAAAAAGAACATTGAGTCTGGTGTTGCACACATCCACTCAACATTTAACAACACATTAGTTATGATTACGGACGTGCAAGGTAACGCTGTTGCTTGGTCTTCAGCCGGTGCTCTTGGTTTCCGTGGTAGTCGTAAGTCAACTCCATTTGCTGCCCAAATGGCTGCTGAAGCAGCTGCTAAGGGTTCAATGGATCATGGCATGAAGACTGTTGAAGTTGCCGTTAAGGGACCTGGTTCAGGTCGTGAAGCCGCAATCCGTGCTTTACAATCTACCGGTCTGGAAGTTACTTCAATCCGTGACGTTACACCAGTACCACATAATGGATCTCGTCCTCCAAAGCGTCGTCGTGTTTAATTGATGACATCACTAATTGGAGTGATGAACGTTCATTAATTAAATTAGACGAGTTTTGAAAGGGGTAAACAGAAGAATGATCGAATTTGAAAAGCCAAACATTCATAAAATCGATGAAAGCAACAACTATGGGAAGTTCGTCGTTGAACCACTAGAACGTGGCTACGGCACGACCTTAGGGAACTCGCTGCGGCGGATTTTACTTTCATCATTGCCTGGTGCGGCAGTCACTAGTATTCAAATCGATGGCGTCCTTCACGAATTCTCAACTGTTGAGGGTGTCGTTGAAGATGTTACGCAAATCATCTTGAATATGAAAAAGGTTTCTTTGAAGATGGCCACTGATGAAGAAAAGGGTATGGATATTGATGTTAAGGGTCCTGCGATTGTTACCGCTGGTGACATTCAAACAGACGCTGATGTTGAAATCATGAACCCAGATCTTTATATCTGTACAGTTGCAGATGGGGCTACCTTCCACATGCACTTAACTGCAAATAAGGGCCGTGGATACGTTTCAGCTGATGAAAATAAAGCTCGTCAGGACGATATGCCAATCGGTGTATTGCCTATCGATTCCATTTATACCCCAATCGAACGTGTAAACTACCAGGTTGAAAATACCCGTGTTGGTCAACGCGATGACTATGACAAGCTCACACTTGATGTCTGGACCGATGGTTCAATCACACCTAGTGAAGCAATTAGTCTTGCTGCGAAGATTCTAACTGAACACCTTGCAATGTTTGTTGACTTGACCGATACAGCAAAGAATGCTGAAATCATGGTCGAGAAAGAAGAAACACACAAGGAAAAGATGCTCGAAATGACCATCGAAGAGTTAGATCTGTCCGTTCGTTCATATAACTGTTTGAAACGTGCTGGTATCAACACGGTGCAAGAGTTAACTGATCGTACAGAAGCTGACATGATGAAGGTACGTAACCTTGGTCGTAAGTCACTTGAAGAAGTTAAGGCAAAATTAGCTGGCTTAGGTTTGTCCTTGAAACAGGAAGACTAGTCAGACTTACCTACCAAAGGAGGTTTAAACATGAGCTACCGCAAATTACAACGGACCAGTTCTCAACGTAAAGCTTTGTTACGCGATTTAACGACCAACTTGATCGTTAACGGTCGGATTGAAACGACTGAAGCACGTGCCAAGGAAGTACGTAAGACTGCTGACCAAATGATCACCTGGGGTAAGCAAGGCGACTTGCATGCTCGGCGTGAAGCTGCTGCTTTCGTTCGTGACGTCGTTGCTGACGTTAAGGAAGATGGCGACAAGGTTACTGCACAAACTGCTTTGCAAAAGTTGTTTGATGACTTAGCACCTCGTTTTGCTGAACGCAATGGTGGTTATACTCGGATGTACAAGACCATGCCTCGTCGTGGCGATGCCGCACAGATGGTAATCTTGGAATTCGTTGACTAATCATCAGCATTCTCGGTAGTACGAATAGCTACCCTAAATCAATCGACGGATGGGTTTAGTATTTGAATATTCAAAATAATCACTAGTGCCAATGGTATAAAGCGTTATGATGATGGCGATCGCGTTCGCCCAGTCTAGCTTGAATGAGCAATTGCTCGCGCCGTGGTACTAAGTGATTTTTTTGTACATAGATTTATGAAAACGGGCTTAAGTTGCACTAGGACAGGATTTTCGCTAAAATAGTGCGGTATTAAAGGTTTTATAATGAGGTGAAGACAAGTATGCGAACACACCACGTTAAGGTGCTGACCGGAGCTGTGGTGCTGTTACTAGCGGCGATTACGTTGGGTGCTACCGCAATCACGACGATTAATGCTGAACGAGAGCATCAAGCGCATGAATCAAAGCTACGTCGTTTGAGTGAAAAGGCGGCTAAGGTGTTACCTAAAGAGGCGTTTAAACCAGGGCACTATACACTGGCAGATGCGCATGGCGAAGTCGGCTATCACATCACGGCGGTGGCGACAGTGGATTCTGCTGGTCGTTTACAGCATATTGAATTTGATCAATTAGATGAAGACGGATTGTTCAATCCAGCAACAGCACAATTAGTCACTGACTGGAACACACATTTACTAACCGATCCTAATGCTAGTAAGTTACGCAAAGGGAATGCGACAACGGCTTTTTATCAGCAATATCAAAGTGATATGCGGCAATTGCTTCATGCAGCGCATACAGGTGAAGAACACCATGTAACGGTGTCACAAAATGATTAGTGAACATTGAGGGAATCTTATGGCAGCAATGATTGAGGTAAAAAACTTAACGTATCATTATCCAGAAGTGGCACAGCCTGCGCTTGATCACATTTCATTGACTGTGGAACAAGGCGAATGGGTTGCCATTGTGGGTCATAATGGGTCCGGTAAAAGTACACTTGTTCGGGCTATAGATGGCCTTGTTGATTTTAGCGAGGGTGAGGTTACTGTTGCTGGTATCAAATTGACGCCCGATTCAGTGTGGGATGTACGCAAGCAAATTGGGATGGTGTTTCAAAATCCTGATAATCAGTTTGTTGGGGCCACAGTCGCTGATGATGTGGCTTTTGGACTGGAAAATGCTGGTATTCCCCGCGATAAAATGATTCAAAAGGTTGATGCTGCATTAAAGCAAGTGGATATGGCTGCGTTTTCCGATCGTGAACCAAGTCGTCTATCGGGTGGCCAAAAGCAGCGTGTTGCACTGGCTGGAATTATTGCCATGAATCCAAGCATTATTGTTTTAGATGAGGCAACGAGCATGCTTGATCCACATGGACGGCAAACGGTGATGGATGTCATTACCAAGTTACGGCAATCAGAAAAAGCACCAACAATTATTTCAATTACACATGATTTAGATGAGGCAGCTCGTGCGCAACGGTTAATTGTTGTGAATGATGGGCAACAACTTGCTACGGGTAAGCCTGCGGAAATATTTGCGAATGAAGCCCTCCTGGCCAGCTCAGGGTTAGCACAGCCGTTTTCTACGCGGTTGGCGCGATCACTAGCACAACAGGGTAGTGTGCATCCTGATCACTATTTGAGTGATACAGAAATGGAGGACTGGTTATGGCAATCACATTTGACCATGTAAACTTTACGTACCAGCCGAATTCACCATTTGCTGCCACTGGGTTAAAGGATGTCAACTTGACCTTGCCAGATGGTTCTTTTACGGCAATCATTGGCCATACCGGTAGTGGTAAAAGTACGTTGGTCCAGCATTTAAATGGGTTATTGAAGCCAACGAGTGGCCAGGTTCAGGTAGATGATTTCACGTTGACTAGTACAACAAGCAATAGACATTTGAAAGACTTACATCAGCATGTCGGCATGGTGTTTCAGTTTCCTGAGAATCAATTGTTTGATCAAACCGTGGTAAAAGACATCGCATTTGGTCCGTTAAACTTTGGCTTTGATGAGAATACAGCTCACGATATGGCAGTTCAGGCTGCTAAAACGGTCGGGTTACCAGACAATGTACTAGAACGCTCTCCCTTTGAGCTGTCAGGCGGTCAAATGCGGCGAGTAGCGATTGCTGGTGTCTTGGCCAGTCAACCGCGCGTCTTAGTGTTAGACGAGCCGACAGCAGGGTTAGATCCGCTTGGACGTGAGCACATGATGCAAATGTTTGAGCAGTTGCATGAGGAGCAGCAGTTGACGGTCGTGTTAGTCACGCATCAGATGGATGATGTGGCTGACTATGCTGACCAGGCTGTCGTAATGGGCCATGGTGAAGTGTTGAAGGCTGGTGCACCACAGACAATCTTTAATGATCCACAGTGGGTATACGATCAGCAGTTGGATTTTCCAACGGCGACCAAATTTGCCTTTCAACTACAACAAAAGGGCTTTTCATTCAATCAATTACCATTAACGGAACAGCAGTTAGCAGACCAGTTAGCTGATCAGTTACCAGCCATGGACGGAAAGGGGCGTTAGCAATGTTAGAACAGTTAACGCTCGGTCGGTATGTACCGGGGCAATCGATTTTGCATCGGTTGGATTCGCGGGCAAAATTATTATTATCGTTATATTTAATTGTCATCGTCTTTTTAACGTCAAATTGGCTGACCTATGTGTTTATGTTTATTCTAGTTGGCGGTTTGATTGCAATGACAGGCCTTAAAGTGGGCTATTTTATTCGCGGGATTGGTCCTTTGATTTGGCTGATCGTTTTCACTGCAGTCTTGCAATTATTATTCACGCCTGGTGGACATGTTTATTGGCATTGGGGTGTTTTGATGCTGACATCAACCGGGATTGCCACCGCAGTTAGCGTATTTCTACGATTTCTACTGATTATCACCATGGCAACGATTTTAACGTTGACCACGGCACCATTGGCGATTGCTGATGGTGTGGAGGCAATGTTAAAGCCGCTTCGAATCGTTCATTTTCCGGTTGCACAGACGGCCTTGATGCTGTCAGTTGCGTTGCGCTTTGTACCAACGTTATTAGACGAGGCGACGACGATTATGAATGCGCAGCGCGCACGTGGTGTTGAATTTAATAATGGTGGTTTGATCAAACGACTGCGAGCAATCGTACCGCTATTGATTCCATTATTCGTAGGTGCGATTTCACGGGCAGATGAATTAGCAACCGCAATGGAGGCACGAGGCTACCAAGGCGGTGATGGTCGGACAAAGTATCGTGTACTGCATTGGCGCAGTGCAGATACGATGGCAGTCATTAGTGTGTTGATCATTAACATTGTGTTAGTCGTGTTCAGACATTTAAATTAAGTTAGGGGTTCATGCATGTCACAACGCTATAAAGTTACATTAGCTTATGATGGGACAAATTTTGCAGGTTATCAGGTACAACCGCGTCAGCGAACGGTAGAAGCTGTGTTGACTAAGGTTGTCAATCAAATTGCGAAGAATCCGGTGCCAGCGATTGCGGTCTTTGGGTCAGGTCGGACAGATGCAGGCGTTCACGCGCATGGACAAGTCGTTCATTTTGATTTACCTAAACGAATTCCCGCACCTAACTTATTATTGGCACTGAACAGTATGTTTCCTTTGGATATGTTAGCTAAAGAAGTGGTCGAGGTTGATGACGACTTTCACGCGCGCTTTTCAACGCATGGTAAGCGATATCGCTATGTGGTGTCGAACACGCAATTCGTTGATCCGTTTAAACGCAACTACACTGGTCATTACAAATATCCACTGAATGTTGATTTGATCCAACAGGCATTACCGGATTTAATCGGCACGCATGATTTTACGAGTTTTGTGGCATCGGGCAGCCAGGCAAAATCAAATGTACGGACGATTTATGACATTACTGTGCAGGAGAATCCGGCAGCCCATGAGGTGACCTTTGAATTCTACGGTAGTGGTTTTTTATACAATCAGGTACGCATCATGGTGGCCACGTTGTTAGAGGTTGGTAATGGTCGGCGCCTACCAGATTCGTTGCCAGACGTTTTAGCAGCAAAGGACCGTGAACGCGCGCGGGAAACAGCACCAGCCAGCGGGCTTTACTTAGAGACCGTTGATTACGAAAATAACGTTGAAAATTCAGAACTGTCATAAATTTGCAATTGACTTATAGAGGGCGCAACAGTACACTAGTACCTGGTATTGTTTGCCCCACGATAGGCCCCGGAAAGTTTTATCGAGTGTCAAACAGACAAGAAATTGGAGGAAAATACCGTGCGTACAACTTATTTAGCAAAACCAGGTGAAGTAGACCGTAAATGGTACGTGGTTGATGCCACAGACGTTCCTTTGGGACGTTTAAGCTCTGCCGTTGCAACGATTCTTCGAGGCAAGAACAAGCCAACATTCACCCCTAATGTGGATACGGGTGATTTTGTGATCGTGCTTAATGCAGGCAAAGTGGGCTTGACTGGACGTAAAGCTTCAGACAAGATCTACTACCACCACTCAAACCATCCAGGTGGTTTGAAGTCACGCACTGCAGGTAACTTACGTGATGAAAACCCAGTTCGGTTGATCGAAACTTCCGTTAAGGGTATGTTGCCAGCAGGAACTCTTGGCCACAAGCAACTTTTGAAACTGCATGTCTATGCAGGTGACCAACATGATCAAGCTGCCCAACAACCAGAAGTTTTGGACATTACGAAATTAATCTAAGGGGGAAATCACATTGGCTACTGTTCAATACTCCGGCACAGGTCGTCGGAAAAACTCAGTTGCACGGGTTCGTTTAGTTCCCGGCACTGGTAAAATTACCATGAATGGTAAAGATATTACTGAATACATTCCTTTCGCTAACTTGCGTGAAGTTGTTTTACAACCATTCGCTGCAACAGAAACGACTGGTAACTATGATGTTTTGGTTAACGTCAATGGTGGTGGCTTCTCCGGTCAAGCCGGCGCCACTCGTCACGGTATCGCCCGTGCATTACTGACAGTTGATCCAGATTTCCGTGCCGCATTGAAGAGCGCAGGTCTTTTGACCCGTGATGCTCGTATGAAGGAACGGAAGAAGCCCGGTCTTAAGAAAGCCCGTAAAGCTTCACAATTCTCAAAACGTTAATATTTATATTATCTGTTTTGTCGAAAGCATTCGCATTTTTGCGAATGCTTTTTTGTTTGCTTTTATTTTTATACGTAATCAAAAGGATCAGCATCCATTCCGGATTCTGATCCTTTTGCGTCACTGATTTGTCGTTACTTAGTTATTACAAAATCAATTGTTTTTACGGATTTATTTAAAAATAAGCCAATTTTTTCTAGCTGGGATGCCACTGTTGCTTGCTGTTTAGCAGACAATGCTTGCCAACTATTTATTATAAAGCTAACCTGTTTCCCGGCAGTCTTCATCGTCCAAGTTCCAGCGACTTCACCATCAACCATGACATAAGGGCGTAGAATTCCATTTTTAGACCACAAATCACTTTGGTGCGCAGGTGTTGTAAGCCAATCTTTGTCGACATAGCCTGTCATGCTGGCGTCAAATCCGCTCGCAAGAATTGGGGATGTTTGTAGTTGCTCAGTCAACATCTGAAGCTGAGCGGTAGACCACGGTGTGTCACTAACTAAATCGATACCATTGTAAGTTAGGTGTTGCCAGTCGATCGTTAATTTCTCCCAGATTGGTCTGATGATACTGGGGCGAATACCGGACCATTTAGCGAAATCGGCCATTGAAACTGGGCCAAAGCCATGAACGAATCGTATGGCAAGTTCCTTAATGGCAGTCGCAGGTGCTAATAATGTGGTCTTTGGTGTAGCATACAAAGTGAACTTGTTTGCTCCGGTTGGGACAAAGTAGGCCGATCCGTGAGCAATGACAAGTTGCAAAACGGCATACTTAAATTGACCAGCGATAGACACTGGGCTTTCGCGACTCAGAAATGCCTCGACCTCTGTTTGGGAAAGGATTGGGTTTGTGGCTAAATAATCTTCTAGTAAAGCTGCCAAATGTGTGATCAAATCTTTATGACCTAAAAAATAATTATTTGGTAGGTGCTCATTCTGCCGCGCAGCGATGACCAATTTCCAATCGTCGACTAGCATCAGTTGCTGAGTCCAACGTTGTCCCCAGTTACGAACGATTTTGTTTTCTTGATACATGGCGTTGACATCATCATTGTTACTAGCGGGCACGCGCAGACCTAAGCCGATTTCAGCTTGTCGAAGTTGTTGCGCCTGAACGCCCACAGTCGTCGTGAGGGCATGCTCTAATGATGCTTGGGGTGCTAACATCCCCAGAGCATTTAAACGAAGTGCACGAAATTCGAGTGGTGACATAGGGTGGTCCTCTTTCATAAATATGATTGTGTAAATTAATGTAACGCTATTTCGTTAATTTCGGTATACTAGATGTACATTTTCAAAGTCAAAGGGGCTCTTCATGCCATCATTTAAAAGTTTATTTGTTAAAAAAGATACACAAAGTGACATTTTGAAACAATCCGGTCTAGAAAAGACGCTGACAGCGTTTAACCTGACGACAATGGGCGTGGGTGCGATTGTTGGTGCCGGTATTTTCATTATGCCGGGGGTCGTTGCCGCACTCCACGCGGGACCTGCGGGGATGGTGTCATTTGCGCTGGCAGCGATTGTTTGCGCATTTGCGGCATTATGTTATTCTGAATTTTCTTCGACGATTCCATTGGCCGGCAGTGCATATACCTACGTGTACACAGTATTCGGAGAGTTGATTGCCTGGATTTTGGGGTGGTCGTTACTGTCAGAATACATGTTCTCTGTGTCGTCGGTAGCAACTAGTTGGTCAGCGTACTTCCAAAATATTTTGGCTGGATTCGGAATCAAGCTACCGGTTGCTTTACAAGCAGCGCCAGGCAGTACCGGTGTACATGGTGGTCGCTTTGATTTAATTGCGTTTTTGATTGTCATGATTATTTCAGTTCTACTGCTTGGTGGGGTGCATGAATCAGCACGTGTTAATACGGCGATGGTCATCTTAAAGATTACCGTGATCCTTGTATTCATCGTTGTGTGCCTGTTTTACATCAAGCCAGCGAACTACCACCCATTTATGCCATTTGGGGCAAAGGGTGTCTTTAAGGGGGCCGCATTAGCCTTCTATGCCTATATTGGGTTTGATGCGGTATCCACGGCAGCTGAAGAGGTCAAACGTCCTCAACGAGACATGCCAATTGGGATCAGTATGTCGCTTGTAATTGCGTCGATTCTGTACATCTCATTAGCAGCTGTGCTGGTTGGGGTGGTTAATTACACGAAGCTAGGTGTCGCAGATCCAGTGGCGTTTGCATTGGAATACTTGCATTTAACGAAATTGTCAGGAATTATCTCATTAGGCGCAATCGTGGGGATGACCACGGTGCTGTTAGTGATGTCTTACGGTGGTACGCGGTTAGTGTTTGCGATTTCTCGCGATGGCTTATTACCACAACGCCTGCATAAGCTACATCCAAAGACGCATGTGCCAGTTTCCAATACGATTATCTTCGGGCTGATGGCAGCTTTGTTTGCGGCCTTTATCCCAATTAACCTCGTTTCTGAACTGGTTAATATTGGGACGTTATTTGCCTTTGCTTTGGTCTCACTAGGGGTTGTTTTCTTAAGACGCAACCCAACGTTTGCCAATAACAAGGCTGCCTTTCACGTTCCGTTTTTCCCGTGGCTGCCAATTCTATCATTTTGCCTATGCTTAGGCTTAATGCTGATGCTCCAAGCCTTTACCTGGATTTCATTTTTAGTGTGGCAGGGAATTGGTCTGGTGATTTACGCGGTGTATGGGTACCGTAATAGCCGAGCGCGTAAAGAACAAAATTTGTAAAAAAGTGAGAGCGGTATAAACGTCTTCTCTATTTAGAGCTCGTAAATTAAAAGTACCTGTCGACAAAATTAATTTTGTCGGCAGGTACTTTTTTAATATCCTCGAGCTACGTTAACCTGGTTGCGCACCAGCGTGTCATCTTTAACGAACTGAGTTAGATTTTCAAATAAAATTGGGAACAGACGCTGATCTAAATGATCCATTACACCGGAAATGTGTGGGGTTAACAAAATGTGGTCGTTAGTCCATAGTGGATTGCCTTTTTGCATCGGTTCGGGGCTCACAACATCCAGTGCGGCATACTTCAAATTGCCGTTAGCAATAGCTGTTTCAAGGTCAGCAGGAACAACTGCCGTGCCACGACCGACATTGATGAATAAAAGCTTGTCGGTTAGCTGATCAAAGAAGGTCTTGTTAAAGTAGCCGGTTGTTTCTGGTGTTCCAGGCATAATGTTGACGATGATATCAGCCTTAGCAAGTCCGGCCGTATAATCGGTGATGGCGTAGGTTTCATCAAAGTAGTCAGCTGAATGGCCGCTGTGATTGACGCCGGCTACATGGACACCCATTGCTTTCAATAGACGGGCAGCCTCAACTGCAATATGGCCGGTACCAAAGATAAGGACTGACGTTTCATCTGCTACTAGAAGATCAGGCGCTGACTGCTGCCATTGCTGCTGTGGCCGACGTTGTTCAGCTGCCCAAATGCCACGTGTAAAGTGGAAAATATAACCAAGAATCGATTGGGCAATGGCCGCTGCATGAATACCGCTAGCGTTTGTAACCTGCACGCCTTGTGTTGCAAATAAGTCTAGTGGTAAGTAGTCAACACCGGCGGAATAGGTTTGCACCCACTGCAGTTGATTAGATGCCGTATTGGCCACGGCAACACCTGTCTTATCCCAACCATAGATGATGTTGATGTCAGAAGCGGCAACGCGGTGTGCGTCTAGGTCTGCGGATGTGACAATGTTTACGCCAAGGTCTTTCACCTGCTGTTGTTGTTCGGTCGTTAACGGAAACAAAGCGAGTAGTTGTTTCATATAAGTGCCACCTTTCTGAGCTTAATTGCCTTCATTATTGCGCCATTTTTAAATCGGGGCAATGATTCTGCGTTGGATTGCTTGAGCAAGTCAGCGTGTTTGCGGTAAAGTTACGAGGATAAGAGCAGGAGGCAAGGACATGGCACTTTCATATCAAGAATTACGTGCAGCTGTTCCAGTGGTTTTACAGGCGGGGCACGTGCCTAATATTGTTGGTGAAGCAGGGATTGGTAAGTCGGCGCTAGTGGCAGACATTGCGACACAAATGGGTGCGCAACTGTTTACCACCGTCGTTAGTTTATCCGAAAAAGGTGATTTGGCCATTCCTGTCCCGCCACTGACGACCGACAGCTTTGTACAAACCAAATTCGGACGATTAGCGGATGTTCAATTTGGCTATGCACATACGTTGATTGAAATCATTCAGTTTGCTGAAAAACAGCCTGATAAACCGATTATCTGGTTTTTAGACGAATTTAACCGAGGTTCTCAAGCAGTACAAAGCGAATTGATGAATTTGGTGCTGCAACGACAAATTAATGACATAACGTTACCAGTGCAGGTGCAATTAATTATCGCAGAAAATCCAGATGCACAGATGGCCGGTTTTAACGAAACGTTTTATGGGGTCACAGCTGGGGATGATGCGATTAAGGATCGGACCACGCGATTGGTTATGCGTGTTGATATCACCGATTGGCTGACCTGGGCGCGTGCACAAGATGCACATGGGCAAACACACATTGATCCAGCCATATGTGACTATTTGGCAGCTCACCCAACAAGCTTACGGCCAGTCAAACATGATGATGACGTGTATCCAACACCGCGCGCCTGGCAACGTGTCTCCGATGTTTTACGGCAATTGGCGACATTACCTGTCGCGCAACAAAACGCATTACGATTTGATCTGTTGACTGGTGATTTGGGGTTAACAGTAGGTATGCAATTCGATCAATTTTTAGGTGCAGCAGTAACTGTTGCTGAACTGTTAAGCAGTGATGATACGACGACGTTTATGCAGCTTTCAATTGGTGCTCAGCAAGCCTTATTAGTTGAGGCAGGGACAGACTCGGATAAATTACTAACCAATCCGGAAAATGCTAAACGATGGTTGACGTTGATGCGCTTGTTGCCATCTGATGGTCAGTATGCGGTGGTGCACACATTAGGGAATCATTCCGGCTGGCTAGCTGGGTTAACGACGATGCCAACGATTCGTGACTATGTCTTAAGTGTTTTGAATCAGACAATCTGATAAAAGAGGATGTGTAATGGCCAATCTGAATCAGCAAATTTATCAGTTGCAGCAGCATTCCACTGCTGAGGAAAGTGAGAAAGCAGTGGGCGCAGCGATTATGGCTGTGTTAGCTGCCCAACCAGTTTATGGGATTTTATTAACACAGTTACCACGCTTCCATCGAAATGACGCGCATGCGCTATTAGCGTTAGGCTGGCAGGGTTCGCAGTTAATGCTACAGGTAAATGATCAGTACTGGGCGGCCGTTAAAAATGCCAGCGAGTTACAGAATTTGCTTATGCATGTGGCTTTACACGTGTTATGGCAACAGCCATTGCGTTACGCCAGCAGTAAAACGCCGGTTGCTAGCAAGATTGCCTGTGATGTTGCTGTTAATGAATATCTGTCTGAGCCACCAGCCGGTAGTTTCACCCGGGCTCGCTTGGCAGCTGCCCTCCAGCAGTCACTGCCAGAAAAGGCTGATTCAAGTGTGTATCTGTCAGCGATTCTAAAGCGTACGCAACCGGCGGAACTTGGCCTGATTAGACACAACAACGATGTAACTGCGACAGCGCAGACCGGTAGCGGCGGGGATGACCACGGATTGTGGGGCAGCCTCGACGTAAGTGAACAGTTACAGGCAACGGCGCAGTTAAACACAATGATACAACAGAGCGTTGCGCAAACAACTTCGGTGCAGCGGGGCTTGTTGCCAAGTGCTGTACAGGCACAATTAATGGATGTGATTCAACAACCTGCACAGATTCTATGGCAACGAGTATTCGCACAAATGATCGGACAAACGTCTCATGGACGCCGTGAAAGTCACGCACGATTTAATCGGCGGCAGCCGCAACGGATGACATTAGCAGGTAGCGTTGAGCGATTGACGCGCACTGTTCAGGTGTTTATGGATGAATCGGCATCAATTAGTGATGACACAATGGCGCGGTTGATAGCTGAACTGCAAGCGTTAGTGCGAGCACAAAGTAGTCGTGTTGAGGTCCATCCATTTGATGCTGCAATTCATGAAGCGGTGACGTTGACGCCAGGTCAGCCAGTCTTAAAGCAGCGACAAATTGGCGGTGGCACACGCTACCAGGTCATTTTTGACTGGCTGCATGAAAATAATCGTATCAGTCGAGACATGATCATTGTTATTTTGACTGATGGTGCAGGTGAAAAAGAGTTGCTCGACTATGGCTATCAACGGGTGTTGTGGGTGGTGACCGGTTCTAAAATGAGTGTTCAAACGCCGCCTGGACAAGTAGCAATTTTAAATTAGGTAGGTAAAATAAATGGCGACATTAACAGAACAAGATTGGCAGGATTTTTTGAATAAAACACCGCGGTCCATTCGAGCAATTAGTTTACTGAAAGACCAGTGGCAGTCAGTTTTGATTGATAATCCATTATTTGTCAGTATGATCAGTGTGGCTGACATTACTTTTGCACAACGGTTGGCTGAGCAAAAGGTCGTCACAAACATTTCATTTCCACTGGCAACCTATGCGCAACGACAACAGTTTCGACGGAACTATGCGCGCTATTTAACACCTGAAGCGGCTACTTATCTACAAAAGAGTGGGACAAAGGTCGGGAAGTCGTGAGCAAGACCTAGAACGACCGTACGAATTGATCTTCAATCCGGTAGGTCTGCACAGCGGTCTGCCTTTTGTCCCCCGTTTTAATAAGAGTGCAATGCACAGGGGCATGGGCTGAATTTCACGTTTTCACTATTTAAGTGCGTAAAGCAAAACGAAAGAGTTTGGGACATAAGTCATTTGTCCCAAACTCTTTCGTTTTGCTCACTAATCCAATGCAGGTTCTTCCCAGTTTGGATCAGGCCAGTATTCTAGGCCCAATGCACTGATAATCGCCAGGATTGCGAAGCTGATGAAAATTAATTGATATTGTTTATTTGAAATAATCGGTGTGTTGAATACGTTCAACACTTGATAGTGCAAGTAGCGATGGGGATGCCCAGCAATTGCATGCGTTGATAACGGTAAATACGCACTAGCTGTTGTTGGCAAGTACACATCATGATTTGTCCGGTTGGTGATTCGTAAGCGATAAACGCCAGGATCCTGCAGTGTGACCGCACTTCCAGCAGCAATGTCAGCACCAGTCCATTGATAAACCGTTTGGCGATTCATTTGTAGACCAATTGCTAGACTGTCCGCTTGGTTTGCCACATCTGGCAGTTCCAGACGACTAAATGGACGTTTGGCTGTGACTTTTTCAGTCAGTGAATGATGTGGTGCTAGTTTAACGTTATCGCGTTGGGCATAGTTAGCAACTAACTGTGCGTTGACGACTTGGGTCTGCGTCACACCGGTCTCCACCAAGGGTTGATGGTTATGATGATCTGCATAACCGAGTCCAATCGCAAAGATAAGTAACGTCACGATACCGGTCCACGTTCGGCCACGTTCTCCATACGAGGGGTGGGCAAAGAATTGCTCTAACAAATCGCTGATGTCATGCAGGCCAGTGGCAGCCATCATGAATAGGAATGGGAATGTCACGAAAGCATAGTGTGCGTCAACTGTCCAAAGCAGTGTGTGCATGCCATAGATTCCAAGCACAATCAATTCGTAAAAGAGAACTTGATTACGGCGTGGCGACAACATTTCAAACAACGAACCAATCAACATGGCACCGAGGACAGTGATGTAGACGATCTGTGCTAAGTTAATGAATAAAAATTGCAGTTTATTTTTGTGTTCTTGATAGAAGCTCGGTTGCTTAAAGAATTGGTTTGGTGAGTCAAACATCCCCAAACTACCAGTTGACCACATAGTGATGGTCTTTTGATAACTTTGCGTGATGATTCCCCAAACGCCATTTTCCTTTAGTCGTTGATGCAATAACTTGTCAGTAGCGCGTTTGTTTTCCTTTACGCCATGACCACTCATGATTTGAGCATCATGGTCATTGAAACGACCTTCTGTATCACGGTTCAGGCCCATTGCTGCCCAAGCTTTCGTTGGCAAGGCCTTCGTTTCATTGACGTCGTAACCATAATGATGCTGTACGGCGTTACTGATGCCGACACCTGCCAACCAAATAACAAGAAAAACGGCTAACCCGGCGAGACCACGAATAATGGATGTTTTGTTAATGCGTGCTGCCAGTAACCAATAAATTAAAATGGCAATTGGGACGATCAGCAGGTTCGGTTTGATCAAGTAGCCAAAGGTAAAGGTCAGGGCTAGTAAGCCAGCATAAGTGAATTTTCCGGAGGTCGTCTGTCGGGAGAAGTAGCGATTTAAAAAGACGACCATCATCAAAGGAAAAATAACGGCTACTGAATCGACATAAAAGTTCAGTGCTAACCAGTAGAAGGGGGCAAACATGGCTGCTAAAATCGCAAACATGGCCGCGGAGTTGGCAGCGACATAGCGACGCACGAGGCGCCAACTCATAATTAGCGTAAAGTCGATGAGAATGAAGTTTAAGCTATTTAAGACATAACCGGTCGTAATGGCAGAATGCACATGAAATAACTTTAGCAACCAGGCTAAGACAATCGTCAGGTTTACGTTATGCGGATACCAGGCGAAATAATCAAACCAGTGGTGTGAGCCATTTGCTAAGTTCAGTGCCTGTAGCCGCATCAATGCGGGATCGGCATTACCAATTCCGACGAAACGGAATGCAATGATTGCCTGTGCAATGATTGCAATGACGAGGACAACGCCACTGATCCAGTTCGACCACTTGGCTGGGGCTTTACCGAGCCACATATTAATAACAACTAAAAAGACACCCACGGTTAGGGACATGAAAAATAAGCTTGAGGGCTGTAACCACAATGCGTCACTAAAGTCACTTGTGGGACGAGCCAAGGCTGTGAAAAAAATAACTCCAAAAATAATGGCGGTGATAGCGGCAACCGCCCGGCGCAATGCAAGTTGAATGACAATTCCCTCCTCGATGAAACTAGTTGTCTTCATTTTACTCATCTCGCTTACTGATTGCTACTAACAACGCAATTAGTCGTGAATTTTGGTGAAACTTATGGCCACGTTACGTTCCTTAATTTTTAGTTAGTGACCAACGCTTAATCGTGTGGTGGTGAAAAATGTGTGGTTAAATGAACCCAGATAAAAATAAAGGGCGGTTATTTTGGCAAAGAGACGACGAAAATTTAATTGGCAACGTACGTTTAAAAAATGGCGCCGACAGTTTAAGGGCTTTTTCATCGTTCGTGGACACTTGCGATGGTTTAATGTTGGTTTGGTGTTGCTAGCGAGTTTAATTATTTGGTTAGCGGTTAGCGGTGTCGGCAATAAAGTGATTACGCCACCTAAGGATGCACCAGTGAATAATGTTGTAAAAGAGCATAAAGCTTTCATCAAAGAGGTGGCCCCTTATGCGCAACAGTTGCAGCAACGTACACATGTCTTAGCTAGCTTACAGATTGCACAGGCAATTCTAGAATCTGATTGGGGTACATCGACGTTATCGAGTAAGTATCATAACTACTTTGGTGTTAAAGCTAGTGCCGGTGAACCAGGCGTTGTGTTAAGTACGCAGGAGTACGTTAACGATCGGTATGAAACGGTCAATGCACGTTTTCGCACATATCCGAACTGGCAAGCATCATTTACAGCACACGCGCAGCTATTTGTTAATGGCGTGGACTGGGACGCTAATAAGTATGCCGATGTATTAGTGGCCACGGATTATCGGGCAGGCGCGGCTGCCTTGCAGAAAGATGGCTACGCAACTGACCCTGGGTATACAGATAAAATTATTGCGATTATCGAGAAATATCATCTGGATCGTTATGATCACGGCTGATATTCGAACGGGAACCTTGTTATTACTGACAATTTCACCTACACTTATTGCGACTTAAGATTTATGAGGAGGCATTATCGTGGCGGGAACCATCCTTTATCCGGGAAATACTCTGGGCATCATCGGTAATAGTTCAAATGGTCCCTTGCTGGTTAATGCAGCAAGACGGGTCGGTTTAAACGTGGCCGCATATACATCGGAAGGCGATAGTGAAATTGCCAGTTTGGCAGATGCCGTGTTTGTCGGGGCATTTGATGATCAACAGCGCTTACAAGCGTTCGCTGAGAATTGCGACATTGTGACGTATGAGTCAGAGCATGTGCCAAGCGACGTGATTGCATTTATTAGTCGGTTCACGAAAGTACCACAAACTAGTGATGCTTTGGCAATGATGCAGGATCGTTCATTAGAGCGCGCCTTCTTTGAAGAACTTAAAATTAATATTCCACCTTATGCGACAATCATCGGTTTGGACGACTTATACGGTTCTGCAGCAGGTATCGGTTACCCAGCAATTCTAAAGCCAATGCAAAAAGGGATTGAACATGAGCAGCAACTGACGATTCGGTCGCAGGCTGATGTACCCTTGGCAGCTGACATGTTGCAAAAGGGGCCGCACATTCTGGAGGCAACTGTGCCCAAAGCACAGGAATTATCTGTGCTGGTCGTGAAGGGATACCCACAAGAAAATGAATTGGCTGATCAGATTCGGCTGTTTCCAATTATTGAAACAAACTATCAACAAGGACGGTTGATGCGCGCATTAGCCCCTGCACGAATCAGTAACGATGTGGCTGGTGAAGTTGATCGGATTTCTCAAACGGTTGCGCAGCATTTAGATTACTATGGTGTGTTTCAACTGACCTTCTTGTTGACACCGGAAGGCACGCTTTTCTTGCGTGATTTAGTGCCGGCGATGGATCGATCCGGACTGGTATTTGATAAGGCAACAAATATCACGATGTTTGAAGCGCATCTACATGCCATCGCAGGATTGCCCTTGGCGAAACCACAACAGTACATGACGGCGGTGTTGGCTTCCTTTGATGATGATCAGCTGGATGCGATTCGAACACAGTGGATTTTGAAATCCAACTGGGAGTTTGTTTTCTATCACCGTAGTGGTCGTCAAATTTCACCCACGGCCGGGCACGTATTGATTCAGGCTCCCACCATTCAAGATGGATTAAACCAACTAGCAGCGACAACCATCTGGGACCCAAGAAGACCATTGCCACCAACCCCTAGTAGACTAAATAACAGAGTGTAAAAAAGACCGTTAATGTCCCGAGCAATTGCAAGAACGGCGGTAGGCGTCGTGAAACGACACCGGACGGCGGTCAGGCAATGCACAGGGACATGGTCTTTTTTACACGTTTCGGCAATATAAGGGGCAACGACATTTCAAAGCGAAGAGTTTGGGACATAAGTATTTTGTCCCAAACTCTCTTTTTGACTTACGAACTTAAACAGTGAAACCGTGATTCGTAGTCTTGTCTACGACTTCCCGACTTTTGTCCCACGCTCGTTTTCTTTAACGACAGACACGGTCAAAAAATCATAAAAACATATGTTCGTAAACATGGTGTCACTCAGCTGATTTTGGTATACTTTAACTACTGAATTTTGACGAGAGGAAGACTTTATTCGTGAGTGCAACCACATTATTAGATGGATTAAATGATAAGCAAAAAGAGGCCGTTGAGATTACCGAGGGGCCATTATTGATTATGGCTGGTGCCGGTTCTGGGAAGACTCGGGTATTAACGCACCGTGTGGCTTATTTGATTGAGGAAAAAGACGTTAAGCCGTGGCATATTTTGGCAATTACGTTTACGAATAAGGCCGCTCGAGAAATGCGTGAGCGAGTTATCGGGCTGTTAGACGAAAGCGGTCAAGATGTCTGGGTTTCTACATTCCATTCCTTGTGTGTGCGTGTATTACGGCGTGATATTGACCGTATTGGGTATAACAAAGCATTTACCATCACAGATACAGGTGAACAACGAACACTCGTCAAAAGAATTCTTCGTGAACAAAATATAGATCCCAAAAAGTATGATCCACGGTCTTTATTAAGTGCGATTTCAAATGCTAAAAATGAATTGCAGACGCCAAAAGATTTTTCTGCCAATGCAAATACACCATTTGAACAGATCACAGCAACGGTTTACGAAGCGTACCAACGTGAACTGAAGGCTAATCAAGCTTTGGATTTTGACGATTTGATCATGCTGGCAATCGAACTGTTTGAGAAGGCGCCTGATGTGTTGGAATTTTATCAACGGCGTTTTGAATACATTCATGTGGATGAATACCAAGATACAAATGATGCGCAATATAAACTGGTCAGTTTATTAGCTGCTAAATACAAGAACCTGTGTGTCGTTGGGGATGCCGATCAAAGTATTTACGGTTGGCGAGGTGCCAACATGAATAATATCCTGGATTTTGAAAAGGATTATCCAAACGCGCAAACAGTTATGCTGGAACAAAACTACCGATCAACGCAGACGATTTTGAATGCCGCCAATGGCGTGATTGAAAATAATACGTTACGGCGTAAAAAGGATCTGTGGACAGACAATGGTAGTGGCGAAAAAATCTCTTACTACCGTGCGCAAAGTGAACGTGACGAAGCTCATTTTGTAATTGCACAGATTGAAACACAGATGCAAGAGCACAAACGTAACTACGGTGATTTCGCGATCTTGTATCGGACAAATGCACAATCACGTACAATTGAAGATGCGTTAGTCAAAAGTAATATTCCGTATAATATGGTTGGTGGGCACAAGTTCTATGACCGTAAGGAAATTCGTGATGTGTTAGCCTACTTAACACTCATCGTGAATCCGCAAGATGATATGAGCTTTGAACGGATTATCAACGAACCAAAGCGCGGTCTCGGAAGTGGCTCAGTTGAGAAATTACGGGATTTTGCTAACTACAATAATTGGAGCTTGCTAGAGGCTACTCAAAATGTTGCGATGGCCAATACCATTGGTGGCCGTGCTCGAAACGCCTTTGAGGAGTTTGGTCAAATGATGGCTGAATTAAGTGCAATGCGTGAGTTCATTACGGTTACTGATTTGACGGATCAACTGTTGAAGAAGACAGGTTACATGGTTGCTTTACAGTCAACGCATTCATTAGAAGACGAAACCCGAATCGAAAACTTACAGGAATTCATGTCTGTCACTAAGCAGTTCGATGATAACTATGAACCAACGACAGCCTTACCAACTGATGCAGAGGCTGCTGATGAAGTGATTCCTGAAGGATCCGGCGACAAATTTGTCGATTTCTTAGCTGATCTAGCGCTGGTTTCAGATTTAGATAACGTTGATGAAGAAAATGGTCAAGCAGTGACGTTAATGACGTTACACGCAGCTAAAGGATTGGAATTTCCAATCGTGTTCTTGATGGGCTTGGAAGAAGGCATTTTCCCATTATCACGTTCAATTATGGAAGAAGACGAGTTAGAGGAAGAACGTCGTCTGGCGTACGTGGGGATTACCCGTGCTAAAGAGAAATTGTATTTAACAAATGCCTTTTCTAGATTGCTGTATGGACGTGTTCAAAATAACCCTGCTTCACGATTTGTCGAAGAGATCAATCCTGAATTATTACAGAGTGAAAATCATAGTGCCGGTAGTATTACAGGTGGTCCACAAACACCATTTGACAAACGAACGGCCTCAGCTTTATCCACCACATATAAGCGTAAGCCGATCGGAACCAAATCAACAAAGGTGGAACGCTCACAAGGAACCGGTGCAGATCAGCTCAGCTGGCAAGCAGGCGATAAGGTTACACATAAGAAGTGGGGCGAGGGTACCGTTGTGAAAGTCAATGGTACAGGTGAGGATGCTGAGTTAGACATTGCCTTTCCAGATGAGGGCATTAAGCGTCTACTAGCGGCCTTTGCACCAATCACCAAAGCATAAAAAATGAACAGGAAGTGTCAACATGGCAGATAAACCGGTAACGGAGCTAACGAAATCAGCAGCAAGTAGTGAAGCTGCTTCGTTGCGCGCACAGCTTGATGAGTGGCGCCAGGAATACTATGTAAATGATGCACCAACGGTTGAAGATCACACATATGACATGGTGTATCAGCGGTTACTGGATTTAGAAGCTGCCTTTCCAGCGATTGTGACATCGGATTCGCCAACACAACAGGTTGGTGATGTGACGTTGCCTGGGTTCAGTAAGGTTAGCCATGCGGTACCGATGTTATCCATGGGCGATGTCTTTTCTATTGAAGAATTAAGCGCCTTTGAAGCACGGACCAAACAGAATTTAGGCCAATCAGAGCTGGATTATAATGTTGAGCTAAAGATTGATGGATTAGCAATCTCGTTGGTTTACGAGAACGGGATCTTTGTTCAAGGGTCAACGCGTGGGGATGGTAATATTGGTGAGGATATCACCGCGAACCTGCGTACAATTAAATCAATTCCCAAGCAGTTGACGGAACCATTATCGATTGAAGTACGTGGTGAATGTTATATGCCTAAGGCTGCATTCGCTAAGTTAAATGAGCGTCAAGAGGCGGATGGAAAAGCACCCTTTGCAAATCCACGAAATGCGGCGGCTGGTTCCTTAAGACAGTTAGATCCGCAAGTCACTGCTGATCGTGAGTTAGCGACATTTATTTACTACACAGCGAATTTTGATGACCTTGGTGTTGCGTCGCAAAGTGATGCGCTGGCGCGTTATGAGGAACTGGGATTCACGATTAATCCGCATTATCGCGTCTGTCATAACATGGACGATATTGCGGCCTATATTGATACGTATACAGATCAACGAGAAACATTGAGCTATGGAATCGATGGGATTGTGGTCAAGGTCAATTCAATTGCCCAGCAAGACGAACTGGGCAACACGGTGAAAGTGCCTCGCTGGGAGATTGCGTATAAGTTTCCACCGGATGAACAACAGACGGTGATTCAAGATATCGAGTGGACAGTTGGTCGGACTGGTATCGTCACACCGACAGCCGTTATGGATCCTGTTCTATTGGCAGGGACAACAGTTGCACGGGCGTCATTACACAATCCTGATTACCTGAATGAAAAAGGGGTTCGGGTTGGGGATACCGTCACCTTGCATAAAGCAGGTGACATTATTCCAGAGGTTGGTGCCGTTGTGCTGGATAAACGTCCAGCTGACAGTGCACCGTATGTGATTCCAACGACCTGTCCATCATGTGGACAGCCACTGGTGCATGTTGATGAAGAGGTTGCATTGCGGTGTATCAATCCGCAATGTCCGGCCCAAATTACTGAAGGCCTAACCCACTTTGCGTCTAGGAATGCGATGAATATTGATGGGATTGGGCCAGCGCTGGTTGGGCAATTGTATGATCAACACATGGTTGCCGACGTTGCTGGGCTTTACCATCTTGATCGAGACGAATTATTAACTTTAGCTAAATTCGGTGAAAAATCAGCGGATAACTTGTTGACAGCTATCGACAATAGCCGCAATAATTCTTTGGAGCGGTTATTGTTTGGTTTAGGCATTCGGCATTTAGGCGCGAAGGCAGCTCGGTCGGTTGCAGCACATTTTGGCACGTTGACAGCAGTGATGGCTGCTTCAGCAGATGATATTGCTGAAATTGATGGGCTGGGCCAAACGATTGGGGATGCAGTGGCGCAGTACTTTAGTACGCCAACTGCACAAGAATTAGCAGATGAGCTAGCTGCTGCTGGCGTTAATTTAACGTATAGTGGTCCTGATTTGTCAGCAGGGAGTGATGATCCGTTCTTTGGTGGCAAACGTGTTGTTTTGACGGGGAAATTAACGCAAATGACCCGTGGAACTGCCACGGAATGGCTAACGGCACATGGTGCGAAGGTGTCAGGCAGTGTTTCTAAGAATACAGATCTGCTAATTGCTGGTACTGACGCAGGTAGTAAGCTAACGAAAGCACAATCATTGGACATTGAAGTCTGGGATGAAGCAACCTTTGCCGATACGATGGCACAGGATCAATAAATGGCATGACGACGGTGGAACCGTCACATAAGAAGGAGTCAGACAGGTGAAAAAATTTCGAATTGTGGCGGCACTGTTCCTCACGACATTAATGTTAGCAGCGTGTGGCAATATCAACACGACCCAAAACACACCTTCAACGGTTAATAAAAAGAAACTTCAGACGACGGGGCAAGCCGGTGGTGATAATTACCAAGGTGTTATTAAAAATGGTCATTATCAGGTCAGTAAATCTCGTGGCGTCACGAATGACCAAGATGCCAATCAATTTAATTTAAAGAGTTTTGAAAATGGATTGCTTAATGTTTCCAAAAAACAGTTCAAGCCAAGTAAGTACATCTTCCAAGAAGGCCAGTATCTTTCAACAGGAACGGTGCAAGATTGGCTTGGGCGGGAATCAAAGGACAATCCTGATGGGCTGAATCCTGCTGATAATGGTAAGAAGGATCCAGATAAGCGTAACCCGATGTACTTGCAAGCCATGGAAGAACAAGACTACATGACCCAAGATGGTGATAACTTGAAACTAAGTGGTATCACGATCGGGTTAGGTTTGAACTCGGTGGATTATTACACCAAGGAACAGTATGGTGCGCAGTACAGTACCAAGATTTCTGATGAACAGGTACAAGAACAAGGCAAAGCAATTGCGGCTAAAGTGTTGCAACGTTTGCGGCGTACCAAGGGTGTTGGTAAGGATGTTCCAGTTATCATTGCGTTATACAAACAAGCGCCAGATGACAGTTTAGTCGGGGGCACATTCTTCAACTATAGTGTTAATGACGGTAAGTCTATTGATGCCTGGAAAAACATCGATCAGCGCAACGCAGTGTTCCCATCTGCTGGTGGGAGTGCTAGCTCTGGTACCAGTAATGATGAAAGCAACTTTGAAAACTTTAAGACACAGGTGCAAAATTTCTTCCCTAACTTGAGTGGTGTAACTGCGCAGGCGCAGTATCAAGATGATAGTTTGTCAGGCATGAATGTCACGATTACAACCCAGTTCTACAGTCAGACAGAAGTTATCAGTTTGACACAGTACCTGGCGCAAGTGGCACCGAAGTATTTACCATCTGGTGTGCCAATTGATATCACCGTGCAATCGACGGATGGCGTACAGTCATTCTTAAATCGGGATGCAGGTGAAAATAAGTTTACGACGCATGTGTTTGGTTCTTATTAAAGCGTCGGAGCTTAGTAAGCAAAAAATAGCGCGGTTGGTTCAGTTTACGTTTTAGTGGACTGAACCAAACGTGCTATTTTTGTATTGGCCCACGGTTTCACCATTTAATCTTCTAATTCAAAAATCATGAGTTTGGGACAAAAGTCATCTGTCCCAAACTCACTTTTTAATTTACAACTTTAAATAACGAAAACGTGGGACAAAAGTCAAGTCGCTGTGCAGACTACGAGTGATACCGGGTTGAAACCCAACCCGTACGGTAGTTCTAGGTCTTGTTCACGATTTCCTGACTTTTGTCCCACGCTCACTTTCAAATTAGTGGTGTTATTCTTAACGAGAATGGCTAAAATTGAACTGTTCATTAATCTATGACAAGTTGGAGAATAAAAATGAATCCAAAAGCACGTACAAGAATAAGTGCAGCTGGTTTATTAGTAACACTTGGAATTGTGTATGGTGACATTGGGACTTCGCCACTGTACGTTATGAAAACGATCTTAGCCGATAATGGTGGCTTAACGACAGCGAGTCGCGAGTTGATCACAGGGAGTATCTCACTGATCTTTTGGACTGTGATGCTATTGACCACGTTGAAATATGTCTTGATTGCGTTACGGGCCACAAACCACGGCGAAGGCGGTATTTTTGCGCTGTATACGTTGGTTCGTCATCGTGCCCGTTGGCTGATTGTCCCTGCGTTAGTCGGTGGTGCAGCGTTGCTAGCAGATGGTATGTTGACGCCGGCAGTGACGGTGACGACATCGATTGAGGGGTTAAAAGGGATCGTCTTTCATGGCTGGCAACCAGTGCATAATCAGGCAGATGTTATCGTAATCACGCTGGTCATTTTATCGGCATTGTTTGTCATTCAACGATTTGGAACGCGGGTAATTGGTCGTGCGTTTGGACCGATTATGACCATCTGGTTTACGTTTATTGGCGTCGTTGGCTTGATCAATACGTTACCTGATCTGAGTATTTTGCGTGCGTTAAATCCATACTATGCTGTCAGTATTTTAACGAGTCCTGATAATAAGGTCGGCATCTTTATTCTCGGTAGTGTTTTCCTAGCGACAACTGGGGCAGAAGCCTTGTACTCCGATGTTGGGCATGTCGGTAAAGTTAATATTGATGGTAGTTGGCCATATGTTTTTATCTGTTTAATGTTTAATTACTTTGGTCAAGGCGTGTGGGTCATGCAGCATGCAACCGATGCGCAGTTGGCAAAGGTAGAAGACTTCAATCCGTTCTTTGAGATTTTACCGGGCGATTGGCGCTTTGTCGGCATTGTGTTGGCAACATTAGCCGCGATTATTGCCTCACAAGCATTGATAACCGGCTCTTACACGCTGGTGGCCGAAGCTGTACGTTTGAAATTACTACCACGATTGAAGATTAATTATCCGACACTTAAGCATGGGCAGATTTATGTGCCAGTCGTAAATGGTATCTTATGGATTGCATGTTTAGGTATCGTGTTATATTTCCGGACATCCGCGCATATGGAAGCAGCCTATGGTCTAGCCATTACGGTCACGATGCTGATGACGACGCTGTTGCTGTATCAATATTTACGGTTACGCAAAGTTAACGGCGCGTTGGCCTGGTTAATGGTCTTATTTTTCGGAAGTTTGGAAACGATGTTCTTTGTTTCATCGATGGTCAAATTTGTTCATGGTGGGTACGTGACTGCGATTTTAGCCGGTTTGATTTTGTTAGTTATGTACATTTGGTATTACGGAAACATTATTCGTGATCGTGATGAATTCGGATCAGTGTATGTGGACTTGGATGATTACAAAGATCAACTGCAAGCATTGAGTCGTGATGAAAGTTATCCAACTTTTGCGACCAATTTGGTCTACATGGCCAAAGTGCGTCCGGGGCATCTGATTAAACGTGAAATGATTTATTCGATTTTGGATAAACGGCCAAAACGGGCACAGGCATATTGGTTTGTAACGGTCAATGTCACCGACGATCCATACACGGCTAAGTATGATGTCGATATGTTGGGTACCGACAATGTGATCAACGTGCAACTGTACCTTGGTTTTCGGCGAGAACAGCGGGTCAACGTCTACTTACGCGCCATTGTGCAGGAGTTGATTGAAAGTGGTGAATTGCCAGCACAACCACAAAAATACACGATGTCAACTGGTCGTAACGTAGGCGATTTTAGTTTCGTTGTGATTCAAGAAGAATTATCGCCGGACACGCGAATTCATCCCTTTGATTGGTTTATCATTCAGCAACGCATCACATTGCAAAACTGGACAAGTTCACCGGCTTCTTGGTTTGGCTTAGATTTCGCTGATGTTGTGGTTGAACATGTGCCGTTGATTTTAGGACGGCGCCGGCGGCCAATCATGCGTCGTATTCGTCAGCGAAAAGATATTCCGGAAGTTGATGACGATGAGGATTTGACGCCCAAAAAGTAAACGAGAACGATTAAATTTGGACATAAATGACATTTTGTTTAACGGCATTTTTAGCTGTGATGGAAAACAAACTTTTTTCGTCATAAAGTGACATTTTATGTTGTAGATATTTCGCAGAAGCCGCCACACGTTGGCGGCTTTGTCGTATAATAAACAGGATAGTGACAAGTTTTTTTGAGAAAGAGGGATGAGCATGACAGTAGAACCAATTTCACGTGTTGAAGTCGAACACGTAGCCTCATTAGCCAAGCTTTCTTTGACTGATGAACAGGCACAAAAATTTACTACCCAATTAGATGAAATTATTACGATGATTGAAGGTTTGGATGAAGTCGATACTGATAACGTTAAACCAACGACCAATATGGCGGATGCAACTGCTATTTTACGTGAAGATGTTGCGGTTAATGCACATCAAAAGGATGCTTTGTTAAACGAAGCACCAGAAACAGAAGACGGGTTCATCAAAGTGCCTGCCATCATTGATGAAAGTGAGGATGCCTAATGTCACAGTCATACGAAAGCATTACCGACTTGCATCACGCATTGGTGAACAAAGATGTATCTGCCACTGAAATCACAAAGGCAACGTTAGCTGATATTCATGACCATGAAGACGCATTGAACGCCTATGTTACGGTCAATGATGAGGGTGCTTTGGCACAAGCTGCTAAAGTCGACGAAGCTGGTGTTGATGCTGGCAATCTATTTTCAGGGGTACCAGTTGCGTTCAAGGACAACTTGACGACCAACGGCTTATTGACGACTGCTTCCTCCAAGATTCTGGAGAACTTTACGCCAATTTATGATGCAGACGTGGTTACTCGTTTGCAAAACGCCGGTGCCATCACAATTGGTAAGACCAACCTGGATGAATTTGCCATGGGTGCCTCAACGGAAACTTCCTATTACGGAACGTCACATAACCCTTGGGATGTTACCAAAGTGCCTGGTGGTTCTTCGGGTGGTTCTGCTGCCACAGTTGCAGCAAGGGATGTATTAGCTTCCCTTGGTTCAGATACTGGTGGTTCGATTCGCCAACCAGCAGCCTTTAACGGAATTGTTGGTTTGAAGCCAACATACGGTCGTGTTAGTCGCTGGGGTCTAATTGCATTCGCCTCATCATTGGATCAAATCGGACCCATGACGACGAATGTCACGGATGCCGCAGCGATGATGAATGTGATTGCTGGTCGTGATGACCGTGATGCAACGTCTTCGACCAAGGCAGTTCCTGATTATGTTGCTGGTTTAACTGGCGACATCAAAGGCTTGAAGATTGGTGTGCCTCGTGAATTCTTGGGTGATGGGATCGATGCCGGTGTGAAAGCCCAGATCAAAGCTGCTATCAAACAGTTAGAAGATTTAGGTGCAACGGTCGATGAAGTTAGTTTGCCACACAGTACTCACGGGATTCAGGCTTACTATATTCTAGGACCTTCGGAAGCATCCTCAAACTTGCAACGGTTTGATGGGATTCGCTATGGTTACCGGACACAAAACGCTAAAAATTTGGACGAGTTGTACATCAAGACACGTTCAGAAGGCTTTGGTGACGAGGTTAAACGTCGGATCATGCTTGGTACATTTGCCTTGTCTGCCGGTGCTTACGATGCCTTCTTTATGAAAGCCGCAAAGATTCGGACACTGATTATCGAAGACTTTAACCGGGTTTTCAAGGATTACGATGTTATCGTAGGGCCAACCGCCCCAACCCCAGCTTTTGGGATTGGTGAAGAAACGAAGGATCCAATGACCATGTATATGAATGATATGCTTACGGTTCCTGCCAACTTGGCTGGTCTACCTGCTATTTCAGTACCCGCTGGGTTAGTCGATGGGTTGCCAGTTGGATTACAGGTCATTGGGAAAGCCTTTGATGAAGAACATGTGCTGAACACGGCCTATGCTTTTGAACAACACACGAACTTCCACACATTGAAGCCAACCATGAATGAAGGAGGTCGCGCCTAATGAATTTTCAAACAACAATTGGGCTCGAAGTCCACGTTGAGCTAAAAACAAAGTCAAAGATTTTCAGTCCCTCACCAGTTGAATTTGGGGATGATCCGAATGCCAACACCAACGTGATCGACTGGGGATATCCTGGTGTGTTACCGACGCCTAATAAAGGTGTGGTGGAATACGGGATGCGTGCTGCCTTAGCGCTACATGCAAACATCAACCAACACATGCATTTTGACCGTAAAAACTATTTCTATCCTGATAACCCCAAGGCTTACCAAGTGTCACAATCTGACACACCATTAGCCCAAAACGGTTGGATCGAAATCGATGTGAACGGGACCAAGAAAAAAATTGGGATCGAAGAAATGCATATCGAAGAAGATGCCGGTAAGAACACGCATAATCCGAATGGCTATTCTTACGTCGATTTAAACCGGCAAGGAACACCATTGATTGAAATTGTGTCAAAGCCAGACATTGCTTCGCCTGAAGAGGCCTATGCTTACCTGGATACGTTGCGTCAACGGATTCAGTTTACTGGTGTATCTGACGTCAAGATGGAAGAAGGTTCCATGCGGGTGGACGTCAACATTTCCATTCGACCATTTGGTGTTGATAAATTTGGTACCAAGACAGAATTGAAGAACTTGAACTCCTTCAACTATGTTCGCAAAGGGCTTGAATACGAAGAACAACGGCAACAAAAAGTTCTCTTAGCTGGTGGCGAGATTCAACAAGAAACCCGTCGTTTTGATGAAACAACCGGTGAGACGATTCTGATGCGGGTTAAGGAAGGTGCCGATGATTATCGTTACTTCCCAGAACCTGATATTCCAGATGTTGTGGTTGCTGACGAATGGCTTGAACAGATTAAAGCCGACATGCCAGAAATGCCAGAACAACGGCGTGAACGTTACGTCGGCGAGCTTGGCTTAACAGACTATGACGCCATGGTCTTGACGCAAACGAAGGAAATGTCCGACTTCTTTGAAGCTGCCGTCGCTGCAGGCGCCGATGCCAAATTGACATCTAACTATCTTCAAGGGGATGTAAATGCCTATTTGAACGATAACCATATTGATTTACAAGACACCAAGTTGACACCCGCTAACTTGGCCAGCATGATCAAGTTACAGATGGATGGCACCATTTCTTCTAAGATGGCCAAGAAGGTCTTTAAAGCCGTTACTGACGGTGAAGACCCAGCTAGCTATGTTAAGGAACACGGATTGGTTCAATTATCTGATCCAGCACAGCTGCAACCCATCATTGATGAAATTTTGGACAACAACGCACAATCAATTGAAGACTTTAAGAATGGTAAGGATCGTGCCGTCGGTTTCTTGGTTGGTCAAATCATGAAGCAAACGCATGGTCAAGCGAACCCGAAGGTCGTCAACAAATTGTTAATGGCTTCGTTAAATGCGCGTTAGTTTAGTTGTACTTTAGAAAATTAGCAGGTAAAATTAAGCCTCGTTGGGATTCCAACGAGGTGTTACATAGTAAAGGTTAACTAGTGGAGGATATGTAATGGGACAACGAGCACGGGTGATTTATAACCCAACATCGGGTCGAGAAGCGCTTAAGCGAGATTTAATCGACATTTTAAACGTTTTCGAACAGGCTGGGTATGAAACGAGCGCCTATGCAACGACCCCAGAAGAAAACTCTGCCAAAAATGAGGCGCGTCGTGCAGCTGAAGAAGGCTTTGACCTTGTCGTTGCTGCAGGCGGTGACGGGACCATTAATGAAGTTGTTAATGGGATCGCTGGCTTAGAGAAGCGGCCAAAGATGGCAATTATTCCGGCCGGGACAACCAATGATTACGCGCGGGCATTACGCATTCCGCGGGACGAACCGTTGGCCGCAGCTAAGGTCGTATTAAAGCATCAGACCGTTAAGATGGATATCGGGCAAGCTGGCGATACTTACTTTATCAATATTGCTGGTGGTGGATTGCTGACAGAATTGACCTATGACGTGCCTTCCGACATGAAGACCATCTTCGGTTACTTGGCCTACTTAGTTAAAGGCGCCGAGTTGTTGCCTCAGATCAAGCCAATTCAAATGTCGATTGAATACGATGATGGTAAGTTTGAAGGTGAGGCATCTATGTTCTTGCTTGGACTAACAAACTCCATCGGTGGTTTTGAACAAATTGTGCCTGATGCGTCATTAGATGATGGTAAGTTTAGCTTGTTGATTGTGAAGACGGCTAGCATGGCGCAACTGCTGCGGTTGATGACGTTGGTCTTAAACGGTGGCAAGCACATTAATGATCCACATATTATTTACAAGAAAACAAGTAAGGTGATTGCCAAACCACTGAACGCTGATCGGATGATGATTAACCTTGATGGTGAATATGGTGGCGATGCACCAATGACCTTTATTGATCACAAGCAGCATATTGAAATGTATGCCGATTTAGATGCAATTCCAGATGAACAACTAACTGGTGAAGATCGTGCGATTGAAGAAGATGCACGAAAGTTCGTCGAAGAAGTGGACAAGTTGCCTGAGGATAACTAGCCTTGCGCGCACTTTTCCACAGAGGAGTGTGGTGTCCCCCAG
>NZ_JQCB01000007.1:7619-8067 GCF_001437435.1 Furfurilactobacillus siliginis | reverse complement strand
GTTCGCTTCGCTCACCGTCGACCAGATGCGACACCTTACCACTACGGGCTTTGCGAATTCTTCGCAGCCCTTCGTTCACGGTGTTACATCTGGTCTCCATTGCTAATGACCTGGCGCTGAGGGAGTGCTTTGCCCGCTTTGCGGGCAAAACACAAGTGCAGTGAACGTCGAAGTAAACTCGCCGCCACTGTGACTGTCACGGCCAACGTTCACTTTAAGTAATAGTTAACTGCAAGCTCAAATAGCCGCTCCAACAGTCTACGTACGCGTAGTTTGTTGGAGCGGCTATTTAATGTTGCGTCTGACTTTTACTTTGGCACTAACGGGTGTGCCGCTCGCAAAGCGAGCGACACTCTTCGTCAAAACAGGGTAACAGTGACGGCGGAAAACTAGCCTGCCGGGAGTGGAGGGCTGCGAAGAATTCGCAAAGTCCGCAACGGCAAGGCAC
>NZ_JQCB01000007.1:0-7440 GCF_001437435.1 Furfurilactobacillus siliginis | reverse complement strand
AGTTTTCCGCCTGCGAACGCAGTGAGCTCACTGTTATCCTGTTTTGTCGGAGACACTAAAGTAAAGTTACCTCCGAAAATAGGTTCCACACAGTGCATGTGCTATACTGTTACAGTTCCAATTTTTTAGTGACCGTCGCAACAGTCGAAAGGATTAATTCATGAAGTTTACAGCACCAGTTGAAAAGAACAAGAACTATACAGCTACCATTGTCGATTTAACGTACCAAGGCATGGGTGTTGCCAAGATTGAAGACTTCCCAATCTTTATTACCAACGCCTTACCTGGCGAAGAAGTTGAACTGTCCGTGACCAAAGTCGCAAAGTCATACGCCTTTGGTCGCGTGGTTAAGTTCATCAAGGAAAGCCCTGACCGGGTCAATAACATTGATGTGGCGTACACCCAGACAGGGATTGCACCATTACAACATTTGAGTTACCCAGGCCAATTAGCCTTTAAGCAGCATCAGGTAGAAGCTCTGTTCGCCAAAGCACATTTAGACGACGTGAAGGTAAACGAAACCATTGGTATGGAAACGCCTTACCATTACCGGAATAAAGCACAGGTCCCTGTCCGTGAGATTCGTGGACAGTTAGAGACCGGTTTTTATAAGCGTGGGTCACATGATGTTGTGCCAATCGAAGATTTTTACATTCAGGATCCTGAAATTGATAAAGCAATCGTTGTCGTTCGTGATTTATTACGTCGTTTCCATATCGACGCATACGATGAAGAAACAAACACGGGTGTTGTGAAGACCGTGATGGTTCGTCGTGGGTATTATAGTCATGAAATGATGGTTGTTATCGTTACGCGGACACATAAACTATCGATGGTTAATGAATTGGTAGAAGAGATCACGAAGGCTTTGCCTGAAGTAAAGAGCATTATTCAAAACGTTAACTCTGCACGGACCAACGTGTTGCTCGGTCAAACAGACCGGATTCACTTTGGTAGTTCAGTTATCCATGACCAATTGATGGGCTTGACGTTTGAAATTTCAGCACATTCTTTCTATCAAGTTAACCCGCAACAAACTGAAAGATTGTATAACTTGGCCATTGAGAAGGCACAGTTGGCCGGTAAAGAAAACGTCGTCGATGCTTATTGTGGTATCGGAACGATTTCACTGGCCGTTGCTAAACATGCCAAGCAAGTCTATGGGGTCGAAATCGTGCAGGATGCGATTAGTGATGCTAAGACGAATGCAAACTTGAATGGTATTGATAACGTTGAGTTCAAAGTTGCCAAGGCTGAAACCCAAATGGAACGCTGGCATGAAGCTGGTCTTCAACCAGATGTTATCATGGTTGATCCACCTCGTAAGGGTCTGGCACCTGAATTTATCACCGCAGCAACCGACGCACAACCAAGTCGAATCGTTTATGTTAGCTGTAATCCAGCAACATTGGTTCGTGATGTACAATTGTTTATGGAAAAGGGCTATCACTTGGAAGGCGCTGTGCAACCAGTTGATCAGTTCCCACAAACGACCAGCATTGAATCTGTCGTCGCATTAGTTAAAGATTAATTGATATCAAAATAACGCATCTAAAATCACGATTGTCGTGACTTTAGATGCGTTTTTTGATTAAAACGAAGCGTTATAGATGAAAGCTGAAATCAATAACAGCATGATGCCGGCGATTGTTCCAGCAAGTCCCACGATGAGTACGACTTTGCTGCGGCGAGAAAAGTGTGGGTAATAGTGCCAACCTAACCAACCGAGACAAATACAAGGAATGACTAACATGATCAACCAGGGCAGGTAACCCATGAAGCGAGCCTCCAACGGCGGTGTTGTGGCCGCTAAACTGGCATAAATAATGGCAGTCAGTACCAATGCAATTATGAAGATGGTAATAAAAATTTTAGCGAAGATATAGCGCTGCCGATCATGACTAATTTTGTCGCGCATACTAACATCTCCCTTGATTAAATTGTCCAGTGATAAATCAAATAAGTCACTCAGACGAATTAAGTTTTCTAAGTCAGGTAATGTTCGACCGGTTTCCCATTTAGAGATGGATTGTCGCGCAATGTTGAGTTTGTCGGCGACCTCAGCTTGTGATAACCCGCGGTCAATCCGTGCTTGTTTTAAACATTCAGCTAGATTCATGATGTGCTCCTTTTCTAGTTTTAGTGTACGAGACAACACGCGTTAAAGGAAAGCACTTTATGGGTGCACACTGATAAGATCACGATAAAACAAACAAGTGTCGCCTGTAGATGATTGATGATAAAATCAACTTAAGCATAAGAAAATGCATTTCGGCAATGGATGAAGGTAATGGAGGATTGGTCATGAAAAAACAAACACAGTGGTGGTTAATGATCGTGACAACCATTATCTTCATGTTAGGTTTAGGAATCGTTGGTCGTGCAGATGGCTACGATATAACCAAATACGATGTGCATGTGAACGTGCTGAAAAATGGTGATGCAGATTTAACGCAGCATGTAACTTATAATTTTGATGGTGATTTTCACGGGGTTACATATAAACAAACGCTAGGTGGTATTGCTGGCGTAGACGACCCGACAGTATCCGTTAAGGGGAAGAATGGGCGCGAAATAAACTTACCAGTGACTAGTGATGAGCAAAACAACACAGTGAAGGTTACCAAGACTCAGGATGCCTTGTTGCTAAAGGTGTTTCACAAGATTAGCGAACAGAGGGCGACCTTTACGTATCGCTATCGCTTACATGGCGTTGTCACCAATTATGCGGATACCGCGCGGTTGAACTGGAAGATCGTTGGCGACGGGTGGTCGGTACCGTTACATAATGTACGTGTTGTCATTCAGCTACCAGAGACAAATATTGATAAATTGCAGGCTTGGACGCATGGACCGACAGATGGTCAAACAACCGTTGATAAGAAAAACGGTCGTATTACACTGACAGTTGCGCAAAATCCAGAAGAATCATTTATCGAGAGCGACTTGCTATTTCCGACAAGTGTAACCGCCGCTAATCCGCGAATCGTTAATGAAAAAAAGAAGGTAGCTGTCCAAAAAGAAGAACGGTCACTGGCTGAAAAAGCGAATGCACAACGTAAAAATGCTGTGAAAACAACAAAAGTAATGTTGGGAACCCTGGCAGCGATTGTCGTAGGCTTGCTTGGCGGTACAGGCATGTATTTGTGGCGTCGACCTGCCAATCGACGGAAACCCACTGTGCCAATCGATCATTGGTATGATGTGCCAAGAGTTGCACCAGCTTTGGCTGAAGGGTTGACCAATGGCCGCATCCCCGACGTCCATGGTCTAACAGGAGAGATGCTGGTCGCTGTTAATCAACGAGAGCTAAAAATAGAACCTGAAGAAAAAACATTCCGATTGACGCAAGTTGGGAAGTTATCAAATAAAGTACTCAAATTTTTGATTAATGATGTTGGTGATGGTGAATCGGTGACGATGAAAGCTGTCAAACACTTCGGTAAAAAGGATAAGGAGGGGCGCTTAACGAAACGTTATGATGCTTGGCAAAGTGATGTGGAAGATCAACGGCAAACATATTTAGATGCGCATAATGTGGCATTGCGCCGTTGGTGGCTCGTGTTAGGCGTTGTCGTGTCCGCACTAGCAGCTTTAGCGGTGTTATTGATCTTTTATCTACCAGTGTCGTTACGAGCATCATTGTTGATTATTTCTGGTTTGGTAGTCATTGGCGTATGGGTTACTGCAATCTGGCAGCGGCGTCGAATCAATCAGTACACTGATGAGGGCGCACAGTTACTGAATGAACTGAATGGTTTCAAGCGGATGTTAAAGGATGTCGGTCATTTCAATACGGCGAAAGTGGGCGACTTGGTCTTATGGGAACAAATTTTGCCATATGCGGCAGCTTTTGGTCTTGCTAAGCAAGTTACCGATGCGTTGGCGACTGACTTTGGGACAGAGGCGTTAGTTGGGACTGGTCTCATCTTCCCACTATACTTTGGTCCTGGTTTCGCTAGTGACTTCGACAGTGGTTTCCAAGGTGGTTTATCGTCAGCCATTTCATCAAGTGCAAGTAATCTATCGAGCACCAGTGGCGGTTCAGGTGGCTTCTCCGGTGGCAGTTCCGGCGGTTTCGGAGGCGGCTCAGGCGGAGGCGCGTTTTAAAGAGCAGAGGGCGATCAGCCCAGGGTGGCTCCGAGCAAGAACGGAGACGGTGGTAGTGGCTTTAGCCACGGACAGCGGCTTGGTTCTGCACAGGAGGCAGGGGCTGGGAGCCCGTTTAGACAATATAAAATGAAACAAGAACCAAACAAAAGGCTCAGAATACGTGCGGAAGCAAAACTTCCGTCCATATCCTGAGCCTTTTTTAATTTCAATTAATGTAATACAACGTTCAACAACAGTACCATCAACAATCCAACAACAGAAATAATTGTTTCTAACACGGTCCAAATACTCAATGTTTGCTTAACAGTTAAGTCAAAGTATTCAGAGAACATCCAGAATCCGGCATCGTTAACGTGTGACGCTGCTAGTGAACCAGCGCCAATGGCTAAAGCCATCAAGGCAGGATCGGCACCTGAAGCATGCATTAATGGTACAACCAGACCAGCGGCTGTCATACCGGCAACGGTGGCAGAACCTAATGCAACACGGAGGATAACGGCCATCAACCAACCGAGAATCAGTGGTGACAAGCTAGAGTTAGCCATCATTTGTTGAACGGCTTTACCAACACCACCATCGATTAAGATTTGTTTGAAGGCGGCACCACCACCGATAACCATCAGTAACATGGCAATTGATTTGATGGCTTCTTCCATCGTGCCACTAATTTGTTTCATTGTCCGACCACGACTAAAGCCCATGGACCAAATGGCAAATAGCAATGAAATAACCATGGCGATAACTGGGTCACCGAGCATGATCATAACAGAGGCCAATCCATGTGGATGTGCAGGCTTAACACCGCCCAGTGCGACCATCGTGTAAACCGTTGAAATGGCCATGAAGATAACAGGGAACAATGAAGTCAAAGCTGCTAAGCCAAAGCTAGGCGTTTCGTCAAGGTTGTATTCCTTCACTTCACCGAAGGCAGGTAGTTCTTTTTTGATCACAAAAACATCTGGTTCGAAGCGTTGAATAACTTTGGTAAATAATGGTCCAGCGACAATCACACAGGGAATTGCGACGATAATCCCAAGTAACAGCACATTTCCAGTGCTAGCACCTAATGCTGATGAAACAGCAGTTGGCGCTGGCTGTGGAGGCAAGAAGCCTTGTGTTGCTGACAGTGCGGTCGCCATGGAAATACCAAGGTAAACAAACGGCACTTCAGCTTCCAAAGCAACGGCGAAGACGATTGGTGTCAGTAAGACTAAGCCAACTTCAAAGAATAATGACATTCCGATGATGAAGGAGGCGACCACGATGGCAAGTTGCAAACGCTTCTTACCAAAGGCACCGATCAAGGTTTTAGCAATTCTGTAGGAACCACCAGAATCTGATACTAAACGGCCAATCATCGCACCAAAACCAAAGACGATTGTTAATTCACCAAGTGAACTACCAATCCCGGTTTTAATAGATAGGGCAATAGCGGCAGGGTTCATGCCAAGTCCTAGTGCAACTAAAATCGACGTAACAATCAATGATACGAAGGTATTTAGCTTGAACTGGATGATCAGCACCAAAAGTAAGGCGATTCCAAGAATCAAGACAATAAAGGGCATCATAATGTAAACTTTCCTCTCAAATGCAGTTGTAAGTTTGAAAAACCAACTCCGACCATTGTACTCGTTTCATTTTTATTGTGAAACCGTTTTTGTGGAATTTGTGTAAACTTTTTACAGCTTGTAAAACGCTTATCGTTCGATTAAATAATGGATTGCAAACGATTGCGCACATCTGCGAGTTTCCTTTTGGCCCACGCTTTCACTATTTGAGTTCGTAAATCAAAAAAGCGTTGGGGACAAGATACTTATGTCCCCAACGCTTAAAAATAATCGTTTTAATTAATGGAATACAACATTTAACAACATGACGCCAATGATCCCCACGACCGAGATAATACTTTCTAGAACGGTCCAAATGCTCAATGTTTGCTTAACAGTTAAGTCAAAGTATTCACGGAACATCCAGAAACCAGCATCATTCACGTGAGAAGCAGCAAGTGAACCAGAACCGATGGCGATAACCATCAAGGCAGGGTCAACACCAGCTTGTGCCATCAGTGGAGCAACAATTCCGGCAGCGGTTAAAGCTGCAACGGTTGCTGAACCAAGGGCGATCCGTAAGATAACGGCAACTAACCAACCTAATAGTAATGGGCTGAAGTTTGTGTGGATGAACATTGTGGCAACGGCTTTACCAACGCCACCGTCGATCAAGACTTGCTTGAACGCACCACCACCACCGATAACTAACAGAAGCATGGCAATTGACTTCACGGCGTTTTCCATGGAAGTCATAATGTCCTTGGTTGGACGGTTACGACGCCAACCCATGGACCACATTGCAAAGCATAGTGACAAAATCATAGCGATACTTGGACTACCAATGAAAGCGATGAATTGATCCAATGAAGATGGGTGCTTAGGTAATTCACCATTTGTAAAGATTAATTGGTAAAGCGTTGTGATGGCCATGAAGATAACTGGGAATAATGATGTCAAAACGGCTGATCCGAAACTAGGTGTTTCATCGATCTTAAACTGTTTGATTTCACCAAATGAAGACAAGTTACCTTTACGTTCAAACGCAGAAGGTGCGTAGCGTTGTGCAAGACGTGTGAACAATGGCCCAGCAATGTACACCGTTGGAATTGCAATGATAATCCCGAAGAGTAACACCCGACCAACGTTAGCGTGTAAGGCTGCGGAAATAGCAACTGGTGCTGGGTGAGGTGGTAAGAATCCGTGGGTAACTGACAAAGCAGTTGCCATGGAAATACCTAAGTAAAGAAT
The DNA here is from genome assembly GCF_001437435.1 of Furfurilactobacillus siliginis. Lineage (GTDB taxonomy): Bacteria > Bacillota > Bacilli > Lactobacillales > Lactobacillaceae > Furfurilactobacillus > Furfurilactobacillus siliginis. The sequence continues at coordinate 529 of NZ_JQCB01000007.1, read as the reverse complement.
TGGCACTTCGGCTTCAACCGCAATGGCGAAGACGATTGGAATCAACAGAACCATCCCAACTTCAAAGAAGAGAGCAATCCCGATGATAAATGAAGCTAACACGATGGCTAATTGTAATCGCTTCTTACCAAACTTATTGATTAAAGTTGTGGCAATTCGATAAGCACCACCGGCGTCGGCAACTAACCGACCTAGCATGGCCCCGAATCCGAAGACGATTGATAGTTCACCAAGTTGGCTACCAATCCCGGTTTGTACAGAAAGTGCAATCTTGTCCATTGGCATGCCGAGACCAAGGGCAACAAGCACAGCAGTGATAACTAAGGCAAGGAAGGTGTTGATCTTGAAACGAATAATGAGAACTAGTAAAAGTGCAATTCCCAAGAACAACACCACAAAAGGCATAACTCCTGTCATGATGTGAAACTCCTTTCTCAAATACAAAAATAGTAATAACCTACGAGAATGACAATAGGTAGATTGCAAATTTAATCCGAATTTTTGGACAAATTTGTCAGCATAACCTGAT
>NZ_JQCB01000006.1:96258-126343 GCF_001437435.1 Furfurilactobacillus siliginis | reverse complement strand
TATCAGGTTATGCTGACAAATTTGTCCAAAAATTCGGATTAAATTTGCAATCTACCAAAACACTTCAAAATTATAGAAGGTGGAGACGGAAAAAGCTTCCAGGAAGTTCCACTAGATTCTTTAAGTGCATACATATTGCCAAGACTTTCTGAAACTGCACATTTATCTATTTTGCTGGGGTCAGGATCGTCACTTCCGGCAATTCCGCAGATGAAGACCACGTTTGAAGATTTTAAAAAGAGTAAACCAACCGGGATGAGACATCTTCTCAATCTTTATTCGGCTGATAAGTCTCATGACTCCACGAATATTGAGGAGTTTCTCTCTTGGTTAGGAAATAGATTAAACGGGCTTGCGCAGAAGGAGATCAAAGAGGAAAAGACTATTAGAGATAGCCTAGAAACTAGTCTTGTAGATTCGATTTCTGGTGGATTTACACGAGACTATGAGGCGATGGAGAGACAGTCTGTGGATGATATTCCACAAAATGGTGATTTGATGGACAATCCGGGGACCACCGAAATTGTCTATGAGGCATTCTTTCGGCGAATAGCTAGACTTCGTGAAAATACACGTGTAAGTGATGACGCTATCAATATTTTTACAACAAATTATGATCTTTTTGTAGAAAACTCACTAGACCGATTGAATTACGCATATACAGATGGTTTTCGGCAAAAATTACGTCCTGAATTTAACATTACCGAATATAGTAGAAGACCTGTCGATGTGGCTCGACGGTTTCGCGACCATTGGTCTCCAGTGACTCCATTTTTTAAAGTTTACAAACTACATGGCTCTCTAAATTGGAGACGACAGGGTGAGACAATTATTCGAACTTCTGATTGGGCATCTAAAGATGCGATTGTCATTGCTCCAACTTCCTCTAAGTATGCTGATAGCCAAGGGGCTCCGTACTCAGACTTGTTTCGCGAACTTTCGATTGAATTACTAAGGCCAAACACAACATTGATAATCAATGGTTTTGGTTTTGGTGATGACCATATTAATGAACTGCTAAGGCAAGCAGTAGGAAGAGATGATTTTGCTATGATTGCATTTGTCGATGAAACTGAAAGTAAGGTCAAAGATTTTATGCAAAAGGTCAGTGGAAATCCCAAGGCCACATTTATTACTAATGGGAAAGATAACGACTCTGCTCACCATTTCAACACACTTGCCGATTTAATAGCATACGAGGATCCATTTGAAAATCATAGCGAGGAGGACACTAATGCAGAATGATTGGCAAGTTGGGTCAGTAGAATTAGTCGCGGCTGATTATATAGAGTTTTCCGCAAGGACTTCAGATATTGGGGCCACTTTGAGACAAGGAAAAGTTCAAATCGCTAGAGGAATAAATGATTTTGTATATACTTTAGTTCGTTGGAATGTAGGGGTTTTATTTCGCGTATCCAAGGTTAGAAACAGTGCATTTGATAGGGAGACGGAAGATAACTCGCTAGATATTCCAGAAAAATTATCCTTTACTTGTGAGCCAGTTGGAACTCTGAAAGAAGGAAAGTTTACTCCTGGAATTGTAAGTTTTCCCATGGTAGGAGACAGGGTATATGGAGTTAATTCTGTGTTCTTGGATAGAATATTTTCCGGTGTTGGCGATGACTTAGTATCGATGGGGACGGTCAGTAATTATCCTGATGTACATCCATTTATAAATGCTGAAAAACTACTAACTTCTCATTTTGCAATTCTCGGTAATACTGGCTCTGGTAAATCAACAACGCTTAGAGTGCTTTTGGATAGACTTAGTAAGGCGAATGATAGTTTTAAGGAGAATGTGCGGTTTCTAATATTTGACGTTCATGGGGACTACGAGCATTTGAAGTTTGCTCGTCAAATTAATGTCCAAAAAATGCATCTCCCACTTAAAGAATTATTGTCAGAAGATTGGGAAGCAGCGTTACTCCCAAGTGAAAAAACTCAGAAACCAATTTTGAATCGAGCTTTACAGATTGCGAGAACAAGTGCTGAGAATCGTCGATTAATTTATGCTATTTTAACGAAAATGGCTGTTTCTGACGTCACACACGATTCGTTTGTAATGCTAAAAAGATCGGTAACAAAATGGTACACAAAGGTATTTGGGGATAGTATAGACGACACGAAGGTTTTACATGAGTGGTTTCAGAAATATACTGAGGTTCAGGGTGAAGATGAACTTCTAAGGAAAATTTCTAGTGTGATTTCTGAAGACCTACCACAAACTATTGATGGTATTCTTGCGACTGACACACAATCTTGCAACGTAACACTTGATGACATAGACGAAGGGTTCGATATTGTTTTCGGTGAAGAGGAAGTTCAAGGGAATCGTCGGGTACGCACTAATACAGAAACAATGATGAGCCGGTTTCGAAATTTAAAGTCTAAATATGGCGATAAAAACGGGTTACTAAATTCTGATAATGGAAAGCCGCTACAGATTAGCGACTGGACAAGCGTGCTACATGACGAATCTAAGTTTCTAGTTTTGAATCTTACTGAGTTTGATGATGATGCTTTGAGGTTAGTTTCAAATTATTTAGTCCGGGCCATTTTTCAGTCTAATTATTCCATGGCGCAGACCAGTAGAGATAACATGCCATTCTATTATTTATATCTAGATGAGGCGCATAGGTATGTCAAGGAGAATACTAATGATGAATCGACTGCGTTTGAGAAAATTGCTAGAGAGGGAAGAAAGTTCAATATTTATTTGGGAATAATCAGCCAAATACCTAGTGAGCTTTCTAGAGTGGTTTTATCGCAGACGGGAGCCTTTTTCATTCACCGTATTCAAAATGCCATGGACCTTGAATTTATTCAGCGTAATGTTCCTTCTGCCACAAAGACAATGGTAGCGAGACTTCCTAGCTTGAAAGCAGGCACTGTGCTTTTATCAGGTAATGCCTTTGATATTCCGTACGAATTGAGTGTTGAAGCTGATGAATACGCTGATGTATCTGCATCTCTTTCTCCAATTTCAAAGGAGCGATAATATGTTGGCAAATATATTGGCAGGGTTGGCCCTGGCATACGCAATCTGGAATGATCACAAAGAACGTCAGAATAAGAAGCTTTTGGCTGATGCTCAATCGCGGATTCAAAAAACACAGCAGGATCTTGAAGAAAAAACACAAGAATTCAATCAGAAACTGGGCAAGATCAATAGTTCTGAGTCGATTCTTCCTCATTTGTATTTAAACTTGAGCGATGACGATATTAAAAATAAGGGGGGTAAAATGATATTTGGAATTTGGGTCAGAAATGTTGGGCAAGCCGCAGCAGTGAATATTCAAATGGGGTATGAGAACAATGATCAAAATTTAGCGGGGATGCTTAGATCAGAGAATGATGATCAAAGTTTTTCTCTGTATGACTATTTGAGCGCAACAACAGCATTAACAGGAGAAACGGTCTTCTTGTCCTTTTGCATTCAAAAAACTGACGAGATGTTAGACTTTTATTACTTCAAACTGCATTACTCAGATTTAGCAGGTAGAGTTTATGAACAGGAATTCAAATTTGGCTATGGTAATAAATTTCAAAATGGCTATAGCCTGAATCAAGGCTCCTTTCAACCGAAACTTATTGAAGACATCGTCTAATACGCCTAATGGTTTGGCAAAGACCACCAGAAATTATAGAGTAGACCGCCCAGTGTTTGTTGGCCAAAACAGTTAGTACATAAATTGACGTCAAAGTTGCCAAGGTGAGTTAACTAAAGCTTTGTGCATTCTTGATGATTATCTGCTTTGTGGTATGCCATATGATTCCTTAAGCCTGTAGATAGCAAGTGAAACCATTAGGATAAGTTGATATAAGTGAAACGCCCGTAATTGTCAGGGATGATGGTTGCGGGCGTTTTTGTGTCGGCGTGATAGGTGATGGAACGGACGCTAAATGGTCGCTATCTTGTTATATCGTTGCATGGAGATGGCAATTGTTGGCGGCTCGGGGTGTGTGTACGTATTCATCTGTATACTAAGTAAACAGAGTGTGATAGACTTACATAAATGTAAAGGAGATGCTTTTCCATGCAAAAGGATCGTGCTACAGAACTTACCAGTCTTTTCTTACGGGTCATTAATCGCTATAACGAACTCGAAAAAATGCCGTTCGATTACGGTACCGGCGTTTTACTACATCCATCGGAATCGCATACGATCGAGGAAATTGGCAAGAATCCGAATATCAACATCACGAAGTTAGCTGAACTTCAAGGTATAACCAAAGGTGCAGTTTCGAAAAAAATTCAGCAATTGCGTAAACGTGGTTTGGTTGATAAGTCGATTGCTCCGACAACTGAAAATGAAGTTGTCTTGAACTTGACGGATACTGGTCAACAAGTTTTTAAAGCACATCAACAATTTTCAGAGAAATTGAATGAAGATATTGTTCTAATCTATAAACAGTTATCGGATAAGACAATTGCAGAACTTGAAGATGTTGGTGTGAAGACCGAAGACTTATTCTTGAAAATTGCAGAAGAAAGAAAGTAATAATTTTTCGGCTTTCTGTTTCCGTACTCAACTGTTTCTATAATCAACAAGGAGATGAATTCATAATGGGTGAAAAACGAAAGCAATTTTTGGGACTAATTGCTTTAGGAGCAATTATGTTTATGGTGACCCTGGATACGACAATCACGAATATTGCACTGCCAGATATTACGAATTATTTTAAGGAGACACTGACCAATACAAACTGGATAAGCACAATTTATGTATTGGTAATGGCTATCCTTACAATTCCGGCGGCTAAGTTTGGAGACCAATTTGGCCGAAAACGAATCATGCTAATTGGGCTTATTATTTTTGGCAGCGGATCAATTCTCTGCGGTTTTTCAAAGACACTTTTAATGCTGATCTCAATGCGATTTATTCAAGGAATTGGAGGTGCAATAGTTACGCCAATTATGATTCCACTATCAGTTAGCTTGTTTGGTCGTAAAAGGGCAAATCAAGCAGTTGGAATTATTGGTGCAGTGACAGCGGTTGCGGCGGCTGCGGGGCCACCAATTGGCGGGATGTTGTTAAAATTCTTAAGCTGGCAATGGATTTTTTTTGTAAATGTACCAATCGTTGTTGTGACAGTTCTTTTGTTGAGTATTTGTTTTACGGAGTCTGTCGATGATTCATTGACTAAGCAAATCGATGTTATGGGAATTCTATTTTTGACGCTAACGCTAGCGCCACTAACTTTGTTGTTGGTAAAAGGCTACGATTTTGGATGGAAATCGGCAACGAGTTTGACATTGGGTGGCGTGTCGTTAATTAGCCTAGTTGTATTTATAATTGTTGAGAGTCGTGTAACGGCCCCGCTGATGGAATTAAAGCTGTTTGGTGAGCGGACTTTCACAGCTTCAACGATTATCTACTTCATGTGTGGTTTCACAATTGTTTGTTCTTCATTAGTGTTCAATTTCTTTTTAGAAAATGTTCGTGGCTACTCTGCGCTAAATGCATCTATGATTATCATGTTTATGTCAATTACCGTGATGGTTTCGATGCCAGTAGGATCCTGGCTAGCGGAACTATTTGGATACCAGTGGATTATCACCAGTGGAATGATTTTAATGACCTTGATTTTGGTACTGCTTTCCAGACTAAAGCCCGAAACAACAAAGTTAATGATGATTATGTTTATGGTGATTTTGGGCAGTGGATTTGGTTTTGCTTGTTTGGCAATAGTTGCAGCTGTACAAAAGATTCCTGATAATAAAGCTGGAATTGCTTCTGGGATCGTAAACGCAGCTCGTCAATTAGGCACATGTTTAGGAATTGCATTATTGGTTGGAACGATGACTCACAGCATCAATCATGCTAAACATCAGATAAAGCAAGATGCTCGAATTGAAATCAACCATGCGAAGTTACCACATTCGGTTAGCTCAGCAATCACTGTTCAGTTGAATACGGCGGGTTCAAACTTACAGAGTAACGCTTTCAGGCATCGTCTAAAGACAGCTGTGCTTAGTGTTCCTAATAGTGTGAATCCACAGAATTCACAGCTGAAAGAAATATATGATGGCTTAAGTGATCTCCAGAAGCAGTTTAGCGGTCGGCCAGGTACACTCTCAACACTTTCTGCACAGGTTAATGAGGGTCAAAAGCTTTTTAACGCACAAAAAGATGCAATAATCACTAAATTATTGATTAACGCAGAAGACGCTAATACGTCAGAGCCAGTAGCCACTAACGTAAAGATGCTTAATAGTGAGGGAAGTCAGTTGGCACTTGGCCAAGCAGAATTGGCCAGTTCACTAGCTAAAACAGGTCGGGTAAATCATGCACTAATCAAAATGAAACATGGGATAGTGGCTCTTGATCTAAATGCGCAATTGACTAAATTGTTTAAGAAAATAGCTAAGACTAAAGATCAATTGCTAACAGATGCTTTTAACCATGTCTTCCTTTTAGCTGGAATGATTATCGGGCTTTCATCGATTATTGGTCCATTTACGAGCGTGAGGAAATCACATGCGAAGGGACGTAGTCAGTCTGTGATTTGAATGTGGAAGATGAGATCGCTCCTAAGTTGCTTGTTGGTAAGAACATCATCATCGCAGCCCGCGGCAACTCACTTCGCACATTGTCCAAGTACATTGAAAACATCTCAGACGATGACATCATCAACTTGGAAATGGTTACTGGCCAGCCTGTTGTTTACGACTTCGACGATGGGGTGAACGTTTTAAGCAAAGAAAAGTACTAAGATAGCGTTGATATAAAGGGAACGCCCGTAACTGTCAAGAATGACGGGTACGGGCGTTTAGCATGTTAGCAAGCTAAAGTTCTCTAGTTTGACAAGCTCACAGTTTAAGTTTAAGAATCAAACGCAATCTGTTTGAACGTGTGTGCTACTTTGTATTACAATAAATTCAGAATAAGCATAGGAGGCAGACATATGGCTTCAAATCCTAAATCATCTTCAATCTCGGTTAGATTCAACGATGCAGATAGAGCGTTTATCGAGCAGTATGCAAAACAAAAGGGAATTAAAGTTAGCACGGCGATTAAGCAAGCGGCGCTAGATGCTGCTGAAGACGAATTTGATCGGGCTGCGTTAATCGAAGCTCAGACGGCCTTTGAAAAAGACACGACAACTTATTCACTAGATCAAGTTGAGAAAGAATTGGAAAAGGGCCAATGACGTTAGAAAGCAACCAACAATATCATATTCGGTTTTCTAAAGCGGCGCTGCATTCATTGAAAAAGATGGATCGGTATCAAGCAAAGGTTATTACTAGTTGGCTCCGGAAAAACATTGAAGGTACGACAAATCCATATCAACATGGAAAGGCATTAACCGCTAATCATATAGGTGAATGGCGTTACCGTGTTGGTGATTATCGGGTGATTTGTCGGATTGATGGTGAGGAGCTAGTTGTATTGGCACTAACGATTGGTCATCGCCGAGATGTTTATGATGATTAAAATATTCGTTGACTGGTAATGGAAGGTAGATAGGGTCTGGTTGATATAATGAGGCGTCAGGGACTGCCATAATGACGGTTACGGGCGCTTTTGTATGATTGCGATAATGGCAGAATACATGGTTGTCTTGGTCCAAGTTACTTTTTGACAATCGGTGTAGCATCAATAATTATTGAGAGCGAAATCATTTCATAAATAAAAGGATGCAACTAATGGCAAATAAAAACATGGAAACGATTCACAATACGATTAAGGAGGTTAGAAAGAATGACGCGGCGCGGTTAAAGGAACATCTGGATGTTTTCAATGATGCGATTATTGCGATCTTCATCACGATCATGGTCCTTGAGGTGCCTTTGCCGAAGGATTCGCCAGCAGGCTATTTTGAGTTCTTTAGTTCCATCGCCATTTTTCTGATTAGTTTCTTTATCGTTGCTAGTTTCTGGTATAACCTGCACAATGCGTTTTCTTTATTTAAAGGTATAAAGAAAGGCGTTATGATTTTGGATTTCTTCTTTTTAGCATTTCTAGCGCTGATTCCGATCATGACGAAATGGATTATGGTAGACGCATCTAGATGGTCAATTCTGTCGATGGGAATTGTCTTTCTATTGGTCAACATTTTTAGATTATTGATTGTTAATCAAAGCCATAAAGAACTATGGGCAGCCAATTTTACAACGAAATACGAAACTGATTCTAAGTTTGTGGTCATGGTAATTGAAACCATCGTTATAAATATTATTTTGATTATTATCGCCTGGTTCTTCCCATTGGTTGCGATGGTCGCATATATCATCCTGCCAATCATGACGTTTATTAGTAATTAAAATCATAAAACTGACCGACAGCGAAGAAAGGAAAGACGATAAAAATGATTACACTAAAATCCAAGCGTGAAATTGAAGGCATGCGCGAGTCGGGCAAGATTATTGCCGGCATTCATTTAGCTTTAAAAGATATGATTAAACCTGGAATCACAGCGATGGAAATTGAAGATTTCGCCAATGACTACATTTTAGAACATGGTGGGACACCTTCAGAAAAGGGCTTTGAAGGCTATAAATATGCCACCTGTGTTGATGTGAATGATGAAGTCGCACATGGAACGCCACGGGAGGGTCTTGTTTTTAAGAACGGTGACCTGGTTAAAGTTGATATGACCGTTAATAAAGATGGTTATGAAAGTGATTCATGCTGGAGTTTTGCAGTTGGTGAAGTTTCCCAGTCAACTAAAGATTTGATGGATATCGCTAAAAAGGCGTTGTATCTGGGAATTGCGCAATGTCAAGTTGGTAAACGGTTAGGCGATGTCGGGTTTGCAATTCAGGATTTCACTGAGGCCAAACATGGTTACGGGGATGTTCGTGAGCTGATTGGCCACGGTATTCAACCGACCATGCATGAAAAGCCGGATGTCTTTCCCTATGGCGAAAAGGGCAAAGGTCTGCGACTTAAGGAAGGTATGACAATTACCGTAGAACCAATGATCAATGAAGGTACTTGGCAAATCGCTGAACATGAGGTGCCCGATAAAAATGATCCGTGGATTTATTATGTAACGGCCGATGGTACGTGGTCAGCGCAATATGAGCATACCCTTGCAATAACTGCTAATGGTCCGGAGATTCTAACCTCCCAAGATGCGGAAGATGATGCGCAAATGTTGGCTTGGGCGACGAAGTATATCGAAGAAAATGATTATTAGAAGCGTACCTGTCATTATCAAAATGATGAGTACAGGTGGTTCTTCAATTGATTATCAATTAAAGTGAGGGAAAACAAATGAATTCAAATACAACAGTGAAAAGTTTTGGCAGGGTTGCCATTACAACAATCATTTTGTCCCTTGTTTGGACAAGTTTATCTAGGTTAGCTAACCCTGTTGTTAGCGCGACCTATGGCACATTCTTTAAGAGTGGCAGCACCGCATTCTGGCATGTTGCTGTTCCAATGGCGATTACATATGCGATCTTTATGAGTTACATGGCTCATGAAAAACGCATCGGTCAGATTTACCAGCCACAACCGAAACTTGAACGCACCTGGGTTAGGATTGTGTTTGGAATTGTTACAGTGGTGATGATTGTTTTCTCGCTATATAACCTTTATTTCCGTATGACGGGGGTTCTTAACCACTGGAACAGTGCATCCCTCGGTCGTATACTTGTCATTTGTTTGGCAATCATATTGGTCGCTATAACTGAGGAATCCGTTTTCCGTGGTTTCGTATTGACCGAAATGCGTCGTTCGCACAGTGAGCTTCAGGCAATGCTACTTGCCACCGTTTTATTTGGACTTTGGCACTTTCCAAACATTATTAATGGCTCGCCACTGGTGCAGGTTTCACTACAAGTGATCACAACCATGCTGATTGGCTCAGGGATATATATGTCTATGCGGTTCACTAGATCAATTTATGGTGCGATGGCGATTCACTGGTTGTGGGATTTTGCGCTGGTGATTGCAATCGTTTAGTGATATCAGTAGATGAATGCATTGATTTGGGGAAAATATTGATTTAAAAGAAACGCCCGCAATTGTCAGGGATGACAGTTGCGGGCGTTTTTGTAATTAGATAAATTATCGTAATCGACCATTCTTTATCCACAGAATCAAAACGCGAAGAATAAGCAACACGCCGATAACTAGACCAGAATATGGTAGTGGGAAAATCAAAAAGAATAGTAATAAAACAATTGCCCACCAACTAATGACCGATAAGTTGGGGTCGACTTCTGCTGGATGCTCCTGCTTGACGGACCGAATTAATGCTTCAAGTAAGATAAACCAGCCAAGTTGGATAAGAATAAAGAATTGTTCTGGCAGTGCTTTTGCTGGATAATCAGCGACCCAACTGGTTGAAACAGGGACCATGGTGACCCAAAAGAGCAGCAGCATATTAAGGAACACGGAACGATAGCCAACTTCTTTGACGTTATGAATCAGCTGATGATGCGCCATCCATAGGTTGGTGAGCCCGAAGAAGCTGACGAAATACGCAAACAAAGGTAAAAATAGCGTTGAAAACGACGTCCAATTTGGATGGGACGGTGTGTGGATTTCTAATGCCATAATGGTCATGATGATGGCTAAAATGGCATCTGTGAATGATTCTAAGCGACTTCTTGTCATTGGTATTTCCTCAGGGTTAATCGTTATGGGATTTTATGAATAACTAGAGCTTCAGATCGGCAGTCTGCTAACGTTCCAATCGAATCTCAATCAATTATAGCCTACAATTAACATGAGTAAGTGGCAATGTAAGAAAGCAATGAAACGTTGAACTCCTCGGTAAAGTAGATTTTATATTGGTATGATTAAGTACATAAAGGATACGTACGATAATCTCAAAGGGAAGAAGCGAGTATACATGTTAACTGACAAACAAATCGTCTGGGCGATTCACCAAATGGAAGCAGAAATTGGGCCAGTCAAACGCGGGTTAGATTCACGGACATCGTTTCAATATTTGATTTCAGTTATTTTGAGCGCTCAAGCGACGGATGTTTCCGTTAATAAGGTGACACCAGTGTTATTTGCTAAGTATCCAGACCCCAAAGCATTAATGAATGCAGACGTTGAAGATGTTGAAGCAATCATTCGTCACGTGGGGTTATTTCACAATAAAGCGAAGAATATTATTAAGACTGCCGGTATTGTGCACGAGGAATTGAACGACGTGATTCCCACTGACCGAAAGGGAATTATGATGTTACCTGGTGCAGGACGGAAGACAGCTAATTTGGTGTTGAGCGATCTCTTCGACCAACCAACATTTGCGGTGGATACACATGTCTCAGCAATTTCAAAACGACTGCATTTTGTTGCGTCGTCGGCAACCACGCTGCAGGTTGAGCAAAAAATTGTCAGTGCTTTAAAACCAGCAGAACTGTATCAAGCACACCACACGATGATTGAATTTGGGCGCAAATATTCGATGAAGTTGACACCAGATAAAGAAGTGAGTCAGTTGATTTTAGATTGCGATAGGCTGAATGAGGAGAACGAGGCACACCTGTCACAAGCGTAAATTGATACGCTCAGGGCTACGTTAATCTTATTTGTTGTTTCAACACAGTGAGGATTCAGGAAAAATTTATTTTGATAAACAGATTCAACCTGTGTTTAAAATTAGAATGGGCATATTGGGTAGACGTAAAGCGAAAAGTTATGGGATATAAAAAACCAGGATTAAGAAAAGTGATTTTTGACTTTTCTTAATCCTGGTTTATCTTTTTAGCCTTTTTATAAACCCGGCGTCAAAGATAGACCGTTTTTTTTGCAGATGATTCATCATCACTTAGCACGAGTGCAAGTTCATTATGAATCTTTTTTTAATGCAGTAACTAGTAGTAGTAAAGGCGGTTCAATACATATGATTATTTAAAAATAAATGACCGCAGGCACATCTTATGACAAGCCGAGTTGATTTTGATATTTTCAGCTGTGAAAGGTCCCACAGTCAACAGGAGGTCTCGGATGTTAACCAGTTTTATCATTTTGTATCCACTAATAATGACACTTGTGTGGATAATCGGTACTGTCTTTTATCAGCTTAGCCGGTCGTCATCTGCTAAAGTTGCAGCGTCAACGGTGGGTGTTAGCGTGCTGGTGCCATGTTTTAATGAACAGTCCCATTTGGCACAAACAGTTCGTTCGCTAGCGGATCAAGCGCATCAGAATTTGGAGGTCATCTTAATTGATGACGCGTCGACTGATGATACTTGGCAGCTGATGAAACAACTGCAAAGTGATTTTCCACAACTGCACATTAAAACCGTTAGCCAACGACAGAATCAAGGGAAAGCAGCAGCTTTGAATGCTGGCTTGGCAGTTGCGAACCATGATTACGTGTTGTGTATTGACGCCGATTCGCGGATTGAAGCGAGCGCAACGGATCATTTGCTGGCGACGTTGGCAGCCCATCCTGACATGGGCGCTGTTACGGGGCGGCCGCAGGTGATCAATCGACAACGTTTAATCGAAAAAATGCAGGCCATGGAGTACATCGCGATTATCGATCTAATCAAACGGTCGCAGATGTTCTTTACCGGTAACATTTTGACGATTTCAGGTGTGTTGGCGATGTTCCGTAAAGATGCAGTCACTGCGATCAATGGCTGGGATCCAACGGTTCAAACAGAAGATATTGATATCACATGGCGCCTGTCTCAAGCGGGCTATTGTGTGGGATATAATCACCGCGCGATTACTTGGATCTTGGTGCCATTTACGTTACGCGCATTACTTAAACAACGACGCCGATGGGCATACGGTGGGTTACAAGTGTTGTTAAAGCATAAGCGTCAGTTACTACGACCTTGGCAAATGAAGACTGGGTTGTTGTATGAAATGATTTTGAGTGTGTTTTGGTCATTTACAACAATCTACTCACTGATTTTCTTTTTAGTGAATATCTATTTAAACAATGAATTACATTTGGATGGCAATATCATCTTGATGATTATCGTGATGGGGATTTTTCAATTCTTTGTGGGGCTGACCCTATCTAAAAAAATCTGTCAGGTTAAATGGTTCATCTACTTGTACACACCGTTATATATTTTCTTTTACTGGGCAATCAATCTAGTGGCGCTCCTTGGTGCGGTCTTCAAAATCGTCTACTTGCCTGCCGCCAATGGTCAGTGGACATCACCAAGTCGTGAAGGTATCGATGGAAAGGAAGTCTCGTAATGAAAACGACTGCAACATATCACGTTCGTCGTCACTTTAGGTTTGCACAAATATTTTTAGTGTTATTGCTCTGGGTGCCGGTCGTTTTCTTGGTGTGGTTAAACGTGATGTTTGATCTGCGCGTTATCAATGACTATTTGGCACCGCTGTATAATTTGTTCAATATTGAGTACACGCCGGCGAATTTGGTCGTCATGGGCGTATTATCTGCGGCCACATTGATTACGATTTGTGGTGGCTTGCGACTGCTAGTCCTACGTTCACGAGGTCAACAACATGCCTAAATTAAAAAGATTCTTAATCATGATGACTTTTACAGTTGTGTTAGTCGGGCTCGGCTTTGTCATGGCTAAAAATGATATTCGTAATTTCTCTAAAAATGCGGCGAACTTTGCAATCGCCGAAAAGGAAATTAAGAAGCGTGATGGCCTCGCCATTTTAAATTACCATCGAATTATTGATGACACGCCGCTATTACGTACGGTCAAGGCGGCGACGAACAATAATCAGCTACATGAATATAACATCACGACGCAGAAGTTTGCTGAACAGATGACGACATTGAAAAAGGCAGGCGTGAAGTTTGTGAGCTTGGCGGAAGCAGAACGTTTGGCTCGTAATCCGGATAAAATTAAAGGGAAATACGTCGCGATCACGTTTGATGATGTCGCTGAAAGTGCGTACCAGAATGCCTTTCCTATTTTGAAGAAACAGAAAATTCCGTTTGCATGTTTCGTTATTAGTAGCAAAACGAATGAGTATGTCATTGATGCCCGAATGACCAGTTGGCCGAAGTTAGTGGAAATGGAAAAATCGGGTCTGGCAACGATCGGTTTGCACACCCATGACATGCATTATCTGATTAATGATGTCGCAGTCGGGAAGCTTGGCCAGTATAATTCGATGTTTAAAACTGATTATCGGAAGTCAAAGCAGGTCACCACACAACAACTGGCGACCTCAGCTGCGTACTTTGCGGCACCATATGGAAATGTGAATGATGCCAATGCGCGCTTCTTAGAAAAGAATACATCTGTGTCTGCGTACTTCAACTTGTCACAAGAAATCATCGGACGTGATGATGAACAAGGGTTTGAAGTGTCACGTGTGTTAGTGAACCAGCAGAATTGGTCACAGTTGGAACGCTGGGCAATAAATGACTGAGGATTTAGTTGAGAGTGGACCAAAAGTCGGGAAGTCGTGAGCAAGACCTAGAACTGCAATATGGGTTGGGTTTCATATAAGTTAATAATGCAAAAATCGCCGATGATTCAGTTTACTGCTTTAGGAAACTGAATCATCGACGATTTTATTTTGATGGTAACTGTTCTTTGTGTCGCTGGCCGGAACGGCTAGTGACACTCTCCTAAAAACCAGGACAAGTGCGATGGCACCCAGGCGGCGACCCGTAAGTGAGTGGCTGCAAAGAATTTGCAAAGCTACGAGCGGCAAGGGGTTCCACCTGGGCGCCGGTGACCATCGGGAGCTCGTACTTGTTCTGGTTTTGGGGAGATACTAATCTATTTACGCGTTGCCGCACCAAATAAATTAGTGCCAAAATTTTGCTTGGCCGTGGTGTTCTCTTCACTGAAACTTGCAATCAGTTGATCCAACATATAATCGAGCTGCTGCTGTTGTGCTTGAGTGAGCGCATCAATGTGATCGACTTCCGACAGGCTTAGACGCGTGACAGCCTGTTGACCGGCATCAGTCAGTTGAATCGTCAGGCTTCGCTTATCTTTCTCATCTGGTTGCCGGGTGAGATAGTCTTTCTTTTCGAGTTTACGAATAATTTCAGAGGCGGACTGAGGCTTCATTGCCAGTTGGGTCACTAGTTCCTTCTGTGAAATGGCTGGTTGTTCCTTTAGAATCGCCAACACCTTTCCCTGACCGCTATTCGGATCAATCAGTGCTAACTTGCTGCTTTTTAGCTGTTGAAGCTGCTTACGGATGTGCGCGAGATCATTCAATTTATTGATAATTTGAAGCCGCATGTCATTTTGCATCAAAAAACTCCTAAATAAAGGGTTGTATATTTTAGTAAGGTACCTTATGATGTCTTCATCAGGTACCTGATAACTATAGTTTACAATTATGCAGGATTAATTACTAGGAGTGTTTACGATGACAGAAAACAAAAGCTTACTTGCACGGATCTTTTTAATGGCTGGCGCGTTGGTCTTTTTTATCACAGAATTTATCACGGCGGCTGCCTGGTCACACCCAGCCTACAGTTACACGTATGATTTCATTAGTAACCTTGGTGTGAGAGGACCATCCACGTTGTTTGGACAGTACATGATTTCTCCATTGAGTTGGGTAATGAACACCGGCTTTATTACGTTTGGATGGTTAATTTTTGTCGGAATCGTATTACTACCAAAAAAGCAACTGCACCTACGTTGGCTAGTTATTGCCTTGGCGGCTGTCTTAGCAGTTGGTGGCGTCTTAGTTGGCGTGTTCCATGGCTCTGGTGAGGCACTTGCAAATGGTACTGGTGCTTATCACAGCATGGGCGCCTTTCTCGCCTTTATTTCTGGGAATGTGTTGTTCGGTGTCCTTGGGTTGGCGAAAGTTAATTTACCAGTGGATACCAGGACGCGTACGATTTTAAAGTCATTAAGTGTCATCGGCCTATTGTGCACGGTTCTATATGTTACGACATTAGTATGCTCATCAGACAATCATCCCATTATCATTATCGGTTTAATTGAACGCGGAGCAGTCTACCCAATGCTGGCTAGCTCACTGTACCTTGGTTGGCGTGGCTTGCGGTCTGTTGCCTAGCGCTTACGTTTATCGGTTAGGAAAAGCGCAGGTAGAATCATGATGAGGCTGGCAAACGTTGTGATTAAAAAGACATGTTGAAACGCATGTGTTTGAATCATCAGTGAATGTTGGTGAATGAATTGTGGTAATGCTGTTGGCGCGACGTGATAGTGTCCCAGCTTGAGTAGGTGGGCAAAATGTGTCATGTGTGTATGCAGATATTTACTTAATAGTGTGGCAACGATGGCAGAGCCTAACGAACCACCAACGTTTTGTGCGATTCGTGAACCAATGGACGCGGCAGATACTTGTGACCCAGTGACTTGTGCGTAGGCATCAGTCATCAATGGCATGACGACACCACCGACACCGATTCCACGAATGACGAGTGCAATGGCAATCCAGACCAGTGACGTGTCTGCTGTGAAGTAGGCAAAGGGCAAGGTGCCGACAAAAGAAAATAGCATGCTGCCGAGAACCACATATTTGGCTCCAACATTATCGATCAAGCGGCCAATCAATGGCCGTGCAACGAGCATGCCAATTCCTTGAAAGCCAAGCAATAGCCCTGCATTGATAACGCTCATGTTACGAACTTGTTGAAAAAACAGTGGCAATAGTAACATGGGACCATTAATGACCATTCCAGAAATCAGTAATGCGACCATGGATGCGTCAAAAGTTCTGAAGTGAAAGAGGCTAAGCGGTAGGACAGCATTTTCCTGCTGACGATGTGCCCACCACACATAAGTTGCAAATAAAACGATTCCGGCAGCCAAGTAGAGGACTGTCGTTTTGTTTTGGAAGCTGGCTTTTTGTGAAGCCTGGACGATGCCGTAGATAACGGTACTTGAACCGGCTGCCAAAAGAATCGTGCCCAGCCAGTCTAAACGTTGCTGTTTATTTTCTGCTGGGAAATGTGGCAGCATGGTGATAATTAAAATTGCTGATAGGGCTGCAACGGGAACGTTGACCCAAAATAGCCAGCGCCAGCTCGCGTATTTTAAAATCACACCACCGATGACAGGTCCAAGGATTGGTCCGATGAGCATTGGTAAACCAACGATGGCCATCAGTTGTCCGATTTGTTTGCCATGGGTTGTTTTAACTAGTAGCGTCGTCAGCAGTGGCACGATTAAACCGGCACCGAAACCTTGTACCAAGCGGGCAGCGATTAACAAGTTAATGTTCGGTGCGACGGCGGAAAAAATCGAGCCGAGTAAAAAGACGAGCTCACCAAACAAGTACACATACTTCCCATCAAAATGGTTCACTAACCATCCTGAGAATGGCACAGCGATTCCAGTTGCTAAGACATAACCGGTGATTGTCCATTGGGTCGTGGCGACAGAACTGTGAAAGTTACTGGTAAGGGTGTGAAGCGCAATGTTAACCATGGTAGAATCAAGCATGGGTGCTAAGGCACCGATGACTAAGATCCAAGCGATGAGTAACGTGCGAGCGGGAATTTTGTTCGTTTTCGTTTGCATAATTAACCTCCGAATTTAGAAACTTGTAGTATCTTATTTACAAAGGGCAATGTTAAACATGTGCTACTGTAAAGTCAATAGGATACTTTTAGTTTCTTATTCAGAAAGGACGACTGATGACAGAAAAACGCCGCCGTGGCGCTGAATTAGAACAAGCAATTTTTGCGGCCACCAATGCAATTTTAAAAGAAGAGGGCTTTGAACAGCTATCGTTTCAAAAGGTCGCCGAACGCGCTGGAACGAGTAAACCGGTCTTATATCGGCGCTGGGCGTCAACTTTTGAGCTGGTACTTGCTGCAATCCGGGAGCCTGCTGTCCGCATAAATGGACGGTTCACTGATTTTGAACCAACCGGGGCATCATTAGCCGATGATTTACTACAAATGTTGCTACGTTTTTCGGATGTTATTTCGGAGTATGGTAATACCTATCTGCAGATTGTTTTGACAGAAATCAGTCGTAACAGTGACCGTCGTGGTATTTTTGAATTTGGCGAGCGCGGGGATATTCAGGTGATGACGCGCATTTTAAAGCGTGCAACTGATCGTGGTGAAACCGTGCGGTCTGACGTCAGTGAGTCAGCGATGCTACTGCCCTTTACGCAGGCACGGTATGCTGCCTTAGTGCGTGGACATGTGATGAGTGCAGATGAATTAGCACAGTTGGTGACAGAAATTTTGTTGCCGGTGTATTTGAAATAAACGCAATGGCGTAGACAATCAAAGGTGTTTGGGACATAAGCTATCTTGTCCCAAACACCTTTTTTGATTGACGCGTTTAAAATAGTGAAAATGTGGAGCAAAAGTCAGCCGCAGACTAGGAACAACCTGCCGGATTGAAGACCATTCCGTACGGCCGTTCTAGGTCTTGCTCGCTACTTCCCGACTTTTGTCCCACTCTCGCTTCCTGCAAGTAATTGCTGTTTTTGTGTTTCAAAAACAGACCGTTTATGATGCAAAAAGACCTTTTGTTGCTGCAAATCGGCAATCTTTTGATCCGTTTCACGATCAAGGCGATCAAATAACTGGATACCAGTCTCATATGCAGCAGCCGATTGCGGCGCTTCACGAAAGAGAACCATCATTTCTTTAACTTCTTCAACGGTTGCCCCTAAGCGACGCAGATGAAGCAGTTTGTCGAGATCATCGCAATTTTGATCAGAATAAATACGCTGACCATTTGCATCACGCTTGATGTCGATTAATAGACCACGTTTTTCATAAAAACGGAGTGCATCATAGGTAACGTTAAACCGGTTCGCGACTTCATGAATGGTAAATGACATAAGAAAAACCTCCTTAATTGCGCAAATAGCTTGCGCTAGTCTAACACCAGCGTGCTAGCATAACAATCATTAAAAATAAAAGGGGTTCAAGATATGAATGAAACTGTTGTAACACTAGTCACTGGTGGTAACCGTGGGATGGGGCTGGAGATCAGCCGCGAATTAGCGAAGCAAGGTCAACGAGTAATTATCGGTGCACGTGATGCATCAAAAGGACAAGCAGCCGTTGAATTGTTAGCAGATGAAGGGTTATCAGTCGAAACCGTGCAACTTGATGTCACTGATCCAGCGTCTGTTAGTCAAGCGGCAGCGACGATTAAACAACGATATGGTTATTTGTCATTACTGATTAATAATGCCGGCGCAGTTTTTGATTTTGGTCAAACGGCATCTAATCTGCAATTCAAGGCATTACATGACGATTTTGAGATTAATTATTTTGGACTGATTGACGTGACACAAAAGATGTTGCCGTTATTAAAAGCCACAGCTGTAGCAAAGATTATTAATGTGTCCAGTATGATGGGCTCAAAGACGGCCGCATTAGATCCGCAGTCGGTTGTTTATCAGGCGGTCGCGGTTGGGTATCAATCAGCTAAAGCTGCAGCCAACATGTACACAGTGCAGCTGGCTAAAGAAATGCAACGTGAACAGTTAAATATCACAGTCAATGCAATTGATCCAGGGATGGTCGCCACTGAATTTGGTGGGGCAACGCCAGAACAGGCACGACAAATGGGTGCTAAGCCGATTACCCAAGGTGTTGCGCGAACAGTTCAGCTAGCGACGGACTGGACAGATATGAGTACTGGAACATTCACCAATACAGATGGCCCAGTTGGGTGGTAAATAAGAGCACAGAAGGTGTTTGGGACGTAATATCCCAAACACCTTTTTTGATGGCCGCGTTTAAAAAGTGGAAACGTGCGCCAAAAGTCAAGTCGCTGTGCAGACTACGACTTTTGGCGCACTATTTTTCGATTTAAGCCGGTTATTAATGACTGTTAATTCAGTGATATCAACGGTTTGGTATACTGGAAGAAAATAATGACAATCCGGAACATGATTTCAGAAGTGTGTTTTATATACATAATATAATCTATATGATATAACGTGTATATAAAATATGAAGGAGGACATCATCAAACCGTTACAACGACAACTATTGTATTTACTAACGCAGTCACAGCCAACGAGTACACAAACGTTAATTGAGATTTTGCAGGGCCTTGATCAGCAGCCAAGTTATGTGCGCACTAATTTGGCGCAGCTGAAGAAACAAGGTTTAATTACCGCTGTCGCTCGCGGGCAATACGCGGTGACCAAAACTGCAACGGCGTATCTGCAAGGTCTTGAGACCAAGGTTGCGATGATTCAGGCGACGACCTTTCCATATACGTTACTGACGACGCTATTTACCGCCATCGAAACGACGCAACGAACCCGTTTCAATGTGCTCATGAATACACTGGGCTTTGGCAAACTAGAAAATGGTAGTTTTATTATTCCTGGTGATCGCCGAGCTGATTTAGCAAAACCACTCCAGGACTATCAGGCAAATTACCGAATGTATTTGGTAACTGAGATGACACCTGTCTTTTCGGCAACTGATGTAGCACGTGCCTGGGGACTGACTACAGTAGCCGCACAATTAGCGACATTGGTAGATCAATTTACAACTTGGAATGAACAACGAATTGCAACGACAAGTGATAATTTAACGTTGTTGCGACAATACCTACAGTTGATTGATTTTGTGGGCGCGTATTATGTGCTAGATCCGATGCTACCAAAAGTGCTACTAACAGATGATTGGGTGGGGTACCAGTTGCTGCGCGCGATGATTCAAGCAGGTGTTGCCATCGTTTCCGCTAGCAAAGCAGAGGAACCTTACTATGATTACTTTGACCACGAACTTTTGAAAAGAGGACAAGCTTATGCCAATGATTGATATTTACGCTACTAAGGGCACCTTTGCAGAGCCACAGGCTGTTGCCCAAGCAGCTGCCAAATTAATGATGAAAATTGAAGGTGTTCCCGAGATCCCAATGTTTTTAAATAACACTGCTGGTTTTGTACACGAGTTGCCAGCGAATAGCTTTGCGAATGCAAATGGGGATGATCACTACGTCCGTGTACAAGTACTGACGAATGCTGGGGCGTTGAACCGCGACCAACAGCTCGCATTGACTGAACAAATGACTGATTTGATTGCTGAAGCAGCTCACGATGAAGCTTTGCGGAAACAAACTTGGGTCTTACTGACCGAAGCAGAAGCAGGCGGTTGGGGCCTCTGGGGTCACGCACACACCAACGATGAGTTAGTACAAGCCGCACGTGATGAAATCGGGCGGTTGCAGGGCAACTAACCTGCACTGAGTAAGTAGTTTAATAATCACAAATTGAAATGACACACTAAAAGACGATCGTCGATCAATCAGCTACCGGTTAAGTAAGCTGATCAAGCGACAATCGTCTTTTTATGATCAAAGTAGTTTATTAGCAGTAATTGCGGTGACCAATGGATGCAGCAGGTTAATTACTTCGTCCGCTGCTTCCCAGACCGTCTCAAAACGTTGATCAATAAGCGGCGGTAAATAACCGGGAACGTGCGCGCAATTGTTACTTGTAAGTGATCGGTCAGTGAATTGAAGTAACGGTGTTTAGGCTTCACATCAACGGCTGCGGCATAAATAACCTTGGCTAGGTCAGCTGAAGTCGCGGTCATCCCCTTAGAATTTGATTGTAGTGCATTGCCAAGCAGGGTGGCAAAGTCAGTGTAGGCAGAGTTTGATCGTAGGTTTTGGCGAACGTTTGCCATCGTGGTAGCACCCCAGGCAGATTGTGTGCCGCCGGGTTGAACGATGACGGAGCGGATACCGAACTGCTGAACTTCGAGATCTAGCGTATCACTCCATTGTTGTAACGCCGCTTTAGACGCATGGTAATAGGCGCCTAGGGGTGAATAAATATCGCCACCAATAGAAGAAACGTTAACAATTCGGCCGGTGCCCTGATGGCGCATGTGTGGCAGGACGAGCTGTGTTAATTCAGCTGCACCAAAGAAGTTTGTGGCAAATTGCTTCTGAACTTTATCCATCGCGATGTCTTCCACCGGCCCGTTTTCTCCATAGCCGGCATTATTGATAAGGATATCGATATGCCCCTGTTCCTTTAAGATTGTTTCGATGAAGCGACGATTATCCGCATGGTCGGTAATGTCGAGGTGAATTGCGTGGATATTGTCCCCAGTGGGAATCTTGTCTGTGTGGCGTGCACCACCGTAAACTTGCCAATTTTGTGTCGCAAATAACTCGGCGGTAGCTTTTCCCATCCCGCTGCTGGCGCCTGTGATTGCGACGACTTTATTTGTTGTCATGTAAATTTCTCCTTAGATTGTTCGATGTCTCAATTGATGTTACAGTTGTCACTAAAATACGTTATGCGACAACTGTAACATCGTACTGATCAAGTACAATGGCTGAAACGGACAATGTGACAAACGGAGGGAATATGTCAATGGCAAGACCATCTAAGCTCACACAAGAATCACTACTGGGTGCAATCGAACGGTTATTAAAAACGAAGAATTTCACTGAAATTACGGTCAGTGAGCTGACCAAGATCGCGGGTATTTCCCGAATGACCTTTTATCGCCATTATCAAAATATCGTTGACGTGTTAACGGTTGGAATGGATGATGTGCTGACAGCGTTCAATGCGACAATGGATTTCACACAGTTGAATGAAGCAACTTACATCTTACAAATGATTCAATTCTTTGATGCTCACCGCACGTTTGTCAAAATTTTATTACAGGCACATCAACAAGAATTGTTGCGACAAAACATCACGCGGGTGATTGCGGAACTGTCGGCGGATAAAGTGTTACTGACTAACTTTACTGATTATGAAAAAGGTTACTATGCGGAATATCATGCTGCCGGCCTGATGAGCGTGATTGTTGATTGGATCGAACATGACCGTCCGGAAACGCCAGCGGAATTGGCCACCTTTCTGTCCAAAAACATTCAGTGACAAGCGATGGTCCAGGTTCGACTTCCTGGTGTGCACGCGGTAAGCTAAATGCATGTTAAAACGATGAAGGAGTAAGTCAGATGACAGTTGCCAAGCAACAACCTACGTACATTGAAGTACTAGGTGCACATGTTAATAATCTGAAAAATTTAGACGTGAATGTGCCATTGAATCGACTTGTGGCGATTACAGGGCGCAGTGGTTCAGGAAAATCCTCTTTAGCAATGGGGGTCTTGTACGCAGAAGGAATGCGACGCTACGTCAGTGCGTTATCAACATATACGCGGCGGCGTCTGACACAGGCAGGACATGCCGCTGTTGATCAAGTGAATCATGTACCGAGTGCGATTGCGTTACGCCAACGTCCTAGTGTACCCGGTGTCCGCTCGACTGTTGGGACAACGACAGAAGCGTTGAATGTCTTACGGTTAGCTTTTTCTCGCCTCGGTTCACCGATGTGTCCAAATGGACATCAGGTGGCACCGACATTAGCGATTGCGCAGGCAATGGATCGTGCTGGTGCGGCAATGGGCGACATTAGGTGTCCCGTGTGCGGCGTTCACTTCATGGCTTATGGTGCTGAAGACTTTGCGTTTAATTCAGCTGGTGCCTGTCCAACTTGTGGGGGAACAGGCGAAGCGCGGCAGCTGGACGCGAGCCGATTGATCCCGGATGAAAGTCTAACGATTCGTGAAGGCGCGGTCGCTTCATGGCGATTACCAGGACGGAACTTTATGCACATCGTTGCGCAGCAAATTGGTATCGATATTGATGTGCCATTCAATGAGTTACCAAAAGCTCAGCAGGAACTCGTACTCCATGGTGAAAAGAAGCAATATGCGATTAATATTCCTTCACAATCCGGAAAGATTTTTCACATGGATAATGCTCAGTATGAGAATGCTTATGCGGCAGTCGAAGATAGTATGGCAACGACCACAAATGAACGTGCAATCAAACGATTGAACCGGTTTTATGTATTTGATGTTTGCCCAACGTGTCACGGCAGTCGTTTTAATCAGAAGCTTCTGCGACAAACGGTGGCTGGTAAAGATATTGCGCAAGTCAGTGCGATGACGTTGGCGGAATTAGATGCGTTTATTCCCGTTGT
Source organism: Furfurilactobacillus siliginis (assembly GCF_001437435.1). Lineage (GTDB taxonomy): Bacteria > Bacillota > Bacilli > Lactobacillales > Lactobacillaceae > Furfurilactobacillus > Furfurilactobacillus siliginis. The sequence continues at coordinate 102,514 of NZ_JQCB01000006.1, read as the reverse complement.
GATGGACTGGTTACCAGCAGAAATGCAGTCGTTGGCCCAGGACATTCTCAGAGAACTGACCGAACTGTTACGGCCTCTGTTAGAGCTTGGGCTAGGCTATTTAACACTGGATCGTAGTGGTAGCAGCTTATCGACCGGTGAGCTGCAACGAATTCAGCTAAGCAAAACATTACGGACGCAAACGACTGGGGTACTGTATGTGTTGGACGAACCCTCGATTGGTTTGCATGCGGCAAACGTCGATGGACTGATTCATGTGATGCAAGCGCTAGTTGAACAAGGGAATTCAGTTGTAGTTGTGGATCATGATCCAACAATTATTGCAGCGGCTGATGAAGTAATTGAAATCGGTCCAGCCGCCGGTGCCGCTGGTGGTCGTTTGTTGGCGCAAGGATCGCCAGCACAAATCGAACAGAACCATGCATCGCTGATTGCGCCATATTTAACCGGTGCGGCTCAACTTGTCGTACGACCACAAACGCCAGCTGATAAGATGTTTGCCGATGGGCACTTTGGCGTCACGATTGATAATCGCTACAATTTACATGACTTTAAGCTCGATTTACCGCGGAATCGTTTCAGCGTGATCAGTGGCTTTTCCGGTGCAGGGAAGTCAACGGCGGTCTTTGATGCGTTATTGCCAGCCTTAACAACAACGAAAAAGGCTCCAGCACCAACGTTTGTATCGGCGGTGCAGCGTGACCGAATTAGACATGTGGTCGCGATTGATGCGACGCCCATTGGCAAAAATGTGCGGTCGACGATTGCAACCTATACACCGATTTTGGATCAATTACGTAAGCTTTATGCTGCCGTGCCGGCTGCACAAGCGGCCGGTTTTACAGCTAGCAACTTTTCTTATAACGTGACGGCAGGAGCATGCCCAGATTGTGGTGGTACTGGTGAAATCAGTCTGGATATTCAGTATTTACCAGATATGCAACAGGTCTGTCCAACGTGTCAGGGACGTCGTTATAATCCCGAAACGCTTGGCATTACCTGGCATGGGTATAGTATTGCCGATCTATTAGAAATGGATGTTGTGACGGCCCAAACTGCATTGGCAGAGGTACCGGGTGTTGCCAACACATTAACGACGCTGATTGAAATGGGATTGGACTACTTACATCTTGGCGAAAGCACCCTCAGTCTTTCAGGCGGTGAAGCACAACGATTACGCTTGGTTGCACATATGGGTAAGCCTCAGGCAAATACATTGTTTGTTTTCGATGAGCCATCGGTAGGTCTACATCCACTTGATATCAACGTTCTACTCAATGTATTTCAACAATTGATTGATCAAGGCGGGACGGTCGTTGCCATCGAGCATGATTTAGCGATGCTGGCAAATGCAGACTACATTGTTGATCTGGGTCCTGGCGGTGGCGTGGATGGCGGTCGTCTAATGGCCGCTGGCACGCCAACGGAAGTGACACAGGCATCTGGTCCAACCGCTGAATATTTAGCTGCTGAGTTTAAACATTATGGATTATCGGAGGCGTAAACAAATGACACTTAACTATCAAGCAATTGAACAGGCTGTTAATGCAGAACGCGATGCAGGTGGCTTTGCGAAACTAATGCAGGATTTCCAAGAACTTGGCGTGCTGCGCTATGATTATTTAGTTGCAACCGGGATTTACCGCTACTTTGATGCAGATAGCCATGTTGATTTAAAGATGAATGGTGTGCCAAAGCCGGTGGCAAGTGTGGGGGATGCCAGCGCTATTAAAGCTGCTGTGAAAGGTGCGCAAGCCGGTGAATTTGATTTTGAACGTTTTTGTGAATTGGCCGGTGCAGCTGGTGTTCCAGTGTGGACGAGTGATTTGACCGCAAAAGAAGTTCGATATTATGATGAAAATGGTCAGGTACTGTTGGCAGAACCAATTCCAGGGTTGTAATCTGACGGTGTGTTTTGTAGACCATTTTTTCACTATTTAAACTCGTAAATCGAAAGCGTGTTTGGGACAAGGTGACTTGTGTCTCAAACACGCTTTTTTACGAACAAAAATAGATTGTGACATCTAAAATGGTTGTGTTTAACTAATTGTTCCTTTATTATTATTAGATGTTGATTAAAAATAAACGAATTTAAGAATTATCGATAAACGTAAAGTCTATTACTAGACATGGCGAGATGATTGTCTAAATTCAATACATAGATGAGATGGGGAACGTGACAGATGGAAAAGCCTAATCAGCAGAAGATGGGTTTATTAAGCATGACGTTGTTATCAATCAACGCAATTATTGGTTCGGGGATCTTTTTACTGCCCAATCAAGCGATGAAGTTAATTGGACCGGCTAGTATTGGGGTGCTGTTCTTTGATGCTTTATTGATTGGTTGTATTGCGCTCTGTTTTGCCGAAAGTGCGAGTTATTTTAAAGTTGATGGTGGCCCATATATTTACGCAAAATCAGCGTTTGGGAATTTTGTTGGTTATGAAGTTGGTTTCATTACGTGGGCGATTCAAATTATTGCGGAAGCAACGATGGTGGTTGCCTTTGCGACAGCTTTAGGAACGTTATTTCCAGCAATGGCAACGCCGCTGGCAAAGAATGTTATTGTCACGATCGTTGTCCTCAGTTTGATGGTCATGAACATTTCTGGTGTTCGCGTTTCTAAATTTGTGAACAATATTATTACGGTGTCTAAGCTGGTACCGCTCGTCTTGTTTGTCGCCATGGGCATTTTTTTTATGAAGGGTGGAAACTTCACTCCGGTATTTCCAAAGGGTCAGTATCAAAGTGGTTCCTTTGGATTAGCGGCAATCACGATGTTTTATGCCTTTACCGGGGTGGAACGAATTTCTGTCGCAGCCGGTGACATGGAAAATCCGGAACGAAATTTACCGCGTGCCATCATGACGTCACTGCTAGTTGTCACGGCGTTTTATGTTTTAATTCAAATTGTGTCAGTTGGTGTTTTAGGAACAGCATTAGCTGATACAGCAACGCCAATTCAAACCGCCTTTGGTAAATTTGCCGGGAGTTTCGGAACTGCACTTGTTGCAGCCGGTACATTGATTTCAATCACTGGTATCTGTGTTGCCTCCTCGTATGTGACACCACGGTCAGGGGTTGCTCTGGCAGAAAATAAAATGATGCCACAGGGATTAGCAAAACGAAATCGGCGACATGCACCATACGTTTCGATTGTTGTGTCAGGTGGGCTATCGTTGCTGATTGCTTGGTCTGGACAGTTTGCTTACCTTGCGCAAATCAGTGCTGTTTCAAGATTCGCACAGTACATCCCAACCTGTTTAGCCGTCCTGGTTTTTCACCGTACGAAAAAACAGTTACCTGGGCATTTCCGTGTTCCCTTAGGTCCAGTTATTCCCGTCCTTGCACTGTTGATTAGCTTGTGGTTATTGACGCAGGTCGCGGTGAGCCAATTACTAATTGGTTTAGGTGCATTGGTTATTGCGGTTCCGTTCTACTTTTTAATGGAACATTTAAATCGAAAGGATGCGACGGATCATTCGAAATAGCTTGGTCTGCTTGGTTGGTGAAATGGTGCGAGGGGGGCTTTGTCCCCCGACCGCCAGCCATTAGCAAGTTCGCTTCGCTCACCGTCGGAAAAATGTGACACCTAACCGCTTAGGGCTTTGCGAATTCTTCGCAGCCCACCGCTACCGGTGTGACATTTTTCCTCTGTTGCTAATGGCTGGCGGTCGGGGGAGTGCGTTGCCTTTGGCAACGACACAAACCCAGTAACCACTAAAGTAAACGAACCGCGTAGCTGTTATTTCGAGCATTCACTGAACAAAGTTAATCTTACAAAAATCGCCGATGACTCAGCTTACTTCAACAGTAAGCTGAACCATCGGCGATTTCATTTTAATGTGTCCGTTTACTTCGTCGATAACTGGATCTGTGACGACTAGCCGTTCCGGCTAGCGTCACTTTTACCAAAACCAGGGTAAAAGCGATGGCAATCAGGTGGCGTCCCGAAAGTGAGTGGCTGCGAAGAATTTGCAAAGCCGCGAACGGCAATGGCTCTAACTAGTTGCCGGCGACCATAGTGAGTTCGCTTTTATCCTGGTTTTGGTGAGACATAGAACGTTTGAGTAACCCGGTGAACCATGTTATATTGGGCATTCAAAGATTCGTATAGCAAACAATTATGGGGGTTATCAAGATTATGCAGCGGCTTCGGTTTTGGATTGTCATGATCCTAACGTTTATTGGGGGATTTGCACTGCAACAAGATGTTAAGGCAGCAACGGGCAATGCTGCAGAATTCATCACGCAGGTTCATTTAAGCACACAGGCGGGTCCAATTACTGCCACTAAATCGGTGAAGGCAACGGATCCCGTGAAAGTGAGCTATGATTGGTCGATTAAACAGGCGACACCAGGTAAGCAATACAAGATGCAGTTACCGACACAGTTAACGGAGTATCAAAAGGATACTGAAAATACATTAACGAGTAGTGACGGTACTGCAATTGCTAAGGTCGTCGTCAAAGATGGCACGGTCACGATGACCATGCTGGATGGTGTGAAAGGCTTAACAGATTTAACTGGTAATTTTTATTTTTGGACGAGTTGGAAAACCGATGATTTAAAATATGATCAGCCTAATCAAGTACAATTCCCTGTGATGGGCAAAAACGGGCAGTTAACCACCACGTCTTTTAACGTGAACACCAGTAAGGGTTCTTCATGGGATGGTCAGTCGTCTGGTCAAAGTATTATGAATAAAACTGGTCGTCAGTTACGAGATAGTAATCAGAATCTGACAGATACCATTGAATGGACAATCACCGTTAATAAGCGGGGAATTGCAATCAAAAATCCTGTGGTGACTGATGTTTATGGCGCAGGGCAAACGTTGGTTCCAGACGATAAGGGTGTCCTGTTCACCGTTAACTATCGTGATTACACGACTACAAAGAGTGTGGGAAAGGATACGAACCCACGAATCGTCAGTCAGTCGAACACAGCTGCTGGTGGAGAATTTAGTCTTGCTTTAGACGATTTAGTCTCTGCTGAACTAGCTCAAAAAGGTGCAAAAGTATCGCCGACAATTCGGTACTACACGAAGATTGCTAACTTTGACCAAGTTGAAGCAAGTGGGCCTGCGCTGACAAATAAGGCTTCTTTAGCAGGCGCTGGAATCCCCGAAAGTGATATTGATAGTGGCAAGACAGATAGTAAAACGACAGTTAATGTCAAATCGAGTAATTTTGATTCAGGTGGTTCTGCCACCGGTAAGAAGATGCAACATGATTTAATTTTGACAAAAGTTGACGCTTCAAATCATGAGACATTGCTTCCTGGAACAACATTTACGCTGAGTCCTGTGGCTGATGATGCAGCTGCTGTGACCGCAACCTCTGCCGCAGATGGGAAACTGAATTTTAGTAACCTTACTGCAGGTAAGTATGTCTTACAGGAAACGCAAGCACCAAACGGGTATAAGCGATTAACTGGTAAGTATGCAGTAACGGTTCCTGCTGGGGCGGGTGCGATTACGTTTGATGACGCATCGCTGCCGATGCTGATTGGTAGTCCAGAAACACAGGTCAATGCCGCAAATACGTTGACCACTACCAGTTTCATGATTGGTAATGAGAAAGTGCCGGAACCTGTTAAGACAGGTTCCTTTACGCTAACGAAGCGTGATCAAAAGACCCAGGTGGTATTGGCCGGCGCGGGCTTCACCCTTAAACAAGGGGATGCCCTGATTAAGACTGCCCCGAAGACCGATGCACAAGGTCAGACACACTTTAGTGATTTGACGCCAGGAACGTATCAGTTGATTGAAACAGAAGCACCGCAAGGGTACAAAGTCGCAGATACAATGACCGCTACTGTTGATCAACAAGGGCAGGTTTCTATTTCAGGAACAGCAGTCACTAAAGGGGCTACCGATAAGGACTTTTATATTAATGATAGCCTGATACCACCAGTGCCGTTCTCGCATTTTGTCACGATTCATAAGGCGGATAATGTGAGCAAGAAAGCCTTGGCGGGGGCCACATTTAGTTTGTCTAACAACAATGGACAAATCATCAATCAAACACTAACGACTGATGGTAATGGTCAGTTTAATACGGCAGCTTTACCAGAAGGTACCTATAAGCTGGTTGAAACGGTTGCACCGGCCGGGTATATGCTCGCGAAAGAAGCAATTGTTTTCAGCGTTGCCAATACAGGTTTACGAGTGATTTCAGGGGATGCGACAGCCGCTGACTGGACAATGACAGTTAACAACACACTGATTCCTGAACAAAAGCCAGATCCAAAG
>NZ_JQCB01000006.1:81013-95587 GCF_001437435.1 Furfurilactobacillus siliginis | reverse complement strand
CCAAACCCAAACCCAAACCCAAACCCAAACCCAAACCCAAACCCAAACCCAAACCCATCACTGAGTACTAAGGTAGAGACCTCAGTACCTTCAGCGAATCTGAAGCCCGTTACGTCTGTTAAAAAAGTTGACGAGCACGTATCCAAGCACAACCGTCAGCGACCGGCGGGTCAAGGGACTTTACCTGCAACGGGACAACAGCACACACTGTGGGTTGGTATTGGACTGTTGGGACTGACGGTGGCATTAAGTTGGCTACCACGTCGTCGCAAGTAGTGAACTGCAACTGGCGAAAATACTTATTGGTTTAGGATGTCCGTTGCTGACAATTGGTTATAGGTGCAGCCATTTTTGCCAAGCAATAGTGATAATACTTTTCTAAAAGTGCAGCGAAAAAGGCCTGTCATGACTATGTGACAGGCCTTTTTGCACGAACAATGGAAATTATAATCACTTAAAAGTGACGGAACTATTTTTTTAGTCGACGAATGTAATCTTGTTCGCATTGGTTTAAGTCGATCTCTAAATAATTTGCCAATACAAATAGATTTTTTAATGGGATATTGTGGCCTTGCTCATAGCGTGTAATCATACTTGTACTCAGCCGCACATGGTATTTACTTTCAATATTTTCGGAGAGGCTTGCCATGCTGAGTTTGCGATCAACACGTGCCTGCTTCAATAATTCACTCAGATTAGTCATGAGCTAATTTTACCCAATTTTTTGGGTGAATACGCAACTTTTGCTTGTGTATTTAATATTTTTATTATATACTCCACTTATGGAGCGAAAGGAAGTGAATTATCATCACAGAATCGTTGATTAGCAACAAAGTGCTTGCCTATGTACGAACAAGTGGAATAACCATTAAAGATATTTCAGCTGCAATCCATAAAAGTCCTAATACAATCAGTACTAAGCTTCATGATCCTGATCGGTTTACTGTTGCCGAAGTTAAGTTAATGACGCAAAAGCTCCATATCCCAGTTCGTTTTTTCTATGAATAATTAATTCGAAATAAACAAAATCACCGTCGGAGTAATTTCCGGCGGTGATTTTTAAATTATTTAAGTAAAATCCAGATGAGCCCAACGGCAACCCCAACCTGCAAGATCAGGATGGTGGCACCATAAATGGCAAGCTGTTTACCAGCTTTGATAAAGGCAGCAAGGTTCAAGCGTAATCCAATGGCTGCCAGGGCAATGATTTCACACCAACTGCTGAGAAAATGTGCTGTTCCACTGATAATTGGCAGGAAGTGAATCAGACTGTTTAAGGCACAAAGAACTAAAAAGCCCAAGACATACCATGGTAAGAAACTGCTACTTTTAGGTAGTGCGACATTCGTGTCATTACTAGTTTGTTGTTGACGGTGTAAACGTCCAAAAATAAGCACCACAACGACTAGTAGAATGATTCGCATGATTTTGAACAGTGTGGCAAAGGTTGTTGTTTGGGCATTGATCATCGTTCCACTAGCAACCACTTGGCCGACAGACTGAACGGTGCCCCCAATCAGCGCCCCACGGAGGAAATCACTGTGACCAAACACTGCTGTTCCCAGCAGCGGTAAGCCAAGCATCAGAATCGTCCCCATCAGGTTCACTAAGGTGACTGCTGTGCGTTTGTCCTTATCGTCTGCGTCAATCACGGGTGTAATGGCGGCGATAGCTGAGGAGCCACAGACAGCGTTACCACCGGCCATCAGTAAAGTCATTCCCTCGTTGAAACGCATCTTTTTACCGATCAAAACAACCCCGATAATCGTGATGGCCATCTGTAGCACGATGAAAACAAATCCTTGCCAACGTAACGCACCGATGGTTTGAAAAGTAACAGTGGCGCCTAAGAACATCACGGATAATTCTAACAACCTTTTTTCTGCCCATGCGGTACCACTAGCGAGTTGTGGTTGTTGAAAAACGGTGTTACCAAGAATAATTCCGAGCAGAATGGCAATGGTTGCTGCTCCGAGACCTTTAATAACAAACTGACCAATTAATTGGCTAATAATTGCAATAACAATACTTAGACCTAATCCAGGTCCGACAGCGCGCAATGGTTTCATAACAAACTCCTTAAAATTAAAGTAACCAAATAAGTATAGCGAAAAAATGTGGATTTGTAATGGTTATCTGGCATCCACACAGCCAAACGACCGAAAGTGATACAATTAAGGCATTCTAATATATCACCTGATGACGATTAAGGACGTGTTCAAATGAGCGAAGCTAGACCAAGCCGTGCTGTTTTTTATACATATAATCGAAATTATGAAAACCTACTAATTGTGTCTATTGAATCATTAATCCAGCATTATGAATCTTCAGAGCCACTGAAAATTTGGGTATTTAATGGAGACGGTTTTGCAACAGATGTTGTTAATCTGATTGGTGAATTGCCGAAACGTAATGGGAAACCCCAGATTTCCTGTGCTTTTTGGAGCGCACCAGATTGGACAAATGAAATTAGTCGTAATGTATCTGAACGTTTTCCAGCGATTACATTATGGCGATTAGGGCTGCCGTTTACCTTTAGGGAGTGTGATCAGCTATTATATCTCGATGTGGATACGTTGATCTATGCGGATGTCAATCAGCTATTTGATCTTGTTGATCCGAATGTTCCGCTTGCAGCCGTGCCTGAAATTTATCACTATATGGGCACATCTTGGGGCCAAGGTGTGGAAGCGGATCGTAGTTATGTCAATTCAGGCGTAATGGTTTTCAATGTTCAAAAATACAATGAAGTTTGGTCACTGGCGGACTTTTTGCGTAAAGTAAATGAAAATGACTTTGGACGTTTTCCAGATCAGGATTTAGTTAATAAGCAGTTCCTTGGGCAAATTCAACTCTTGCCACCTGAGTATAATTTGCAACAAAATAATGACTTTTTAACACAAGACCGTGAGCTCCCAGTAACGGAAGCCGATAAAGCATTATTTACCAATGCGGATAAAAACGTTAAGATCAAACACTTTTTGCCACTGATTAAACCAAGTTCACTGTTGACCCCGGTTCGCGATAAATATTTTCGTGATTGGTGGCAGACGGCGCGGTATGCACAGTCGCTGTTTGAAAACGACGATGTTTAATTAGAAACGAAAGAGTTTTGGCTGTGCTCAGTCCTGTCAAGTTGACAGAGCTGAGTGCAGCCAAAACTCTCTTTTTGATTTATGAACTTAAATAGCGAAAACGTGGGCCAAAAGTCAAGTTGCTGTGCAGAGGACGAACAACCAACCGGATTGAAAACTAATCCTTACGGTCGCTCTTGGTCTTGCTCACGACTTCCTGACTTTTGGCCCACTCTTTTTATTTGAAGATTAACGGATTGTTTCAAAATCCTGATTGAGTAACTCACGTAATTGTTGTTCACCGGCTTTACCCAAAATTGTCTGGTAATGTTCATTTAAATCAGACCACATGGTCATTAAGCGCGGTTGTAACGCCTTGCCATCGTCGGTTAGCGTGACCGTTACATTGCGGCCGTTAACTGTCCGCGTGATGTAGCCGGCATGTTCCAGCTTATCTAAGAAGCGGGTTACCGTTGATCGATCCAGCGAAAGTTCATCGGCAATGGCTGACGGGTTGATATCGGTATCGGAGTCGAGGTACATGAGCATGAAAGCAGCCGTTGACGATAGTCCGAGCTGATTGAATTGTTGATCGCTGATTTTAGCGATAATGCGATTGATACGACCACTCGAAAAGTAGAGGCATTCGGCAAAGTTGATTTCAGACATGTAAAGCTCCTTTTTATTCTGCTTGAATGGCAGTTAATCCACCATCAATGACGAGTTCTTGACCGTTAATATAACTTGCTGCTGGTGATGCTAAGAATTGAACAGTGCTAGCAATTTCATCTGCGGTACCGAAGCGACCTTCGGGTACACGAGCAACCATTGATTGGTAACGTTTTGGATCAATATTCTTTTGATTGAATTGTTCAGTATTGGTGTAGCCAGGGCTGACTGCATTGACCCGAATTCCATGAGGCGCCAATTCTAGTGCCAGTGATTTGGTAAGGTAGGCAATGGCCGACTTCGTTGATGAATATAAGGTTGAAGTCGCAAGCCCACGGTGATATGTCCAGGAAACATTTAAAATCACGGATGCATGATCAACTAACAAGGGTAGTGCTCTTTTAATTGTAAAGAACACGCCCTTATAGTTCAAGTCAACGGACCGATCAAAGTCAGTTTCGGTTAGTTCGGCGAATGGCTTGAAGATTCCGAACCCAGCGTTTACAAACAAGGTGTCAATGTGACCAGCCTGTCCTTTGATGTCGTTCATGACAGCATCGATTTCAGTAACTTTTGACAAGTCAGCAACCAGGGCAGTTAACTCTGGATGATCAAGCGCAACTTGGTGTGTCTTTTCCGGATTCCGTCCGATAACAAAGACCTGGTTGGTAGTTACTTTGGCAAAAGCAAGTGCAGTTGCTAAACCAATTCCTGATGTGCCACCGGTAATTACAATAACATTATTCATAAAAGAGTTCCTCATTTCTATTGATTGTACATACAACTATAAAAGCTAATAATCGATTTGTCAACATTTTTAAAATAAAGTGCAAACGTGTATATTAAATGACAACTGAATTAGGCGAGGAAGATAAATGAAATTATATAGTGAGTTTTGGCGTCATATGTTTGTGTGGCGGGATGTAGAAGATCGCAAAGTGTACTGGATTACGTTTGCAATCAACGCATTGATTGCAGGAATTATCTATGGCTTTTTGAACGTACACGTGTTTGAAATTGAAGATCATATTGAAAATCCTCAACAATTTTTGCGTTTTATCATCGCATGTTTGTTTGCGGTAGCAGAATTTTCAAGTACTGCGCGTCGTTTACATGATTCAAATCGAAGCAATTGGTGGATCTTTATCAGCATCATTCCGATCATTGGACCGATTTGGTTCTTCTTTCTATTGATTGCACCAGGAAAAGAAGCGAGCCGGTGGCGGACGAAATAAAAGTCGGAAAGTATTAACGACTGTACTGGTTGTTTTTCAGTCTGGTAGGCGGCTCATAATCTGCACAGTTACTTAGCTTGCTGTTACATTTTCACTAGTTAATTTTAAAGAACCCAAAAAACGCTCGCGACAATTAATAGTTGTCGCGGGCGTTTTCACGTGTGAGAAATTTAAATTATTGTGCCATCAAGAGGGACATAACAAAGACAAAGATGGCGGAGAGGAACTGAATGAAATCGAAGAAGAAATGTGTCATGATGTTCTGCCAAATGTTTTTACTGAAGTAGTAAATGGCTGCGAAGAAGACACCGGTGAACATGTATGGGACTGTTTGGAGTAAGTCACCATTGAAGTTAAACCAGTGGACTAAGCCAAATGCGATGGCAGAGACCACAAACATCACACCTGTTAACCAGCCGCGACCACGCCATTGATAGAATAAAACGTGACGGAAGATGATTTCTTCCGTGAAGGGGGCAAACAGTGATGTCAAACTGGCGATGATACCAATGGCTGCTGGGTTGGCACTGAGCAGTACCGGCATGGCAGCGGCTGATGCAGATGGCTTGATGATCAAGCGAGTTGCTGCTAATAGCGCATACAAGGCGAAGACGCCGACAATTGCAAGCAGTAGGTTGCGCCAGATGTGTGCGCGGAACTTTGGCCAGTCAGCCTTTAAGACATCGCCATATAAGTAGAGTGCTAACAACAAACCTGCACCGAAGATAATGACATTAACAATAATGGATGCTAATTGATTGTGAATTAAATCGGCGGCGATGGTTCCTAGCCCCAACTCAGCCAGCGGAATCAGAATTGCAACGATTGTTTTGAATGGATTAATGGGTTGTGCTTTCATAAGCGAACAGCCTTCCTTAACTATAAGATAGCTTTACTTTAGCATGTTTACACACGGGATGGGTGAATTTTTATCTGTAATAATAAGAACCCGATGAGAAAAATGATTGCGCTGAACGAAAATTCATGGTAACTTACAAATCAAGAACTCACGTTGAAAGGAGCATGTTCATGATGATTGCAAAACTAAACCAACATAATGTGCTCGCTTCTACAACTACCACCACCTCATCCACAATTATGTGGTTGGGGCTTTTGCGGTAGGGTTCAACATACCGACATTAGCGGCCAACCACGGTGCTTCCTAGGCGAAGCATAAGTGGTTGGCCATTTTTTGTTACTAACAAGGGGATTTGCTTATGGCAGAAGAAAAGCAAGGCGACTTAAAACGATCGTTAACTTCGAATCAAATGCAGATGATTGCACTTGGCGGCACCATTGGGGTAGGGCTGTTCATGGGCTCTACCTCCACCATCAAGTGGACCGGTCCTTCTGTAATCTTAGCTTACGCATTGGTCGGTGTTTTGCTCTATATGATTATGCGAGCACTGGGTGAAATGATCTATGTTAACCCGACGACAGGTTCGTTTGCCGATTATGCGACTAACTATATTCATCCACTAGCTGGTTATCTGACCAAATGGAGTAATGTCTTTCAGTATATCGTTGTGGGTATTAGCGAAGTGATTGCAGTTGGACAATACTTGCATTATTGGTGGCCAGGACTACCTGATTGGATGGCGGGTGTCGTTGTCATCGTGATGTTGACATTGGCAAACCTAGCTTCTGCACGGGCATATGGAACGTTGGAATTTTACTTTGCGATGATCAAAGTGGTTACAATCGTCATCATGATTATTCTGGGTGTGCTGGTGATCTTCGTCGGACTAGGAAATCACGGACATCCACTTGGGCTCCAAAATTTATGGATTCACGGTGGTTTCTTCACTGGGGGCGTGAAGGGTTTTATCTTCGCGATGTCGGTGATTATCGGTTCGTATCAAGGAATTGAAATTTTGGGAATTACAGCTGGTGAAGCTGCTAATCCACGGCAAGCCATTGTGTCATCTGTTAAATCGATCGTTTGGCGAATCTTAATCTTCTATATTGGTGCTATTTTTGTCATCGTAACAATCTACCCATGGAATCAATTGGCAGCCATTGGATCACCATTCGTTGAAACGTTTTCGAAGGTAGGTATCTCTGGCGCTGCTGGAATTATTAACTTTGTGGTCCTAACAGCTGCGATGTCCGGCGCTAATTCAGGCATTTACAGCTCAAGTCGGATGTTATTCAAATTATCACGTGATGGTGAAACAACACCTGTCTTTGGTGAATTATCACGACATCAAGTACCGATGCGCGCAACTTTAGCAATCTCTGGCGGAATTCTGATTGGGCTGCTGCTAAACACGGTGTTTGCGCAGGTCAGTCATGCATCATCGAACATCTTTGTCCTGGTTTACAGTTCCAGTGTGCTTCCCGGAATGGTGCCTTGGTTTGTTATCTTACTGTCAGAGTTGCGGTTTCGACATGCCAATCCTGAATTGATGACGGAACATCCGTTTAAAATGCCGTTTTATCCTTATTCAAATTACATTACGATTTTTGCGCTGATTTTAGTTGTGATCTTCATGTTCGTTAATCCTGACACACGAATTTCCGTGTCGATTGGATTTTTAGTCTTAGGTGTTTTAAGTCTGGTTTACTTCTTGCGGGTGGCCAAACGACGGTCTTAGACGCGGTTTACAAATTGGCACCGAAACTGCTGGCATGGACTGGTTTAGTCACGTATGATGAAGGTATAAATTTCGTTATAATGTGGAGGAAATCAACATGCGTTCAGAACGGCCACGACAAAATTGGTTATTGGTAACTGCGACGATTATTGGTGTTTTAATTTTAGTGATGCTGGCGTTTTTAATTGGAAAAGTCATGACTGGAAATCAATCATCGGCGGCATCGTCAGCACCAAGAACCAGTTCCAGTCAATCGGTTTCTAGTAGTCAAAGCACTTCCTCAAGTGCTGCGACAACAACTAGTTCAGCGAGCCAAGCACCTGAACGCGGGCAGAAATCTGGCAGTGAAACAGTTGGTGGACCGTATTCAGTTTCAACCGAGGAATTGAATGCGTTAAGTGCCTTTCACGTTAGCGGGATGATGAATATGCCAGGGTCGATTACACTTGATTTAAATGATCAGTCTGGGGCCGGAACGGCTGATTTTCGCGGCCCTGATTATCTAAGTGGGTCGATGAATGTCACGTATTATTCAATTCCAACGACGTCGATTCGAATCTTTGGTGCGAAAAATCATAGTATTCGTACAGTTAAGGTGAATAGTGAAATTCGCTTTGATGACGATAATCCTAGTAATGAGTTAACGACCAGCGGTTCGATGTATGCTTTTAAAAACCGTGATGGCGGGATTTCATTAGCAATACCTAACTATGCTGGAAACGTCGATGATTCTGAACGTGATGTTTTACAGGAAGTTTTGCAATAATAGTGAAGCGTTTTCGTTGTTCTTATTATTTAATTTATGTCAAACTGACGGTGATCGTTAATTGCGAAGGGAGCATAACTTATGTCAACAGAACAAACATTGATTTTAGTTAAACCGGATGGTGTTGCTGCAGGTCATATTGGGGATGTAATCTCACGTCTGGAAGGCAAGGGGTACGTCATCGCTGGCTTAAAGGTCGTCGCTAAGGCAACGGATGCACAGCTTCGTCAGCATTATGCTGATAAAGTAACCAAAGCCTATTTTCCAGAGCTTGTCGACTATATGCAATCAGGACCGTTAGTTGCGATCATTGCAGAAGGCGTTAATGTGGTTGCGGCGTTCCGCCAAATCGCCGGCGTCACCAATCCTGATGAAGCTGCGCCTGGCTCAATTCGCGGTGATTACGGAAGATCATGGGCAGATGGTGCCATTCGAAACGTGGTGCACAGTTCCGACAGTCCAGAAGCAGCCAAGCATGAAATGCAGATCTGGTTCCCTGAATTAAATTTAAATTCGTAAATCAAAATTGAGTTTGGGACAAGATAACTGATGTCCTAAACTCGTTTTTTTATCTGTGCGGCTTTCGTTCGGGCTAGTATCGCCTAAGCAAACTTGCCGCTACGGTAACTACAGCAGTGGCCGTTCACGTCATATACTCCATAAACTGAAACGACGACTATTTAAGTTTAGTGTACTCTTTTAATTTGGTACTAACGGGTTTGTGACGATCGCAAAGCGAGCGTCACTCTCCCAAATCCAGGGTAACGGCGATGGCAATCAGGTGGCGTCCCGGGAGTGAGGGCTGCACAAGAATTGTGCGAAGTCCGAACGGTGAGGGGCTCCACCTGGTTGCCGGCGAACGCAGTGAGTTCGCTGTTACCCTGGATTTGGGAGACACTGAAGTGAATGTTATTCGACATCAACATGAAAAACATTGTTCGTTTCAAATAATCGACGCTGCAATGTTTGTAATAACAGAACCATCCAGCTAAATGCGATGGTGAAGCCAATCATTTCATAGGCAGTGAGTGACAGGTAACCAATTGGTTGAAACAAAATCGACGTGACGACCAGCAGCCCGCCAATGCTGTATGAAAGTAATAGAAATTCGCGGGTCAGATGTGGCAGTAAGTAATGAATGGCGAGGATGATGATGATCAATAAGTAAACCATCCAGCGTGCTGACAAATCATGAAGTAGATGCATCCAGCCGCGACCGTTGTTGGCAAATAGACCAACGCCACCAAGACATAATGCAGTTAGCGTCAGTAAGATTCGCAAAACTAGTAGACGCCAACTGTGACCAAACTTTTTTTCCAGGCTGGAGAAGATGAAGTCGACCAAGGCAACAGTCAGCAAGGCAGACACCATCAAGGTTACGTTGAACGTCCAGCCATTAGCTGCTTTGGCAGTTCCTAGAAAGCTCAGATTATGTTCCCACCAGCGCTTATTACTATTTGTGATCATGGAGGAAAGTGCACCGCCAACGATTACAGAGACGAGCAAAGAGTAGATCATATCCGCTGACAATGCGCTGACGGCCAAAATCATCAGGTAGTTAATGAGACTAACGAAGATGAAAAACAAGAAGGTCGAGGTAAACTGATCAAACGTAATGCCTTTGAACAATAGGCCTGCAAACCAGAAGAAGCCAAGCACACAGATGGATAGGATGATGATGAATGATAGTAAAATCGTTGGGAAACTGCGCCAGTATAAACTGCCAGGCAACCATTGCTGAATTTCATGACGCTGCTTCAAATAAAAGGTAATAAACGACAGCACCCCACTGATAATACCGAGGATGATTACGAAACTAGCAATGGAATTATCACCTGACAACGGAATTTGCGTCTGGTGCTTGTTAAAAAAGTTCCAAAAGAAAAGAATACTAGTTATTAATGACGGAATTAAAAACCAGCGAATGGGTAATGTTTGTTCTTCACGAACGGCTTTGTTAGGCGTGATAATGACAGCATCATCTGCCTTGGTTGATAATGTTAACTGCACCCGGTCACCTTTATGAACATTCAATCGTTTAGCGACTTCAGGTGGTAAGGTAATGTGTTTGTTTGCATCAGGGGTCATAAAATTGCGTCCTTAATTGAAATGTTAGTATCAGTCTATTTTACAGGTTTTTGTGGGATTGCACAGCCGTTGCCTGGTCGGGCCTTAAAACGATTGATTAATATTTGATGAGAGTTTAAACTAAATCTAATCAACAAAGCGCATTTGCCGCATAAAGAAACTATTAGTGATCATTTCTGGAAGTTGAAATGGTTACTTTTTTTAATCAAGAGGGATGGTAAAAAATATGACTGCGTATTTCAATGTTACCAGTGAACAGTTTTGGCAAGCTTACTGTCAGTTTGCACAACTATCGACAGATATTAAGCCGGATGTGTTTGCCTTTGGAGACAGCGGTGAAATGGCAGACGAACTGGCTGCCTTAGTCATTAGTGGAACGAAGACAGCGACGACTGCTGCAGCGGATGTAGAACCTGATGCAATGGTCGGCGAATATAGCGTGATCTTAGACGGACACGATCATCCGGTGGCAGTAATCCAAACGGTGGTATATGAAGAAATGCCGTTTAACCAGGTGTCAGCGGAGCATGCCTATCATGAAGGTGAAAATGATCGGTCGCTGGCAAGCTGGCGTCAGGAACATGAAACTTTTTGGCGACGTGAGCTTGCAGCAGAAGGTGGTCAATTTAGCGAAGATATGCAAGTTGCGTGTGAAGTGTTTGTGTTGAAAGCGACGCAAGCGACAGTAGAACCATATTTAAAGGAGCTGTTTAAATGACCGTTTTCTTTCAAACGAAACATCTACAATTAACGGAACATGGTAGTCGTGATACCGATGAATTGGCGGCCGCGCAATGGAATTCGGCCACGATGCAGCGATTGGCTGATGGTGAAATCAAACCTTGGCAACCAGCGACTTACGAGTTCCTGGTCGGTGGGTCAAGGCAGGGGGATCGCGAAATCTACATCGTTCACAACCAAGCTGGTCTTGCCATTGGTTGGGCTGGATTAACGATGATTCAGCTGAAGAATCGTGGCGCGGTCATCGTTATAACGGTGGTAGAACTTCCGAACCGTGCACAAATACTAACCGAATTGATGGATTTATTGATAGACAGCGCATTTACTGGACGAAATTTACAGCGGCTTCAAATAGCGGTAGCAGCAGATGACGAGGCATTATTAGACGCAGTGAAACATGCCCATTTTATACTTGAGGGCTGCAATCGGGCCGGCTTATTTCATGCGGGCAAACGAGTCGATTGCTATGAATACGGTCTGTTAAAGGATGAATGGCAGGCCAATCTAAGCGAGGAAACACGATGAAGGATGTTTTAAGAGGAAATAAAGTCTATCTCAGTCACCAACGTGCTGGCGATGCTGAGTATATTGCTCGTTACCAGTGGGCAGATGGCTCCGCCCGCAACAGTGAATGGGATGTGTCGCACATTCGCGAGCCGGAATTTTTTCGGAAGATGTTAAGTGGCAGTAACTATGACGCGTTTATTTTTGTGATCCGGAGATTGAGTGATGATGCACCATTGGGATGGATTGAATTGCAAGATGTGTCAGCGCAACATCAAACAGCTGAATTAGGAATTACGATTTCTGATCCACAAATGCGTGGTCAAGGCTTCGGTGTTGATGCGATTAACTGCCTGCTGGCGTTTGCGTTCTTTGAAATGAACCTATTTAAGGTGCGCCTTGAATTTAATGCGAATAATCCTGCTGCAGCTAAGGCGTACACGAAGGTTGGTTTTAAAACGGAAACCATTGAGCGGCAGGCGTTATATCTTGATGGACGCTGGTTTGATCGCCAAATTGCGGCGATTTTTAGTGCGGATTGGCAGGCTACACATCAAGATTGGCCTGAGTTTTCTGAGGTGTCACGATGAATTCACAACTAGATGCGCGGACTGCTGTGAAAGAAACGTTGCCGACCGTGTTTGGCTATATTGGTATTGGGTTAGCGTTTGGTGTTGTCAGCCAGTCGGTTGGCTTAGACGTTATTTTGGTCATGCTGATGTCTGCAATCACTTATGCTGGGTCGGCCCAGTTCATTATGGTGAGCATGTTGGCAACGCATAGTCCGGTGATTTCCATTATGGTGGCCGCCTTTTTGGTAAACGCACGCATGATGCTAATGAGTGCGACGGTGGCTGGCTACTTTAGGCACGACAGTATGTGGCATAATATTTTAGTTGGCACTTTGTTGACTGATGAAAGTTTTGCGCTGGGGATGAACAAATTAAATGCAACTGATCGCAAATTGAACTTTCACTGGTTCAACACAGTGAATCTCATTGCTTATGGCACATGGATCGCAGCCTCCGGCGTGGGCGCGCTGCTTGGTAAGCTTGTCGCGCACCCGGAGAAGCTAGGTCTGGACTTTGCATTAGTGGCAATGTTTATTGGCTTGCTGTATTTACAGGTGATCGCGGATAAGACGTTATCGGTCAATTTGCAAGTTGTCGTGATTGCTGTCGAAGCGATACTGATCTATGTAGGTTTGATCTTCATTCCCAGTAACGCACTGTTATTGGTCGGAACGGTACTTGGCTGTGTGATTGGGGTGGTGATCAAGCATGCTCGAAACTAGTTATGTCCTATTGACCATCGTAGGCTGTGCAGTGGTAACCTGGCTTTCACGCGTGCTGCCATTTGCGTTGCTCAAGCGACACCAGTTACCACCATTAATGGTCGAACTGTTAAGCTTCGTGCCGATTACGATTATGACGGCTTTATGGATCAACAGTTTATTTAGCCAACATGTCGGTCATTTACCAACACCAAACGTGGCGAATATTCTAGCTTCAGTGCCAACTGTAATCGTTGCATTTTTAACGAAACAGCTACTGTGGATCGTGATTGCAGGGATGATTTCATTAGCCGTTATCCGCGCATTTATAGGCTAATCGCAAATTTGGATTGTGTGTGAACATTATGCTAGGTTTATGGTAATAATCATGCTATACTTCTGAGAATGTAAATTACTGACAAAGCGGAGGTGCTCTTATGGAAACCTTGTTAGCAATTGGATTAATGATCTTGACGGCCGGTGGCTTGGTCTGGAGCGACGTTAAAATTGCGCGGACAGCTATGGCCGAGATTGCCGAAGCAAAGGCAATTGACGAAAATTAATGAATTGTATTAATTGAATTTTATTTAAATGCGTTACGAAATGTTTTTAAATCGATTTAATGTAACAAGCTTAGCAAAGGCATCCAGGATTTTTTAATCCTGGGTGCCTTTTTGTGTTTGGACAAAAATGTCGAGTAGGTCACATTTTTCATTGTTAAAGAGCAGTAGTATTGGCACAAGTCATTGGTGAAGGGGACCTAGTAGAAAATGAACTTTTACATTTTAAACAATGATCAAGCAACGATTGATACGCTACAAGACGTTATTGAGGCGGATTTTGATAACGTTTTGATTGGGGTGACGAATGATCCTGTTAAGGCATATGATGACATGCTTCAGTTACGCGTCGATATCATGCTTGTTTCATACGAGCTCAGCGGCACCACTGGTATTTCATTAATTGAGAGTCTAGAAAAAGTACATAGTAATCCACGTTTTATCATGACCGCAGATAAGCTCACACCGGCAATCAAGTCAGCTGCTTACCAGGCTGGTTGTGACTTTATTCTTGTGCAGCCGCCCAATCTTCAAGAAGCGAAGCACATGATCCGCTTCATTGCGACTCAGGTAAAATTGATTAGTCGACTGCGAACAATTTATGATTTGTCAGCAACGTCGACTTCACCCTATCAGTTACCGCAGGCGGATCAACGACAGCAATTCGATCAAATCAATCGCACACTTCGTTTTTTAGGAATCTCTGCGGAAAATGGCAGTAAGGATATTCGCCGAATTATTCGGTTGATGGTTGATCAAAATATTGATTTTAACGAAGTCGATTTTGAACGTGACTTGAATTTGACCGAGCATCAGAAGAAAGTCGTCTACCAAAGAATTCGTCGTGCGATCAAAGTCGGTATCATCAATTTGGCTGCCATGTGCATTGATTATCCTGAAAACGACGTCCTACTTGAGTACGCTAACAACTTGTTTGAGTATCAAAACGTGCATATTGAAATTCAACGTTTGAAAAATGCAGGTGGTGCGCAGAGCAAAGTGTCGATCCAGCACTTTTTCGATGGTCTGTTGCAGGGGGCTCGAGCGGACTAGGCTTTGTCCTCCAC
>NZ_JQCB01000006.1:80476-80802 GCF_001437435.1 Furfurilactobacillus siliginis | reverse complement strand
AAGTTCGCTTCGCTCACCGTCGACCAGATGCGACACCTTACCACTACGGGCTTTGCGCAATCCTTGCGCAGCCTTCGCTCTCGGTGTTACATCTAGTCTCCATTGCTAATGACCTGGCGGTGGAGGAGTGCTTTGCCCGCTTTGCGGGCAAAACACAAGCCCAGTGTCCATCGAAGTAAACTCGTCGCCACGATAACTACAACGGCCAACGTTCACTGCAAAACAGTTAACTACAAGTATCAAATAGCCGCTCCAACATCTACGTACACTAGATGTTGGAGCGGCTATTTGATGTTGCGTCTGAATTTCACTTTGATACTAACGGG
>NZ_JQCB01000006.1:48714-80296 GCF_001437435.1 Furfurilactobacillus siliginis | reverse complement strand
TGTGCCGCGCGCTTTGCGAGCGACACTCTTCGACAAAACAGGGTAACAGTGACGGCGTAAAACTAGCTTGCCGGGAGTGAAGGGCTGCGAAGAATTCGCAAAGCCCGTAACGGTAAGGCACGCTAGTTTTACGCCTGCGAACGCAGTGAGCTCACTGTTATCCTGTTTTATCGGAGACACTCACTCAACTCATTACTGAAGCTGCAACGCGCCCGTCAACAGACCGACGAGACCTGAAACAGCCATTAGTGCAATTGCTGCCCAGCAAATCCAGTCAGTTTTAGATAGGTGCTGACCCTTTTCTTTTTTACCTTGATAGTAGAACCAAAAACCAGTCATCCAAATGATTGCACCAAGTAGCAGATACTGAAGACCTGCACCAAAAATCATGAACAAGGTGAAAGCAGTTGCTAGAATTGCGAAGATAGCAGAACTGATTCGGCTATGAACAGGTTTGTCGCTGAAGCCAGTTCCGTTCACAACACTTTTAATCGCATATAAACTCGCAAAGAAATAGGGAACGATGGCTAACGATGTTGAAAATTTCAATAAAACAACATAACCGGCTGAGTATAAACCGGCAACAATCAAAAGAAATTGCGTCAAACTTGAGGTAACTAAGAGTGCATTTTGTGGCGCCTCATTTTGGTTGAGTTTGCTTAACCATTTCGTTGCTGAGCCACCACGCGAGGCAACTCGCAATTCTTCAGAACATAATGTGATCCAGGCAACGAGCGCGCCTAGGACTGAAATAATTAAACAGATATTGATTAACCAGCCGCCCCAATTACCAACCATGTGTGACATTAAACCGGCTAGTGAGGGATCATGTAACGCAGAAATTTTGCTGGGAACGAGTAAACCAAGCGATAAAACGGAAGTGCCTAGCAACAAGATAATGACGAAGATAGCACCGATGTTCGTCGCTTTGGCAACATCTTTTAGCTTCTTTGCCCGTGTCGCGAAAATTGTGCCAGACTCAATCCCAATCAAGGTCCACATTGCAGACAACAGAACTGTTTTTGATTGATTGAAGATAGAGGTGTGTATCCAACTGTGACTAGCGACATTGAAGACCTGGGTTGATGCAAAGTGACTCATGAAAATGTGTGGCGAGAAATTAACAATGGCGAGGATAATAAATAATGTAATGGGAATTACTTTGGCGATTGTGGTGATGTTGTTCATTGCAGTTGACGCGTGAATTCCACGTAGGACAAGACCAGTGATGATCCACAACAGAACAGACGCCGCAATGATTGACGGCCAGGTCGTTCCATTGCCAAAGAAAGAAAAGATACCAAAACCACCGAAGGCTGAAAAGACGACCGTTAGATAGGAAGCGTCGCCGACAGCGTCACCAATCCCGTGCCCATAATTGGCAATGAAACCGCCGAGATCACCAAAGAGATGTTTAGACCAGCCGTAAATTCCATCGTCGATGTCGGGTTGTTGCAACGTGAGGTTTCGATAGACACCCGCCAATGAAAACATACCAACAGCAACAATCGCCCAGCCAATTAAAATTCCGGCGGGGTTTGCGCCAGCAGTCAATGTTGCTGGAAGGGCGAAGATACCAGAGCCGATAGTACCACCAATAATCAAACCGGTCAGACCGCCTAAACCGACCTTGTTTTTAACATCTTGTTTCATATCGTTCACTTCCTATAGTTTTTATGACCTTATACAATCATCAGTATAGTAAGCGCTTTCTAAAAGCTTCAGGAAGTGGCTAAAAGCGACATGAGAAAGAATGGGTTTAGAGAATTTAATTGTAAAATATGCTGTTTTATTTAGTACCTGATAGTCGGATTACTTCAAAAAACATCAATGAACAACAAATGGGAAGGTACCTGAATAAGTTGCTGTTTCCGGTTCTTAGAAATGGGTTGGCAAAAAAAGTTAAGGGATGCAGAAAAATATCCTTTATTAATCCAAACTACTTGAAGAACACGCCGGAAACTCGGTATAATGAGAGTGTTGAAACAATCAGGACAACTAGGAAAGGCAGGTGGGTTTTATGGCAGCAGATGATTATCATATATGTTCGACGAGCGATGATGGTCCCGCGTGTTTGTACACAGCTGTAAATTCAACCCACACTGTGAACGAACTGCGCGGCTAATTTGGCATTGAGTTGAGGTTTTTGCTTATGCAGAATTTTACCGGCACAGTTCACTGTCTCGTTGATCATAAAGCGTATGATCTCGTGGATGGTGTTTTCCTAGAGGATTTAGATGGTCCGTTAACGGCGTTGATTCGTCAGGACTATCCGAAGGCGACAAACGAAGACTTTATTTGTAGTGAGCATTTGGTGCATTATCGGTTAATGAAGATGGATCAGATGATTGCAAAGGATTATCGACAAAATCACAAGCTTAATCAAAAGTTGACACGGGTTCTGGAAAAGGACAAGTATCAGCCTGTCGATGTTCGGGAGCAATTGGAACACTCACTGACAGTCGGTCAACGTGTTGCGGATGCTGTTGCTCACTTCGGGGGTAGCTGGCCGTTTATTATTTCGTTTATCACCGTCATGATCTTGTGGATCGTGATAAACACATTGCACATTTTTGGTGCCCATTTTGATCCATATCCATTTATTTTGCTGAATCTGTTTTTGAGCATGGTCGCCGCGATTCAGGCACCACTCATCATGATGAGTCAAAATCGATCAGCTGAATATGATCGCATGGAATCAGTCAATGATTACCATGTGAATTTGAAGTCCGAAGAAGAAATTCGGGTGTTACATTCAAAAATGGACCATGTGATTCAGCAGGATCAACCAAACATGTTGCAGTTACAAAAGATACAGATGGAAATGTTAGGTTCAATTGAGTCCCAAGTGAATGAATTGCGCCGTTTACAAACCTATTTTGATGGACACGTAGATGTTGTCGATGATGTACAGACGTCGAAACAACAACCAGCAAAACCGGAATCTAAATGAGCGCCATTCAGGACGTTATCAAAAAGCCACCCGCAATGAGGGTGGCTTTTTGTTTTGGGTTAATTTAATTAAACTGCGCGTTATACAGCTTAGCGTAAGCGCCGTTTTGCTTTAGCAATGACTCATGGGTGCCACGTTCAACAAGTCGACCATCATCCATGACGACGATTTGATCCGCATTGTGAATGGTAGATAACCGATGTGCAATGACTAGTGATGTACGTGATTGCATCAAGTTCTCTAACGCGTGTTGGATGGCCTTTTCAGATTCATTGTCTAAACTGGCCGTCGCTTCGTCTAAAATGACGATTTGCGCGTTCTTCAACAAGGCACGAGCAATTGACAGGCGCTGCTTTTGTCCACCTGAAAGTTTAACGCCACGCTCACCAATCTGGGTTTTTAAACCGTCGGGTAAGCCATGAATAAAGTCAGCAATGTCGGCCATAGTAGCCGCTTGCCAAATGTCTTCAGTAGATGCGTCTTCACGTCCGTAGCGAATGTTTTCTTCGATGGAACCATCTAGCAGGTAAACATCTTGCGAAACGATGGCGATGTTTTTACGCAGGTCGGCAATTTGTAGATCAGTAATTGCTTGCCCGTCGAATGTGATGTTGCCACTGTCTAAATCATATAAACGATCAATTAATTTAGTAATCGTCGTCTTTCCAGAACCAGAGTGTCCGACTAAAGCGGTTGTTTTGCCAAAGGGAATCGTAAAGCTGACGTCATGGACAGCCGGCACTTTAGCGCTTGGATGGCCATCGTCATCTTGGTAGGTAAAAGATACATGTTGCAAGTCAACGCCGTCTTTGATTGTTGGAAAAGTAACTGCATTTGGCTTGGATGTGATATCTGGTGTCAATGCCATGATATCCATGACCCGACCGTAAGAGACTAAGGATTGCTGCAGCTGGTTCAAAATTTGTGTGAAGGCACGGATTGGACCTTGCAGCATGGCGACATAAGTTAGGTAGGCAACCAGCTGCCCCACGGTTAACTGCCCTTGAATGACGAAGTAAGCGCCTAATGCCAAAATGATGGCGACACCGAGGTAGTTGACCAAATCAATTAGTGGTGAGAACAATGCTTGATTTTTGGTGGCATTGATCATGTCTTGCTTGTTGGTATTAGCATATTTGCTGAACCGGTCTTCTTCTAAACCTTCATTGGTGTAACTTTTGATCAAATCAATCTGAGTCAGCGTATTTTGCATCTGATTGGACATTTGTGCTTGTGAGGCGCGAGCTGCGCGAAAGGCACTGTGGAGTCGATTTCGAAAGACGCGATAAATTAAAAACATCAACGGAAAGGTCAGCGTGACAGCTACAGCCATTTGCCAGTTGATGATAAAGATGTAGATCCACACAAAGATAAACGTGACCACACTGCCGACCATCGACAACATGTTAGCGGAAATCAGGCTTTGTAAATTACCAATGTCGCTCGTCAATCGCACCATCAAATCACCAGTTTTGCTTGATTCGAAAAAGTGTGTGTCGAGGCGCAGAATGTAGCGATATAAGTCTGTACGTAGGTTGGTGATGGCGCCTTGACTGAGCACGCCCATGTAGTAAGTGGAGACAAAACTCAAGATCCCGAGAATAACGGCGGTTCCGAGTAAGCCAGCTACGACCTCAGTGAGTAAACCAATGTCATGACGGGGGATGACATGGTCGATGATGAACTGTTCATATTGTGGAATGACGAATTCGAGTAAAGAAATGATTGCCAGCGCGAATACGTTTAATGCTAACAACCATTTCTTATTTAAAACTTGCCCAAACACAAAGCGAAACATCTGGCTTGTTGTGACTGGTGTTGATGCATTTTTCATGATGATAGCTCCTGTTCAAATGAAATTGGCTATCCCATAGCGTACACGGATTCACCTGTGGAACCAACTAAAGTTACTTATGAACAAAGTCGTTTGGATCAGCGCTGGCAGGTCCCATTTCATCCATGTTTGAATCACGATAATCCCACCATTCTTCGCTGTAACCGATAAAGCCTGCGGCAGTCATGGCGTTGTTCAATAATTGATAGTTATGCTCAATGGCAGGTTCGCGGTGAAAATTCCGACGCGCACTGTCACCGAAGGCATCAAAGGGACTTTGCATTGGTAACTCGTTACCAGCCATATCAGTGATGGTGAGGTCAAAGGTCACACCTTTTTGATGGCTCTTGTTTGGATTGGGTGGCAACACCCAGTTAGGGTCAGGGAAGACATCGAAAAGCTTCTTCTGCGCACTAACCGGACGATAGGCGTCCCAGACCTTGAGTCGATAGCCTTGATCAGCTAGCAATTGGGCCGCAATGCCGAGTTTCTTGGCGGTTGGCGTCCGCGCGATGGCTGTTGTGAAGTCATAAATAACTTGATGGGTAAAATTATCGGTGGTGGCGTATTTAAGATCAACGATGATGCGATCGTCGATGTCCTGAATGTTTGTGAAAAGCGGTTCTGAAGTCATGAGTAAAGCCTCCTGAAATCGTTTTCATTTATTATCGCAGAGAATCTGTATTTTGCCTATTAGCGCAACTTAAATGGAAAAAAGTATGCACTTTCAAAATTAATTAAATTTATCCTCAGCCTTGTTCCTTTGCGGATACAAGGCTGTTTAATTTATGCAACTTTTTGCATGAAAATGAAAACGGTGGTAGCGTAAATGTTATGAAAGTTATGAAAACACAGCGGGACCTGATGTCAGCCGGTGAAGCTTACCAACAATTTGATTCGGAATTGATTGAACGACGGACTTATATTCGTAAGCAATTGCAGGGCATTAATCAGGAACCAGATAATGAATTACGAAATTCAGCAGTTAAACAGTTACTTGCGGACAGCGGCCCGCACTTTTTTGTTGAAAGTGACATCAAGTTTGACTACGGCTGGAATATACATATTGGTGATCATTTTTACGCAAACTATGACAACACGTTTTTAGATACGTGTCCGATTACCATTGGCAGTCATTGTTATTTTGGCCCCGACGTTGGACTATACACGCCGGTGCACCCATTAGATCCGCGGCAACGGAATGCGGATGTTGAAATGGGCAAGCCAATCACGATTGGTGACAGTGCCTGGCTAGGTGGTCATGTGACAATCTTACCTGGCGTGACGCTGGGCGATAATGTCGTTGTGGGTGCCGGTTCAGTGGTCACCAAATCATTTGGCGACAACGTAGTCATTGCCGGGAATCCAGCGCGCGTAATCAAAACAGTACCAACAGAAGAATAAACATTGTTTTACGGAGACTGACAATTTCGTCAGCAGCTCATTTGTATAAGATGCTAAACGCTGTGCAGGTGGTTCACTTCGGTGTGCACAGCGTTTTTGTGTGCAGAAAAACTAGGGATCCATAGGAGGATTATTATTTTAAAGCGTCAGAATGTCGATCGAGCCGTCTTTTTACCAACCATGATTTTATTTGGACTGGTGTCCTTGGTGTTGATAATTGGTGGCTCAGCCGTTCAGCAAACGATGAACGCGGTCTTGTCATTTCTTACGACAAAGTCAGAGTGGCTGTATGTGTTGGTGTACATCATCAACTTCATCTTCTTTATGGCTTTAGCCTTTTCCAAGTACGGCAAGATCAAACTTGGTAAAGCAAATCAGAAGGCTGATTATAACGGCTTTCAATGGGGCAGTATGGTATTTGCAACAGGAATTGACGCTAGCATTTTGATGCTGAGTGCCACTGACCCATTGCAATATCTGCAACACCCAGCTTTTGGTGCAAAGCCGTTTTCGAGTGCTGCTTACATTTATGCCAACGTCTGTGGTGAATTTAACTGGGGTCCCATGGCCTGGATGATTTTCGCCACTGCGACGATTGCGATTGCTTATGCGATGCACGTCCGCGGCCTACATGTGCAACGGTTGAGTGCCGCCATTCCGATGCTGCAAGGGGATGGCAAGGTACGTCACACCTTGAGCCAGATCATCGACTTTCTAGTTGTATTTGGCATCATGGGTGGGATTGGTTCATCGATTGGGATGGAAATTCCCGTCATTGCGCAAGTCTTAAGCACCATCACAGGCATTCCTGACACGATGGGTTTAAAGCTTGGTTTGTTCGGTGTTCTGTTCGTGTTATTTGCGATGACCGTCTATGCAGGTTTGAATAAAGGAATTAAGAAACTTTCTGCATGGCATATTTACTTAGCGATTGGTTTCTTATTAATCGTTTTACTTGTCGGTCCCACCATGCATTTATTAAAGGGTGAAGGTCAAACGTTGTTTCTATTAGTGCAACACTTTACGGCCTTGTCATTTAATAAAGCAAGCGCAGGGACTAATGGCTTTGCACAACACCAGACGATGTTTTACTGGGGCTGGTGGCTATCATACATGCCTGTCATGGGCTTGTTTATCGCCCGTATTTCACGTGGGAAAACGATTCGCCAGGTCATTGTCGGTATGCTGACGTATGGTGTCGGTGGATGCCTGAGTTTCTATGCTGTCTTAGGTGGTTACGCATTGTGGTTGCAGCAGACAGGGGTCGTTAACTTAGTACAAATTTTGAATAATCATGGTCAAGCTGCGGTCTTAGCGGCATTGATTCAAACACTGCCATTAAAGATGTTAATGCTTGTGATGTTCTGTCTATCTTGTTTTGTCTTCTTGGCAACCACGATTTCATCATCTGCATTCATCGTGTCATCATTCACCAGTCTTGAGTTGAAGGGTCAACAACAACCAAGTCGCTGGAACCGAATGGCGTGGGTCGTCATCTTTATCCTGTTCTCATTGGGGATTGTGTTAGTCGGTGGTTTTGAGACCGTGCAAGCAATTTGTACGATTGCCGGGTTCCCATTGATCTTTGTGGCGTTGCTCTTGCTACAATCGATTTACCAATCCGTGACTACCGATGCAAGCGTCAAACGTGCTTCTTTGGTGGCACCAGCCAATGCTCGGCGTCATGCAATGCGTGAACTGCTGTCTAAGGATTTGTAGAAAATGTGTTTAATAAATAGTGTCCGGGACATAAGTAATTTGTCCCAGACGCTATTTTTGACTTACGAGTTTAAATAGCTAAAACGTGGACCAAAAGTCAAGTCGCTGTGCAGACTACGAACTACCTACCGGGTTGAAGACCAACCCGTACGGCAGTTCTAGGTCTTGCTCGCGACTTCCCGACTTTTGGTCCACTCTCCTTTTTTGGTAAAGAAATATTTCCAGGTTCTTTACGTATGTAATAGATAAGTTGCTGATTTCTGTTAGATAAGTGACTGGTTAAAAGATGTTTCTGTGAAACCGTTTACAATCTTAATGGAATTTGCTAAGCTTGGTTGCATAATTCAGAAAAGGGAAGTGGATTGTTTTGATTACGAATCTAGAGGAATTTTTACCACAACTAAAGGACATTTTGCGCGGGTCATTTGATGACGACCGTGAGTTAGCTGGTGGCGTTGTTTCGCGACTAAGGGAATCAGAAACAATTCATTACGGCGTGACGCGTTGGCGTGCAAGAGATACACAGGATCATGAGTTCACGTTTAAACAAAATGACGATGGCACTTATACTTATTTGTATAAACATTAAGGGTAGTTCAGTCACTTGTAGCAAGCTCTCAGCATGGGATGATAAAGACAATGGAAATAATTAAAGTGTCCGTAACTGATGCCGAACACATTCTTTTACAGAATGCCGCGCAAAGAAAAGGGTTGACGATTAGCGAATTTATTCGCCAAAGTGCGCTGGAAACTGTGGAAGAAGCGTCTGATTTACTTGCCTTTAAAAAGGCAGAACAGGAATTCAAGCGGGATCCCGTGACTTATTCGACTGCTGAAGTGAAGCGACAATTGAATTTATAGAAGGTTCAAAAAATAACAATGAGTATGTGAACATAACGAATTACGTTCACATACTCATTGTTGTTTTCTAAACTTAAATAGCTAAAACGTGGGCCAAAAGTCAAGTCGCTGTGCAGAGGACGAACAACCTACCGGATTGAAGACCAATTCGTATGGTCGTTCTAGGTCTTGCTCGTCACTTCTCGACTTTTAGTCCACGCTTTACTTTTAATCCTTCGTTAGTTGCCACTCAGCGGTGCCAAAAGTTTCTGGTTGTTCACGTACACGATTGATGATGAATGCTTGAGCGGACAGCTGCTGACGAGCATTAGGTACTTGGTATTGCGGCGCATGGGGTTCGTTATTAGCATCAATTAAGGCAATGGATTCACAATTGTGAATGATTCGTTTCTCTTTGGTTTGACGATTAACTAAGACGACATGCATCACTGCCACCTCACTTTCACGCAGTGTGTTCTGCAACGATTCGGTAGTAAGGCGAGTGTAACATGTACCTAATCTAGTTGATAATTAACTGCTTCTTTTACAGCTTGCAAGCATGGCGCTGGTATCTGTTGAATTGCCAGCGTAAACTATGAACAGGAAAGGCAAGATGTCATAATTATAGGAAGTAACGATTAGCAATGATTAACGCAGTGGACTTGAAAAGCTTACGAGCTGACTACCAACAACATCAGCCAACAACATTTGTGGGTGACTTTGAGCTTTCAACGACAGAGATAACGTGGTTACTGACTGATGATTTTGCGCTGCTGTGTGGCGTGATTGCTGATCAATCGATACCAGCTAAGCGGGCTTGGCAGCTACCGGGGAATCTACAACAGCGACTTGGTGCTGAGCAGTTTACGCCGGAATGGTTTGCCACACATGAGACGGCATTAGCGGCTGCAATCAAAATGAAGCCTGCACTACATCGTTTTCCGAGCACAATGGCACGTAATTTAGCAAGCTTAGGCGCAACAATCACGACACAGTATCAGGGCCAGGCAACTGCGTTATTAACAGTCCCGAGCTATCAAGAGTTGGTTGCACGATTACAACCCATTACAGGAATCGGCATTAAGAAAATCAATGCACTATTACTGATTCTGTTGTTGGACAAGCGGCAAACGATTACTGGTCTTGAAGCAAGCCAAGCGTTGTTTGATGTTCACCTAAGTCGAATTATTACCGGCTTAACTGGTCGTTCGACGACCGCGGCAACAGCAACGACATTTTGTCAGCAATTGGATGCGACCTGCCCAGCGCGTGTATCACCATATCTATGGCGACTTGACCGCCAGCACAAAACACTGCAAGATGTCATTAGGCAACAAACTAAGGAGGCACCACAATGAAAGTAACACATCGCCAATTGGTGACGGAACCAGAACGACAATTGTTTGGGCTACCCTATGCAAGTCAACAAAATGGGTCATATAACTACGCCTGGTTAGATTGGGAAA
Organism: Furfurilactobacillus siliginis; assembly: GCF_001437435.1. GTDB lineage: Bacteria > Bacillota > Bacilli > Lactobacillales > Lactobacillaceae > Furfurilactobacillus > Furfurilactobacillus siliginis. Next base: position 70,080 of record NZ_JQCB01000006.1, on the reverse strand, counting down.
CAACTGATAAATTTAAAGAGCTGGAAACAATCAATAAGCCATTAGATCCTGCAAAGATTGGGCTATTGGTATTCGGTGCGGGCGAACCAGTTTACTGGATTGGTAAGTGGTTCCGTAAAGGCCAAAAGGTTCCTGAAGGTTTTCAAAGTATCAAAGTGCCTGAAAGTCCAGCTGCAGTTGCGTGGGTTAACGGAAATCCGGACACTGGTGATTTATTCGGCAATCTTGCGATGGAAGCTGCGCACAAGGATTTACTAAGCCATCACATGATGACAGATAACGATTGGGATAACTTAGCGTATGCATATGAACGCTACGATCCATCTCGTTTCCAACCTGAAGAAAATCCTACGACCTTAGATTACGTCTTTTTCGTTCACTAAGCCGTGGTTGACACTGGCGGAAACTGTCAGTACAATGACAACAATATTAAGCGACGAAAACGTGACTAGAAATGGTCAATTAGGATGGTTGATCCCTGCTAAGAGAGCTGATGGATGTGTGAATCAGTGACATTAACCATGCGAATTACAGCGTTTTAACACGTCGTAACGGTGCATCCGGGTATCGATGCGAAAGTGATTGCAGCAATGCAATAATTTGGGTGGTACCGCGGTTAATCGTCCCTTGTGTAAAAACAAGGGACTTTTTTTGTACCAAAATTTAAGGAGGAACTAGCAAGATGAACATTGTTGATGAATTAAAGTGGCGTGGTGCCATTAATCAGACCAACGACGAGGATGGTTTACGGGAATTAACGACAGAAAAGGCGATCAGCCTCTACTGTGGAATCGATCCAACCGGGGATTCAATGCATATTGGACACTTGATTCCCTTCATGATTTTGAAACGGTTCCAGCTGGCGGGCCACAAACCCGTGATCGTAATCGGTGGTGCGACTGGCTCGATCGGTGATCCTTCTGGTAAGAAGGCAGAACGGACGTTGCAAAGCATGGAACAGGTGCAACATAATCAGGAAGCTTTGAAGACACAGTTAGTTCGTCTGTTCGGTGAAGACCAATTTCGGTTGGTCAACAATTACGATTGGCTGTCTAAGTTAAGCCTGCTCGATTTCTTACGTGACTACGGCAAACTGTTTAACGTGAAGACGATGCTGAATAAAGAAATTGTCGCATCACGGTTGGAAGTTGGGATTTCCTTCACTGAATTTACGTACCAGATTCTGCAATCCATTGATTTCTTGACGTTGTACCGTGAACAAGACGTGCAACTCCAAATTGGTGGTGGCGATCAATGGGGAAATATCACCGCTGGCTTGGACCTGATTCGTCGTGTCGAAGGCGCAGATGCAAAAGTCTTTGCGCTGACGATTCCACTATTGCTGAAGTCCGATGGTACTAAGTTTGGTAAGTCCGAAGGTGGCAACATCTGGTTAGACGCTGACAAGACCACCCCTTACGAGTTCTACCAGTTCTGGTTGAACCAAGATGATAATGACGTGGTGAAGTTCCTGAAGTACTTCACTTTCTTGAGCGAAGAAGAAATTACGGCTTTAGAAGAACAAGTAAAGGCGGAACCTTGGAAGCGTGCTGCACAAAAGCGGTTGGCAGAAGAAGTGACCCAATTTGTTCATGGTGACGCTGCGTTGGCCCAGGCGCAAAAGATCACGGCGGCTTTGTTCTCTGGCGATGTAAAAGCATTAAGTGCTGATGAAATCGAACAAGGCTTCAAGGCATTCCCAAGTGTGACAACAACCGCTGACAAGCAGAACATTGTTGATTTCTTGACCGAAAGTGGCATTGAAAAGTCACGACGTCAGGCACGTGAGGATGTTTCCAATGGCGCAATCACCATTAATGGTGACAAACAAGACGATTTAGAGGCTGAAGTGGATCCTCAGGCGATGTTCGATGGTAAGTTTGTCATCGTGCGTCGTGGGAAGAAAAAGTACTTCTTGGCACGTGTTCAATAATTTTCGTGCTTATCATTAGTTATTGAAAATTAGTAAGTTTATAATACACACCGTTCATAGGTGTGTATTTTTTTGTGCATCGGAACGAATTACGATTAGAAGTTGGGGGCACGAATAATGAACACCTTGCTGCAAACATTAATTGATCGCCGCGGCGCCTTATTGACCGCACTGTGGCAGCATCTAGAAATTTCCATCGTATCGCTATTGATTGCGATGGTGATTGCGATTCCACTGGCAATCTGGGCGACACACCACAAGCGGTTTGCAGCAGTGATGCTACAAATTGCCGGTGTTTTGCAGACGATTCCATCGTTGGCACTGTTGGGATTACTGATTCCGTTAGTGGGGATTGGTACGGTTCCAGCAGTCATTGCGTTAGTAATCTATGCATTACTGCCTATTTTTCAAAATACATACATTGGGATCGATGAGATTGATCCGTCGATTGAAGAAGCGGCAACAGCCTTTGGTATGGGCGAACTGCGAAAATTATTCAAAGTAGAATTACCAATGGCAGCGCCCGTTATCATTTCAGGGGTTCGCCAAGCGCTAGTCCTCATCATTGGAACGGCCACATTGGCTGCGTTGATTGGTGCTGGTGGTTTAGGGACGTTCATTCTGTTAGGGATTGATCGCAACGATACGACGTTAACGTTGATTGGCGCAATCAGTTCAGCGTTACTTGCAATCGTGTTGAGTTGGTTGATCAATCGTCTGGAACATGTGCGGCCACGTTACTTGGTGGCAGGTCTAGTGGTTCTATTACTTGGTATCGGTGGTACAAGCGTCTATCACGCGGTTCAACAACCGAAGGATAACATCACGATTGCTGGTAAATTAGGCTCAGAACCGGACATTCTGATTAATATGTATAAGGATTTGATTGAACAGGATAACAAAGACGTTCATGTCACGCTGAAACCAAACTTCGGGAAGACGAGTTTCCTATTTAATGCATTGGATCATAATCAAATTGATATTTATCCAGAATTTTCTGGGACGGTATTAGAAAGCCTTGTGAAGCAACCACACAGTGACAAAAAATTGACTGCGACGCAGACCTATCAGTTAGCGAAAACGGACTTAGACCGCCAGTTTGACATGGCCTACTTGAAGCCCATGGCGTACAACAATACCTTTGCGCTTGCGATTCGTAATGCTGATGCGAAACAATGGAACGTCCATGATATTAGTCAACTGCGGACGGTTGAAAATCAGGTTAAACCAGGGATGACATTAGAGTTCATTGATCGTCCCGATGGGCTGCCTGGTGTGAATAAAGCGTACGGCTTAAAGTTGTCGGCGCAGTCGATGGAACCTAAGCTCCGTTATGAAGCAATCCATAATAGGAACATCAACCTGGTGGATGCTTATTCTACTGACAGTGAGTTGCGCCAGTATCACTTAACGGTTCTGCGCGACAATAAGCACTTCTTCCCAGCTTATCAAGGAGCACCATTAATGAAACAAGCATTGTTGAAAAAACATCCCGGCGTGGCGAAAAGCTTGAATAAGCTGGCTGGTAAGATTTCGGAAACGGATATGCAAGAAATGAATTATGAAGTCAATGTGCAACAAAAGTCGGCAAAGCAAGTCGCACACCATTACTTGGTTAGTCATCACTTGTTAAAGGAGGCGCGCTAATGACTGTCAAAATTAATGCGTCAAAGGCGGCGTATGAAGCGCGGCTGGGCAAACCATTTATTGATTTTGATCACGTTCAACAGGAATTCAACGGCAATTTGGTCATTCCGGATCTAAACTTGACGGTCAATGCTGGTGAACTATTCGTGTTGGTCGGGACTTCTGGGAGTGGTAAAACGACTACTTTAAAGATGGTCAACCAATTGCAGCCGCAGACGGCGGGGACAATCTCCATCATGGGCCAGGATATTCGGCAAACAAACCTGCAGGAATTACGGTGGAACATCGGGTATGTCCTGCAACAGATTGCCTTATTTCCGACGATGACAGTCGCACAAAATATCGCCGTTATCCCGGAAATGAAGGGTGTTAAACGTGAAGAAATTGATGCGACCGTTGATCGCTTACTAAAGCGTGTCGGTTTGGATCCGGCTAAATATCGTGATCGGATGCCTAGCGAACTTTCAGGTGGGGAGCAGCAACGCATCGGAATTTGTCGTGCAATTGCGCCAGAACCACCAGTAGTCCTAATGGATGAACCATTTTCAGCATTAGATCCAATCTCACGGACGCAGTTACAGGATCTGGTGCTCGACATTCATGCTTCGCGACATGACACGATTATTTTTGTGACGCATGACATGGATGAGGCGCTTAAGCTTGGAGATCGAATTGCGGTAATGAGTGAAGGCAAGATTCTACAGGTGGACACGCCAAACAATGTCTCACAGCACCCGGCAAATGGCTTTGTGAAGCAATTCTTTGCGCAAAGTATTGCGCATAACGTGGAAAATGTTTACGTGGGCAAGATGGTCATGCAAGGGTTTGCTTATCCAACGTTGCCGCAACCTGGTGCGCGGGTATTGGATATTTCATCTGACAAAGTCCTTGGCGACGTGTTCGATGCAATGAAAGATGTTGATTATCTGCGCGTCGTCAGCGGTAATAAGGAGCTTGGTTTTATCGATGCGACGATGGTGGTTCATTATTTGAGTCAACACTTGCATGAGGACGATGCGTGAGCAAATGCGTTGTTTGAATGACATAAACTCAGTACACTGACAGTAATGATGCTGTGCAACGACGTGAATGGAGGCAATGACATGAGCGATTACGATCAACTGATTCTAGGCGGTGGTCCTGGTGGACTAGCGTTAGCTTATGAACTGAAAGCAGCCGGTAAAAAAGTCGCAGTGGTTGAAGAAAATCTATGGGGCGGTACCTGTCCAAACCGTGGCTGTGACCCGAAGAAGATTCTAGTGGCAGCGGTGGAAGCAAAGCGGCATGCGGAATACATGCAAGGTGAAGGAATTGACGGAACGACGTCAATCAATTGGCCGGATCTGATGCGAAATAAGTTTGCGTACACGGATGCGATTCCAAGTGGTACTCTGAGTGGTCTTCAACAAGCGCATATTGAAACGTTGACGGGACACGCACGCTTCAATGCTGATGGTTCAGTGAACGTCGATGATCAGACAGTGACTGCTGAACAAATGATCATTGCGACTGGTCAACGCCCAGCACGGCTGAACATTGACGGTGGTGAACTGATTCAAACCAGCACTGACTTTTTAAACATGCGTGAGCTGCCTAAACGGCTGACGTTTATCGGTGGCGGCTACATTGCATTTGAACTAGCTGACATCGCAAACGCCGCCGGGGCGGAAGTGCACATGTTATTGCATAATGACCGGCCGTTAAAGGCGTTTGATCAGGAGTTGGTGAGTGATTTAGTGAACCAGTTGTGGGCAGATGGCGTTAAATTTGAGCTGAACGTTGATGTTACCCATGTGGCCAAGACTGACGAAGGTCTTGTGATCAGTAACGATGATGGCTTTACGTTGACGACGAACGCCGTGATTGGTGCGACTGGGCGAATTGCGAATGTCGACACCCTAAACTTGGCAGCCGTTGGCGTTCAGGCTGATGCCAAGGGCGTCGTGGTCAACGACCATTTGCAAACAACGAATCCACGAATTTATGCGCTGGGGGATGTTGTTGCCAAACCAGGCGTGCCTAAATTGACTCCGGTTGCAGGTTTCGATGCGCGTTATTTAGCGGGTCAGCTGACAGGAACAACAACGGCACCCATTGCTTATCCAGCCATTCCAACGGTTATCTTCGGGGTTCCACGCTTAGCTACGGTTGGAATTAGTACTGCTGCCGCTACAGATGACGCGAAATTACGGATTAAGACCATCGACATGACACATTGGTATACTTATAATCGAATTCACGATCCAAAAGCAAAGGTGAAAGTCGTACTCAACCAAGCCGGAGAATTAGTGGGTGCAAGTGTATTGAGTAGTGTTGCCGATGAAATGATCAATTACCTCACGTTCTTGATCAATCGCCATGCAACAGCGCAAGCACTGAATGACATGGTGCTAGCATATCCAACACCGGCCTCTGATTTGGGTTATGTCTTTTAGTATTAGCTAATATCAAAAAAGCGTATCGATTCCAATTTTGTGATGAATTGGAATCAATACGCTTTTAATTTATGGATATACGGTGGTGTTATTTAAAGTTTAGCAGGTTAATGTAATCTTGATTTTGTGAGTAGATCCCATGGACCATGATTATTTTTGCGTGCGGTTTTAAAAAGGTAAACTCGATAGTTAGTCATTGTTGGACCCGCTTAACCGATCTGTGTAGTCACTTTTAATTGATTTTAAATCGTAAATATCACCATTAAGAACGTCTTGGCGACTTTGCAACAGAATCTGCTTTATTTCAGTTAGTTCATGGTCACTGATAGTCGTGGTTTTAGCTGCGAAGGGTAGTCCATCTTGAACAATGATTTGTTTAAAAAACATGCGAATCGCAGTGCTGGGGTCAAGGCCGATTTTTTCAAGAATCGTTGTTGCTTGATCCTTAGTGGTTTTATCCATGCGTACGTTTAGTCGAACATCTGTTGACATTATGATTACCTCTTTGTGGACGTTGTACACCCAACGTGAGCTTTTTGGCTTAAATAATATACAAAGAAAATAGCTGTCTGATTTTTTTGCATAGTTTTTGTGAGTAGATTCTTTTCAAGTTGACGCAAGCAAGCACTTGCATGCAGTAAAACATCGTGCTAAACTCTGGGCAAACATTAGGCGGAGGTGCATGATGAAAACATTTTTAAAATTTTTGACGAGTCGTGGTGTGTTGATAACAACGGGAATGGTGATTGTTTATGGCTTTTTGATTTTTACAATCTACTTTACGGGATACCATGCGATGCCACAGAAGTTTGATACCTTACCGATTACAGTCGTTAATCGAGATTCGGCGAGCAAACAGTTGGCTAAACAATTACGAACAACGTTGCCGTTTAAACACGTTCACCAAACGCATGACTTATCTGCAGCAAAGCGTCAAATGAATGCACGCAAGACGTATTTAATTATTGATATTCCAGATGGATTCGCCAGCACTGTTAAACAAAATCAGCCGGCAAAGCTGAATTTTTATGTGAATGATGCCGTGCAAACATCGGTTAGTAGCGGCATGATGACCGTTGCCGAGACTGTTGGCAAGACAGTTAATCAACAAGTGATGGTGCAAAAGAGTGAGGCGGTGTTGCGTAAAGAACCCCTTGCCAAACTGAAACAAGTCGTCGCAGCGCAACAGCAACAGCTGGATGCAGCGGTCGCAAGTAAGCAACAACAGATCAGTGCCGCACCTGCGCCATTACAACAAGGCTTGCAACAACAGTTACAGTCAGAATCGCAACAAAAACAGAAAGCATTAGATCAGGCTTCCCGTGATAAGCAAACGGAAATTCAACAACAAGTGCAGCAAAAATATGCACCGGTTGCGAATTCCGTAACAACGAATATCCACCGCATGAATAAGGTACGAACTGGTCTGAATTACAGTTTGGCACCGTTTATCTTGACGTTAGCAATGTATATCGGTGCCCTCTTAGGCAGCTTATTATTGTATGGCACGTATGTGAAATTTGCTGGTATGGTGGGCCGCTTTAAGGCGTTTGGGATGCTGGAAATCAGCATGATCTTAATTTCAATCATTGCAGCTGCAGCGGTCGTTGCGGCGGTGATGCCACAGATGCAACTAACCGGCAGTCAATTTGGGGCGCTGTGGTTGAATCATGGACTAGAGATGTTTGCTGCATTTAACTTAAATAGTGTGTTGATTCTATTGATGGGTCAGATGGGCACATCATTGAACATCTTTTTAACGATGCTACAGGTCGTGGCCGGCGCCGGAATGATTCCGTTAGTTGCGATGAATCATTTTTACGCGGCGCTTCATTTTGTGGCACCGATGTTCTACACGATTGCTGGAGATATGAACATCATGTATGGCGGGACTGGCACGGGACAGTTATGGGGTCAGTTTGCGTTATTGATTGGCGGACTGATTTTGATCAACCTATTAATTGTGACGTTCAGAAAGCGGCAGCCGGTTCTTGATTTTGCAAAGTTAAGTTAAGCGAGTACACTATTTGTAAGATAATTACTTGGGGGAATAGTGATGCCGAAAGAATCAACGGAAGCACAGATCTTAACTGCTTTTGGATCGTTGCTGAAGCAAAATGGCTATGACAGTATCACCACAAAACGGATTGCAGCAACAGCTGGTGTCAACGAAAGCACGCTCTTTCGGCACTTCGTTAACAAAGATGGGTTAATGGATGCGTTGTTGGAGAAATATCTGCGGCGCATTGATGAGATTAAGCTCGACTTTGCACCTTCTGGTGACATAACGGTGGACTTGATGTGGGTTGCGAAAACATATGCTGCCTTTATTAACGATCATGCTGCCTTGTTTTTTGTGGCGTTGCGCAATAATGGTCAGTTTCCGTCTGTTGATAAATTGCCATTGCGATTTCGGACAGAATTGGTCGAGGCATTTCAACGGTTACAGCAAACGGGCGAAATCCGTGCAGATTTAGATGCTGAAACTGAGGCAATTAACTTTATGCTGATCAACTTCGGTCACATGGTGTTTAAGATGACATTTCCTGGGCAACCAGTAGATATTCCAGCCGAGAAGTTTGTAGAAACAAATGTGGTTAACTTTGCTGAACACCTGAAGTAGGTGCGTCGTAAAAAGTGTCGTTTATTTGGAAACATGTTATTATTGAGAAGGTTCAGAATTGAAAAATCACGATAGGTGTCAGAGCCCCGCAGAGTTGCAGCTCTGTGGGGGTCTTTTTTTTGAATAATTATGTTTTAAATTAAACAGGTAGTCGGTTAATGCTTGTTGCGGTTGTCTAACCACTGCTTGAATAAGATCAGCAGAATTCCGACAACAAGTAGCCCGTGAGTCAAATCATAGTAAGTAACTCGTGTATACTAAAGCCATCATAGCCATGCGAAGGGAGTTTATTCATGTCATTTATTGCCACACTGATCTTGATTTTAGTTGCGACGACATTGGCTGGGCACTTTTCTGCGCGGCTGGCGATTCCAGCGGTCATTGGTGAATTGCTAGTTGGCATCGTCATCGGCCCAGGGGTGCTTAATTGGGTGCATCCAAGCACGATTTTGACAGCCTTTGCCAACATTGGCGTCATTTTGTTGATGTTCATGGCTGGTCTTGAAAGTGACTTAAATCAGCTGAAAAAATATTTAAAACCAGCGTTGGCAACGGCACTGTGTGGGGTGTTGCTGCCGGTTGCAGTGATGAGTACCACCAGCTATTTGCTCGGCGATGGCATTAAAGAAGCACTGTTCATTGGTGTAATCTTTTCGGCAACATCCGTTAGCATTTCGGTGGCCGTTTTGCGTGAATTCAAGATGCTTAATTCGCGTCCAGGTGCGACGATTCTTGGTGCAGCAGTGGCTGACGACATTATTGGCGTGGTGCTATTGAGCGTGATGATTGCGGTTGTTGGCAGCGGTGCGACATCTGGTAATAATTCGTTGCTACTGCAATTTCTTCTTCAGGCAGCATTTTTTATCGCAGCCTATCTGGTGGTGCGCTGGGTTGCGCCAATCTTAATGCGTGTTAGTGATCGGCTACTGATTCCGTCGGCCCGAACGGTCACGGCGATGGTTATTTGTTTGGGGATGGCTGAATTAGCTGAGTTGGTTGGCTTATCCGGCGCAATCGGTGCCTTTTTTGCCGGTATTGCAGTTGCCCAGACACATGTCAAACAAACGATTGATGATCATATCGAACCGATTAGCAATGCCTTTTTTGTCCCAGTCTTTTTCGTGAGCATCGGACTGTCAGTTTCCTTTACCAACTTCTTGTCATCGTTACCATATATCTTGCTAATGACAGTGCTAGCGGTTGCCACCAAATGGATTGGCGGCGAAGCTGGTGCGCAGTTGACCGGTTTCAAGCGCTCACAAGCGCGAATCGTTGGTACGGGCATGATTGCTCGCGGCGAAATGGCGTTGATCACGGCGCAAATTGGCTTTGGTGCACATTTGTTACCTAAGGCACTATATGTCGATATTATCTTTGTGATCGTCTTGGCAACGTTGGCAGCACCGCTATTGTTGCGTTGGTCCCTTAACGGAACAAATGAAACGGCTGATTAAATAAATCTGGTGTGCCCTGGAAAAGTGTGTCATTATGCCTATGTAAGCGATATCAAAATAATGATGATGGAGTGGCGAAGATGAGTGGCTTTCTAGGTGAACTACTGGGAACGTTTGTCCTGATTGTATTAGGGGTCGGCGTTAACTGCGGGGTTAACTTGAATGAGACCTATGGCAAACAAAATAGTGATTGGTTAATGATTGCGTTTGGCTGGGGGATGGCTGTGACGATGGGGGTTTACGTGGCAGGCAATATTGGCTCACAAGGGCACCTCAATCCAGCCGTCACCATTGCTGAAGCAGTCTTTGGCTTGTTCCCATGGCATCAGGTGAGTGGTTACTTGCTTGGGCAATTTTTAGGTGCCATGCTTGGTGCAATTGTCGTGACGATTCATTACTATCCGCATTTAAAAGTGACTACACCGGCTGAAGGAAATCACGTTGGTATATTTGCAACGGCGCCAGCAATCGACCAACCAGTGTTTAATTTGCTGAGTGAAACGATTGCAACGTTTACCTTTATCTATGTGCTGCTTAATCTGGGTAACTTTACGGTGGGCTTGAAACCATTTATCGTCGGTTTCTTGATTTTTGCGATTGGTATGAGCCTGGGAACGACGACTGGCTATGCAATCAACCCAGCACGGGACTGGGGCCCACGATTGGTATATACGTTGCTGCCGATTCCGAACAAAGGTAACTCCCAGTGGTCCTACGCATGGATTCCACTTGTTGGACCAATCCTAGGTGGGTTACTAGCGGCTGCTTTATTCAAAATACAATAATTAAATAATGCGACCAGGAATTGATTAACTTACTCACGAGGTAAGCTAACCAATTCCTGGTCGCATTTTTGTGTGAATCATTTACTTTAACGTTAACTGCGGTCTTGTGATGGCTAGCAAAGCTAGCCATCACTCTCCACGAAACCAGGGCAACAACGATGGCACACAGGTGGCGCCCCGAGAGCGAGTGGCTGCAAAAAATTTGCAAAGCCGCGAACGGCAAGGGGTTCCACCTGTGTGCCGGCGAACGGAGTGAGTTCGTTGTTGTCCTGGTTTTGTGGAGATACTCGACTAGTTCACCAAAGTTTCAAAATGACCGTGATTCAGCATGTCAGCTTTCAAGTCGGTCATGGTAAACCGATGATAGAACTTGCGATAATCCTTGTCGGCTAAGGTGAATAGATCATTCAATGTTTCACCGATGTTGCCAGAAATGTCAGTCGGATCATCGGAGTTAGGGGTGAGACCTTTAGAAGTTCCAGTCGTGAACTTGGCATAGCTCAAAATAGGAGGGATGGTGAGGTCGTACAAATCCCCGACGTTCATGTCAGCTAGATCGCGTTCCAACAGATAGCCGCCTTTTTTGCCGACGGAACCGCTGATGTACCCCTGCTTGTGTAAGACAGACAGGATGTTACGGATCATGACGGGATTCAGTTGTAGTGACTTAGCCAACTCAGCGCTGGTGATTTTGCGCGGACTCTCGGCATCCAAATAGAGAATGCTGTGGACCGCAACGGAAAAATCTAACTTCATGAGAGCCTCTTTCTGGGCAGCGTGGGTTCCACCACCATAACGTTAAAATTCATGTTCAATCTTTAGCAGTTTCGGGTCGGCATGACTGATGACGGGACTGGCATCACCAACACTGATTAAGGTGAGGTGGTGCATTGCCCGTGATGCCATCGTGTATAAAATCCCAATGGCATCGTCGCTGGGATAATTTGTGCTGGAGACGTCGTAAGCAACGACTGCATCAAATTCTAGTCCCTTTGCCAAATAAACAGGCATAATGACTACCCCTTTAGGCAACGTCCGGTCTGCATCATTTAAGAGTGACACCGGTAAATGAGCAGCGTGGAGATCACGATAGACTGAGCGCGCAGTGATGACGTTCTTGGTCAAGATTGCGACGGTGCCATAAGTTGCTAGCTCTTGTGCGGCAACCTCGGCAGTTGCTGTAATGGCCGCTGTCGTATCCTTGCGTAACCGAATTTGTGGCAAGTCACCCGGACGATTAAACGCTTGAATGTGCTCACCATCAGGCAACAGGCCTTTGGCGAAGTTGGTGATGGGCATGGTGGAACGATAGCTACGATTTAGGGTGATCAAATTCGGACGTTTTGCCTGAAAGGCGTCGGCTAATTGATGCACCAGTTCCTGCGGTGTTTGTAAATGATTGAAGAGAGCCTGTTCACTGTCACCGAGCAATGTAAATTTCGCCTTTGGGAAGGCGTGCTTGATGTAGCACATCTGTGCGAGTGAGTAATCTTGCATTTCATCGACGAAGACGTAAGCAATACTGCGATTTTGTCCACCACCGGTGATGAGGTCGCGTAAGTACAACAAGGGAACGCTATCCGCTAGGTCAATCCGATGATATTCAATGCCAGCGTCGAAGTCTTGCTCATGCATGGACCAGTTGGTGGCATCGACTGATTCCGGTGCTGTTGTTTGCAGGAAATGGTCGTACTGACGATAAATATCTAAGAAGTAATTATTGAACAGCGCTTCGTAGATTGGAGAGAAGCGGCGGCGCACGATGGCGCGGGCTGCGAAAGCCATCTCATCATCGAGTTCTTTAAAGGTGCCCAGGCGATCACCAAGTAAGTCATGGTAGTGTTCTGTGTCCAGGTTATCTAATTCGGTGGCGACCCAATCTGCTTGAGCTTCAGTTTTGATCCGCCGTTTTAGCTGTTTGATTAGGGTATTCTTCGTTGCCAAGAAACGATTTGGGGTGCTCATCGTTGCTGGTTGTTCAGCGTAGATGGCCGCAATCGCTTCCTTGGTGAAGAATAAACTACCGTCGAGCAAAATATCGTTGAAACGCAGATCAGCGACACTGACACTGCGACTGTAGGTACTCAAATCGGCCATTAATTGCGTGCTTTCTAAATAATCACGTACATCAGTGGTCGCGTGGTCGGTTGTCGTCGCATCATCTTCGTAACGTTCAAACAGTGTCTGGACATGCAGACCTTGTAGTCGTTGCGTTAAAAAGTCATCCAGCGTCACTTGCCGCATGTTGCGCTCTCCGAGACTCGGCAGGACTTCTGAAATGTAGTGACTAAACAACCGATTCGGTGAAAACAGAATCATTTGATCTGCGGCAATTTCACTCTGCCCGCCATTGCGGCTGTGATAGAGCAGGTACGCAATGCGCTGTAAGATGGCAGACGTTTTCCCAGAACCAGCGACGCCTTGAACGACTAATAAATCAGCGGCAGTGTCACGAATGATGTCGTTTTGCTCTTTCTGAATGGTAGCGACGATATTTTGCATCACGGCATCATTTTGTTCACCTAAAACGGCTTGTAGCATTTCATCACCGACCGTTTCGTTGGTGTCAAACATGTTGGTGATCGTGCCATTTTTAATTGTGAATTGACGTTTCTTCGTCAGCTCAGTGGTCTGCTTGCCCGCTGGCGTCTGATAGTGAACCTGTCCCAAAGTACCGTTGTAATAAATACTGGCAATTGGTGCGCGCCAATCGTAAATCAAAAAGTTTTGATCCGCATCAGTTAACGAAAAGGTACCGATGTATAGCTGATCACTGGTTGTATCGCCGGCATCTTTGATGTCAATGCGACCAAAGTAAGCGGAACGGTCCAAGGCTTTGAGGTTGTCCAACTGTTGACCGATTGTCTCTTCGTTGGTGACGGCTAAGTAGACTAATTGCCGCTGTTGTTGCAATTCGGCGTTTGTTTCCATCGCGTCATCGACTTCGAAGGTATTAACGGATGCGTTATCCGCATAGTTTTTCTGAATGGCGCCCGTCTCGGCGTGAGCCGCTTGATAAGTCTCTTCGCTGGCGGCAAGCTGACGATGAATCTCGTCCATAACTTGGTCAACGCGTGTCTGTTCTTGTTGTCTGTCAGTGTCTGCCAAGGGGGGCCTCCGTTCAGTCAAGTGTTCATTAATTCAACGGTGCTCATTCTAAGGGTTAATCGCTAACTCGTCAAATGGTGGAACTTACAATTTGGAGGACTGCGGTTGACAGGTTTTGACGACTTCACAAGCTGCCTGAAAAATAATTAGCGTAGTAACACGATCAGTGGTGGTCAAACAAGTTGACAAAGCTTGAATATTTACAAAAAAGTTTCCGGTTTTATGAATCTTTTAATGGGCTTAAAAGATGTTTCGATTTCGAGGCATATCGAGTGACAGTAGGCGTTAGACCTCGGTAAAATAGAAGTGTGAGGAATATGTAACGCACGTCAATTATCAAGTTGTTAAAATACTTGATTATGAATTGATTTTATATGTTCCATAACTGGTTTTTCGGTTATAATGATAACTAATTATGTTTTTCATTATTATGAGATAACTATCTTCATAAACGAGGATATGACGTCAGGCATGAGAGTCAATGAGAGCATATGTTGATTAAATGGACGTGGGCAATCTGGAGGTATGTATGAATAAACAAAAATTAGAAAAAATGAATACAACGGAGCATTACCGGATGTATAAATCTGGGAAATAGTGGCTGTTTTCCAGTATTTTAGCGTTTGGTGTGGGCCTTGGTTTATTAGAAGGGGGCATTACGGCACGTGCCGACAAAGCCCCAACGGTTAATGACCAAGCAACACCAAATACGGCGACTCCTTCCGGCAAGGCTAACGACAGTGGAAACAGTGTCGTTCTAAAGACGAGCCAAGCGGCGCCAGCTTCAGCAGCCACATCAACCAGTGCGGCCGCCGACCAACAGATGACACCTGCAAGTGCGCAAGCAACGCCACAGTCAGCAGCTAAAGCAACTGCGACGTCCGCTGCGGCCAGTGAAGATGCCACTAAATCAACGCCTGCTAGTCAAGCAACTGCTGATCAAAAGACACCAACTTCAGCGGCTTCTTTAAGCACGCCAAAATCAGCAGTGGCTGATCAAAAAGCACAACCAGCTACTAGCACACCTGCTGCAAAAGCAACCGAAGCCTCCGCGGATGCTATTGCACCAAAAACTGACCAAAAATCCGTTGCAAACACGCAACAAGCAGCAACTGCAACGACTGCTAATGATGCTGCGACACCTGCAGCACAGACCGACCAGCCTAAGATTGATGTAGACGGCTTGATTGGCAAGTTGCCAAAGGGTTCCACTGTGCAGCTTAACCAGCAAACCGGCGTCTTAAACGTGCAAATGGCTGCCGGGACAACTGCAGCTGAATTGGACGCAGCTAGGAAGTTACTTGGTGGCTCTGGCGCCAAGTCGATTAACATGGTTGCGATGTCAGATACGCCAGCGATTGTTGATACCGAAGCTGGCGGATATGACTATGCGACTTATGACATTACTGACAATTCCGGAGCCTATGAAAGCTTAGGGCAGATTCCAACCATTTCCCATTTTATGATTCCTGGTTACGGGCCGGCAACAGTACTGAGTCCGTTGTCATTTCTTGGCGATAAGATGAGCGACTTCAATGCAGCAACGATTGAAGATTTTAAAAACGCTGACATTAAAGATTTTATAGTCACGTTGGATGGCTTTGGCTGGGGCCCCCACGGTTCTTTACTTGGTGGAGCTGAGCTCGGCGGAAAATCCGATGAATTTTATCAAGGTTATAAGAATGCAATTGTAGATGTTTTACAAGGGTATCTAGATGCTTATAACGTTTATGATGGGCTCCTTGATGCCGAGACTAAAGAAAACACAACCAGCTACATGTATGGTGTGATGGGTGCGAATGAAGGCTGGGCACAGTTAAAAGCTAAAATGGCATTTTCAATGCAGGCTGGAAAGACGAACATATACACCTGGGCTTACAATGATTTTGTGGCTTGGTTAACTTCGATGGGGGATCCAGCCCAAGAAGACAATTCTGCCATCCTAGTCAATCGTCCATTATATGGTGGAATTGCTAGTTTAGGTGCTTTAAATACTTCTTCATGGATTGGTAACGGTGACAACTCACAAAAGTTACCAACGGCGGATAAATTTTGGACGAGTGTCTATAACACACAGGATATCAATAAACCAGGGGTTTTTTTCAATGATGGAAATGGTCATCCAACCGATATAATTGGTAATTCGATGGAGCCTGCGTATCCTCAAATATTTTTGAATTTAGGTCGTAAGATTTCCGATGCCACGCTTGACCAAGTTAAAGAGGTCTATGCTGAAGGTGTTAAGCAAGCGGCTTTAGATGCAATGCAAGGTAAGCGAATCGCTGTTGAAGATGGCTACATGGTTACAACCAAAAAATCGACTGTAGGTCCTGGTAGTACCGATTTTCAGGCACTGAGTGGCGCAGGCTATTTTGCTAGTGATCCAATTTTGCAAAATGCAGACTTACAACAAGTCTTTGTTAATGGTTATCGTTATGCAAAATACTTTTTGACAAAAAATGACGCGACCCTTAACGCTGGAAATAATAGTTCTTTTACCTTTACTGAAAAGGATGGTTATTTAGTACCAACGGGTGTCGCAAAAACCCCTAAGGTGAGTGCTAAAGAAAACCCGATTGATAAAGCCATCATTAGTGTGTTGTCTGGAATAAGCACTACGTATGATGTTGTCAAGGATAGTAGTACTGTAACTACTTCTGGAGGAGCTAATCTTGCTGTAGCAGATAATGACAACGGGGGCGTCTATTCTGCTGGCCATTACGTAAATGCAATTTATAATTTGGCGCTTCAAGTAGCATATGGTGCTCGTGCTGACTGGACAACGGCTGCAGAAAATCAAATCAATGGTATTGAAAGTAGTACTGGGTTAACAGTTAATAAGGAAAGTGCATGGTATAAAGAAAGCCCGTATGTTTATACGACAGTATTTAATGCCCTCAATACTATGTATCATACGGATAGCAATGAGAAAAGTTATATTGTGCAAGCTTTAAATAAGGCTGACCATGATATTGTTATATCGGCCGCGAATAACAACGGTATTCCAACGATAAGCCATGATTCAGTTCCAGTTAATGTAGCAGATGATTTTCTTCAAGGGATTGACTTGAATGCGAGTGCTTACTACGATTCGACAAAGTATGATACAAAGGCAATCGGAGTATCTAAAGATTCAACGGTTACTAACGATAAGGCACAAATTAAACTAGGAATCGATAAAACCGCAGCTGTAACAACACAGTCAACTATGCAAAACGTTGTTGATTATGCGTATTATCATGAACAGGCAGTTGCGGCTGCAGCTTTCGAAGCTGGTTATGGTGCAGCAAATAAGGGCTTGAATTTACTTTCGGGCTTACCTGATAAGGCTCCACTTGGCGATGAAGCTAAATATAACTTCCAGTACCATACAGATCTGGTTGGTAGCCTTTATCCGGCTAAGAGTGATTTTGGTGAATCTAATAAAAAAACATTAATAGATACATCGGCCAATAGTGATGGAACGACCACTAAATTAACGTTAACTACTGACGAAAAAGACAATTTTATTAGTCTTAAAGCGGAAGTCGAAAGTCCAGCAGTACTGGACAAAGATGGGAACGTTGTCCAGAAAGCTAATGTTATTGTTTCTAACGAAACAACTAATATTACAGATGTTCTAAGTCTACAATATGCGGCTCCGCATGGTAGTGAAGACGAAAGTAGTGGCATGTCAGTTGTTGACGGCTCAAATAGCCAGGCTTATATTCACCTTGCACGTGTTGATTACCCTGATGGAACATTTAAATATCGTGTTGAGATACAGCGTAATTCACTTATGAACGTGACTCCTAACGATGATAGGGGTGGGGCTTTTAATAATGTCTATAAGAGCGGATATAACTATCGTCGTAGTCAAATGTCAACGATTGAAGTTACAGATAAACTAAAAAAAGATAATCAAGAACTTAAGCAGACGACCTACTATTCATTTAAGGATGATAAATTAGTTGTTCCTGATCGTGATGAAACAACTGGCGCTTATAGAGATGTTCCAGTAACACCAAAAGAGGGCAGTAACTTTAAGTCCATTGCTATCTCTAACGATGGAGCAGGTGTAATTAAGGTTATTACTGTTGACAAAAATGGAGTAACTCAGTCTTCTGAACTAAAGCCAAACCAAGTAACTACAATAGGTGATAAAGACAAAGCACACTTAGATGCATGGATTAACGCTGATGGGTCGATTTCTCTTGCTGATTATAGTTATAAGGGTATCTTTACCGCTACACAGACGCAGCTTTTAAGTGCCACTCCGAAGTCTAACGCCTTCATAGATAAGACTATTCCTGCGGGTAGCATAGGTGCTGCCATCACTGGAATATCGGGAACAGATAATCCTGATCCAGAATCTGTAGTAACTAGCACAGATGGGATTTACGCTGATGCGCTTGAGCCAAATATTAATCGTGTAACAATTTTAATGCCGCATGATGATCAAGCTGGTGTCATTTTAGTTCCTGATCATAATCGCATCGATTCCGATAACGAAATCGACAAAGATAAGGGTATGTCCCTAACATTTGTCAGTGGTGAAGAAACCAAGACTGACGATTTGACGGCAGTTGATTTGGACGAAAATAAAAATCCTACTGCAACACAACGACCAAATGTGACTGCTTCTTACACAATTGGTAAGCGGATAGACGCAAAGGCGACAATTCCATACGTTGCCATCAACAAGTTAGCCGACGGTAAGAAAGATGCTGCTGGTAATGTGACTATTGATACCGGTGTTGTGCCAGTTTACGACGCAGCCAAAGGTGTGGTTACGATTGACTTATCCGCTGCTACTAATTCATACCGAAACGTGGCCAATGGTACTGCCACACCAAACGTTGGACCACAGATTTTCGATTGGACGAAAGTTACACTAACAAATTCACAATGGACTATTTCTGCCGATGGCAAAACGTTGACATACACGCCAACTGCCGATGAAAAGAAATTAATCATGGGTAAAGGCCTTCACCTATCAATCCAGGACGATATCGATAACGTTGATACTACGCCAGATTACATGAGTGATAAGGTTTATTTGAATGCCTTTGTTAGCTCAACTGTCCGGACAACAATTGAAAAGACAATTAACACGTCAACTGATTTATCTACCACGGACCACAAATCATATATCTTGAAGAACGCTGATTTATTGGCGCTTGTTCCGGCTGCTGATCTAGCTAAGTTTAGTCTTGCGTTTGACCAGATGAAGGGCAAGTCATTTACCGCTACTACTTTACCAACCGGCATGACATTGCCTACTGGTGTTACTAGTATTGCAATCGCCACAAATGGTGATGTAACAGTTACCTTTGATCCAACTGCAGACATCTCCGCAACGCCAGAGATCGTGCTACCACTTTCATTCAATGATGATGGCACGATTCGTACTGACGAGACTGATAACTTGCCTGCCTCGAGTTTGACGATGAAGTTGACCTTGCAGGCGAACGTTCTAGTTAAGAATGTTGTTAAGCCTGATGGAAAGACGGAACTGCCTGGTGGTAGTACTATTCAAGCTGTTCAGTTAGGCGCAAGTCAATCTGATACAACTAAGAAAGATACGATCACCAAAGATGCCGGCAGCTACGATAACTACAAGCTATACAGTGGTGATGAAACTAAGACCACGACCGTTAAGTTTGCGACTTTTGGTACTGATGGTACGCAGAATAACAATGAATTGATTCATAACTACAGCAAGACGCTTGGCTATGTTTGGAAAGACATCAAGGGTGGTGCTGACGGTACTGTGGTTGTTCACCCTGCAACTGCAGCTTATCCACAAGTTACAGACTCGAATCAGAGTTCTGCTTATGAGGGAATTTCGTTCGAACAAAGAATTTCCGGTGACCAACTAACTGGACTTGATCTAACGAAACTGCAGCCAATAGTTTCGACCGATAATGATGGTATTACTAGAACAAATACCTTTAAGGTTGACGGAACTGACTTGGTTGTGACGACAGCAATCACAGGTTCAGATGCATCTAAGAATGCTTACATTGGTTCGATGTATGTCAATGGATTTTCTAATAATTTTGTTTTGACTGACGGCACCAATGAAATTGCCGTGATTGAACGTTCTAACATTCTTGACCCATCTGAATTCACAACCGTTATCAAAGAAGATACGATCAATGTTAAGGCTTCGGCTGGGAACTATGTAAATAAAGACGGTGTCGTCGAATACAACTTTAATTACAAAGTTGACGACAAATTAAATGCTAAAAAGATTTTGGCATTAACTTTCCATGCAGCAGCTGAGACTGATCCGCTAGACAGCATTACGTTAGACAGCAATTTAGATGAGGCGTCGATTGATAATTTCCTAAACGGTTATTTGAAAGCACACGAAACAAGTCTTTATGGAAATGACACTGCTGCTAACTACCATAATCTAGATGGTATTGATTTTGGGACAATAAAAGATGGGCAGATCCCTGTTACCGTGAAGGTTAAGGCAACAACTGACGTGGCAAATAGTACACAAAGTATCGTTAATATGTTCGTGTACGGCGAGAGCTTCGGTCACTACAGTGCCGTTAAGCTCACACTGCACCTCCAAAACTCCCTGATTCAAGATACTGAAGGATTAGACAAGGTTACAGACGCCAATAAGCCTGTCTATGCACCAATTGAGAACAAAGAATTAGGCACGTCGATTGGTACACTAACTGCCCAAGCTGTAACGGGTTATCACGTAACGGGTGCTAAGGATCAAAACGGCGATACATTATCTGTTACTTTGAATACAACCGACGGAACAGCTACCTACAACACTGATGGCACTGCTAAATACAACTTTGGAATCAAAAATGCTGGCGATGCGCCTAAAGAACTGAAGGTTACTTGGATTTATGCACAAAACGAAATCACAGCAACCTTAAGTAACGAATCGAAGGTTTATGACGGCAACGCTGCAACCGATAAGATTCATACAGTTACGCTACCTAGTTTCTTAGTCGCTCCAACCGGTGGCTGGGTACTTTCTGATTTCCAACGGCAGACTGGTACTGGCAACGACAGTCAAGATGTTAAAGCGGCTCCAGGATATGTTGTCACATTATCTGCAACAGGAATTGCTCGCTTACAGGCTGCTAATACTGAATACACGATTGATGCAACAACTTTACCAGCAAAAAACATTACTGATGGTCATTTGGTAATCACGCCAGCGGCCGCCACTTATAAGCTGACTGGTACGGATACGAAAGTTTATGACGGCACTGCGACAGACATCAAAAATATCTTGGATAAGTACAGTGTGGCGTTGACAGCTGGTGGCACGTACACATTGGTAGACGGTGACATTGAATTCGCCGATTCCGAAGTTAAGAATGTCAAGACTGGTTACGTCGTTAAGTTGACGCAAGCCGGA
>NZ_JQCB01000006.1:48258-48535 GCF_001437435.1 Furfurilactobacillus siliginis | reverse complement strand
TCACATCAAGGCAGTTAATGGCAACTATGCCTACACTGAACTTGGTAGTGCGGCAACGTACGACATCACGCCAGCAGCAGCAACGTACAAACTGACTGGTACGGATACGAAGGTCTATGACGGCACTGCCACGGATATCAAAGATGTGTTGGGCAAGTACAGTGTAGCGTTAACCGCCGGTGGTACGTACACATTAGTGGATGGTGACATTGAGTTCGCCGATAAAGACGTAAAGAATGTCAAAACCGGATACGTTGTTAAGTTGACGCAAGCTGGG
>NZ_JQCB01000006.1:45373-48074 GCF_001437435.1 Furfurilactobacillus siliginis | reverse complement strand
TCACATCAAGGCAGTTAATGGCAACTATGCCTACACTGAACTTGGTAGTGCGGCAACATACGACATCACGCCAGCCGCCGCAACTTATAAACTAACCGGTACGGATACGAAGGTTTATAACGGTACTGCCACGGATATCAAAGATATCTTGGGCAAGTACAGTGTGGCTTTAACAGCCGGTGGCACGTACACGTTGGTTGATGGTGATATTACATTCGCTGATGCTACAGTGAAGAATGCTAAGACTGGTTACGTTGTTAAGTTGACGCAAGCCGGAATTGATCACATCAAGGCAGTTAATGGTAACTATACCTACACCGAACTTGGTAGTGCCGCAACATACGACATTACGAAGCGTAAAGTTAAGGTTACTGCTGATGATAAAGAGAAAGTCTTCGGCGCAGCAGATCCAACCTTAACTTCAACGACGGAAACTGCCGATGGCGACCACGGTGTCGTTGCCGGTGAAACGATTGACACGACGTTAGCACGTGATGCTGGTGAAGATGTTAATACAACCACTGGTTACGCAATCAAGCCAACTGCGACAGCTGGCAAGAATGCTAATTACGATGTTGAAGTCGTTAACGGTAAGTTTAAGATTACGCCAGCTGCAGCCACTTATAAGCTGACTGGTAAAGGTACGAAGGTTTATGACGGTGCCGCAACAGACATCAAGGATGCCTTAGCTAAGTACTCAGTCACACTAACGGCTGGTGGCACCTACACATTGGTAGACGGTGATATTGAATTTGCCGATAAAGATGTGAAGAATGCCAAAACTGGCTACGTCGTTAAATTGACGCAAGCTGGGATCGATCATATCAAGGCTGTTGATACGAACTACGCTTACACTGAATTAGGCAGTGCCGCAACGTATGACATTACTAAAGCACCTGTCACAATTACCGCACCTACTTTGACCAAAGATTATGACGGTAGCAAATATACTGGTGAAGTTAAGGCGGCGATTACCGGTCAACCAACCGGTGGGGATGCTTTAGCGTTCAAGTTGACGGATATTTCAGACAAGATTCATGCGGGATCGTATGATATTAACGTTACTGATTACGGAACAAACCCAAACTATGACGTTAGTGTTGTAAAAGGTTCATTGACAATCAATCCGATCGCGGCTAACTACACGTTAACCGGTACAATCGGTAAGATTTACGATGGACAGGTTCCAGACATCGATGACTTAATTGGCAATTACACCGTTACGCTCCCAACTGGTGTGAAAACATACACCGTTCAAAAGGGTGACTTGCAATTTGTTCTGGATAATGGTGTTGCATCCGTTAAGAATGTTGCAACCTACAAAGTTGATTTAACTACTGCCGGAGTTCAGCACTTAGTTGAAAACGATAAAGATTATGAATTGCACGCACAGCCATCACAGGCGACCTATGTCATCAACAAGCGTCATGTAACGATTACGCCAGTAGATAAGAGAAAAGTTTATGATGGTTTAACGACGACTGATCCTGAGCTAGAAGCCACGACGGAAGCATTTAATGCGACTGATAAAACTGGACTTGTGGCTGGTGATTCGCTAGGTGATACACCGTTCACATTGTCACGGGTTGCAGGCCAAGATGTTGGTGCTTACGATATTTCCGTAACGGCAACTAACAACTTGAATGCAAACTACGAAATCACGCCAGCGACTGGTACGTTTACGATTACTAAGGCAACTGCAAAATATAGTCTTAGCGAAAATGCAACTAAGGTTTATGACGGCGTTACTGTTAACAACCCAGACAGTTACAAAGACAGCTACAAAGTTACTTTGACTAATGGAAAAACGTACACACTTGTTGATGGTGATCTTCAGTTTGCTACTGACGATAGCGAAGTAGTTAAAAACGTTAAGACCGGTTATAAGGTTGAGTTAACCACTGCTGGTATAGCGCATATCTCAGCCATCGAAGCCAAGAATTACGATTATGAACTTGGTACTGATACAGCTACGTTTGACATCACAAAACGTTCCGTCAAGGTTACAGCCGACGATAAGACGAAGGTCTTTGGCGCAAATGATCCAGCCTTAACGTCAACAACTGAAGTTGCCAATGGTGACCGAGGTGTCGTTGCCGGTGAAACAATCGATACAACACTTGAGCGTGATGCGGGTGAGAACGTTAATACAACAACAGGTTACGCGATCAAGCCAACTGCGACAGCTGGTAAGAATAGTAACTACGATGTTGAAGTCGTTAATGGTAAGTTGACAATCACACCTAAGCCATTAGATCCAGCAACACCAAATACACCTGATAATCCAGCGAAACCTGGTAACCCAAGTGACAACGACCCGTTGAGCACATCAATTGTGATCAAGGGAGCCACGAAGGTTTACGACGGGGACGCAAGTAAAGATCCAATCACCTACACAGTTGTTGGACCAACTGGTTACAAAGACTTTGTTGTTCCTGCATTAACGGCTGATGATTTCGACTTGAGTGGGATTACGAGTCAAAACGTTGGTAAGTACGTGGTTAAGTTGAGTGCTTCTGGAATCACGAAGATTCAAAACGCCAACACTAACTACAGCTTTACAGATGCCGATATTCAAAGTGGTCTGTTCGTGATCACACCAGCTACTGTGACTGTGACAGCACCAACTGTAACTAAGGTTTACGATGGCAAGCCTTACGGGACCATTACTGGAACAGTAACGGGTAAGCCAACGAACGGC
>NZ_JQCB01000006.1:44628-45194 GCF_001437435.1 Furfurilactobacillus siliginis | reverse complement strand
GTTGATGTGAACTACACGCTGACAGATATCAGTAAAGATGTGAACGTTAACGAATACGCAATTGACGTAACACCAACAGCTAACGCTAATGGTAATTACACGATCACGCCAGTTTCTGGTAAGTTGACGATTACGGCTAAGCCATTAGATCCAGCAACACCAAACACACCTGATAATCCAGCGAAACCTGGTAACCCAAGTGACAACGACCCGTTGAGCACATCAATTGTGATCAAGGGAGCCACGAAGGTTTATGACGGGGACGCAAGTACCGATCCAACCACCTACACGGTTGTTGGACCAACTGGTTACACAGACTTCGTCATTCCGGCATTAACAGCTGATGATTTCGACTTAAGTGGGATCAACAGCCAGAACGTTGGCAAGTATGTGGTTAAGTTGAGCGCTGCTGGAATCACGAAGATTCAAAACGCCAACACTAACTACAGCTTTACCGCTGCCGATATTCAAAGTGGTTTATACGTGATCACACCAGCACCAATTACGGTCACAGCCCCAACTGTAACTAAGGTTTACGATGGTAAGCCTTACGGAACCATTACCGG
>NZ_JQCB01000006.1:18864-44432 GCF_001437435.1 Furfurilactobacillus siliginis | reverse complement strand
AACAGTAACGGGTAAGCCAACGAACGGTGTTGATGTGAACTACACGCTGACAGATATTAGTAAAGATGTGAACGTTAAGGAATACACGATTGATGTAACACCAACAGCTAACGCTAATGGTAATTACACGATCACGCCTGTTTCTGGTAAGTTGACGATCACGCCTAAGCCACTAGATCCAGCAACACCAAACACGCCTGATAATCCAGCTAAGCCGGATAACCCAAGTGACAATGATCCATTGAGTACGTCGCTAGTAATCAAGGGAGCCACGAAGGTTTATAACGGGGACGCAAGTACCGATCCAACCACCTACACGGTTGTTGGACCAACTGGTTATACAGACTTTGTCGTTCCAGCATTAACGGCTGATGATTTCGACTTAAGTGGTATCAACAGTCAGAATGTTGGCAAGTATGTGGTCAAGTTGAGTGCTGCTGGAATCACCAAGATTCAAAACGCCAACACTAACTACAGCTTTACGGCAGCAGATATCCAAAGTGGTTTATTCGTGATTACACCAGCACCAATTACCATTACGGCACCAACTGTGTCGAAGGACTACGATGGCAAACCATACGGTACTATTACTGGAACAGTAAGTGGAAAACCTGCTAAGGGTGTTGCAGTTAGCTATACGTTGACTGATATTAGTCAAATCGTTAAGGCTGGTCATTATGACATCAATGTCACTAATGGCACCAACCCTAACTACACTGTGACACTGGCCAAAGGTTCATTAACCATCAATCCGGTTGCAGCAACCTTTAAGCTGACTGGTACTGACGACAAGACTTATGATGGTCAGACGGTAAACGTTAATGATGTTAAGTCACATTACACAGTTACTTTGAGTAATGGTGACAAGTACACGCTTCAAGATGGTGATTTAGCCTTCAACACAGCTGTTACTGATGTTGATAATTACACGGTTGTATTAACACAAGCGGGTAAAGATCACGTTAAGGCAGCTGATGCTAACTACGTCTTCACCGATGACGGTAGTGACGCAACGTATATCGTTAACAAACGAGACGTTACCATTACGGCTCAGGACAATGGCAAGACCTTTGGTACAACGGATCCAAGCTTGTCCGGAACAGTTGAACTATTTAATGAAGGAAACAACTCTGGGTTAGTTAAGGGCGATACTTTAACGTACACAGTTGATCGTGTCACAGGTGAAAATGTTGGTCGCTATGCGATCAATGTCAACCCTGATACGAATAAGAACTATAACGTTAAAGTAGTTCCTGCTAACTTCACAATCACACCAGCGAAGGCAACTTATAAGCTGGATGGTGATGCACACAAGGTTTACGATGGGAAATCAACTGACATCAACACTGTTACGGGTAGTTACACGATTACTTTGAATAACGGCAAGAGCTACACTGCTGTTGACGGTGACTTAGCCTTTGATAAAGATGCTAAGAATGTTGGTGATTACACTGTTAAGTTGACTGATGCCGGAATCGTACACGTTAAGGCAGTTGATTCTAACTATGACTACAGTGAAGCTACTGGTAAGGCAACTTACGAAATTACACCTAAGCCACTAGATCCAGCTACACCAAACGAACCTGGCAAACCAGCTAATCCTGGTAATCCAAGTGACAATAACCCATTGAATACGTCAATCGTGATCAAGGGTGCCACAAAGGTTTACGACGGTGACAAGACGACTGATCCAACGACTTACACAGTCGTCGGACCAACCGACTACAAGGGCTTTGTCGTTCCAACACTAACGGCTGGTGACTTTGATTTAACTGGCATCAACAGTCAAAACGTTGGTAACTACACCGTTAAGTTGAGTGCTGCTGGAATCAAGAAGATTCAAGATGCCAACAAGAACTACAGTTTCGATGCATCTGACATTCAAAGTGGTCTGTTCGTGATCACACCAGCACCAATCACCATCACAGCGCCAACAGCAACGAAGGTTTACGATGGCAAACCATTTAGTGGTCTGACTGGTACGATTACCGGACAACCTGCTAAGGGCGACACGGTCACTTACACCTTTACGAATGCTGACAACGCAAACGTTGGTGAATATGCAATTGGTGTGACATCAACGCAGAACGCTAACTACACGATCACAACCGTTCCTGGTAAGTTGACCATCACACCTGCTGAGGCCACCTATAAGTTGATTGGTAACACTGAGAAGACTTATGACGGTCAAGCAACGAATGTGAACGACGTGAAGGGTCACTACACAGTTACCTTGAGCAACGGGAACACTTATCAAGTAACAGATGGTGACTTAACCTTTAGCTTCGGCAATGAAGTTAAGAATGCCGGTCATTATGTGGTTAGCTTGACGACAGCTGCTAAGGACCGGATTGCGAAGAGTGATGCTAACTACACCTTTACCGATGCCGGTGAAGATGCAAGCTACACCATCAACAAGCGG
This sequence comes from Furfurilactobacillus siliginis, assembly GCF_001437435.1. Classification (GTDB taxonomy): domain Bacteria; phylum Bacillota; class Bacilli; order Lactobacillales; family Lactobacillaceae; genus Furfurilactobacillus; species Furfurilactobacillus siliginis. Next base: position 42,010 of record NZ_JQCB01000006.1, on the reverse strand, counting down.
CCTGCAACGATTACTGCTGCAAGTAACAGCAAGGTTGCTGGCACGAGCGATCCAGTCTTGACTGCAACGACTGAAGGCTTTGTCAACGGGGACATGGTTCACTACAACGTGGATCGGGCACCTGGTGAGGAAGTTGGCACCTACTTGATTGAAGTGAACAACGTTGGTCAAAATGACAACTATGACATTACGGCGAAGACCGGTGTATTTACCATCACCGCGACGGTACCAAAGGAAGCAACCTTTAAACTGACTGGAACTGACAGCAAGACTTACGATGGTAAGGTTGTCAACGCCAACGACGTGAAGGCTGCCTACCGGGTAACCTTGAGTAACGGCAACACGTACACGTTGCAAAATGGTGACTTGATCTTTAACCAAGATGTTAAGAACGTTGGTCATTACACGGTTAAGTTGACCCAAGCAGCAATCAACAAGATTACGGCTGACGCTAACTACACGTTTACCGATGAAGGTAGCACTGCTACTTACGACGTGAACAAGAAGCTGGTTAAGATTATCGTCAATGATAATCACAAGGTGCAAGGTACAACTGATCCAGACCTGACTGCTTCGGTAGCTGGTGTGGTACCAGGCGATAGCCTTGATTACACGGTTAGCCGGAAACCTGGTGAAGCTGTTGGTAAGTACGCAATTACCGCAACTTACACGGATAACGATAACTACACCGTGGAAGTAACTGACGGAACGTTTGAAATCACGCCAACACCAATTCACGCCGGTGCAGTTAATGTGCACTACATTGTGGCAGGAACTGGTAAGGAATTGCGGCCAATGATTCGCCTAGAAGGTGAAGTCGGAACTGACTACACGGTCGACCAAATGAACTTTAAGGGTTACACCTTGAAGGAAATCGTTGGTGGTAAGACCGGTGAGTTTAGTAACGAAACTGGTAACGTGATCCTGCGGTACACGGTTGATTACACGGCGGTACCAGTCACACCAGATGGCAAGCACATTCCAAATGTGCCACCAGTAACGGGGACCGGTATCCCAGGTGAACCAATCGAGATGCCAAACATTCCTGGTTACAACCGGATCGAAGTGCCAAAGGTACCAAATGATCCTGGTGAAGTGACTGTCGTTTACGTGCCAATCGAAGGAACGGTCATCGTTCATTACCGGATTGATGGAACGGATGGGAAGACCATTCACCCTGATCAACGGTTAACTGGACGGATCAACACTGACTTCAATGTTGATCAATTGAACATTCCTGGTTACACGTTCAGCCGCAGTGACAAGCTATTAACTGGCTCGTTTGTTGAAAACCAAGTCAACGAAATTACCTTGTACTACACCGTTAACTACACGGTGGTACCAAAGACGCCAGATGGTCACACGATTCCAAATGTGCCAACCATTCCTGGTACTGGGATTCCAGGTGAACCGATTACGAACATTCCGGATATTCCGGGTTACCGCCGCGTCACGACGGTGGTACCAAATGTTCCAGGTGAACCTGGTCAGGTAACGGTCGTTTACGTGAAGATTCCAAACGAACCGCAGCCACCGGTTGTTCCTGGGAAACCAGAAACACCAACACCTGGTACTGAAACGCCTGGTCATGAGACACCAACACCAGGTACAAACACGCCAGCACCACATGTTCCAGGCGCACAGACACCAACGCCGGTTCCAGGGCAACCTGGTAAGGCTTACGTGCCCGCAACTGGACAGCGTGGCAAGACCGCTAAGGAATTGCCACACACTGGTGAAGAAGATCAATCAGTGACAGCCGGTATCGGTTTGACATTGATGGCCAGCTTGCTTGGCTTGATCGGATTCAAACGGCGCAAGAAACATGATGAAGAAAACTAACCGTTAACTTTGTCAAAACGAAAGCGACATCGATCCTGCAACTTGGGACCGGTGCCGCTTTTTGTATTGGCTGGGTGTGGTTGCATGGATAAGTGTGTTAGCTCTGCGTTGCGCCACTCGCACACAGCTTCTTGGTTGCTGCGTGTTAGTACGGGACTCAAACTGTGTGTGGTTTGTGTAAGTTGCCAAAGGCAACTTACACTCGGTCTGCACCGGGGTAAACGCGATGGCGAAAACTGACCGTCTCGTAGTGAGGACTGCGGAAGAATTCCGCGAGGGCCGAACGGTGAGAGACAGTCAGTTTTCGCCGACGAGCAAAGCGAGTTCGTGTTTATCCCGGAGCAGGCCGACCTGCTCCATGTAGACCCATCCGAGGGAGATTACACGAACCACTTATTTGTTGGCGCGGAATCTTGTATACTAGGAAAGGTAAACAGGTGGCGATTGATGACCACCACGACGGAGGAAAGATATGACAAAGAAAATTATTCTGACCGGTGATCGTCCAACCGGTAAATTACACATCGGCCATTACGTAGGTTCACTGAAGAACCGGGTGGCGATGCAAAACTCAGGCGACTACGATACGTTCGTCATGATCGCTGACATGCAGGCGTTGACTGACAATGCGCGTGACCCTGAAAAGATCCGCAAGAGTTTGACGGAAGTAACGTTAGATTATTTGGCTGTCGGTTTGGATCCAGAGAAGTCGACGATTTTTGTGCAGTCACAGATTCCTGCGTTAAATGAATTGACGATGATCTATTTGAACTTGGTGACCTTAGCACGGTTGGAACGTAACCCAACGGTGAAAAGTGAAATCGCCCAAAAAGGGTTCGGTCAAAGTATCCCGGCAGGGTTCTTAACGTACCCAGTTAGTCAGACGGCGGACATCACAGCTTTCAAAGCCACAACAGTTCCAGTCGGTGACGATCAGGAACCAATGTTAGAGCAAGCGCGGGAACTGGTGCGCTCATTTAACAATGCCTATAACGGTGATATTTTGGTTGAACCTGAAGGTGTCTTTCCACCTAAGGGTCAGGGTCGGATTCCTGGTTTAGATGGTAATGCCAAGATGAGTAAGTCACTCGGCAACGCTATTTACCTATCCGATGATGCCGAAACTGTGACGAAGAAAGTCATGTCGATGTACACGGATCCTGAGCACATTAAAGTGAGCGATCCCGGACACGTTGAGGGCAATACCGTATTCACGTACTTAGATATCTTTGATCCAGATAAGGATAAGGTTGCTGAACTGAAGGCACAGTACCAAGCTGGTGGTTTAGGTGACGTGAAGATCAAACGTTATTTAAATGAAGTATTAGAAGCTGAACTGGCACCAATCCGTGAGCGCCGCGCACACTTTGCCGAGAATCTTGACTATGTTTACGATGTTTTAGAAGCTGGCTCAAAGCACGCCAACGAAATTGCGAACCAGACATTACAAGAAGTCCGTGATGCCATGGGCATTAATTACTTTACCCAACGCTAATTGCTGGGGAGACGAAAGAGGCAAAAGTGCATCATGGAAAATTTAGCCATTGTGGACCTTGGCTCAAACTCCGTGCGGATGGGCATTACCCAGATCGAGGCGGACGGTAGCTTTAAAGAGGTCAAACGAATTAAGGAAGATACCCGTATCTCTGAGGGGATGGGTGCCGAAAAGCGCCTGACCAAAGTGGCGATGGATCGTACCATCGAAGCATTGATTGGGTTTAAGAAGATGTATCAGGATTTACCTAAGTTAACGGTGCGTGCGATTACGACTGCCGCAGTTAGACAAGCGGTGAACCAAACTGAATTTCTGAATCGCGTGCAACAAGAGGTGGGGCTGAAATTGACCGTGTTATCCGGGGATGACGAGGCTTACTATGACTTTCTCGGCGCAGTTAACGCGTTGCCAATTGATGATTGTCTGATTTTAGATACTGGTGGAGCTAGCTGCGAGCTGATTCATGTGGCAGACCGTAAAGCCAAGAATCTGATCAGTGTGCCGTTTGGTGCGGTCAATCTGTCGGAACAGTTCCATTTTGGGGACGTTATTACAGCAGGTAACCTTTTCTCTGCTCAGGTGTTTGTTCGCAAACGTCTACAGGATATTTGGTGGCTCAGCGAAGCAATGCATTTACCAATCGTGTTGCTCGGCGGGGCTAACCGGACGTTGGCGCGGATTAATCGCAAAGCGCAGAAGATGGCGCGGGTCGAAGATATTCACGGTTATCGTTTAAAAACGGAAACGGTGTTTAATACCTTTGATTCACTGCTTTCGAAGAATAATTCTCAGCGTCAGGATATTGACGGTCTGGAATATGATCGTGCGGACATCATCGTTGGCGGGATGTTGCCATTGGTGGAACTCCTGCAGTTACAGGATTCTGATCGGGTGATTTTTTCTGAAAGCGGTGTGCGCGAAGGCATCGTTTCTGAATATGTAAGTGAACGGCCGCAATACCATAAAGATTAGGCGAAAGGTATTAGATCGTATGAATCTAGCAGCATCGTTGAGGAATTTTCGTAAACTGGATTGGGATGCACGTGTGGCTGTCGCAACTGAATTAGGACAGCTGGATTCGTCATCCCAGCAACAATTGCTGGCGCATTTTGACGAGCGTGATGCGTTACTCATTGAAAACTATCTAACTAACTATCAATTGCCGACTGGACTAGCGGCGACCATTCGCATGAACGACCAGGATTATTTGGTTCCCATGGTGACTGAAGAACCGTCTGTGATCGCGGCTGCAAGTTATGGTGGTAAAATGACCAGCACAGGTGCCGGGATTATCACTAGCATGCCAACTAATTTATTGATGGGCCAAGTGGTTTTCCAAACGGTCACACAGGCAGAAGTTAGTCGTTTTGTGGACCCTCAAGTAGATGCATTACTGGCATTAGCGAATGCGGCGCATCCCAGCATTTTGACCCATGGCGGTGGCGCTAAGAAAATTCGCGTCCGTGCATTGGGCGAAGGCTTCGTCAGTGTTGATTTATTCGTCGATACGGGTGCGGCAATGGGTGCCAACATGATGAACGGGATGCTTGAAGCGCTCGGCCATCATTTGCAGGACGTACTGGAGCAACATCCAGTCATGAGTATTTTGACAAATGATGGTCAAGGCAGTTTGGTGACGGCGACGGTAACAGTGGCTGTGGCGAACCTTGCGAAAGGCAACGTCACCGCTGGTTTACAAGTGGCCAAACGAATCGTGGCGGCTAGCGATATTGCCCAACTAGATGTTAGTCGGGCAACCACCCATAACAAAGGCATCATGAACGGTGTTGACGCGGCCGTTGTTGCTAGTGGCAACGACTGGCGCGCCGTGGAAGCCAGTGCGCATGCTTATGCCGCACATAGCGGTCAGTACCGCGGGTTATCACGCTGGTCGTTACAAGATGAACGACTAGAAGGTGTTTTGACCATGCCAATGCATTTAGGCTTGGTTGGTGGCGCAACAGGTTCGTTGCCACTGGCTAAGATTAATCAACAGATTAGCCAGGTAGCATCGGTGGCAACACTAAACCAATTAGTGGTGGCCGTCGGATTAGCACAGAATTTGGCTGCGTTACGGGCGTTGGTCAGTGAGGGCATTCAACAAGGACACATGCATTTGCAGTATCGGAACCTCGCATTGGTAGCTGGGGCGACACCAACACAGGTGCCACAAGTTGTGGATGCTTTAGGGCAGCAGGCGACCGCGGATTTAGCTGCGGCCAAACGAATCGTTAACCAGTTAAATGAGCAGTAGAAACATAACCAAAATTGAGGTAAATAAATGGCAAACATTAAGTTAATCCCAACGGTGCAAGCATTGTTGGATCAAGTCAACGAACTATTTCCAGGCACGGTTTCCGTTCAGTTCGGGGATAAGCATGCTGGCTATGTGCGTGATGATCAAGTGCAACAGCATGTGTTGAAGGACCGCCTATTGATTTGGGTGGATGATGTCACCGCGCCACAGTATTCGGCCGCACATGAATTAAGTCACTTGCTGATGTTGTTGCAAGGCTTTCCACAGGTCTCGTTTGATTTAACTTTTGGGGATACTGAATTGGATGGCCAGTTGATGGCATTAGCCACACAGCTGTTTAACGTTGCCAACCACCAGGTGATCTTTCCGGCATTAGCTGGGCACGACCTGATTGATGAGACGGTTGCCAGCCAGTATTATGACGGAATCTTTGCCACGATTGACCCTGAGGATGGGCAACAAGATGACGCGCAAAATGCGCTGCGGTTGCTTGTTTTGTTGGATGCTTGTGTCTTTTATGGCGCTGACATTGACAAACATGCCACTGAGTTAACGACCAACTTCCCGATTACCTTTGCGGCGGCACAAAAGCTGTATGCTGTGTTGACGGCTAAGTCAGCTGAGACACCATTTGGAATGCGGCGTTCATTGGTTCGTTTATTCAAGGCATTCGACGAGCAACTGGTTGCTTGGGGCTTGCCACCATTGCACAGTACCGAATTTGCAACGATGACGAGTGTTTTGAGTGACCGTCAGTTACGGTTAGAAATGCGGCAACTATTTGAAGTGTTTCACTCTGATTTGCAGAACCGGCAGACTGGCAAACGGGCTTATGTAGGCTTGAATCGTTCTGATCGGCAAAACGCGTTTGTACTGACGCCGCCAGAGGACGCGGAGAATGATTCAGCAAGTTACTTTAAAGATGTGTATGACATGTCGGTGAAAGCGTTCTTTGACCAACAACACATTCCATACAGTATTCGGGACTAAACGAGGCAGTTTATGACCACATCGATTCAAACAATGATTCAAAACGCCGAACATGTGACTTTTATGACTGGTGCCGGCGTGTCGACAGCGTCTGGCATTCCAGACTATCGGTCTAAAGACGGTTTGTATGCGGACAAATTCCATGGCTTACCACCAGAGTATCTGTTGAGCCATGACTGTTTGGTACAACAACCAGAACTGTTATACGCTTTTGTGAAGGACAATATGTATTTTCCAGACGCAAAGCCAAATGTGATTCATGAGCAAATTGCGAAACTCTGTAATGCAGGGCGTGCGAGCCTAATTACGCAAAATGTCGATGGTTTAGATCGTCAAGCTGGCAACCAGCAGGTCGTTGAATTTCATGGCAATCTGTATGATTGTTACTGCACGAGCGACCAGCAGTCTGTCGATTGGCATGACTACATGAAAAGTATGTATCATGACCCTGACCATGGTGTGATTCGGCCACGAATCGTGTTGTACGGCGAAGGGATTGCAGAAAAGGCGCTGCAGCAATCTGTTCAGGCTGTGGAAGCAGCCGACTTGATTGTCATTGTGGGCACGTCGTTTAAGGTGTATCCGTTTGCCGGATTGATTAACTATCGGCGCCCTGGCACACAGTTGGTCGTCGTGAATAACGAACCGATTCCGGCTGGCAGTGTCACCGCGCAATACACAGGGGATGCAAAAGCATTCTTCAGCGAGTTGGCTGGCAAATAATTGTTTACCACATGAGGATAAATCAATTGCGTTTTCGTGCGTTGTTTCTTACAATTGAGCCATAGTAAGGGAAAGGCGGGTGACAGAATGAATCGTGATGATGTGTTTGTACGCTTAGGTGGATTAGTTTCACAGATGCGGTGGATGAACCGACTCCAACTAATTTTTGACATGCTGATGTTTTATGGTGCATGGCAGGTATTCTTTGGTGCACAACCAGCAATGTTGTTTGGTGTTGCGATGGATCGCGGCAATGCCGGCATCGTTACCATGCTGTTTGCGATTATCAGTTGGTCATTTTCTGGCATCCGTGGGAACTACCGCCGTCAGGGACTCGTGTTGATCAGTACATTGAAGGGCATGAAGTTATCTGAAGAAGAAAGTAACTTAGTGCGGCAGTTTAAATAAACGACAGACATTTAATATTAATGCGGGCGGCCGGATTCGTTAACTAACGAAGACGCTGCCCGCTTTTTTCTTAAGGAGATTTCCATGATTACAATTGGGCTTTCTACCTGGACCAGACATCCACATTTGATTCATGATGAAGACCGTCCGGTGCGGTTTGATGAATATGCGGGAACGTTTCCGCTGGTCGAATTAGACAATCCGTTTTATGGCGTGCCGACGGTTAAAGCGGTGACTAACTGGACAACCCAAGCACCGGATGGGTTCAAATATATTTTAAAGGCACATCAATCCATGACCCGTCACGACGATGGGCATGGTGAGCCAATTACGGATGATGTGCGATGGCAAACCTTCGCTCAGTTTCGGCGCGCTGTAGCACCATTGGTGAAAGCTGAGAAGTTAGCAACGATTCTGTTTCAATTTCCACCGTACTTTACCCGCAGCGTGGAACACATTCAGTATTTACGCGATGTGCGGTTGCGCATGGGTGATTTACCGGTGGCCGTTGAATTTCGTGACCCCAGTTGGTATGCCGAAGGTGTGTGGTCGGATGTTCAAGACTACTTGAAAAGCTTGCAGATAACGTATGTCATTGCTGACGAACCATTTGATGGCAATCAAGGTGTGCCATTTATGCCAATCATGACGACGCCGACCACCGCCTATTTTCGACTGCATGGGCAAAATAAAAAAGGGTGGCTCAGTCGCGAAGGTAGTTGGCAGGTTGAACGGACAAATTATCATTACACGATGGCTGAGATTCAACGGTTGGCGCGTTCGGTGCAACAAGTTGCGGAAACTGTCGATCATGTCTATGTGATTTTTAACAATAATGGTCATGGAGATGCGGCTGAGAATGCGGAGCAGCTACGCGATGAACTTGGTTTAAAATTCACTGGCTTAGGTCCGACACAGCTAGATTTATTTTAGAAAACTTGCTTTGAGAAAGTTCCCAAACGAAACAAAGTGCTATGGTATACTTATTCAGACTAACAAGCGGGTTTGGTGCCGGATAGACCGGCGTTTTATGAACATCGAACCAAAGGAGCGAACACATTTATGGCAGATAAAAAACCAACCTATTACATTACAACCCCGATTTACTATCCTTCGGGTAAATTACATATCGGTAACTCATACACGACGATTGCCGTGGATGCTGAGGCACGTTACCGTCGCCTAATGGGCAACGACGTGTTCTTTTTGACTGGGACTGATGAACACGGTCAAAAGATCGAAGAAAAGGCTGAATCACTTGGCAAACAACCAAAGGAATATGTCGACGGCATGGCCAAAGACATTAAAGACCTGTGGAAATTGCTGGAGATCAGTAATGACAAGTTCATTCGGACGACCGACGATGAACACGAAGCAGCTGTGCAAGAGATCTTTGACCGCCTGTTGAACCAAGGTGATATTTACAAAGGGCGTTATGAGGGCTGGTACTCCGTTGATGACGAAGAGTTCTTTACGGAATCACAACTTGCTGAAGTTTATCATGATGCCGATGGTAACGTGACCGGTGGGCAAGCACCATCTGGGCATGATGTCGTGTGGACTGATGAGGAATCTTACTTCTTCAAGATGAGTAAGTACTCCGACTGGCTGATGACTTACTACAAGGAACATCCAGATTTCATCATCCCGAACACACGGATGAACGAAATGGTGAAAAACTTCCTGGAACCAGGTCTTGAAGACCTGTCTGTTTCACGTACCAGTTACACCTGGGGCGTGCCGGTTAAGACAGACCCTAAGCACGTTATTTACGTATGGATCGATGCATTGTCTAACTATATTACGGCGCTTGGCTATGCCAGCAAAGATGAAAGTAACTTCAATAAATACTGGCCTGCTAACGTGCAGATGGTTGGTAAGGAAATTGTCCGTTTCCACACCATTTATTGGCCAATCATGTTGCATGCATTGGGCTTACCTTTGCCAAAGCATGTGATTGGTCACGGCTGGTTGTTGATGAAAGACAGCAAGATGAGTAAGTCTAAGGGTAACGTTATCTATCCAGATACTTTGGTGGAACGCTACGGCTTAGATGCTTTACGTTATTACTTATTAAAAGCGATGCCGTTCGGAAATGACGGGAACTTTACACCAGAAGACTTTGTCGCCAAGGTTAACTACGACTTGGCCAACGATCTTGGAAACTTATTGAACCGGACAGTTGCCATGGTTAACAAATATTTTGACGGCGTGGTGCCCGCGTTTGTTAGTGGTGTGAACGGTCCTGATGCAGATATGGAACAAACGGCAGCTGATGTCATTGCTGAATACCATGACTTGATGGAAAGCTTGCATTTCTCTGACGCCCTTTCAGCTATTTGGAAGCTTGTCGCACGGACAAACAAATACATTGATGAGACGGAACCATGGGTCTTAGCTAAAGACGAAAAGGCTGGCGACAAGGACCGTTTGGCGGCTGCAATGAGCCATTTAGTGGCTAGCTTGCGGGTCATTGCTCTGTTACTACAGCCTGTTATGACGCATGCACCAAAGGAAATCTTGACGCAACTTGGGTTGTCGACTGAGCCTGAAGACATGCAAATTGAAGGCTTATCATTAGCTGGTTTACCGGTTAACAGTCATGTCGTTGCCAAAGGGACACCAATCTTCCCACGGTTAGATGCTGAGGTAGAAACTGACTTTATCCAAGGCCAGATGACGAAATCAGATAAGCAGAAAGGTCGGTCAGCGATGGCTGCAGCGGCTAATGCAAAATGGGAACCTGAAAATGTCACGCTTGATCTGACGAAGCCAGAAATCAAGTTTGAAGACTTTGACAAGAGTGAAGTGAAGGTTGCTGAAATTATTGAAGTAAAGCCTGTTGAAGGTGCTGATAAATTGTTGCAATTCCGGTTAGATGCCGGTGATCAACAAAACCGGCAGATCTTGTCTGGTATCCACGAATGGTACCCAGATTATGAAAAGCTGACTGGTAAAAAAGTGTTAGCTGTTACGAATTTGAAGCCACGGAAGATGCGTGGTCAAATTAGTCAGGGGATGTTGTTGTCCACTGAACGTGACGGCAAGGTTACATTGGTGATTGTGCCGAATGAATTGAACAACGGGGATGTCCTCGGTTAGTTTAAAAAGGTAAAGATAAATGGAAATTTTTGATTCACACACACATTTGAATGACGATGCCTTTTACGAGGATGTTGCTTCTTACAATGAACATGCCCAGGCGGCCGGCGTTACGCGAATCATGAATGTTGGTTCTGAGGCCCAGCTAAACGAGCGCGCCATTGCATTGGCCCATCGTTATGAAAATATGTGGGCTGCAATTGGTTGGCACCCGGAAGAGGTTGCCACTTATAACAAACCAGCGGAAGAAACGCTGATTGGCCAGCTTCAAGATGACCGTGTGCTTGCGCTTGGTGAGATTGGTCTGGATTATCATGTTGATAATTTGGATGCTGTTGTGGATGATCAAAAGAAGCTGTTTGCGCGTCAGTTGGCGATTGCGAAAGACCTTGGCTTGTCAGTGGTCATCCATAATCGTGATGCATTTGAAGACACCTACAAAATCTTGAAGGATGCTGATATCCGTGATATTGGTGGCGTTATGCACAGCTTTAATGGTGATCCGGAATGGCTCAAGCACTTCCTGGATTTAGGCATGATGATTTCTTACTCTGGGGTGGCCAGTTTTAAGAACACGCATGAGGTTCATGATTCAGTGCGCGCGACGCCACTTGATCGCATGTTAGTGGAAACAGATGCACCTTATCTGACACCTGAACCGCATCGGGGTGAACAAAATGAACCTGCTAACGTGGCCTTCACGGTAGCCGCAATTGCGAAGCTGCGTGAAGCAACGCCACTGAGTATTGCTGAGGCAACTTTTGCGAATACGAATCGGTTCTTTGGGATTGAGGACTAATGGCAAAGCTAAAAGAAGTCCTTGTCGTTGAAGGCAAGGACGATACTAAACGGATTGCGCAGGCAGTTGAAGCTGATACGTTTGAAACAAATGGGTCAGCAGTTAATAAAGCAATGCTCGAGCAAATCAAAAAACTGCAGGCAACCCGTGGTGTCATCGTCTTGACTGATCCTGACTTTAATGGGGAACGGATTCGCCGGTTGATCAGTGATGCTGTTCCTGATGCTAAACATGCCTTTATCACTAAAAAGCAGGGTGTGCCGACGAATGCCGGTGGCAGCCTGGGTGTGGAACATGCTGATCCAACGGTCATTCGCACCGCATTGACGCGTTTATCTGGTGGCGCCAGTCAGTACGAACCAGTGATTTTTCAACATGATTTATTAGCAGCACGGTTGGTCGGTCAACCTGAGTCACGCAAGCGCCGCGAGCAACTTGGCGTTTTACTGAACCTAGGCTACGTCAACGGTAAACAGCTATTGAAACGGCTACAGCTATTTCAAGTTTCACGGGCTGATTTTGATCAGGCCGTTGCGCAATTAAAGTAACTTTTGAACGTAAATGAGGAGTATGCATGAGTAACACAAACCAGGCAAACACGCCTGACATTGCCAACCCAGTCCGCACCCGTGCCATCATGAACACCTATGGCATCGCGGTTAAGAAAAGCTTGGGTCAGAACTTTTTATCTGATACCAATATTTTAGCCAACATCGTGCAAGCCGCCGACATCACCGATGAAGACGACGTCATCGAAGTGGGCCCTGGGATTGGTGCGTTAACTGAACAGCTTGCGCGTCACGCACATCGTGTACTGGCATTTGAAATTGACCGTAATTTGATTCCGGTTCTGGCTGACACACTGTTACCATATGACAACATTGAAGTCGTGAACGCTGATATCTTGAAGGTTAACATTGAAGATGAAATTGCTTCGCGCCTACCAGGTGCCAAAGCGGTTAAAGTTGTTGCCAACCTGCCGTATTACATCACGACGCCCATTTTGATGGGGTTAGTGAGTGCACCAGTTGATTTTGCTGCCATCGTTGTCATGATGCAAAAGGAAGTCGCTGAACGTTTAAGCGCACAACCTGGCACCAAGGCATATGGGGCACTTACGTTGGCTGTTCAATATAAGATGCAGGCCAAAATTGCCTTTACAGTGGCACGGACAGCCTTTATTCCTCAACCAAACGTTGACTCTGCCATCGTGACGCTGACGCCTCGTGAACCATTAGCGGAATTACCGTTCACTGAAGCAGCATTATTCCGGTTGATCCGCGGTTGCTTTGAACACCGCCGGAAGAGTTTATGGAATAATCTGCAAAGTATCTTTGGAAAAGCACCTGCGACTAAAGAAGCTTTGGCTGCTAGTTTAGCTGACTTGGGCATTGACCAGGGGATCCGGGCGGAACGGCTGTCGTTGGAGGAATTTATTGCGCTGACGAACGTGTTGCATGGGCATGAGGTGTTTTAGGGGGTAGGGGCTGTGCTGTTAGATAGTGGAAACGAGCTTGCCAACCTTGATTCCTGTGCATTGACTAGCCGCTGTCCGTGGCTAAAGCCACTACCACCGTCCTTGCAATTGCTCGGAATCAGACCAGGTTGACTCACTCTCTGACATAATTGCAAATTGGTCTTGACCATGCTATACTGTTATGCATGTGAGGTGAATTGCATGCCAGTAACATTACAGAGCATCAAGGCTAAGCTGGACGCCAAATTGGGTGAAAAACTCATGGTGGTAGCTCAAGCCGGTCGCAAAAAGGTGACCAAGCGTCGTGGCACTCTGCGCGAAACGTATCCGGCTGTTTTTGTAGTTGACCTCGATCAAGAGGAGAACTCATTTGAACGAGTCTCTTACAGTTACACAGATGTGTTAACAAAGAATATTGAAATTGCTTTCGACGAAGATTAATGTCGACTGTGAAATCTAAAAAAATAACGTCTACCAGATAAAAATGGTAGACGTTATTTTTTGTTTATGAAATGAATCGGGTCACTAAAAGATTGTGTTGAGTAGAGTGCGAGTTTGCTTTGGATTTATGAACATTTTCTACGTATATGGATGATGAAGCACCGTGTGAAGGTGAACTATAGACGACAACTAAGAGACTGTAATATACTTACATTAATAATTTTATGGATAATGGGGGTGAGACCCACGGAACGTTTAGAAAAAGCGCCAGCCAAGTTGAATTTGGCTTTGGACACCCCGTTTCATCACGCTAATGGCGATGAAGAATGGGATATGGTCATGACCTCGGTTGACCTTGCTGACTATGTGGCAATTAAGACGCTCGGTAAGAACGGACGAATCAAAGTGACCACAGATAGCGGCTTTTTGCCAAATGATCACAGAAACTTAGCGTACAAAGCGGCCCACCTACTGGCAACTAAATTTGGTCAGAGAGAAGCAGTCAATATTCACATCGAAAAGCACATTCCGGTAGCGGCTGGAATGGGTGGTGGCTCATCCGATGCGGCGGCCGTTTTACGGGGGTTAAACGATATTTGGCAACTGGGACTCACGCAAACAGAATTGTGTGAACTGGGTCTACAGATTGACGCGGATGTGCCATATTGCGTGTGGAGTCAAACGGCTCACGTGACGGGGCGCGGCGAAAAGATCGATGTTTTGCCGAAGCTACCGGCAATGTGGATTGTCATTGCGAAACCGAAGATTAGTGTTTCTACACCAGCATTGCTGCGACAGGTTAACTATGAAAAACTAGCGCACACGGTTCCAACGGATTTATTGACGGCAATTAATGCAGGTGATTACGAAGGTATCTGTGCGAATGTGGCCAATGTATTGACGCCGATTACGGCACGACAACATCCAACCATCACGCATATCAAAGAAAAAATGCTGCATTTCGGAGCTGATGCTGCAGAAATGAGTGGGACTGGTCCAACAGTGTTTGGGTTGTGCAAGAAGCAATCACGGGCGCAGCATGTTGCCAATGGGCTGGCTGGTTTTTGTCGTGAGGTTTATGTGGTGCGACCGTTGAGTTTGCCACCGATTGTGAATTCGGTGGAGACGATGTAGGCGGGCATCAGAATTGTAAGAGTAGTTTAAAAAGCTGATTCAATTATCTCGGGTGAGATGATTGAATCAGCTTTTTTGGTGGGAGGTGCTGTTATATAGCGGAAACGCGTTCGCAGACCCTGATTACTGTGCATTGCCTGCCGACCGTCCGGTGTCGTTTCACGACGCCTACCGCCCTGCCTGCAATTGCTCGTGATCAAAACGGGTCTGCTCACGCTCTAAACATATTCAACAGCGCCTCATCTGCGGCTGCTCTTTCCTCACTGGTTTTGTGAGTTGTCTTAGTTTGAGTTAAATCATGTAAGCCATTTTTCGATAGCGTCAGCGTTCTGGTTGCGACATGTTTAACGAATTCTTGGTCATGCGAGACGAACAAAACTGTTCCAGGGTAGGTGCTCAAGAATTGTTCCAGCGCCGTCATTGTTGGTAAGTCCAAGTAGTTAGTAGGTTCGTCTAGGATGAGGACGTTTGCCTCGCTGACTAGCACTTGGACCAATGCTAACTTCACCCGTTGACCGCCACTCAGTGCTTGTGCTGGGTGGGGGAGCATTGTCGCCGTGAAACCAAATTCTGCCAGAATTGTGCGCAGGGTGGATTCTTCTTGTTGCGAGGTTTCGTTGACCGTATCCCAAATAGTTTTATTCAGGTCTAAATGTTGCATATTTTGATCAAAATAGCCAAAGCGAACCTGCGAATTAATGTGAATTGCGGCAGCGTCGTTGGCTAGCAAGACCCGTAGTAGGGTTGTCTTACCAACTTGATTGGGACCCGTGATGGCGACACGTTCATTTGCGTTAATCGTGAAGGTTACATCGCCACTTAAAGCTTTTGCACCAGCCGATAATTTCAAATGATCTACACGAATCGGTGTGTGACGACCAAGGCTGACAAATTGTTCAGCGCGTAATGTCATCGGTGCCTGCGTTTTCGGTTTTGCCACGGCCGTTAAATTGTCGGCACGTTCATTCATGACACGGGCTGCTTTGGTCATCTTACCTTGATTATTCTTCAACTGCATTTTGATATCTTTTAATTCATTGTTGCTGTGTTTATTGGGGTTAGGTTTGGCGATTCTATTCGCGCGTTCCGTTCTCTTACGAGCGGCGTCGGCGAGTTTACGCTTCTGTTGTTGGTAAACTTGGTAGGCAGCTTGTTGATGGGACTGTTGCGCATCTTTAGCAATCATAAAGGCATCATAATTCCCAGCAAAGGTGGTCAGCTGCTGGTCGGCTAATTCCCAGGTGGTGTCAGTCACGGCATTTAATAAATGACGATCATGGGCAATTAGCAATAATGTCCCGTTAAATCGCTGTAACTGTTGAATCAACCAGGCCTGATTGTCGATGTCTAGGTTTGCGCTAGGTTCATCTAAAATGAGCCATTCTGGCTGTTCTCGTAGTGCTGCTAAAATCGCCGCCTTAACTTGTTCGCCACCGCTTTGCGTTGAGACATCGTGTAATTGTGCGACAAACGTGGGCTGCACAGAGACGTCAATGGTCCCAGTGTCAGGCATTAGTTTTCCCGTTAGTAAATCAATCAGGGTTGTTTTACCAACGCCATTTGCACCAATCAATCCGATGCGATCCCCAGCGTTAATGACGAGCTGGTCGATGGTAAATAATGATTGTGCTTGGCGAGTGATACTCAGGTCGTGCGCTTGCATAATAAACAAAAGGCATTCCTCCTTACAAAAGTGACAGTGCTACTGTAAGTGTGCGGAATTTCATTGGACAATACCTCCAACTAAAAACAGTCCATTACTGGACGCAGATGCAGCGCGACCAAAAATGGACAGCAAAAAAGGACTTCGCCATGCACCAAGCCGTGCTGAACAAAGACAACATACAGAAGTAGGGACTCTTCGAAAAGATTCCTAGGGTGAGTATGTTGTAGTTGTTCGAAACAAAGCTTAGTTGCGCATTGGCTGAAGTCCTCCGTTTTTTTCTGAAAGTTCGATTGGTGTTACTTTAAGGGAATTTTGAAATCCTGTCAAGGACTACCGGTTTTCTGGATACAAGATGCTGTCATGAAATGGACCATCGCCCCAAATTTCGGCTTCGGACAAGGTTGTTTCAATCAGTTCAACAGGAACATGGTTTAACATAATCATAGCGCATTGGTAGCCGGCGAATGGTTGATACAACGGCATAATAATCTGTTGATCAGTTAATGCAGTATGGATATCGTCAACCTTAAAGGCCACGTGTGTTTGCGAAATGATGGCTGGGTCTAACGTTGTAGCTGGTCCAAACGCATGTAGTTCGATGGGGATGCCAAGTTCGTTACGTTGATCTAAGGAATACATGTCATAGATTTCGGCGTACTTAACAGCCGGATTATCTTTGATTGTGGCCAAGTCGACAGGTTTTCCAATGTGATGAAAGGTTAATTTAAGACTCATAAAAACTCCTTAAGGAATGTGTGCAGGTTTATTTTCTAATTGCATTCACGAATGTACTTGGGTAAACTGTTAAACAGTAACCATTACATTTTAAAACATAAACACCGGAAAGGACATGTTTCATGGAACGCAAATCATTACATCGCATTATAGCATTAATTATGGTTACGATAGTTTCAACACTCATGGGACTTGTTCAAACTGGTCAAGCAGCTTCGCGTCACATCGAAGTGGTCAGCTCCCTTGATTTCTACGCGGAGACGGCTCAGGCCGTGTTGGGTACGCAGGGAACGGCGACAGCCATAATCAACAGTCCAAGTATCGACGCTGAGGACTTTGAACCCACAACGAGAACCGCTCGGCAAGTCGCTGATGCAGACGTCGTGATCGAAAGCGGTCTGGGCTATGACGACTGGCTGCACAAAGTCGTTGCGGCCAATGATCAGCAAAACGTGACGATCAATGTTGGTGAACGGCTGCTTCACCGTAAAGTCGGCGACAACCCACATGTGTGGTATGCCCCGAAGACGATGAACCGGCTGACTGATGCGTTAGTTCAACGATTCAGTAAATTGCAGCCGCGGAATAAGCAACTTTTCGCGAAAAATGCACAGCGATATTTAGCGACATTAAAGCCGTGGCAAGACCAAGTGGCTGCGATTAAAGCGCAAGCACAGGGTAAAAAAGTGGCCGTCAGCGAGCCTGTGATGAACGATACGTTGCAGGCTGCTGGTTTACGCGTCACTAACGATCATTTCGCACGGGCGGTTGAGGAAGGCACTGATCCATCACCGGCTGATATTGCTCACCTGACGAAGGCGTTAAAGCAGCATCGGATTGCCGTTTGGGTAGTTAATGTTCAAAACTCACAACGGGTGGTTGATGACATGACTGCTACTGCCAGAAAAGCGGGTGTGCCAGTGATCAAAGTGACTGAAACACTACCAGCACATCAGACCTATAGCCAGTGGATGACTAAACAGACGACTGCACTTCAACAAGCATTGAATAAGAATCGGTAGGAGGATCAACGACATGACCACATCAGCAACAAACACTGTTTTATCAGTTGATCAACTTGCTATGGCGTTTCGACAAAAGCGTGTTTTTCATGACCTGACGTTTGACTTGAAACAAGGTGAATTTTTAAGTGTTCTGGGTGAAAACGGGGTCGGTAAAACGACGCTGGTTCAGATTTTACTCGGACAGTTACGGCCGACTGCGGGTAGTGTGAATTATTATCCAAGTCGGCAGGGCGTTACAGTCGGCTATGTACCGCAATTTAGAAACGTTGATGCGGAGTATCCATTGACGGTGCGGGAATTTGTCGGGTTAGCCTTGCCCAACCGTTTGACACCTTGGTGGACAGCTGCTGAACGAAAGCAGGTCGCCTCAACGTTAGCCATGACGGATTTAACGCGGATTGCGCGAACACCGTTGGGACGCGTTTCTGGTGGTGAACTACAAAAAGCCTATTTAGCTCAGGCATTGATTCGGCAACCACAACTGTTGATGTTAGATGAATCAACGGCCAGCCTTGATAATAATATGAAGTATGAATTGTTGGAATTAGTGAAGAACTATCAGGAGCAAACTAATGCGGCTGTGCTCTTTGTGACCCATGATCTACCGTTAACAAAGCAGTATTCAACGAACTTTTTATTGATGCAGCCTGGTCAGTATCAGACGGGAACGATTGCGGAACTGGACGAGAATGTTGTGGAGGCGGCGCATGCTTAATTATCCATTTATGCAAAATGCCTTTATGGCAGGTACGATTATTGCCATTGTGAGTGGCGTTGTGGGTGTGTTTGTCGTTGCCAGAAACATGCCTTTTTTGACCCATACGCTATCTGAAATCGGCTTTGCCGGTGCCGCTTTCGGGTTGTTTGTCGGCTGGACGCCGTTAGCGGGGATGCTGGCATTTACCACGGTCAGTTCCGTGGCTGTTGGTCAGCTTAGTAGTAAACCTTCGCGGCGTGAATCATCGATTACGTCGATTTCTGCATTGGCAATTGGTCTGGGAATTTTATTTCTATCATTGTCGAATCAAAATGCGAGTTCGGCGACAAATATTTTATTTGGATCTGTGATTGGTATTAGCCGAACAGAAGTCGTTGAGGTGGCAGTCTTAGCCATCGTGGTCTTACTGGTGATTCTTGGTCTGTACCGGCCCTTAAAGTTTGATTCATTTGATGCCGTCGGCGCACGAGTTGCCGGGGTCCATCAGACATTGTTAGCGAGCGTTTTCTTAATCGCATTGGCATTTTCTGTGAGCGTTGCCGCACAGATCGTTGGTTCATTATTGATCTTCATCTTATTAACCTTGCCCGCGGCAGCAGCCAAGTACTTTGCCCATGGGGTGGGTAGCATGATCGGACTGTCCATTCTCTTTGCCTTGATTGGCGTTTGGTTAGGGATTGCAATCAGCTACTGGACCAACTGGCCAGTGTCATTTTTCATTGCTGTGATTGAGGTCTTGATTTACTTTATCGGCATCGGTGCGAACCATTTAGCAGCACGAAATTAAATCATTATGAAAAAGCGCCGTTATGGGCGCTTTTTTCGTGCGAACTATCCTGAATTCACGAACGTTGTGCTATTATTAATCAAGGAAAGAACGCATTTTGCGATCATTAAAAATTAAACTGAGGTTGAGGTAGTTACGGGATGAAAGTTAGACGATCAGATCGCTTGATCGACATGACACGATTTTTGCTAGAACGTCCACGGACGTTGATATCACTATCGTTTTTTGCCGATCGGTATGAATCAGCAAAGTCTTCCATTAGTGAAGATCTTACAATTTTAAAACGCACCTTTCAGGAACGCGGGACAGGGTTACTTGAAACACTGCCTGGTGCTGCAGGTGGGGCACGGTTTATTCCGTACATTTTGAAGGAAGATGCCGAAGCCTACATTGCTGAATTATGTGCAAAGGTGTCTGATTCTCATCGGGTGATGCCCGGTGGCTATGTCTATTTGTCTGACTTGTTAGGCGAACCTGCCGTTTTACGGCAGTTAGGGCGCTTAATCGCCACACAGTACATGAATCAAACGATTGACCGTGTGTTGACTGTTTCAGTTAAGGGAATTCCTTTGGCTCAAGCTGTCGCCGAACAATTGAACGTGCCATTTGTGATTGCGCGTCAAGATGGGGCTATTACAGATGGGGCAACCGTGAGTGTGAACTATGTTTCTGGTTCGTCAACTGCCATCGAAAAGATGCAGATTTCAAAGCGCGCATTGCCTGCAAATTCGAAGGTCTTAATCGTGGATGACTTTGTGAAAGGCGGCGGAACCATCTCTGGTTTAGCCAGTTTAGTACGCGAATTAGATAGTGAAGTGGTCGGTGTAACTGTCTTTGGTGAAGGCCGTTTCAGTGGTCAACGTCAATCAGAAAACTTCACTGCTTTGTTACACATCGAAACGTTGCAGAGCGAAGTGGAACCAATTAGAGCCACACCTGGTGATTACTTAGAGCGGGTGTTTGGTAACGAAAGATAGGAGACTGGAAAGATGCCATCACGGAACACAATTATTTTAGCTGCTGGTAAAGGAACACGGATGCGTTCGAAGCTGTACAAGGTGTTACACCGCATTGCCGGTGAAACCATGGTCGAACACGTATTGACCCAAATTGAACAAACAGACATGGATCATATTGTCACGGTCGTCGGCTTTGGGGCAGATGATGTTCGCAAGCAATTAGGCGATCGGACGCAGTATGTGATGCAAGAAAAGCAATTAGGTACGGGACACGCGGTTTTACAAACGGAACCTTTGTTAGGTGAAGAAGATGGGATGACACTGATTATGAGTGGTGATACCCCATTGTTCCGCGCAGAGACATTGCAAAAGTTGTTTGATTATCATGAAGCTAAAGGTGATGTGGCTACTGTCCTGACATCGATCGCACCAGATCCAACTGGTTATGGTCGCTTAATTCGTAATGACATTGGCTTAGTAGAAAAGATTGTTGAACAAAAGGATGCTTCCGTTGAAGAGGCGGCTGTTCAAGAAATCAACACCGGTGTGTATGTCTTTGATAACAAGGCTTTATTTGATGCCTTGCACCAAGTCAAAAACACTAACGCCCAAGGCGAATATTACTTAACTGATGTGATTGAAATCCTGAAGCAGGCTGGTGAACGGGTTGGCGCTTACCGGATGAGTGACTTTAGTGAATCAATGGGGGTTAATGACCGTAAGGCATTGGCAACTGCGACTAAAGTGATGCGCCGACGGATCAACGAAATGCACATGACAAACGGTGTAACTTTTATTGATCCAGAAAATACGTATATCGATGTGAACGTTAAGATTGGTTCAGACACCATCATCGAGCCAAATGTTCAGTTAAAGGGCAATACGGTTATCGGTGAAGATTGTTATATTGGAGCCAACTCAGAAATTCGTGACAGTACGATTGCTGATGGTGTGACCGTGACGTCCTCCTTTATTGAAGACAGTGATATGGCCACCGGTTCTAACATTGGACCAATGAGTCATTTACGCCCAGAATCACATATCGGCGAAGACGTGCACCTTGGTAACTTCGTGGAAGTTAAGAAGGCGACAATTGGAAACCGGACCAAGGTTGGTCATTTGACCTATGTTGGTAATGCGGAACTTGGTACTGATATCAACGTTGGTTGTGGTGTTGTGTTCGTCAACTACGATGGCGTCAACAAGCACGATTCAGTGATTGGTGACCATGTCTTTATTGGCAGTAACTCGAATCTGGTTGCGCCATTAAATGTGGCCGATCACTCGTTTATCGCCGCTGGTTCAACGATTACCAACGATGTCGCCAAGCATGACATGGCCATCGCCCGTGCACGGCAAACGAATAAAGCTGATTACTGGGCTAAATTGCCACATAAGCCAGAAGATAAGTAGTCAGTGTAGTTGCGTTAACATTCTTTAATGAGTACGATTAGTTTATGTAAGAGCTGATTGAGAAAAAACATTCATGTGGAGGAAACATGGCAACTCAATATTTTGACCCGAAACTCAAGATTTTCGCTCTAAATTCCAACCGTCCTCTGGCGGAAAAGATTGCTGAAGAAGTGGGGGTCGAGCTTGGAAAGACCTCTGTTGACCGTTTTAGTGACGGTGAGATTCGTATCAACATCGAAGAAAGTGTTCGAGGCGACAATGTTTACTTGATCCAATCAACATCCGCTCCCGTCAACGATAACTTGATGGAATTGTTGATTATGATTGATGCATTACGTCGTGCGAGTGCGAACACCATCAATTTGGTAGTTCCTTACTACGGTTACGCAAGACAAGACCGTAAGGCACGTTCACGCGAACCAATCACGGCTAAGCTAGTTGCTGACATGTTTGAAAAAGCAGGTGCCACACGCTTACTTGCGCTTGATTTACATGCCGCACAAATTCAAGGTTTCTTCGATATTCCAGTTGACCACATGATGGCTGCACCACTATTAGCTGACTACTTCATCACCAACCACATTGCTGAAAATGCCGTAGTTGTCTCACCTGATCATGGTGGGGTGACACGTGCCCGGGCATTAGCTGAATTCTTGAAGGCACCAATTGCCATCATCGACAAACGCCGTCCGAAGGCCAATGTTGCCGAAATCATGAACATCATTGGTGATGTCAAAGGTAAGAAATGTATCATGATTGATGACATGATTGATACAGCTGGAACCATCACATTAGGTGCTAAAGCCTTAATGAAGGCAGGCGCTGAAGAAGTTTATGCTTGTTGTTCGCATGCTGTGTTGTCTGGCCCTGCTGTTGAACGGTTGCAGGAATCACCTTTCAAACAAGTGATCGTGACCGATTCAATCAACTTACCTGCCGACAAGCATTTTGACAAGTTGGTGCAAGTTTCAATCGCACCGCTGGTTGGGGATGCAATCAAGCGCATTAATGAAAACAAACCAGTTAGCCCATTATTCCGGACACGTTTTCGTCGGAATCGCGATGCCGCGACTGATTAACATTTGGTATCTAAGCTCAGTGCACATGCACTGGGCTTTTTGTTTTGCAGCGGAAAGGGGGGCTGTGTCCTCCAATGCCAGGTCATTAGCAAGTTT
>NZ_JQCB01000006.1:0-18672 GCF_001437435.1 Furfurilactobacillus siliginis | reverse complement strand
TTACCGCTTCGGCTTCGCGCAATCCTTGCGCAGCCTGCGCTCTCGGCACGACATCTGATCTTTGTTGCTAATGACCTGGTGTTGGAGGAGTGCTTTGCACGCCTTGCGGGCAAAGCACAAGTGCAGTGAACGTTTAGGTAAACTCGCCGCCGCTTTGACTGCAGCGTTCATCGATCACTCAAAGTAGTAGTTAACTGGGAACCGAAATAACCGCTGTCCCGTGAGCGGAGAGGACTGCACAATAAGTAGCGTCACTTGTTTGCTGGCGGACACAGATCTAAAGACCATGGCAAAAGAACTTTATGTAATCTTAATGTCATATAACCGTAATTTTTGTTACGTAGTGATACAATATAGACATAAAGAAACGTACCGGTTTGGCACGCGTGCAGGGGGTAACGAAGATGAAAACAGAAATGGTTAAGAAAGTTGTTACTGGTGGGGTCGTTTTACTGAGTACATTGTTACTTTCTGCGCGTGTTAGCACTGATGCAAAGACAACGGATAAACAACCGATTCGTGTGAGTCAGGTTGCTAAGACACCTGTTCACCATAGTAAAGTGAGTGCTAAGGCAACTGCTACCCAACCGATAGTTGCGTCGACCGCTGTGTCTTCTGTTGAACCTACAAGTAGCAGTAATAGCGTTGAATCATCCACGGATGCTGTGAGTCCCGTGACAAATGCTTCTGTAAGTGCACCGGTATCACGCACTAAGAATGCTGCTGTAGCGGTTAGTGATGTTTCGGCCCAACCAAGCCAACAACCTGTTGTCACAGCCGCAAAACCAACGGATACGAGCACTGCTACTAACGCCGCACAGCCAGTCAACCCTGCTTTGACTGCCTTTCGTAATCAGTTAGGCGTATCTGATACAGATGCCAACATGCAGTACATGGTGACACCAAACACTGACGGGAATGTGCAAATTGATGTTCGTACCCAGGCACCAGATCCAGAAGTTAGCAACCTAGTCGGTGTATACACGTACAATCCAAGTACACAGGCGATTACCGCAGTGGATCCGATAACCGGAAATCAAGTCGTCGTTCAAAAATAGTCATACAAAATGATGCCGCCTTTAGGGCGGTATTTTTTTGTGCGTGTTTTTAGTATGATAGAGAGCAGAATAAGTAAAAGGCGGTTCGCGAATGTTAAAAAAAATGAGTCCGATGATTATGACGCTGGGTGGGGTAGGATTATTTGTCATTTGCTGTTTGATTGCCTGGTTGGCAGGCGTTAGTACAGTCCAAATCTCGAACGTTGCCTTTATGGTAGGCCTCTTGTTACTTTTGGTTGGGGCCGCTATGCAGCTTAGTCATGCGCACTTGTTCGTTGGATTTCGTCGCTCCCGTCGACAGAAAACATATAAAGAAAAAGATGAAACACCACAAAAACCAATCTCTGCGATGGAAGTTTCGGAAAAGAAAAACGCGCCGCTACGTTTTTCTAGCTGGAACAAATGGATTTGGATTGCCGGCGCCTGTTGTATTGGCGTGGCGGTACTGATCACCCTTTAAAAGATATAGAAACGGCGTCATCCACACTCGCGTAGGGTGTGGATGACGCCGTTTTTGTTTGTAGTTTCGCTGACACTACTGTACTTGGTCTTGTGTGGAATCCAGCGAACGAATTCTAGTCGTCGCCTAACGCGTACTTGCGAATCGCAGCCGCCACGCCATCTTCACTGTTAGGTAACGTAACTGCTTGAGCAGCAGCTTTTACTTCGTCGATACCATTCCCCATAGCGACACCGAAACCGGCTGCTTTGATCATGGATAAGTCGTTGCCTTGATCTCCGATTGCCATGACTTCACTGATGTCGATGCCCAAATCGGTAGCTAATCCTGTAATGGTATTGCCTTTAGAAGCTGCTTTGTTCATGGCTTCTAAGAAGAAGGGTTCGCTTTGCACGAAGTAAAAGTCATCCTTGAATTCGGCCGGTAATTGACTGACAGCTTGGTTGATAATGGCTGGATGATCAATAAACATGACTTTGGAGACCGTTAAATCAGCTGGCATTTCGCTGACTTCACGATACCGAACGGACATTTTTACCAGGAAGGCCTCACCAATCGTGTAGTCACTGATGTTTTTGTTGGCAGTGTAAATGTGTTGATCCGTTTCGATATGGAAATGAGTGCCAAGTTGATGGCTGAGCTGTTCTAACTTACGGTATTGGTCATAGTCCAACGTGTGACGGACTAAAACTTTACCGCTGATTGTTTGGGCTAAGGCCCCGTTAAAGGTCACAACATACTGATCATCGCCACTCAGACCTAATTGATCCAGATACCCTTTTACACCAGTCAGTGGCCGACCGGTACAGAGAACGACCTTGATACCGGCATCTCGAGCCGCTGTGACTGCATCAATCGTGGCCTGTGCCAACTCATTTTTTTCGTTCAGTAAGGTGCCGTCGATATCAATGGCAATTAGCTTAATCTTCATGGGGTTCTCCTTTAGGGTGAATCAATTGATTATTTTTGATGTAGGCCTGAAATTCTGTGTAGATGGGCATGAATAAATCTTCGGCAGTATCAGTCCGATACATTTCCCGAGGGAAGAAGAATCGTTGATCTCCTAATTCACGACCAGAGATTGCCGCCACCAATGGACTCAACGCTGATAACTCGATGGTTGAACCATCATTTTTCATAAGCTGAATTTCGGCAGCTGGTTTGCGTGATTGGCGCGTGTTCGCGTTGTACGGTAAGTCGTAACTGTCGTTTGTGGCAGTGTAGTAAGCCACGTTATAGCCGGCAGTTTCGATTTGGTCACGTAATGTGGGTAACAAGTCTTCAGTATCAGCGTTGTACTCGACGGATTTGAACGGCTTGCGATCCAAAAAGCGGGTGGCCAAATCACTTAATACGACGTCGCTACTGTCTTGCCAGTGCTGAAAGTAAGTGTTCAGTACGCCATCATCTAATTTTAAGTAATCTTTCAACGTCCAATCTTCATTAAAGAACGGTTCCAATAAAATCGGACTAAACGTTTCGTGATGCGCTTGTTTGTTGGTGT
Source organism: Furfurilactobacillus siliginis (assembly GCF_001437435.1). GTDB lineage: Bacteria > Bacillota > Bacilli > Lactobacillales > Lactobacillaceae > Furfurilactobacillus > Furfurilactobacillus siliginis. Next base: position 15,650 of record NZ_JQCB01000006.1, on the reverse strand, counting down.
ACAAGTCTTTCGCACGCAATAACAGATGGTCTAAGATAACTTCCATGGCTCGTGAAACAGGATGGAAATAGATTTGTTGATACATTTGAAAACGACTTAAAATGTAGTCTTCAACGGCGTGCATCCCATCGATGTCAAAGGCAATACCGTCTTTAAAAGGTCGCATAACGCGTAGCACTCGGGTTAGATCAAAACGGCCGTAATCGGCGCCGGTGAAGTATGCGTCACGCAGCAAATAATCCATGCGGTCGGCATCTAGTTGACTGGAAATAATTTGAACCACTTGTGGGTTTGGATAGGTGTGGTTGATTACACTCGCAACTTGCTGTGGGAATTCTGGCGATACACGGCGTAATACTTTATTCACTTCAGTATTAGGGGATGTCAAAATTTGCATTGTGATAGCTTCGTGATCGGTATGGAAAATGTGCTCAAACGTATGTGAGTAAGCACCGTGGCCGATGTCATGAAGTAATGCCGCACACAGTGTCACTAACCGTTCATCATCATTCCACAAGCCATCATCTGGCGTTACGCTTGGATAATCGGCTGCGAAATTGTCACAAATGCGTCGAGCAATTTCATAGACGCCCAGTGAGTGTCCAAAACGACTGTGTTCGGCACCGTGAAAGACTTCAGCGGTCACGCCAAGCTGTTTAACACGGCGAAGACGTTGGAACTCTTTTGTATTGATCAAGTCTAAAATCACTTGGTGGGACACGGCGATGTAGTTATGCACAGGATCGCGAAATACTTTTTCACGTGGGAACGTTTGGTAACGATAGTCCATGAAATCCTCCTGGAAATAGTTATTCATTGATGTTTGGCTGGTGTTGCTGCAGTCGTTCAGCTTCAAACTTCATCCGTGCTGCATATTCAGGTTCCTGCATCAGATCAGCTAAGTGCTGTTCAGCAAGAAAGGTGCCTGACTGTTTAGCTGCGTCGATGAAACGTTGTTTGGTGTCTTCAATGGTCAATGCTTGCGGCAATAAATCGCCGACGTTCATCATCGTACCAGGGTCGACATCAGGGAAATCCCATTTGTTTTCTTCATGGCCCAAGCCAACGGTATAAAAGTCGTGAACCAGTTGCGCGCGGGCATTTTGATTACCAACGACGCTGAGGTACAGCATGATGACGATGCCACCGTTACGCCGCCGTTGTGACATACCAGCAATTTTATGACCGTTGACGCTGAGGTCGTAAGTGCCGGGACAATATGAACGAGGGACTTCACCGGCAACGATTGGTAGTTCAGGAAAGGCGCGGTCAACGAGCAATTTCATTTGTTCGTAGGCTTCGTCGACGCCCATCTTTAACAGACTTGGCGGGAAGAACAAACTGATATTTAGAACGCCGGGATCGGCGACAACAGCTAATCCGCCAGAGTTACGAATGAAGCCAACGTAACCATGATCCGTTAAAACTTGGTAGGCATCATCTAAGTGTGGTAGGTCGGCGTCTCGCAAGCCCATGATGACATTATTATCAAGCATCCAAAAATGGAGTAAGGGTTGTTGTTCGTGTTCAATTAAACTGAGTAACGCGTTCATGTGCGAAAAGGTTGCTAACCCGTCGGCTTGGTTAAAGTGTTGGGATAACAACATCGTGGTCGGCGCAAGGCTCAATGCGTCAGTCATGTGGTCACCTGGTTTCATGAGTGCTCGTATGATAATCAAAGTAAATTATCACCGGCGATTAATCATTAAATAAACTGCTTACATTATAGCAGAGAGTGAGCCTGCTCGGGTAGACACCGAGCACCAACAAAGGCGGCGCTGAAAACGAGCTGCACATCCCATAAGCCTGTGCATTACCTGCCGACCGTACAGGGCTAAAGCCCCTCCCGCCCTGCCTGCAATTGCTCGGCTTATAACCGGGGTGTTTCGCTCTCTGCCTCTCCAAGCGCTCACCATGGCTTTTCGTTTAAAATGCGTTATAATTTTCTACTGATGGTAACCGTACGAATCAAGGAGGGGCACTTGTGGCACAACGATTTGAACAACCGGTGACGGTGCAACTACAAACAAACATTACGCAAGATGGTGAAACCGAGCAATTTGACTTTAACCTGCCAGGTCGGTTGGTTGTCATCAACGGCACAGTTTACCTGCGTTATGTTGAAACAGATGATGGCGTGGAGTCACCAGTGACGTTTAAGCTGAATCGTGAAGACGATGTTGTTTTGACGCGCGGTGGTGCCAATGATTTGCGAATGCATTTTCTAGAAGGTAAGGCAGTCACAACTAACTATCGCACGCCGTATGGCATGATGTCAGTGGAAGTTGCAACGGCAGAAGTGAGTGCACGAATCAGTGAGGATTTGTCGACGGGCCGAATCGCTGTCGATTATCAATTGCTAGCTGGTGAACAGTTAATTGGTGATTATCAAATTAGATTGCAATTTACGGCTTAAGACATTATGATGAAGTGTACACTCTCGAAAGGATGGGCCTGATTTTGGAACTTAAAATTTTCGAAGGTCAAAACAAGAACGAACTCTCAATGATTGAGGTTGCGCATGCAATCCTTTCACAACACGGAGAGGCAATGGGTTTTGCTGACTTAGCAAACGCCATTCAACAATACCTCGGCTCAAGCGATGAAGAAGTCCGCTCACGGTTAGCACAGTTTTATACTGATCTAAACGTCGACGGTAGCTTTATTTCACTAGGTGACAACACCTGGGGCTTGCGGACCTGGTATCCATTTGACTCCATCGATGAAGCCACCATTAATGGTGAAGAAGATGAAGATCAACCAAAACGTAAGAAGCGCCGTAAGGTTAATGCCTTCTTGGCAGACGCCGCTGATGACGATGACGTAATTGACTATGACGATGATGATCCTGAAGATGATGACTTTGGTCAAGAAGCTGATGATGAAGAGTCAGCCGATGACACTAAGGACAACGATGACGATGTTGATGATGAAGACACCGAAAATCAGGATACTGAAGAAGACTTGCCAGACGGCATCGAAGGTCAGCTTGCTGAATTGCACGATGACGATGATGACGACGAAGATGAAGAAAACGATGACGACGAAGAAGAATAGGTTTTTGATTTCTGAAAGTTCTCGCTTGACCTCATTGGTCTAAATCAGTATTATATTCTTTGGGCACCGTTCGAAAGAATGGGCACAAGACAGAAGCAATTAAGCTGCTCCCAATTCACATGAATTGGGAGCTTTTTCTTTGTTTCAGATACTCCCCGAAAAAACAAAAGGAGCGTTTATTTAGATGACCAAATACATTTTTGTCACCGGTGGTGTGGTTTCTTCAATCGGAAAGGGGATCGTTGCAGCGTCGTTAGGACGTTTGCTAAAGAACCGCGGGTTAAAGATTACGATTCAAAAGTTTGACCCATATATTAACGTCGACCCTGGCACGATGAGTCCTTACCAACACGGTGAAGTGTTTGTGACAGATGATGGTACCGAAACTGACTTAGACCTTGGCCATTACGAACGATTCATTGATATTAACCTGAATAAATACTCCAACGTTACCACGGGGAAAATTTATCAAGAAGTTCTGCAAAAGGAACGTCATGGGGACTACCTTGGTGCAACGGTTCAGGTTATTCCACATATCACGAATGCGATTAAGGAAAAAATCATGCGCGCTGGTCAAACGACCGACGCTGACGTGGTGATTACCGAAATCGGTGGGACGGTTGGTGATATCGAATCACTACCATTCATCGAAGCTTTGCGTCAAATGAAGTCCGATGTTGGTAGTGACAATGTCTTCTACATTCACACGACGTTGATTCCATACTTGCGGGCAGCTGGTGAAATGAAGACGAAGCCAACTCAACACAGTGTAAAGGAATTGCGTGGTCTGGGAATTCAACCGAACATGTTAGTTGTCCGCACGGAACAACCAATCACACAGGGCATGCGAAACAAGATTGCATCCTTCTGTGACGTGGAACCTGAAGCAGTCATTGAATCAATGGATGTACCAACGGTTTACACGATTCCATTGGCCTTACAAGACCAAAAGATGGACGATATCGTGCTGAACCATTTCAAGTTGGATGCGCCAAAAGCTGATATGTCTGAATGGCAGAAGCTGGAACAACACGTTCAAAACTTACACAAGACGATCACCATTGACTTGGTTGGTAAGTATACAGACCTACCTGATGCGTACATTTCTGTGAATGAAGCCTTGAAATCAGCCGGGTATGTGGTCGATGCAGATGTTAAAATCAACCACTTTAACTCGGAAGACATCAATGAAGACAATGTTGAAGAAATGTTGGCAGACGCAGATGGTATCTTAGTTCCCGGTGGATTTGGGACGCGGGGAATTGAAGGTAAGATCCTAGCTATCAAATATGCGCGTGAACATGATGTGCCATATCTTGGTATCTGTTTGGGTATGCAAATGGCCTGTGTTGAATTTGCTCGCGACGTTGTTGGTCTAGAAAACGCCAACTCAACGGAAATCAACCCAGAAACGGCTTACCCAGTTATCGACTTGATGTCAGATCAAGAAGATGTGGATGATTTAGGTGGGACGCAACGTTTGGGTGCTTACCCATGTAAGTTGAAGCCCGGCACAATTGCTGCCGCAGCTTACAACAATGAAGAAGTTATTTCTGAACGTCACCGTCACCGTTACGAATTCAACAACAAGTACCGTGATCAATTAGCCGCTAAGGGCTTGGTGTTCTCTGGAACATCACCGGATAACCGGTTGGTGGAAGTCGTTGAACTCCCAACGAATAAATTCCATGTGGCAGCGCAATATCATCCAGAGTTTTTATCACGGCCAAATCGTCCAGAAGGACTCTTCAAGGCATTTGTGAAAGCTGCCGATGATGAACACATCGCTAAGAACTAAGGTCTATTTAAGGTTCTGATGGCATAATTTAACATGTGGTTTAAAAGGCTTCGCCATGGCAGAAATGCAACCATGACGGAGCCTTTTTGTACCCCAAAAAATTGTGTGCTATAGTAATTTTGGCAATTGTGTCGATGTTAATCATCTAGCAACTAAATAATTGTTTTCTAAAAAAATACTGTGAAGTCTGAAACTGTATTGTTTTTTTGGTTCAGCTTCTTTAATATTGAGATTAATTGTGTGCTCCCACATCGCATTAACAAGCAGGTTGAGCCACAACTTTAAATTGAAATTAATTGTCGACAAGACGAAAGAGGAATTACGCATGAAATCAATGATCATCCAAGGAGGACACCGGCTATCAGGCTCAGTTACCATCGGTGGTGCTAAGAACAGTACCGTCGCCCTGATTCCTGCCGCTATTTTGGCAGATACACCGGTCCGCTTTGATTCTGTTCCAGATATCTTGGATGTGCATAACTTGATGGCTATTTTGGCATCGATGAATGTGACATCACATTTTGAAAATGGCGTGCTGGATATTGACCCAACAAAAATCGAGGAAAACATCCTCCCTGGTAAGGCCATTAAGAGTCTGCGTGCTTCTTATTACTTCATGGGCGCCTTGTTAGGTCGGTTCAAACGTGCCACAGTTTCGTTCCCGGGTGGCGATAATATCGGTCCACGGCCAATTGATCAGCATATCAAAGGTTTCAAAGCGCTTGGTGCACAAGTGACTGAAATTGATGATGCAGTGCACATCGATGCCAGTGCTGGCTTGCATGGTGCACGGATTTTCCTTGATCTTGTTTCAGTTGGCGCCACGATGAACATTATTTTGGCGGCGGTCAAAGCGACTGGTCAAACAGTCATCGAAAATGCTGCCAAAGAGCCAGAAATCATTGATTTAGCGACCTTCTTGAACAACATGGGTGCTAAAGTCCGTGGTGCAGGAACGGATGTTATTCGTATTGAAGGTGTTGAGCGACTAGAAGCGACTAACACTCATACCATAATTCCAGACCGGATTGAAGCCGGGACGTATCTTTCAATGGCAGCAGCTGTTGGGGATGGCGTCAACGTACAAAACGTGATTCCAGAACACTTGGAATCATTTACCGCGAAGTTACTGGAAATGGGTGTGAAGCTCGATGTGAACGAAGACAGCATCTTTGTTCATGGCTCAAATGAACTGCATGCGATTCAGGTGAAGACGATGCCTTACCCTGGCTTTGCGACCGATTTACAACAGCCAATCACACCACTGATGGGGCTTGCTGAAGGATCTAGTATTATTATTGATACCATTTACCCTGAACGGACGAAGCACATTGCTGAGCTGAATCGGATGGGCGCTAAGATTCGTTTGGAAGACCACATGATCATCGTGGATCATTGCACAGAATTGACTGGTGCGACAGTTTCTGCTGGTGAAATTCGTGCCGGCGCTTCATTGGTTATCGCAGGGCTTTTAGCTGATGGACAGACTACGATTGTTAATGCAGAGAATATTTTGCGAGGTTACGATCGGATCTCAGATAAGCTGACTGCGCTAGGCGCTGATGTGCAGGTGATTGAAGATACTGACGCTGGTGTGTTTGAATACTAGTTGTTGGCTATTGCAACACTGTGTTTTTGATGGTATATTACTAGAGTTGATTATATTGGAACTATGACTCAGTAAATGACTCATGGCAAAAGGAGATATGAACTTATGAAACAAGGAATTCACCCAGATTACCACCAGGTTGTATTCATGGACTCAACCACTGGCTTCAAATTTATTTCAGGTTCAACTGCAACTTCTCAAGAAACAACTGACTGGGAAGATGGCAACACGTACCCATTGATCCGTGTTGAAATCACTTCAGATTCACACCCATTCTACACTGGGAAGCAAAAGTTCACACAAGCCGATGGCGCTGTGGACAAGTTCAACAAGAAGTACGGTTTAAAGTAAACTGTATTTTTAATGGATTAGAAATGCCGTTCTATCAGGCATCTGACACTGTTGAAGTGTTGGATGTCTGTTTTTTTGCCGATAATTCTCCCAGTATGGGAGAATTTGTTTAGTACGGAGTAAAAAACACCTTGCCAACTGAAGAATAAAAAGCGTAATATAATCGCATTAAACAATCCATGTCTTTCAAACAAATAGGTACCCTGTCTGCAACTTAATGCTAACAGGGTACTTTTTTTGTCCTAAGGCATGTGATGAGAGAAAGTGAGTGACTTTTATGCAAGAACAAACAACTGACCGTGTTTCGCGAAAAGTATTATTAGCGATTTTAGGAACTGCCATTTTATCATTTTGTGGTGTGCTGACGGAAACGTCGATGAATGTAACTTTTCCAACGTTAATGCGGCAATTGCATGTAACGATTGGGACGGTGCAATGGTTAACGACCGGCTATCTGTTAGTGGCGGCGTTGGTAATGACGATGGCGTCATATATTCATAAGCGGTTCAGCTACAAAGGAACATTTGCGCTAGGAATTATCCTGTTTGTCATTGGTTTGCTAGTCTGTGCACTGGCACCAACGTTTAGTATTTTATTATTGGGACGGTTAATTGGTGGTGTTGCGACGGGATTATGTATTCCGTTGATGTTTACCATCATCACCCAGTTTGTGCCGGTGGAAAAGTTAGGTGTCTACATGGCGTTAGGCGGAATGATTATCGGTTTCGCACCTGCCTTAGGACCAACCTATGGTGGACTCGTTTCTTATGCACTCGGCTGGCGGATGATTTTTTGGATCATTTTACCGATTACCTTGATTGCATTTGTGTTAGGATTCTTCAATATTCATCAAAAGACGCAGCCTGTTGTAACACGCTTTGACATTGTTGGCTTTGTACTGATAGCCGTTGCGTTTATCACGATTTCGCTTGGTTTTAACAACGTTTCTCACAGTGGTTGGGGAAGTCCACTATTTTGGGGCTTTATCCTGATTGGCGTCATTGCTGTAGTTGGCTATGGCTGGTGGGGATTACACACTGAACATCCCCTGATTGCGGTCACGATATTTAAACAACCGACCTTTACGCTGAGCTTTTTGACGTATCTTTTGATTCAGTTAGGGAACATTGGTTTAGGTTTCTTGTTGCCAAACTATGCACAACTGGTGCTGGGTGCAAACGCGATGACAGCTGGTCTGATTTTGTTGCCAGGGAGCCTGCTGAATAGTATTTTGACACCTATTTCAGGAAATGTCCTAGATCGCAGCGGTGCGCAAAAACCAATTATGTGGGGCTTAGTGCTGTCTTGCCTAGGAATGCTAGGCTTTGTTGTCGTAGCACCACACATGGCACTGCTCTGGCTGGTTGGCTTGTACATGCTATTTTGTATCGGCTTTGCCTTTTCATTTAGTAACACGTTAACAAATGGACTTCAGCAGTTATCGCCTGAGTTGTTCGGCGATGGTAATGCAGCCTTTAACTCGATTCAGCAGTACGCGGGCTCGATTGGAACGGCCATTATGGCGACGGTTCTGTCTAGCAGTCAGCTACATGCCGGCAGTTTGTCCATGAAAGCTGCCACAGCACGAGGCGCACAACATGACTTTATGATTGTACTGGCAATGATCGTAGCGATGCTCGTGTTAGCAACGATTAATTTCCGGATGCAAAAGGCAACGGCGAAATAGTAGTGTAGCCAATGCGGTTATGTTTTCGCTATTTAAACGCATAAATCAAAAATAATGGTCTGAAACAAAAGCGAGTTTTGTTTCAGACCATTATTTTTTATAAACTTACATCCTGAAAAGTGAAATATACGTCTTGTTTGCGGTATTCCAGCTTATTTTGCTTTTGCGGCACGGAAATCTCTGGTATTGAAGCGAAACAGTACGAGGTTACATGCGACGATGGCGCCCGTGGATAAGAAGACTGCACCATACCCCCAAGTGCCGGATACCACTGATCCAATCAAAGGTCCGACGATGCTGCCCATGGCCATGAAACTTTGATTCCAGGAGAAGACACGACCGGTAACAGATACTGGGGAGTTCTTTGCCAGTAATGTTTGTACAGCAGGCATCATGGTGGCATCGGAGATACCGATTAGGAAGCGGAAGAAGCCCAGCTCCCAAACATTGCGAACAAAAGCCATCGGAATGAATACACAGATGGCGAAGACAAAGCCAATGGTTAGGATTCGCTCGGTGCCAATTTTATCGCCTAAAACACCTAGTCGTGGTGCGGCCACGATGGTTGCTAGTCCAGGGATGGCGGCGATGATACCGGCAACAAGTGAGACGGAGCCGTTACCATGCAATAGTTGGCGAACATATAAACTGAGAATAGGACTGATCGACTGGTTGGCAATTTGGATAATTGTCGTAGTAATCAGCATCCCTAAGATCAGCTGGGGATGTTTAAAAGTTTTGATGACGTCTTTAGTCGATTTCATGGCGTCTTTTTCCACCGGCGTGAAATGCTCATGGACAAACAACCAGCTGAGTAAAAAGACGATTAGCAGTAAGCCGCCGGTAATGAAAAAGGTCACCCGGTAGCCAAAACTGGCAGCGAGCGTTCCACCTAGTAAAGGTCCCAGCAAGTTACCGGCAGTAAAGCCAGTTACTAAGGTGCCGAGTGCTTGGCCGGAGTGCTCTTTGGGTGATTCGGTAGCGACCAATGCGTTGGCATTTGAAATGTAGCCAGAGAAGACACCTTGGATAAACCGCAGTGCAATCAGTTCCCAAACAGTGGTGACCAGTCCCATAGCCCCGAGTACAATGGCCATACCAAGTGATGCACGCAGGATCATCAGTTTGCGTCCGCGACGATCAGCTAAGCGTCCCCATAAGGGGGAAACAATGGCGGTTACGAGGTAGGTGGCCGAAAAGGTGATGCCAGAATAGAAGTTAAGTTGCGCCGTTGAGAAATGGCCAAGTGTATCTATGTAAAGTGACATGAACGGCATGATTTCACTAAAGGCCATGCCAGCCATAAATGTGCCGAACCAAAGAACAAAAATATTTTGTTCCCAAGGGAGACGTTTACGAAATAATTGGTGTTTGAGTTGCTTGAACAATAGGGCATCCTTCTTTATCTTTAATGACGTTTGCGGTATATTTTGCATATCAATTAAATTGACAAATAATTATTTTACACCTTTTAAAATAATTTTGTAGACGCGTCAACGTCTGAAAGGATTATTCATGTCACACGGGAAAAAATCAGGTCGCTCAAAAGTTGGTCAGTGGATTAGCGGTATTGTTATTGCGTTACTGCTGGCTGTGTCAATGGTGCTGATCTTCAATGGTCCCATTACGAACTGGTTGGTAAAAAGTTACCATCCAACCATTACGCGTAGCGATGTTAAAAAAAATCAGCATGCCAAGGTTAGTTATGATTTTAGAAGCGTGAACTCACTCGGTTTGCAGACAGCAGCTAAGGCACGTATGAATCATAAGATTAAAGCCATTGGTTTGATTGCCATTCCCGATATTAAGATGAATTTGCAAATCGTAAATGGTGTTTCTGATGAGGATTTGGCGTTGGCCACAGGCACGTTGAAGCCTGGACAGGTGATGGGTACTGGTAATTACGCCATTGCTGGTCACCGGATGGATGAAAAAGACGCGATGTTCAGTCCGCTGTTCTGGAAGAGTCGTGTTGGTCAGAAGATTTACCTAACTGATTTGGATCACGTGTATGAATACACCACAACTGAACGCAAATTTATTCAGGCGACGCGCGTTGATGTGGTCGATGATGTGCCGGGCAAGAAACTGGTCACCTTGATTACTTGTGACGCCACCGGTGATAAACGATTGATGGTGCGTGGTAAGTATGTTCGCAGCTATACATGGAAGAACGCACCTAAGGCGGCATTAGATGGGTTTAGTTACAAACAAAAGGTTGAAGATTTAAGCAAAGCTAATTGATGTAGTAAATTCAAAAAGAGGTGTTTGGGACATAAGTTATTTTGTCCCAAACACCTCTTTTTAATTTGCTTGGTTAATTTTAGCAAGCCATAAGGGTAAAACTTCATTCAACTGGCGATAGGTCAGTTCGAAATTATGTGAGTACCATGGATCAGGAATTTCTTGTGCAGCTTTTTCAGGAACCACTTCAAAGGCGAGATGTAATTTGCTTTGCGCAGCAGCCGGAACGAGGCGCTGCAGGTTGGCCATGTTGGATCGGTCCATTGTGATGATCCAATCAGCCCAGTTAATGTCTTTGTCGGTAATTGGCCGTGACGTTAAACCGGCGGCGCTTAAACCGTGCTCATTTAAAACGTGAACGGCACCCGGATGCGGTGGGTTACCTTCTTCCCAGTTACTAGTGGCTACAGAATCTACTTTAATGTGATCAGCTAATTGTTGTTCATCAACAAGATGCTTAAAAATCACTTCGGCCATGGGCGACCGACAGATGTTGCCAAGGCAAACGAACAGAACGTTTTGCATGGTGCTCCTCCTGAAAAACCTAAGTTACCTATTATTGTGCCGTGTTCATGAATCTGACGCAAGTGTTTTGCGCTGTTGCTGTGTCTCCTGCCGCCAAGCCATTAGAAAGTTCGCTTCGCTCACCGTCGACTCGATGTGACACCTTACCACTGCGGGCTTTGCGAATTCTTCGCAGCCCTTCGTTCTCGGTGTTACATCTGGTCTCTATTGCTAATTGCTTGGCGGCAGGGGAGTGCGTTGCCCACGCGCAGTTCACGCGGGGGCAACGACACAAGCCCAGTTATCGTCGAAGTAAACGTGAAGTGGCTGGTATTTGTTTCGTTCACTGACAGTAGTAGAAGACGGTACCATCATTGAAATTATCGACAGCGGTGACTTTTACTTTAGTGGTTACGGTTTTGTGCTGTTCGCAACGCGAACAGCACTCTTCTGAAAACAGGGTAACGGCGATGGCAATCAGGTGGCGTCCCGTGAGTGAGGGCTGCACAAGAATTGTGCAAAGTCCGAACGGTGAGGGGCTCCGCCTGGTTGCCGACGAACGAAGTGAGTTCGCCGTTATCCTGTTTTCAGAAGATACTCCCCCACGTACTAGATCAAGCAAGCAGACCTGCTGTGGTATAATAATCTTCGACTGTATTTAAGAATTAAGCCGCAGCGTGTCCATGCCGCTGCCGGCGCTTGATGGTGAGGATAATAATGAAAATGCAATTGGCAGAAGTCGCGAAAGCGGTGGATGCACAAAATGATGTGAGTCAATGGGCCGATGTAACGGTCACGGCGGTGCACTTTGATAGCCGCCAGTTAGCAGCTGGCACCTTGTTTGTGCCTTTAGCTGGTGAACATGATGGACATGAATTTATCGATTCAGCTCGCGTTCACGGTGCTGTTGCCAGTTTTTGGGCAGCATCAAAGACTGCTCAGGCACCAACTGATTTTCCGGTGTTGATTGTTGATGATCCCTTAGCAGCAATGCAAAAACTTGCTCGTTACTGGTTGTCTAAGATCAATCCGCAAGTCGTTGCGGTTACTGGTAGTAATGGTAAAACAACGACCAAGGACATGACTGCCAGTGTGTTGGACACGGAATATAACGTCGTGAAGACATTTGCTAACTATAATAATGAAGTTGGTGTGCCATACACGGTGTTATCCATGGATCCAAACACTGAGATTCTGGTTGTAGAAATGGGGATGGATCGTTTTGACCAACTTGATGCGTTGAGTAAATTGGTTGAACCAGACGTTGCCATTATTACGATGATTGGTGAAGCTCACATTGAATTTTTCGGCACACGTGATCGAATCGCGGATGCAAAGATGGAGATTACCCACGGTTTAAAGGCTGATGGTCGCTTCGTATTCAATGGGGATGAACCATTGCTGGCGGAACGTGCGGCTACGATTGACAATGAACAGCGTACCTTTGGTCAACAGAGCTCGAATAACCTATATCCAACAAAGATTACAACGGACAATGAGCAACATGAAACTAGTTTTGTGGTCAATCAATGGCCTGATGAAACATTCACGATTCCGTTGCTTGGAGAGTACAACGTCAACAATGCGATGGCTGCTTTGACCGTGGGTGAACTGTTCCATGTCCGAGTTGCAAACATGGCTCGTGGCTTAGCGAACGTTGCACTGACGGAAAACCGCACGCAATGGTTGACTGGGATTACTGGTGAAGCGATTTTAAGTGATATTTATAATGCCAATCCAACTGCGATGAAAGATGTCTTGCAGATGTTTGCTAAAACGCCGGCTGCCGGTCGGCACATTGCGGTTTTGGGTGATATGTTGGAATTAGGCACTGATGCAGATGAATTACATGCCTCGGTTGCGACCGCACTGCATGCTAATGAGATTCAGTCGGTATATTTGATTGGACCGCACATGCAGGCATTACAGCAGGCCCTTAGTGGTGACTATGCAGCTGACAATTTGCACTACTATGCATTAGATGACAAAGATCGGCTGACAAGTGATTTAGCAGCAGATGTGCAGGCTAGTGATGAAGTCTTACTGAAGGCGAGTCACGGTGTGCATTTAGAAACGGTTTTAAGCACGTTACAAAACGGTACGAGTAAAAAGTAACTGACTTATGATGAGAGAGGGACAAAAGTCGGGAGGTAGCAAGCAAGAGCTAGAACGACCGTACGGGTTGGTCTTCAATCCAGTAGGTGGTTCGTAGTCTGCACAGCGACTTGACTTTTGACACACGTCTCCTTGAAGCTTAGAAAACAACAATGGGTCTGTGGACATAATTAGTTATGTCCCAGCCTTTTTTAATTTACAAACTTAAACGTGGGACAAAAGCCGAGTCTCTGTGGAGGGGACGACCTCATTACTTTTATCCCACGCTCGTTTAATATTGTTAATATCGGTTAACTAATGACTTGCAGTTGTAAAAAGAGGTCGCACGCGTTAAACTATTATAGTTGCGTTTTTTTAAAACCAACAACTTAATGGTAATCACAAAACAATAGAACGAGCCAAAATGGCCATTTTCACGCGATAGCAGACGGATTTTTGCTAGTGTTGATGCAACCGTTTGGCCCGAGGAGGAACTAATTTGAAGTTTTCAGAACTAGGCCTGAAAGACGACCTGCTTAAAGCCATCGATGAAAGTGGCTATGAAGAAGCAACCCCTATCCAAGAACAAACGATTCCCTTGGTTTTACAAGGCGATGACGTTATTGGACAAGCACAAACAGGGACTGGGAAAACGGCGGCCTTTGGGCTACCAATCCTAAACAAGATTGACACTAGCAACCCGAATGTACAGGCGTTGATCGTGTCACCAACCCGGGAACTTGCCATTCAAACGCAAGAAGAATTATACCGGTTGGGTAAATTTGAAAAGGCACGGGTTCAAGTTGTCTATGGTGGGGCTGACATTCGTCGTCAAATCAACAGCTTGAAGAACCACCCACAGATTGTGGTTGGAACACCTGGTCGTTTGCTAGACCACATTAACCGTAAAACTGTTCGTTTGGACCACGTCAACACATTGGTTTTAGATGAAGCCGATGAAATGTTGGACATGGGTTTCCTAGACGACATTGAAAGTATCATCAAACAAGTACCTAACACCCGTCAAACGTTGCTGTTCTCAGCAACAATGCCTGACAAGATCCGTCGTATCGGGGTTCAGTTCATGACGAACCCTAAGGAAGTTAAGATCAAGGCGAAGGAATTAACGACTGACTTAGTGGACCAGTTCTATGTAAAGTCACGTGAATTCGAAAAGTTTGATTTGATGACGCGTCTGTTTGACGTTCAAGATCCAGACCTAACCATCGTGTTTGGTCGGACAAAGCGGCGTGTTGACGAATTGTCTAAGGGACTTGAAGCCCGTGGCTACAACGCTGCTGGGATTCACGGTGACTTGACGCAACAACGTCGTTCACAAATCCTGAAGCAATTCCGTGATGGTAAGTTAGACATCTTGGTTGCGACTGATGTTGCTGCCCGTGGATTGGACATCTCCGGTGTTACCCACGTGTACAACTATGACATTCCTCAGGATCCAGAAAGTTACGTGCACCGGATTGGCCGTACTGGCCGTGCCGGGCATCACGGAACAAGTTTGACGTTTGTAACGCCAAACGAAATGGATTACCTGCGTGAAATTGAAAAGTTGACTAAGGTGCGCATGCTACCTCTGAAGCCACCTTCGGCTGAAGAAGCACTTGCTGGTCAGTTGTCAGCAGCTGAAAGCAAGATCGCTGAGTTGGTAGAAAGCACTGACACAACTAAGTTTGATAAGGAAGCCGCTGAATTATTGAGCCATTACGATGCTCAAGACTTAGTTGCTGCTTTATTAACCAACATGACACCTGGTGATGAACATTCAGCGCCAGTTCACATCACACCAGAACGTCCATTACCTAACCGTCATGGTGGCGGTCGTGGCAATGGTCGCGGTCATAGCAACGGCGGTCGCGGTGGATACCGTGGCAATAACCGTGGTGGCAATGGCGGTGGTCATGGTCGTTACTCACGTGATCGTGATAACGGTGGCAGTCGTGGTGGTAGTCGCGACCACAAGCCTTCTGGCTCTCGTAACGGTGGCAATGGCCACGGACACGGTAGCAGTAGCAACGGCGGTGGTAGCAAGCATGGCTACTCAATCAACCATCGGTAATTTTTAAAGTTAAATTGGAAAAGGTGATGTCCATATGGGCATCACCTTTTTTAGGCTCAATAATATCTTAATTGAGTGGTATTATTTTATTTATAGAATAATACGAAAAGTATTGAGGGAGATTTCAATGAAAAAAATCAGTATGAATTCAAGCAGTAAGGAATTTTCAGCTTACATGGTAGATTGTAAAATTAATCCGAACGCTGTTCGGACAAAAAAGATCAGCTTCCTT
>NZ_JQCB01000052.1 GCF_001437435.1 Furfurilactobacillus siliginis | reverse complement strand
TGGATGATTAGCAATGGGGAATATAAAGAACTAGAAAAGCAAAATAGAATTCATTGGCCTAAAAATGGGAAGAAAATACCATATGGGAAAATATATTTAAAAGACTCATTAAACAAGGGGCAAATTAGTAGCGATTTTTGGGATGGATCTTATGGTACAAATCAGCGAGGAGCTGATGAACAAAAAGCGTTATTTGGAAAACGATTATTCGAG
>NZ_JQCB01000051.1 GCF_001437435.1 Furfurilactobacillus siliginis | reverse complement strand
CTTACTCAACAACTTTAAAGCTGGCCGGCGTAACTATACAGTTTTTCAAGTTGGCAAAGCGACACTGTTGCGAGTCAGTGATGTCATGCGCTTAAAACAAACCGATATTTTTAATCCGGACGGTTCTATTAAACAAAATGCGTTTATTCATGACCGAAAAACTGGTAAACCTAATACCTTGTACCTTAAACCGGTTCAAACAGAGCTCTTATTGTACCGTCAATGG
>NZ_JQCB01000050.1 GCF_001437435.1 Furfurilactobacillus siliginis | reverse complement strand
TACTTCACTAAGTGAAAGTCAATCTGGTTCAACTTCATTGAGTGAGAGCCAATCTGGCTCAACTTCATTAAGTGAAAGTCAATCTGGTTCAACTTCATTGAGTGAGAGCCAATCCGGCTCAACTAGCTTGAGTGAGAGCCAATCTGGTTCAACTTCACTAAGTGAGAGCCAATCCGGCTCAACTTCATTAAGTGAAAGTCAATCTGGTTCTACTTCACTAAGTGAA
>NZ_JQCB01000005.1:76828-155219 GCF_001437435.1 Furfurilactobacillus siliginis | reverse complement strand
ATCAGGTTATGCTGACAAATTTGTCCAAAAATTCGGATTAAATTTGCAATCTACCTTTTAACCAAATTATTTTGCTTACATTCAGATATTCTTTTAGAGTTTTCTCAATTTCGTTCTTAGATAACTCTGGATTCCGTCCCGAAGATAACAAGCATTCTTCCGTTGTTATTAGTGTCCCTTGACCATCTACATGAAATGAGCCACCTTCTAGAATAAAGCTTTCATTTCGGTATTCCTTCACGCCCACCTGCTCTATCATTTTTGTTGCAACTCGATTGTCCTTTTCCCATGGAAAGTACAAACCGTCTTTCAATCCTCCCCATGCATTGAATCCCCAATCAATGCCTCTCAAGCCTCCTTCATCATTTTTGACAAAAGTAGCTCCAGTATCTCGAACCCAGGAATCATCATGAGATATTTCTACAATTTTCGCTATACCAGATAGCTGTTCATAGGCATTATCATATTGATCATCATTAACACCTACAACTACAGGTTCCAGTTGTGCAATAGTCGCAACCAACTGAACAAAGGTTCTTTGAACTGGTTTACCCCCATTCCTCCAATTATCAGGACGTTGTGGCCAAAGTAAAAAAACACACTGATGTCGCTCAAATTCACCAGGCATCCTATAGTTATTATCTCTGGGCGTACCGGTTAGCGTTCTCATAATCGTATTTCCTTTCATCGTTTATAAACCTATGACCAATATAACTTACTGAATTGATTCTCGTACACAAAAGCGCTCTACAAGACAAAAAAACCTTACATCAACTTTCGGTTGATTGGTAAGGTTTACGTGTACTTATTTGATTAACAACATTTCCTTTATAGCATCTCTTAAAATTAGTCCGTTTTTATAATCAACGTTTGCATCAACAGTTTGTTGGATAGCTATCGAAACAAGCTTAACAGCTGTACTGAATACACTTTGTAATGACCAACTAGCATGCTGAACTATTAACGCATTTGTGATAGCCGAAAATAAATCTCCCGTACCGTAAAAATGTCCCTCAACCTTATTGGTCATAGCTAATTTAAAATTACCGTTTTCCAACCACATACAGCCAGTTTCGCCATTTCTAGAAACTCCTGTTACGACAACCTGGCAATGCCTAAATTGTTTTTGACAAAGCATTAGCCCTTTTTGAATTTCCGCATATTCAGTATTCGACGTTAAAGATTGATTTATCAACATACCAAGTTCCGTCACATTTGGTGTTATTAAGTCAGCCTTTGATGCCAAAAGTGTGATGCGCTTGATATACTCATCATCCAACCCTGGATACAACTTCCCTCTGTCTCCCATAACTGGATCAACTATTAAAAAGTCACAATTACCTGCGTTTATCAAATCATCTACAAATCGAACAAATTTATTTTCACCTAAATATCCGATTAGTGCGGAATCAAAGGAAGTAATCCCATTGCTTTTCCAGTGAGCCGTAGTTTCTTCTAGCCAGCTTAAGCTACTGAGTCTCTTTGGAACTCCAAATCCCTCAGTTTGTGTAGAAAATATCTGCACAGGCAGCGTAGCCGTATAAATTCCATAACTCTGGGTGATTGTCAAAGCCGATGTCATAGACATTTGACCCCAGGATGTAAGATCCTCAATAATTAATGAACTCTTCATCAAGACCTCCTAAGTCAACAAAAATAAGGATTTAGAGATCTGATCTCAATTTCCCTTTTATTTGTGGTGTACTAATTAGTGCAATCACCATGCCGACTATGCCCTGAATGAAATTGCCGCCAATACCTACCAAACTAGCGTAGAATCCATAAAATAATTTATCAACTATAAAATATCCGATAACCATTACGCAAATACTTAGTAAAAGGACATAAAACCTCGTCCATTTATTTTTAGTATTCTTTACCTGACCTGCAATCACGCCTTCAAGACCATGAATAATTAAAGAAAACATCATATATTGTCCATACCCTGAAAGTAAATCCAGTAAAAAGCCCGTCAGTGCACCAACGCTTCCGCCAAGCCAAGGGCCAAGTAGTAGCGCTGCAACTAGTATACCTGCATCGGATAAATTAATATTTCCATGAGTCAACGGAACAGGAATAATCAATAAACGGCTAACAACAACTGTTGTTGCAATCATCATCGCTGCAATAAGAATACGACGTAATGAGAATGAGTCATTGGCCTTTCTCATCGAATATCCTTAAGGTTATCTTCCGTAAAGGTATATCTTGCACGTTCACCGCCAATTAGTTTAGGTCTTGACGATAATCCGACTACCCGTGCACTACCTACATCACGGTGAGCCAGGCGAACAGGAATTTGAACATACTTAACGTGCATACCAATGTCTGTTCCACCAATATCAATTCCGCCGTCTGCGACTATATGCTCTACCTCAACCGGATCGGTCATTTCCTGATAGGCAGCAACCTGTGTTCCACCACCAGCATGAATTGCCGGTTTAACTGAAACAATTTCTAACTCTTTTTTTTCGGCAACTGAGCGTTCAATCAATAAAGCCCGATTAATATGTTCACATCCCTGGACTGCAAGATTGATTTCTCTTGGCTTCAAAAAAGATTGTACTGTTTCAATAATTGCCTTTCCAACATCTAGACTAGATTCTGTTCCTTTCCATTCACCACGAACTTCACTGGTACTTGAACCCAGAACAAAAATCGCACCCTTCTTTAAATCTACAGTTGAAAAATAATCTGTTAAAACAGCTTCTAAATCTTTTTTTACAGTTTCAATTTCCATTGTCATTCACCATCCTATCGACTAATTGTATTGACATATTTTGACTGATTTAGCCAATAGTGTGCGTTTAAATATAAATGCACACCACTTGATTTTTTTAAATCAATGTATGTTTTCCAGCAATTTATCATGACGATTTCTACCGCATCAGAAAGTGACACATTTAAGACAAAAGTTCGCTACTGCGTTTAACTTGTAATAAAAAATAAAACCTCTCACTAAATAGAATAAGACACATACTCCAAAAAAAGTAGTGTTTTTACTTTTAAAAAGTTTTCAATTTTAGTAGCCCTCTTACGCAAAAAAAACTAAGTGATAAAAACATCACTTAGCTTTTAGTCATAACAGTTTACTTTAAAAATTCCATTGGTCTCTCAGTAAACTCATTAATATTAACGGTCGTTGTTTCTCTATTCTCAGTATTAACCAAGTCAATCGTTCCATCGGTAACTTCACGTTTGCCTATAACTGCGTAATATCGAGCGTTCTTCCTGATTGCTTCTTTAATTTGAGAACCAACTTTTATTCCTTGATAATCCTTATCTGCAGTCACTTCTTTTTTCCGCAGCTGATCCAGCATCTTAAACGCAAGATCATCGCCTTCATCATCTGCAGCGGCTAAAAATACGTCAGCAACTTCTTTTGGCGCAAAATCTGGATTCTCATCTTTAAGGAGCAACAATAGTCGTTCAACTCCCATACCAAATCCAATACCACCTTCGTCAGGACCACCAAGCTGTGAGATAAGACCATTATACCTTCCACCACCACAGACAGTTACATAGTCACCACCAAAGATATCGGCGTTAGACATAATCTCAAAAATAGTTTGAGTATAGTAGTCTAAGCCACGCACCATATCTGAATCGATCTCATAATCAATTCCAAGCTCATCCAACAATTTCTTTATTTGTTCAAAGTAATTACGTGAATAGTCACTTAAACAATCCAAAATTGAAGGCGCATTTTCAACAATCTTTTGATCCTCTGCATCTTTACTATCCAAAACCCGTAGTGGATTTTTGTATAGACGCTTTTTAGAGTCATCACTAAGCTGATCATAAAATGGTTTCAAATAATTAATTAATGCCTCACGATAAGCATCGCGTGTTTCAGTATCGCCCAACGTATTGATAACCAATTTTAAGTTTTTAACTTTTAATCTATCGAAAAACTGAAGCGCCATTGAAATTACTTCAACGTCAATCTGAGGTGACTCACTATTTAAAGCTTCACAACCAATTTGATTGAATTGGCGTTGTCTACCAGATTGTGGACGTTCATAGCGGAACATTGGTCCCATATAATACACTTTGTATGGTTTAGGAAACTCAGGTCCAAACAATTTATTCTGGACATAGGCTCGTACGGTTCCAGCAGTCCCTTCAGGGCGTAATGCAATTCTTCTCCCGCCTTTGTCCTCAAAGTCATACATTTGCTTTTCAACAATATCAGACGTATCCCCAACATTTCTTGCAAAAACATTATAATCTTCGAACATAGGCGTTCTAATGCCGCGATAGCCAAACTTAGGAAATAAGTCTCTGGCTACGCCTTCAATCTTTTCCCAAGCCTCAACTTCACCCGGTAAAATGTCTGCAGTTCCTTTTGGTCGTTGATAATCGTATTCACTCATGTGCGTTCCCCTTTCTAGATACAAAAAAACCTCCAAGGTCATAGTCATGACCTTGGAGGGCGAATTATCGCTGTTCCACCTCTGTTTATTGTAATCTCACGATTACAACCTCACTGAGTCCCTGTAGAGACTCAAGATTTATAACGTAATCTACACGAAGCATACTATGTATTCCAAGTTCATAGTTGCTCGAGTTCGTGGCTGTGTTTCATTTTGCATGCCGGTTCTCACAAGACTCCGGTTTCTGTAAACTTACAGCAAAACTTTTGTTCCACTCATTACTCGTACCCTGAATATCTAACTTTTCGTTTCTAATGTCAATAGATAACTCCAAAAAAGTAACAAAAAGATTAGAACGTACTTAACACTATCTAATTATCCAAGATGCTTTTCGGGACTTATTAAGCTTAGTAAGCCTCAGAATTCTACACATCCATTGTTATAAATTCGCCCTATACAAAAAAAGTTCCGAAGGACAAAGTCCAACGGAACAATCTTCAAATTAGTATTCAAACTATCCAGCAATTAAAGCATAAACCCCATAGATAGCAACTAGAACGATAATAACGGCAAATACTAACTCACGCTTAGTAAACGTTACCTTGTTATGTTGCTTTCTAGCAACCATGTACAAAGGAATACCTAAAGCATAGACAATAAATGCAATGGCAATATAACGTGGTCCAGCAGCAAATCCCATAATTAAAGTATAAGCAAACGCAAGTAAGGCAATCGTTAAGGCCTTACCACGACTATGTTTAGAACCCTCAGCAAATTCGCCTTCCTTACGACTAATCTTAATCAGATATAGTTCTGAAATTAAGTAAGGAGGAACAGTCATAGTACCAACAACAGTCAATAGCATTTGATATGCGTTTAAATCAAAGTGAGCAATAATGATAATTACTTGAATAACACATGTTGCTACGATAATTGAGAAGCTTGGAACATTGTTCTTTGAAACCTTGGCAAATGCCTTAGGGAAAGAACCGTCTTCAGCAGCTGCATGTTGTGGAAGTTCTGCTAACATTTGAATCCATGAAATCCAGCTAGCAAACACTGCGAACAATAATGCAACAGTGATCACATCACGACCAATAGTGCTGTGCCATAAATTAGTTAAAATGTAAGCAGTAGATGGTGAAGTAAGAGTTGCTAAGTGTCCATATGAGTAAACACCCAATGAAAGCATACCAACTAATGTGTACATTACAATACAAATAATGAACCCAGTAATTGTTGCCTTAGGAACCTGTTTAGCATCGCGAGCTTTACCAGACATAACAACGGCACCTTCAACACCACCGAACAACCATAAAGTAACCATCATAGTTGACATTAACTGGTGCATTAAGCTACCCATTGGCTTGTCACCACGAGAAGCAATTGCCTGTGTAGCATTAGCATTTGTCGTAAATGTATGCATATTAAAGTGTGACGCAACTGTTGCGAGGAATACCACAACAACAGCCAACATAATAGCAGTAGCAACCTTTTGAACTGTACTTGAAACTTCAACACCACGAAGAACCAATGCAGTCAAAGCCCAAGTAAGCACTGTTGCACCAATAACTGAAGGCCAGTTGTTACCACCAGTAAACATACCTGGGAAGAAGTAATCAAGAGTGCTCATCGTCAAAACCGCATAAGCAGCATTGGCAGCACATTCACAGACAAAGTATCCCCACGCTGTAAAGAAACCAGCAAAGGCACCAAATCCAGCTTCACCATACTTGTATAAGCCAGCCGTCATACCAGGCTTAACGTCACTTAAAATAACGAATGTTTCAGCAATAAACCAGATACCAATACCGGTAGTAATCCATGCTAGTAATTGCCCGTTAACACCAGCAACTTGCGACATGTTCTTAGGTAAATCAAAGACCCCAGATCCTACCATCGCACTGACACACAGTGCAACTAGACCCACGAAGCCCATTTTTCCGGCTTGAGCCTTTTTTTCGTTTGCGTCCATATTCCAAATTCTCCTTAAAACTTATTCAAATGTAAGTTAAATAAAACAGAATGTGGACAGCACGTTTCAAAGCAGTTTTCTCGAAACACATTGTGTCATTTTACACTTTGAAAGTCAATCTAATGATTGAATTCGCTTTTTAGTGTGTCGAATGCCTAGGCTAAATTTTTAGACCACTAATGACAAAAGTCACTTTTTAAATAGAACTTAAAACTCTAAAGATTCACAGTCAAAGTGCTGTTTGTCCTATATTCTTTGATATGCAGCAATCATACACTCGGGACACAATATCATTTTCATGCCATTTAATTTATACATAAGTAGCAACAAATGCGGTACGTAAAGGTAAAAAGCTGACGTTTTATACATGCTATTATTATTGACGTGAACAGCATTAAAGCGTTTTCTCAAAATATGTTTTATATTGTTGTTTATAAAAGCTAGCTTTTGCACTTTTATTGTTTGTGTACACATTATCAATCTGATTTCAGAAGTGCTGAGCAGACTTGTCTGCTCAGCACTTCAAAAATCAAATCGTGCAATATTTTATTCATTTTTATCTTTTCGTTTTCTACTATATGTGTCCGAAGCCACTGGACCAATACAACTTTTTGGCATACTCGAGTGAATAGTCGATTGTAACGATATGGAGAAAGCATAGTGAATAATATGACTAATTACGACCGTGACTTGCTTAACTTAATGCTTTCGGAAACTGGATACCGATCTGCAAGTTTCTATGCATCGGCCTTAAAAGTTTCACAAAAGACCATCTATAATCACAGTAAAAACATTGAAACGTTTTTAAGTGATAATGGATTATCTCTGGAAAGACTACCGAGAAAAGGTTTTTTAATTGTCGGTAGTGAAGAAAAAAAGCAGCATGTTCGTCTAACCTTAGGAAATAACGTTTCAGCCGAGCAAGACACAACCTTTTCACCCCAATACCGGCGATTGTATCTCTTTGCAAAAATTTTGTTTTCTGATCGTAAAAGTTATCGTCACTATGCAGAAACATTCTTTGTCTCTGTGCAATCAATTAAGAAAGATTTTGATGCCGTTAGTGATTTTTTAAAAAAGAATGATATCAATCTCGATAAGACGGTTAGTTCTTTCAACGATGAAATCAAGATTGAACAAGCCTTTCGCAAATACCTAGACTTGTATCTCAAGCATTCTGACTTAAGTGATGAACAGACTTCTGAAATATTTGGTAGCACCATTTCAGAAATTGCAACTACTTTTGTAGAGGATAATTCTCAACAGGATTCACACGTTCAAGACGAGTATTTACCCATTTCATTGAGAGAATCACTTTTTATATTTTTAAATCGCGTCAAATATGGCCTCAATCTCACTCAACCCGAAAACCATACCGTTGTTTTGGATGTTTTAAAAAATACAGACCTCTCAAATGTCGTATTTAATTTAACAGAAGTTTATCGGTCCTCCACTGGTGTAAAAATTAGTGGAGAAAACCTAAGGTTCCTCTATTTACTCTTGCTGGGACATGGTATCAGAAGTAACCCAGACGATTTTGCATCAAAACATGACTTCACTTTAGAATCAAAAAAGTTGATCAAAAAAATTAGTTCGACTTTAGGAATGAAGCTAGATAACGACGCAGAACTGTTAAAAGTTACGATATATCATCTAATTCCAATGATTGCTAGATTGAATCTCGGATTACACATAACTGACCCACTAAAAGGTGAGATTTCCTCTCACTACAGGCTGATTGCTCAGGCAGTTAAGACTAGTGCAACTGGTATCGAAGAACATTATCAAATTAAATTATCAGATGACGAAATTTCATTACTCTCACTACACTTTTTAGTCGCAGTTGAACGTCACCGAAAAGCAAATAACATTTTAGTCGTTTGTCACGCAGGTGCTGAAATTTCACAATATGTACTGCTTTCACTGCAGAACAACCTACCACCACATAATGTACTAACGCTTATTTCACCAAATGAACTATTCAGAATGAAATTAAGCAGCTTTGATCTTTTAGTTTCTACAACTAACGTTACTGTGAATTCTCTACCGACTATATATATTTCGGTTCTTCCGAGAAAGGAAGAAATATCACCAATATATTGGAGACTAGTCGAACTTGATCACAAAAAATCAATTAAGGCCGCATCAGTAACGCCCCCTACCCCATCTTAAGGGGAATACATCATGCACCAACACACAGAAAGGATGTAAAAGAAATGTCGAAATTTGTTGTCGCAATGGCACCAGAAATTAGCGATTATGTAAAATCTGACCGCGAAGTTGTTGACGTAAACACTGTTAATGACTGGACAAATGTTAGCGCTGTCGTTGTAACCGATGAAGAGCTTAGCATTGCAGACGAAGTTAAAGAAACAACCTTTGGAATTCCAGTTTTCTTAGCAACTAAGAACGCTGCTGTCCTAGATACAAATAGCTCACATCTTAATTCAATCGATCATCTATTAGACTTAACGAACAACTTCAACAAACAAATTTACGCTCGTGAAGTTGAACATGCTGCTAAAGAATATGAAGATAACCTTATGCCTCCATTCTTCGCAGAATTGAACAGAATGGTTGATCGTGGTTCATGGCAGTTTGAATGTCCTGGTCACCAGGGTGGTGCCTTTTATCTCAAATCACCAGTTGGCCGTAAATTCTACGACTTTTATGGTGAAAAGTTCTTCCGTTCAGATGTCTCAATTTCAGAAGATGGACTTGGTGACGTTTTAACTCATGATGGCGCTGCATTAAAAGCTGAAAAGCATGCTGCTAAAGTATTCAACGCTGATAAAGCCTACTTCGTGTTGAACGGTTCAACTACTTCAAACAACATTGCAATCACTGCTGCTGTTACCGAAGGCGATTTAGTATTATTCGACCGTAACAACCATAAGTCAGCTTATAACAACGCTATGGTTATGAATGGTGGTGTTCCAGTATATCTAGAAACCAGCCATAATTCTTACGGACTAATTGGTGGTATCAAGGACTCTGGTTACGACGAAAAAGCATTACGTGAAGAAATCAGAAAAGTTGCGCCTGAAAAGGCTGACAAGAAACGTCCATTCCGCTTGGCCATCATTGAACACGGAACTTATGACGGTACCATGGCTAACGCACAACAAATCGTAGATAAAATTGGTCACCTTTGTGATTACATCCTCTTTGATTCTGCATGGGTTGGTTACGAACAGTTTATTCCAATGATGAAGGAAACTTCTCCCCTTCTTGTTAATCTTGGACCTGAAGATCCTGGTTTGTTCGTTGTTCAGTCAATTCATAAGCAACAAGCTGGTCTGTCACAAGCTTCTCAAATTTTGAAGAAGGACAGCCACATCAAGGGACAACGTCGTTATATCAGCCATAAACAATTCAACAACTCATTCATGAAGTACTCATCTACTTCACCATTCTACGGAATCTTCGCATCTATCGATGTTTCTGCCCGGATGCAAGAAGGCGAAACTGGTAAGAAGATGTGGAACGACACAATGCTAACAGTTGTACGTGCTCGTAAACGATTACTCAAAGAAGCTACCATGATTCGTCCATTTGTTCCACCAATGGTACATGGTAAGCCTTGGGAAGACGCTGACGACCAAGAAATTGTTAACGATGAAGCATATTGGGCATTCGATCCTAACGAAGACTGGCATGGTTTTGACGGCTATAGTAAGGGACAATATTTCATTGATCCTAACAAACTAATGCTAGTTACCGCCGGTTTAGATATCCCTAACGATACCTATGAAGACTTCGGTGTACCTGGTTCAATCGTTACCCATTATCTTCATGAACACGGTATCATTAATGAAAAGAACGATTTAAACTCTGTTCTTTTCTTAATCACACCTGCAGAAGATGATGCCAAGATGAATAACCTTGTTGATCAAATTCTGAAGTTAGAAAAAGCGATTAACGATGATGCACCATTGAAGGATGTTCTCCCTCACCTTTATGCAACATACGAAGATCGTTACCGTAACTACACTATTCGCCAACTCTGTCAGGAAATCCATGACTTCTATAAAGCACACAATGCTAAGAAGTATCAGAAGGATATCTTCACTAAGGACCACTTCCCTGAAAGAGCTATGTCTCTTCAAGAAGCTGACACTGAATACCGTCGGAATAACGTTAAGCTTGTTAAATTAGACGATATCATCGGCGAAATCGCAGTGGAAGGTGTTATCCCTTATCCACCTGGTATCTTTGCTATCGCACCAGGTGAACGTTGGACTGAAACCATTCAAAACTACTTCAAGGTTCTTGAAGAATCAGCTAATACATTCCCAGGATTCAGTACTGAAGTCCAAGGTATGTATTACGAAGAAGAAAATGGTAAAGAAGTTGCCTATGGATATGTTTACGATCCTGATGCAGCAAAAGATGAAGACTAATATTTAGAGCTACTGATACAACATTCGTCAACTCTAAATAGTACTCAAAAAGGTTTGAAGTAAGTGGAAACACTTATTTCAAACCTTTTTATTACTATGATATATCCCTATTCATCGGAGATGTTTTTAATTCATCTTATTTAGGTCTATAAAATGCTTTACAGTCCCCTTTTAAATACTTTTAGAGTAGATTCTTTATGAGTGGATTAAACGCGTTCATACACTCCTCCAAGCACCTAATATCGCAAGAAGAGGAAGCAATCATCAGAATGAACTGGTGATTGCTTCCTCTTTTACACTCGCTTACTTCTCAGTAAAATAAACCTTCGTTTGATAAGGCAATAACGTCTTCTCATCGTCCCCATCTGGATAGTTACTAATCAGTAGTTTATCCCCACTCATGAAGCTGTAGTCGCGTTCAACGGTCTGGTCGGTAAAGTTGCTAACGACGGCCAGTTGTTGTCCTTTCCATTCACGTACATAGGTGTAAACCTGTTCATCGTCATCATCCAATGACTTGAAATCACCATACTTAACAACATCTAATTGATGGCGTAAAGCGATCAACTTCTGATAGAAGTAAAAGACAGAGTCATCATTGGTCAAAGCATCCTCGACGTTAATGTCAGGATAGTTCTTATTCAAACCAAACCATGGCGTTCCATCGGTGAAGCCGGCATTAGTCCCCTTTGTCCATTGCATTGGTGTCCGTGCATTATCACGCGAAATATTCGTCAAATAATGTAACATGTCCGATTCAGCCACAACGTGTTCCTCGGTCACAAACTGGCGATAAGCATTGAGGGACTCCAGATCTTCATATTCAGCTAACTCTTTGAAATTCGCATTGGTCATCCCAATTTCTTCACCTTCGTAAACAAATGGGGTTCCTTGCATAAAGTGCAGTGTGGCACCAAGCATCTTCGCTGCGGCAACACGATATTTAGGATCATCGGTGGCAAACCGTGATACAGCACGTGGCTGATCATGGTTGTTCCAATATAGGCTGTTCCATGCTTTGCCATCAAGATCGCTTTCCCAACGATTCAACGCATGTTTCAGATCAAGCAGTTTCACCGGTTTGTCATTCCATTTGCCTAATTCCTTGTTGGGATTAGATGATAAGGAAACATGTTCAAACTGGAAGACCATGTTTAATTCATCGCCCTTGAGGCTTGCGTAATCTTCCACGTCGCTTGGCTTTGATCCAGGCATTTCACCCACGGTCATCACATCATACTTCGACAGCACTTCACGATTCATCTCGCGAAGATATTCATTCAAGCGTTCCCCATCAGCAACCACCGCTTCGGCATTCCCGTAAACGGCACCATCTGGTTGAGGTGCATCTGGTAGACCTGCTGGCTTTGAAATCAGGTTGATAACATCCATTCGGAAGCCATCGATCCCCTTATCCAGCCAGAACTTCATGACATCATACACACTATTACGAACAGCCGGATTCTCCCAGTTCAAGTCTGGTTGACCAGGCGCAAATAAGTGCAGGTAATATTGCTTCCGCGCTGGTTCATACGTCCATGCTGGACCACCAAAGTAAGAACCCCAATTGTTTGGTTCATGACCATCAACTGGATCACGCCAAATATAGTAGTCACTATAGTCGTTGTCGCGTGACTGGCGGCTTTCTTTGAACCATTTATGCTCATCCGACGTATGGTTAACAACCAGATCCATCAACAACTTTAGTCCATGCTGATGCATATCAGCTAGCAAATCATCAAAGTCTTGCATGTCACCGTAAACAGGTTGAATGCTCTCATAATCAGAAATGTCATACCCGTTATCCTTATCAGGTGAACGGTAAATGGGATTTAGCCACAAAACGTCAACGCCGAGCTTTTTTAAATAATCGAGACGTGTGCGAATTCCTTTTAAATCACCGATTCCATCGGCATTACTATCCTGAAAACTACGTGGGTAGATTTGATAAATCACTGAATCTTTAAACCATGCTTGTGTCATTATTTCGCTCCTTTTTCGGCTTTTCCAGAAACAACTGGGTGAATTGCACTCACAGCGAATGCACCTAAGATCAAGGCGACCCCACCGATTAAAATCATGGCTGGCATTGATTTCCCAACTAGTGGGAATAATGCAAAGCTAGCAACAGAGGCGATGATCTGTGGTAAACAAATCCCACAGTTGAAGAGTCCCATGTAGGCGCCTTCGTTGGTTCCATCCAATGATTCTGTGAACAATGAGAACGCTTGTGTTTGCATCGTCAAGTAACTGATCCCAATCAAACAAAATGGTACGATCAAACCTAACTGCGTGTGCGTAAAGAACACGGCGATAAAGCCACAGCCACCCATGACCAGTCCAACACGGTACCATAATTTCCGTTGTGTCGCCTTTGTCCGTGAGAGTAGTAACATCCCCCAAACAACAGCAGCAACAGATTGAATACATGTCAGAATTCCGAACCAGTTCCCTGCTGCTTGATAGCCGGCAGATGCTGGATTGGTTGTGTTCCAAACATTATCCGCAATGGCACCAGTACTGTATGTCCATAAGTATTGAAAAGCGAACCAAGCAAATAATTGCACGAACGAAACTTCCCAGAATGCTTTTGGTGCCACTTTGACTAAGTGCCACAGGCTTGGTTGTGGTGCTTCATTAGCTAAATCAATCTGGTGATAGCCAGCATAAGTCTTTGGATCATATTCCTTCACAGAAAGCACTGTATATAAAGAAGTTAATAGTAAAATGGCGGCACCAAAGTAAAATGCAAACTTAACAGAAGCTGGTACTTCCCCTTTAGGTGCAATGTTCGATACACCAAAGATGGTCAGGATATATGGTGCAACTGTCGCAACCACCCCACCCAAGTTAGAGAAAGATTGTTGCCATGACCAAGCTAAGTCCTTTTGGTCTTCGTTAACCATGTCACCGATAATCATCTTGAATGGTTGCATACAAATGTTTGAAGACAAATCCATGAATAAAATCGTAAATGCACCAAACAATAATGCTAATAACGAGCCATATCCGAATCCAAATGAACCGGCATTAGGCAACAGAATCATCACTAAGGCGGCAATTGGTGCCCCAATCATTAAGTACGGCATCCGCCGACCAAATCGGTTCCAGGTTAAATCTGAATATTTACCAATCAACGGTTGAACGACCATTCCTGCCAATGGTGGCAAGATAAAGAAGAACCCTAGCTTGGTTGGATCTGCCCCGATGGTTTGGAAAATCCGTCCCATTTGTGATGATTGCAATGAAAAGGCCATGTTGACGCCAAAGAAACCAAACGTCATGGCAAAAATCGTTGATAATTTGAGCTTTGGCAAGCCGTGTGTGGTCTTCTCCGCCACAGGCGTTGCTGTCTCAGTGTTTGAATTAACTTCCATTAGTTAAACCCTCCAGTTTTATAGTAAGCGCTTCCACAAACAGAATCCTATCACTTTACACAAACGTTTACAATGGTGTTTTTAAAGGAACACAAACGTTTACGTAAACTTTTCATTAATTACGTGATAAAATTAAACGATAATGCGGAGGAACTTAACCATGACCGTTACAATCAAAGACGTTGCCAAAGCCGCTGGTGTATCAATCGCCACCGTCTCGCGCGTCCTCGCACATAAAGTAGATTTCTACGCACCAGAAACGGCTGCACAAGTGACGAAAGTTGCCAAGGAACTTGGTTATCAGCGTAATGTCACAGCAGCCGAATTAGCAACTAAAACCAGCGATGTTCTAGCCGTGATCATCTCTGCTACCAAAACAAACTTTGCCGACAGTATCATTGAAGGCATTCAGGACGTCGCCTTTGCACAAGGATTGAGCGTTATCATTCTGTATGCTGGGGAAAATAATGATGACCTGCAACACAAGGCGCTAACAACTGTGATTGAGCGCTCGGTCCGTGCCATTTTGATTGTCGCACTAGAATTGAATGAAGATAATCGGCAGCTATTAGACGATAGTGCCATCCCCCACGTCTTTTTGGCCAATGCATCTGATAAGAACAAGGGACTATTTGTAGCCTCTGATGATTTCAAAATCGGTAAGGCAACAACAACCTACTTTCTGGATCAAGGATACACATCAATTGGCCTCGTCGGGATGGATCGCACTTCCTATGTGGGTCGACAACGAATCAATGGTTATCTAGCCGCCCTTAAGCAACATGACATCACGCCAGGCGATAACTGGATTCAAGGTGGAAACTTCCGCTATGAAGACGGTGTCACTGCCATGAAAGCGTATGGACCAAAGCCACCTGTTCAAGCGGTGATTGCCAACAGTGATGTCAGTGCTTTAGGTGTCATCAATACTGCTCATCAGTTCAAGTTAGACATCCCCTCACAGCTGGCAGTGTTGAGTGTGGACGGTACACAGCTGATTGAGATGTTCCGACCACAGGTAACTGCCTTGGTACAGGACTTTGCCGCAATTGGGCGGCGTGGTGCTGAGATGTTGCTAAAACAGATTCCCGAAGCATCACAGTTTATTGACTTTAAGATTCATGATGGTGAAAGTACGAAGTGAACACAAAGAGGCGTGTCTTTGACATAAGAAATTATGTCCAGACACGCCTTTTCGATTACAAAATTTATATTGTTTAAACCTGATATCAGCGTCATGGAGCTGTGTAAATCACTTCTCCACGCTAAGCTCACGTCAATTACTTTCCTTCAACAATCGGCACACCACGCTTCATGACTTTAGTGATGTCCATTGGCTCAATGCCATTACGTAAAATCGTGTGCCACTGATCACCTGGTGTCCGTGCGACGTCATCCAAATATAATTCCATATGCCATCCTTCAGCGGCCAAAGAACGATAACCTGAATCACGAATGAACTGTTGCAGCTTACTATTTACACGTCCCCGCCGATCAATGGTTCCGACGTTCCCAATCTGTGCCTCGAGACCCTCTGAGAAATGTAAGAGTCGGATGTCCCACAGATATGACTGATCAACGTTCAGGATACTAAATTCAGCACTTTGTAGAATTTCTTTGGTGATGAATTCTGGTTGCCGAATCATCAACTGATACCGCCATTGTGCATCCCGACCAGGTGTGACTCGTTGCCACATTGCCTGCAGTGGATAGCGTTTAAACGGTGTGTACCCTTCAACCTCAAGGTCATTCTCTGGCGCATTCGCTAAAAAATCAGCCACTTTGCATAGCGCATCTGCCCGGTCAATAAAGTCGCGGTTATTTGGATCAGCGTTCCCAACCCCACTCAAAGTAATGTAACCACGGGTCGGTAAATCCACGATGGATCCCTTGTCCGTGTCATGCGTATATTCCTTGGCTTCATCAGTTTGCCAGTTTGTTTGTTCATTCATCATTTTAATCACTCCCTACTTACCAGATTAGCATAGTGAAGGAAGCGATGAAAGCGCTTTCTTAAATCGTTTTACTAAGACTCTACGCGCAGCAAAAAAAGAGACACCACTTGGGATGTCTCTTTCATGATATCAAGCATAAGTTAAAGCATTGAATTCCTTCATTGCTTTAGGTGTCATCACAACAAAATCACACGTGTGCAATAAGTTAACTTTTTGGCCAGCAACAGTACTGGTCTTGTACCCCAAAGCTTCTGCCAAAATTTTTCCAGCTGCAATGTCCCATGGATTCAATGTTGAAACATACCCAACATGTCTACCATGCAACAACTGGACAAATTCTAAGCCTGCACTCCCTAAAATACGTACACCAGAAGCATGATAGCCAACTGTTCCCAGGTTAAAGCGGTTTGTAAAGAGTTGGCGCCAAGATGCACCGATTAGCCCTTCTGCTAGTGGTTTGTCATCAACGCTCGGTAACTTTTCTTCATTACAGAAAACACCCAGCTGTGGACCGCCCCAATATAGATCATTTTCCATAACATCAAGGATTGCACCAAATACAGGCTCCCCATTCTCATAAACACCAATCATCGAAGCAAAACAATCGTGTTTTCTGACAAAGTTAAGTGTGCCATCAATTGGATCAACAAAAAACACCAGTCCGTCCAGATCTTGTACACGAGACTTCTTATTCTCTTCGCCAACAATACGTGCCTCTGGGTAATGCTCATGAATTTGCTGTTCAAGAAAATCCTCAATCGCAACATCCTCATTGGTTACCAAATCGTTGCGTGAACTCTTTGTATCAACAGTTTCAATTGCTTTGACCCCAGGTCGTAGCTTTTCACCAACACTAATTAACCATCCAGTAACATCTGTGCTTAACTGTGCTAACTTTTGTTGATTCAAGTTTACTCCCCTCCCTTTAGATCAAGAACATTTTCAATATTTACAGTCCCTATATCCTTGATTGCAGAACATAAGATGATTTTTTTTGCACCTGCCATACGTAGGTACTTTGCACTTTTTGCAATTTGCTGTTCATCAGTCGCCAAATCAACCTTAGTAATAATACCAACTGCTGGGCGGTTGAACATCGTCGCAAATCCCGGTGCAAAGATTTGCCGTTTATCTAAGATGCTTTGCAACATTAAAATAATGTCAGCCTCTGCAGCTGTCACCGACAATGCACTATAAAACCGATGATGTTCTACAAATTCACCTGGAGTATCAACAGCATCTTTAAAAAACTCAACAGACTGTGTTTTATCGTATTTGATTGCTACTCCTGCTAGCCGTTGCCGCAACGTAGTCTTACCACAGCCAACTGCACCGACCAATAAGGGTCGTCTCATACTATTACCCCTTTTTGAACGACCTTAAAAAGGCCATTCAGGATCATCTGCATCAAATAATTCTTCCTGTACACCTAACTCGATATATACGTAGCGAGCTAATACAAAGAAATAATTTGATAGCGTATTTAAAAACAGAATCATTTCAGAATGTTCATCTTCTACAGCTAACTTAACTGTTCGATATGCCTTTAAAGCCATCGTACGAGCCACTTGCAGCTCCGTGGCTTGAATACTACCACCAGGCACAACAAACTGATGTAATTCTGGCAACGTCACAGAATACTGCGTCGTTAATCCACTAAGCCATTCATTAGCACCGATTGGAAACAAGTGCTTTCGATCACTTCCGCGTCTCAACGGAAGATCACCGCCAATACAAAATAAGAGTCGTTGAATGGTTTTAAACTCCGCATCAAATGGCCTCAAACCATTATTAACTGCCCTAACTCGACATAATCCTAGCCACGCTGTCAATTCATCTAATGCACTGTACGCATCAACTTGTTTTTCGTTATATTCCTGAAAAATTTTGTCTTGTTCCTCGGTGTTACTACCATCCATAATTGATTGTCCTCGTTACGTATTAGTTCGCACATGTTTAACTTCTTATGTCATAAAGTACCATGCTATTTACGCGCACACAAGACTTTCAGAATAGGAACATTCTTAATTAGGATTGAGTTACAGGTGTGATTGTGAAATCTAGTACAGAATGTAATGTTGATTCTGCAGCCTGAATTGCAGACTTTACATCGTCGACCATTCCTGCCAGTAATACGGATCCACTAAAACGATCAATAAAAACGACTTCCACAGAGCCAGACTTAGAAGCGACATCTGATGCAATTGCGGCTGCTTCTCCTGGCGTAATGGTTAATAGCCCCAAAGAACTACTTGTGTCATCAATTCCAAGTTTGTCGAAAATTTCAGCATCGGGATGCACAATCACATGTGCAAGTGTAACTTGCTTTCCTGGGACAGACTCTTGAATGACCCGCTCAAGTTCTTCTGTTGGTTCAAAATCGTTTTCAGCCATAGTTCAATCCCCTAATTTTAAAAGCCGCACAACGTCACGAGCGATAATTACTTCTTCATCCGTTGGAACAACCAATACCTTAACCTTGCTATCTGCGCTCTGGATAAATTCCGCATTAGCATTGTTTTTTTCGTCGTCAATCTTAACACCAAGATAACTAAGGTGTTCAGCAACTAACTTTCGTACAGTGGCTGAATGCTCTCCGACACCTGCAGTAAACGTAATTGCATCCACACCATTCAAGTCAGCAGCATAAGCACCAATGTAAAAATCAATTTGGTGAACAAACATTGCTAAAGTTAAAATTGCACGCTTATTACCTTCAGCTGCAGCATCTTCAACTTCACGTAGATCGTTCGAGATTTCAGAAATCCCTAGGATACCGGACTGTTCATTTAACATTGCCTTAATGCCATCAGCGTCAAGATGCTCATGTTCTTCTAAAAATGGAATAATTTGTGGATCAATATCACCAGAACGAGTCCCCATCATCAACCCTGCTAATGGTGTGAAGCCCATTGAGTTATTAATTGTCTTACCATCCAGGATGGCCGAAATACTTGCACCATTACCAATGTGACAACTGATTAACTTATGCGCCTCAGGAACAAGCTTGGCCGTTTCTTGAGCAATATATTGATGACTTGGTCCATGAAAACCGAAACGTTTAATACCATATTTTTCATAGTATTTATATGGAATCGGATATAGTGCGGTACTCAAAGGAATGGTTGCATTGAAAGATGTGTCAAAAGTAGCAACTTGCTTCACATCTGGCAACTGTAAATCAAAGGCCTTCATTCCTTGTAAGTTGACCGGATTATGTAATGGAGACAGCGCACTGAGTTCATCAATACGTTGCTCCACTTCATCATCCACAACAACTGCATCATGGTAGTAATCACCACCATTGGAAACGCGATGTCCAACCCCTTCGATATCAGATAACGATTCGATTACCTTATTATCGATAAGTGCTTGAGTCATTAATTGAACAGCAACTTCATGACTTTCAATTGGCTGCTTTTGTTCGATCTTAGATGTTTCAGCACTACCTTCAGGAGTATATGAAAACTTTAATGCTGCATCGGTCTTACCGATCCGCTCAATTTGTCCTGCCGCTAAAACTTTTTCAGTTGGCATCTCGAATAACTTAAATTTTAAAGACGAACTACCTGAATTAATCGCTAATACTTTATGCAACATAAACTCACATTTCCTTTTCTAATTAGTTGTTATTGGATTTTGAATAATGCTGTGGCTAATAAGCCACCAACAATTGGTCCAACCATTGGAATCCATGCGTATTCCCAATGACTGCTGTCTTTATTTGGAATTGGTAAAATTGAATATGCTAATCGAGGTCCCCAGTCACGAGCCGGATTAATTGCATATCCGGTGGTCGTACCCAAGCTCATACCGATTGCCAAAATCAAGAAACCAACTATGAAAGGCTTTAGACCAACTGTAAAGTTACCTAAGTTGAGTAGTACGTAAATAAATATAAACGTTGCAATAATTTCACTTAAAAAGTTAAACAACGGATTGCTAATCGCTGGTAGCGTAGCGAAGTTGCTGACATGATTACCATCTTCAGGTTTTGTAACCTTAAGGTGTGGGTAATAATGTACAACGACTAGTGCTGCACCAAGGAAAGCACCGATAAATTGACCAAGTAAGTATGCAACAACTTTGCTCCATGGGAATAAACCAAAGGCAGCTTCCGCAATGGTTACTGCTGGATTTAAATGCCCAAGTGAACCAATGCTGCCGGCCACGTATACACCCATGGTAACGGCCATGCCCCAACCAAAGGTGATCAACAGCCAGTCACCATTTTTCTTGCCATACGTTTTGTTCAGGTTAACGCCACAGTTGACGCCGGCCCCAAACACAATCAAAACAAACGTTCCTAGTAATTCTCCCAGAAATCCGTTCATGATTTTCACCCCGTATTATTCAATCACCTTTTTGTAAACAGCCGCTAGTTGTTCATCCGTTGGTACGATTGGATTGCCAGGAAATGTTCCATCTTCCTTAGCAGCAGCAATAATTGTTGCACAAGCTTGTTTAGCATCTGCTGGCTTCACTCCGAAGGCAGCTAATGTTTCTGGACAATTCATTTGACGCATCATCTTTTGCAGCTTGCGAATCAATTGCCGTACGGCCATATGATTACTACTATCTGCATCGGCAATGCCCGCCTTACGTGCTGCACACGCATACTTTTCTTCACAAGCTTTATCCTGTGCATTAAAAGCAACAACATGTGGTAATAACATTGCACATGCAAGACCATGCGGAACATGGAATTGTGCACCTAACTGGTGAGCAATAGAATGCGTAATTCCCAGACCAGCAGTATTGAATGCAAGTCCCGCTGCTGTTGCAGCTTCATGAACCACTTTACGAACCTCTAAGTTGTCTGGTTCGCGATACGCGGTGACTAATTCTTTACCAATTACATCAATCGCTTTTTCAGCTAATGCTTCGGTAAATAAGTTGCCATCACGGGCAACCAGTGATTCCAGTGAGTGTGTCATAACATCAAGACCAGAATAGGCGGTGACGCTCTTAGGCGCACTCATCACCAATTGTGGATACAAGATGGCAATATCCGGAATCAAATGATCGTTAATGATTGGGAACTTTGCATGGTTGGCCTCATCTGAAACAACCGCTGTATTAGTAACTTCTGAACCAGTCCCACTTGTTGTTGGGATGGCCACAAAGCATTCTAGCTGTTGATCCAGAATCTTTTCACCAAAATTACGGATGGCCTTGGCAGTATCAATTGCTGAACCACCACCAAGCGTAATGATGACATCAGGAACGAATTCCTGATAGACACGAACCCCTTCAGTAATGTTAGTCAATGGTGGGTTTGGCTTAACGTCAGAGAACACCTTGATTTCAGCACTACCAGGCAATTCATGCTCAATTTCTTTTAATGTATCACTGCCATCCAAAAACGGATCACAGACGAACAAGACCTTCTTCGACTCAAAAGCTGCTAACACCTTTAGGCTATCAGAGCCGGAGATGATTTTTGTTGGAATCGTAAACTTCTCCATGGTGTTTCGTCCTTTCGCCTAATCGTTCCAGCTACGTAATGAGAACGCCTGTGGTGAATTCAACCGACGACGACGTGTAAATGACTTTGCAGTTGTCGTTCCTTCACCAGTTGGTGTAGCAATGGTCAGTGCAGATGCACCGGTAAATCCGACCCCAGTACCTGAGAATGTTGGTCCGTTAACCACGAAGATTGACGTGTTCATCCGGTGAGCAGCCTTGTTGATGTGGATCAAGTCACGTGAATGAATTGAAGCAGTGTGATGGAAGCCTTGTTCAACTTCAACGGCAGTCCGCAAAGCTGAAACGAAGTTAGGACAACTTACGATTGGTAAGATTGGCATAAGGTTTTCAGTCACAACCAGAAGATGATCCTTTGGTGCTTCTAAGATGATTTCAACAGGTTGACCGGTGTAACTAATGCCAGCTTGGTCAAGGATAAAGGTTGCATCCTTACCAACAAACTTACGGTCAGGTGTACCTTTGTCCGTAATGGTCATGTCGGCTAATTTTTGAATATCAGCTGGATTCGTAACTAGGAATGCGTTTTCATTTTGCATGTCACGAATCAATTCATCCTTAACAGATTGTTCAACAACAACTTCTTTTTCAGCAGTACATAAAATATCGTTATCAAATGAAGCTGATTCAATAATATTATGTGCAGCCAACTTGATATCAGCAGTTGCATCAACAATGGCAGGTGGGTTACCGGCACCGGCACCAATTGCCTTCTTACCACTAGTCATGGCTTGGTGAACCACTGCTGGGCCCCCAGTAACAGCTAATAATGCGATATCAGGGTGTTGCATCATCGTTTGCACAGCTTCAATGCTTGGGTTTTCAATCCCAACCACTAAGTTTTGCCAACCAGTTGCTTTTTCAACGAATTCGTTTAACTTTTCGATGGTCCAACGTGTGATGTTTTTAGCACCTGGGTGAGCACCGAAGAAGACAGTGTTCCCACCAGCTAGCATCATGATGGCATTCGCAATAACAGTTTCTGATGGGTTTGTACTTGGACCAACGGCCCCGATAACACCATACGGTGCATATTCATACATGATTAACCCACCATCACCAGTTTCGGCTTCAGGCTGTAAAATTTCAGGACCAGGTGTGTTGTACAAAGCGTTGTTTAACTTAGCAATCTTAGCTTGTACAGTTCCCATTCCAGTTTCTTCACGAATGGCCTTTGCCATTTGTTCGATGTATGGACGAAAACCTTCTTTGATTGCATCAAGTATCTGATTACGAGTCTCGATGCTTGCATCTACATAACGGTCTTCAGCTGCTTTAGCGGCAGCAATGGCGTCTTCAACATTAGGGAAAATTCCTAAGTGACCACCAGCGGTGTGTGATGATGCTGGTGCAACATTAGCATCATTCCCACTTTGTTGACCTAATTCTTCTTTAATAATTTTACGAATTTGTTCTTCTAATTCTGCCATGGGCTTACTTGATCCCTTCCAAAAATTGTTTGACCCCTGCTTCACAGCAAGCTTGATCTTCTTCAACGGCACCACCACTGACACCAAAAGCACCAATAATTTGATCATTAACGATTAGTGGTAAACCACCAGCAAACGAAACTAGCTTACCGTCTAACATGGTTTCCATTTCATATAATGGTGCACCAGGTTGGATTTGATCACTAACATCCTTGGTTGGTTGCTTCATTGCTAACGCAGACCATGCCTTTTTAGGTGCTAATTCAATGCTGACCAAATTAGCATTCGTCATGTGATATTGCATTAATGGATTACCTGCAGCATCCATGATGCACATGGAAACCCCAACGTGTTGTTCATTGGCTTTGGCTTCAACGGCATCAAATGCATGTTGAAAGTTTTCGCGGGAAAAAAGTGCTGAACCATCTTGCTTTTTAAAAGCTGCTTGAACGCTTGATAAAATATTTTCAACTGCCATTTTTACTTCCTCCTTATTATTTATTCGCTAGTGCCTCTTGATAGCGTTTCAATACTTCGTTACAGATACCTTGTGTGCGTGCATATTCATCTTCATCACGAGCAACAATGTACAGAAAATCAGATAAGCGGTTCGCATATCGTAGAACTTCAGCACGGAATGGTTCTTCTTCATTAACATGAATCAGTAGCCGTTCTGCTCGCCGACAAACAGTTCGGGCTAAGTGAAGATGTGCACCTGCAAGACTGGTTCCTGGCAGAATAAATGAATGTAATTCAGGTAACTTATTCGTATATTCGTCAATAACACCTTCCATGCGGTGGACATCGGCTTCAGTAATACGATCACTTTTACCGTAAAATTTGTCTGGATCTGATGAAGCAATTTCACCATCTAAAATGAACATTCGATATTGAACCCACTTTAGAAGTTCTTTGTTTTTTTCACGTTGGCAAAACTTTTCTGCCACGCTAATTTGTGCATTACATTCATCAAACGAGCCATAAGTCTCAACACGAATGTCATACTTTTTAACTCGCTCACCAGTGAATAGAGAAGTGGTTCCCTTGTCACCAGTTTTTGTATAAATTGCCATTCAATTTCGCCTCACTTATCAAATCGGTCAATAATGCCAACGATGGCCGAATCTACGACATCACGAGTATGTGTCCCCTCGTTTTGTGTTTTACGAGCACCGGCACCGCGAACTAGCAGAACTAATTCACCAATCCCTGCACCTACCGTATCGGCAGCAACTTCTTCAGTCCGGACTGGATCCATTTCACTATTGATTGGTTGAACAATCATTAGTTTTCGACCCACTAAGGATTCATCTTTTTGGGTAGCTACAACGCTCCCCACTACTTTTGCCATATACATGATTGATTCATCCTTTCCATCACTTGAATCTTCTGCTGTCTAACGGTATCTTCAGCCAGCTGCGTTAGCAGTTGTGATCGAGTTTTGATTAACACGGCTTGCTCAGGCAGGTTCATGATGTCGCTTCTAGTCAAGAAACGTCCTGGAACACTCACAACTTGTTGCTGGGTAGCAAGCTCTATTTTTACCGGCCAATCAACAATTAGTTTTTCTGGAATTAGATTCACCTCAGCAAAGTTCACACGTAAGGTGACATCTGTTCCTAAACCAATACCAGCCAGTACAAACCTAGTAAACGCGTCATCTTCATCCAACATCATTAATTTTTTAAGTGCGAACACACTCACATCATCGACTGTAATTCGTGCATTATCGACCAACACACGATCATCAATTGTCATAATGTCTGTAAAATCAACGGTCCTCTGACTATGGAAACGCCGTTGTAAGCGTGCAACCACGAGATTAACTAGTTGATCAATATCCATCACTTGTCGCCTCCTGTAGAGGATCATCACTCAGTGCAATACCAAGTGGTGTTACAAACTCTGGATTGATAATCCCTTCAACAGGTTGATCCAACACTTTGGCCATCGTAGTTGTAAACTCACTAAAGTTTGATGCTCCACCAACTACAACGATTGGTTCTACCGGTCGTTGTTCGGCAACTTGATCAACAATGGTTGCCATTTTTTCAACAACTGGCCGAATGACAGGAAAGACTTCGTGTTCACGCTGATGATCTTGCTTTAATGTTTCAGCTTCAGTATGCGAAATATGCTCACTACCTGCCAAAACTAGCGTCATGTGGTAACCACCAGTCGCTTCATCGCCGACATGAATTAACTTGTTATTCTCAAACACACTAATTCCGGTAGTTCCACCACCGACATCAACGATTGTTCCGGTCTTTACCTTCAAAAAGGTCGCTGCAGCTGTTGGTTCATCAACAATGTTGCTACAGTGCAATCCTGCATCCTCAATGACATTGGCAACTGCTTTACTATTGCCAGTACCAACTCCAGGAGGAATTGCACCTGCTGCCGTTGTCAGTTGTGTTCCTAAGGCAGCCTCTGCACGTTCTCGAATACCTTGAACAATGCGGACGGCATCGAGATAGTTAACAATTACACCGTCACGAATTGCCTGATCTGGCACTGATTCGCCGTAAACAGGATCTCCCTGCTCGTTAATAACTGCAAAGACAATCGTGGCTGTTCCCAAATCAATACCAACTCGTAACTGGCCAGTCGCTAACTTATTATCTGCATGGGTTGAGCTATGCACGAGTTTATTAAACTGACGCAATTGCTTAACTTGATCCTCAAACATGTTAGCGCTCCTTTAAACCTAGTTATTATCAGAAATGATTCGGGCAATTGAATCCTTAGAAAGACCAGCTGCATTGGCTTCGTCAGTATCAATGTGCATTTCCAACACGAAGTCTTCACGTGGACGAGCAACAACATCGTTAAAGACTAACCGACGCTTGCCGTTAGTTACTTCAACAGCAATATTGTCGCCCAACTTAACACCGTACTTCTTGGCATCTTCTAAGCTCATGTGAACGTGACGTTTGGCAGCGATAGCACCGGCCACCGTAATTTCAGCAGCATCCGTCTTGAGTGTTACAGAAGGTGCACCATCAAGATTTCCTGACATCCGAACTGGTAAATTAACACCAATTTGGAAGCCATCAGTTAACGATAGTTCAACTTGTGATTGTTTCCGGTAGGGTCCCAGAACACGGACACCAGGAATTTCACCCTTAGGTCCAACAACCGTAACCTTAGAATTTGAAGCAAAGTCTGCCGGTTGGCGTAAGTTCTTGAACTTAGTCATCTTTTGACCAGGGAACAATGTTTCAAAGTCTTCTTCTGATAAGTGAATATGGTGATTTGAAACACCAATTGGAATACCAGGTTGTGTTTCTTCTTCAACGATTTGCTTAATTAACGCGCGTAATTCATTATCATTCATGTGTTTGCCTCAGCTACCCTTACTTTTCGCTCTTTGGTAAGATACCTTCAACATCTGTGTGTGGACGAGGAATTACGTATGAGGCGTAAACTTCACCGACATTTTCAGCAGAAGCAGTACCAGCATCAACGGCTGCTTTAACGGCACCAACATCACCACGAACCATAACAGTTACCAAACCAGAACCAATCTTTTCGTAACCAGTTAATTCAACGTTAGCTGCCTTAACCATTGAGTCTGCTGCTTCAATTGCGGATACTAAACCTTTTGTTTCGATCATTCCAAGTGCGTTATTCATTTTGATTTCCTCCAATTAAAAACTATTGTTTTGGTCTTGTGTTTTTGTTGTTCGTACGACGGCGACTTGTCGTTGTACGTTTAGTTGTTGCAGGTTTGCTTTCAGGCTTTGCTGCCTGACTTGCTGGTGTTGCTTGTTCCTTAACTGATTCTGGCTTTTCAACGACTGGCGTATCAACTTCCTTCGTTGAATCTACTGTTTCACTAACAGCCGTCGGGAAGTTTTTTGCCGCCTTGACTAATGAATCAATGCCAGCTGCTGGGCGAGGAATAATCTGCTTAGCAACAAACTTGTCAACGTCGGCGGCAATGTTTGCACCAGCTGCGACCGCTGCGTTAACAGCGCCAACATCCCCTGATACAAAGACAGTCATCTGTCCGGCACCACGCGCCCGCTCAATTTTTTCAATGTGAACGTTTGCTGTTTTTACCATGACATCAGCTACTTTTACAACAGTTGAAAAACCACCAACTTCAACCATCCCAAGTGCTTCACTCATAAAATTTCACCTCCCCGTTCAAAATCTTTAAACGGCACTCTTTTTACTAACCGTGCTGCATTAGCACCAAGACGTCGTAAATCTTCTTTATCGCTAAGTGCTACACGTGCTAATGGCTTATCAACGGGCAAGCTATTTAAATGTAAATACGCAAACTGGTCATCAGTCGCTAACCCCACGTGCAGTTGTGAAGCTAATGAAGCCTCGTGCGCCAACTCAACCGTATTTTCACCACTAACTTTGTCTGTCATTTGATAAGGAATTTCTTCCTCCTCAATGCCGTTAAGCAATGGTTCTACCGATTGAGACGACTTTCCTGCAATTAAAATTTTGGGTTCAACTGCCATATCTACCGACCTTCCTTCAGCTCATTTGCATAAGCTAAAATCAAACCTGTAGCAACGGCATTACGTGGACCTTCAATTGCACGAACATTTCCGCGTCCAGCAACTAAGTTATAGTGTGACAAGGCATCTGTAACCAACTGTGGAACTTCAAAATCAAGTGCTGATCCACCAACTATGACAACAAACGGAATGTCCCGAATGTTACCTGTGGGACTAACCTTTGCCAGTGCCCGCAAAGCGTTTGTAACAAACACACGCTGTTTTGCAGATTGACGAACAGAACGAATCTTTTCTATCGATACATCACCAGGAACTGGTACGAAACCATCTGGTTTAACAACTACTGTTCTGGCAAATAAATTACCAGGAAGTGCGTCATCGAAGAATTGAACAGTTCCATCTTCATGCCGAATATAGAATAAGCTTTCGACCTTTGCTAATGGATAGCGTTTAATGTCTTCTGCCAGATAAACATCATCTAATCCCAATTCAGAGTTGATAATCATGGTTGTCATATCACCAGCACCTGCTAGGTGAATAGCCACAATCTTGCCCTCTTTGTTAATGATCGATGCATCAGAGGAACCAGCCCCTAAATCGAGAATGGCAAGTGGGGCTTGCGTCCCTGGTGTCGTTAGCGCACCACGAATGGCAGCTTCTGCTTCAGCGCCACCAACTTCAACTTTGACATCAAATTCTTTCTGAATTTCATCAGCAATCATCTGCATTTGAAGATGGTCGGTCCGAACCATTGATGCAATCCCGACGGCTTGTTCCATTGAGAACTCACCCGCCAAGCCACCTTTAACGTCATTTGGCACCGACGTATCAACAGCTAGCAAATCTTGAATGAAAATATCTTGCATCTTCTTATCAGTCAAATCTGCCATTGTCT
Organism: Furfurilactobacillus siliginis; assembly: GCF_001437435.1. Lineage (GTDB taxonomy): Bacteria > Bacillota > Bacilli > Lactobacillales > Lactobacillaceae > Furfurilactobacillus > Furfurilactobacillus siliginis. Next base: position 126,840 of record NZ_JQCB01000005.1, on the reverse strand, counting down.
GACGCACACGTTCAAGCATTCCACCGATATTAGTACCAGATTCTCCAGTAACATTATCGATTTGCTTAAACGACGAAACCGTTTTCATTATTTTGTCAGCACCATCTGAAATACCAACATTTTCCTGATGATCATCACCAAGAATATTGATTGATCCAGCTGGAATAACACGGGCTTTGACATCCCCTGCTGGCGTTTTAATAACAACAGCGGAACGGTTCCCAATTAAGGCACGTGCAACCGGCACAACATTTTTGGTTTGTTCTGGCGTTAGATTAAACACCGTTGCAATCCCATAAGGGTTGGACAACTGTCGAATCACACCACCTTTATCAGCCACTTCAATGGCTGATAACATGTGTTGCGGAACCTTTTCAAGCAACGATACTTCATCAACAATCGGAATCTTATAATTCAATCGATTATCAATCAGCACACCATCGTCACCCTGTAAAATTGCACCCGTAATTTTGTAACCATTCGCAGCGTATGCATTTAACAACTTCGCTGCATCGCCAAAATCTACTTCCTTAGGAACCAGAACAACATAGTTTGTATCTGTATTTCCTTGTCTAATGACATCGCTAATCAGAATTGTTTCACCAATTCCGAGACCGACACCACCAGGGGTACGTGGATTGTGGCCAATCATGGTCGATTCTGTAATGATGGTTTCCGTAATGGTTTCCATCGCAACATCACCAATAACAGGTGTTGCTTCGTTTATTCTAACTAAGTCAACATCTGAAACATCCAGATTGCTCTTAGCTAAAACACCGTTGATAGCAGTTCTAACTCCGACGAGGTTACGTTTAGTACCCTTGATACCAGTCGTTGCCGTGATGTCTGAGTTGATAAAATCGACTTGTCCATCAGCCGAAACATCTGCTAAGGCAACTTCTGTAGAGGAGTTCCCGATATCCACACCAATTACTTTTTGTGCCATGAATTACCTCCGCTAGTTATCACCCTTAAGCTTCTTGCGAAGTTCATAGTTCTTAGCGGCTTCACGAACCCAGGTAGCACAAATTTTTGCGTTGTACTGTTGTTCTAGTTCGTCTGCCATGTCTAATAATTCTTGCTTAGTTGAACGATATGGACGTAATGATCCATACATTTCAAGCAAGCGCTTATCAGGAATCGCCGTCAATTCAGAAGCACGGTCAAAGTTACCCTGAATAGCTGTCCGACCGGCACTCTTAGCAATTTGGCCCTGTGCTTTCAAAGTTGCAGGTGTAATCCGCAAATCATCAGCAGTAATTTTATCGTTCACAACGTTTTCCAACGTAATGTCAGTAACGCTTTTTCCCGTTGGTGATTTAATCATGTCAGGATGTTTACTAAATAGTGGGTAATCATCGCGACCCAATTCTTTACCATCTGTCGTAGCTGAAGCTGTTGGTGTTGTTGAACCGGCATTAACTGGAGCATCAGTGCTCTTAGTTGCTGAGTTCTGCATATCTGCCATAACCTTCGCTACAAGGTCTTCCATTTCGCTCATGATAAGATCCTTTCTAACCTTTTTGTTTAGAAGCTGACCTGAATTTCTTCAGCTTGTTTACCTAACACAACATACTTAGTTTCCTTAATGTGCATCAGTGCTGACTTAGCTTGGTATTGTACCCGCGCCATTTGATCGTTGACCGTTGGCACAGGAGTTGGTGATTCACCCTTAGCATACTTGGCTGCATTCACACCAATTGCACGGTAGGTATCAAGTGTTAGAACAGGCGCTTGCGGGAATAATTCAAGGTTTGACAGTGGTTCTTCATCACGCTGGTGAATAATTGCAGTCCCTTTTGATTGAATCGCAATCCCAATTCCGGAACCAGAAAGCTTGTCACCTTCAGCACCGGCAAATGATACATCGGCTGTCCGATAAACTTTGATAACCCGTGCTCGTAGACCTTCTTCTTCAATACCAGCGGTCACTTGACGAAGAATATCTTTATGGGATAACCCAGTCATATTCTCAGTCAAATGCTCAGCAAATCCTGGTAACACAGCGACAACAACTTCATCAACCGCTGTCCCTTGCTTTGCGGGACCAACATGTTTGAACCAGTCAAGCTGTTTTGGCGCGTCCATTCCTGCTGGTACCTTCTTGGACGCAACGGGAGCTTCTGTTGCAGGCGTTGGTTGATCCTCACTCTTGAAGGAGATTGGTTGACTCGCATCATTTGTTTCTTTAATTACTTCCTGAACAATTTTACGTAATAAGGCAACATCTACATCTGCCATTTTAATGGCCTCCTTTCTGTAGTTATGAATTAGAAGTCTGAAGGATCGATGGCCATTGGGATATCTTTAATCTTCTCCCAAGTCTCGCCTGAGACACGGTAACCAGTTCCTGGTCCTTCGTAATCGTTCTTGTCATTAACTGCAGAAATAACGTTCCAGTCCTTATCGAAGATAGCTGACGTCTGCAAGAAGTCTCCGGCAATCCGTTGTTGCAATAAGCTCAAAACAGCTTGTGCGACGTCACGGAAACCACCGTTGTAAAGACCCTTAACAATATCCAAGCCGGTAATTCCACGGTTCATCATGTCTTGAGCAGCCTTCATATCTTCAACCATGTTACGTTCTGGCATGTCTCTTGAAGTATTCGCATAAGTAGCCGCTTCAACTTCTTCATCTGTGATCTTTGGTAATCCCAAAGCTTCGAAGACAGTTTGAAGTGCTTTGGCAGCTTTGTTACGAACCTTAATGACGTCTTCTTCCTTAACCGGAACAATCCCACCATTAATCTTCAAGTCACGTTGCATGACGTAATAGTCATCGTAATCCATAGCATCGGTATTAGAACCGGCAAACATGTTATCTTCATTAGGAACTGAAGAGTAACCAGATGAAACATAGTCGGTACCTGCAAGGAATTGTCCTAACAGACGTTCAGTCCGACGCATGTCTGAGTGTGAAAAGGCTTGGTCATTAGCAGAAGCACATTCCAAATCCAGCATCATACAAATTAAGTTTTCACCTAAAACGGAACGAATCCCTGATGGAACAGATCCTGGGATACCAATACAACTAACACCACCATTTTGTAGGCCTTGAACACCACTAGCCTTGGTAATGTAGATACAACGTGCTTCAAGGTAAAGCATTGATTTACCTTCAGCATATCCCATCATAACTTCTGAACCGGAACCGGAAGTAAAGCGCATCTTCAGTCCACGAGAAGCATAACAAGAAGCAAGGAAACCTTTTGACCAAGGTGTGTCATCACCATCGGTAAACACTTGTTCAGTCCCGTAAACGGAAATAGTTTCGGCATAAGCAGTAAAACCACGCATCCCTAAACTCAATTCCAAGGCTTCTTCAACAGAACATTGTGTTAACACACCAGGACGTCCAGTTTGTGCACCAATCATGATTGAAATGGCGTTAAACGGAGCGTACCGACCAACGGCAGTCGTTGTTTCTTGCTCTGGGAACCCACGTAAAGCAGCATCCGCAGCATCTGCGGCAATTTGTACGGGGTTATCCTTCAAGTTAGTAACATGGGCTTGTGTAGCTGGTGTCCGACGTGGGCGCATCTTTTGTGTGGCCATCATCATTTCCACGAAGTTTAACTTTGAAATAACATCAACCGCTTTGGCAGGTGTCATCGCAGTCGTTAATGGAATGATATCTTCACGAGGTACGTTAGGATCACAGAGCATGTTCGCCAATTTGTATGAATCAGTGTTCATAACTTCGACGGCACGTGATTTATCAATTCCGTGATCAGCAATGTACATATCGATCAAATCGAATTCGTCACGTTGCTTGCTGTCTAATTCAGTTACAACCCCATTTTCAATTTTGATGCTAGGTTTAGGATCGTTAGGTCCTTCCAAAGCAACAAAACCTTCTTCAGGCCATTCCTTAACAAATCCATCCAAATGAACTGGACGTTTTTCTAACTCTTCAAAACGTTTTTGACGTTTCATTAGTTGTCATTCTCCCCTCAACCTAAATGTAAGATGGAAAATCATTCTTAGGTTCTTCACCAAGTGTTCCCAATAACTTCAGTCCAACTTCGCGAGCTGCAATAACAGCTTGGCGAACAGCACCGGAATCACCAGAAATATGAAGAACACCTTCGTTTGAGTAACTAGTGCCGTACGCTGGAGATGCAAATGACAATACGTCGACGTTTGCAGCCTTCAAAGCAGTATCACCCATCACAACACCGATACCAGCTGGGGCACCGGCAATTAAACCATATGCCTTGCCTACAGGTGCACCGAATGCAAAGTGACAAGCTTCGCTGGCACGTGCTGTGTATTGTAATTCCAAATGTCCAGCAGCGCTGTTGTAAACATCACCAAACTTGTTAGGAACGTCTGCTAATGCAACTTCAATCGCACGACGAACATCTGAGACATCGTTACCACCGACAATGATCAATGAACCATGTCCAGCACCGCCCTTGGTGTCACGAGGCATTTGAACACTGACAACTTCAGTGTTAGTTGCTTTGACTGCTTCATCCACAGCCATAATTTGAGGACCAGCACCAGTACGTGCAGATAAGATCCCTAATGAACGAAATTCGCTTTGTAAATGTAGATTCTTAGATAATTCACTATCAACGTTGGCGATCACCATACCGATGGTATCTCCAACTGGAGCTGTTCCAACAAATTCAGTTAAATCTGTTTTACCAACATTCTTTGTTGCGGGTTTACTTCCTGAATTGCTAGCGTCAAGTAACTTACCCATGACGCGGTTAACTAATTCGTCCGTATCAGCCATAGTTTATTCACCTACCTATTTGTTTTCCTTTGGTAATAGAGCTTCAACATCTTGGTGAGGGCGTGGAATGACGTAGTTAGAAACTACTTCACCGATTTCTTCGGCAGCGCTTACACCGGCGTCAACAGCAGCTTTAACTGCGCCAACATCACCGCGTACCATAACTGTAATCAAGCCCTTACCAATCTTTTCTTGACCGACGAGCTTAACGTTAGCAGCTTTAACCATTGCATCTGCTGCTTCGATTGAAGCGATCAAGCCACGGGTTTCAATTAACCCAAGTGCTTCTCTATCCATGAACTTCTCCTCCTTCGGGATTTTCCCGATGTAAAATGTTCTTCTGGTTCTCCCTAAGGGTACAAAAAAAAGGTGACACTTTATTGCTATGCCTAAATAGTCACATATTCTCATTACTGCTTTTTCTTGTTATACTATAACCATCAACATGAATAGCTCAATGTTAGCAATGCAAACCCTTTCATAAAAGTCGCTTTTTAATTGCTCAACATTGTACAATTGCCCATTTAATAATAAGTTCCTACTAAACGATCAATACATTAGAACAAACACTTGAGGCAAGTTAACGATGGAAAAAAATCTTACACAGATTATGACTGCTGCACACATTCAACAACTCAACCAACTGTTGCAAAATTTCTCTGAAGCCACCGGATGTATCACAACTCTGACAGATACTGCCGGTCAAAGTATTTGTAATACTTTTGGGTTATCAATCTTCCAACCCTTTAATGACAAGCCGATGGATGATCTAAACGTGCCGCAGAATCTGTCGACTCATTTAGATAATCACTATTCACTAAGTCGCTTGCCAATTGTTCTCAACCATGAGGCAATTGCCTACGCCTGCTGTGGGAATACAGCAAGTTCTGGAATGGCAAGATCACCATTTGGGCCAACCGGGAATTCATCCGGTGAACACGTTCAGGCTTCTGTGATCTTGCTACGATTAATCATTCAAAGAGAAGTTGACCGTTACGCATCTGCAGCACCTGAGTCCGCAGCACCAATCGTTGCCAATAATACAGTCATTAGTTTTAATCGTGCACCTGAGAAAAACGTCCCTGTCAGTAACTCTTTAGATAGAATAGAGTCAATTAAAACTAAAAATAAGGAAATTAACGACGCACTTGTATATATAGAACAACATTTAAACCAAAATATTTCTTTAGAAGAAGTTGCCCAGCGCGTATATCTATCCAGCTTCTACTTTTCAAAGTTATTTAAAAAATCCACCAATATGAATTTTTCAGACTATTTAGCGGCAAAGAAAATCAAACGAGCAATGGTACTTTTGCAAGACACAACAACTCCTGTGAAGTTAATTTCTAAACGTTTAGGTTTTTCTAAAACTAGTTACTTTAGTAAGACCTTTAAAAAGTACACAAACACAACCCCTTCCGAATTTAGAAAAGCTTCGCAGTGAAAAAAAGCCAACCACCAAAATTTTGGTGGTTGGCTTTTTAATTTAATTATCAAAGTGAACTTTAAATGAACATCTTTATCAAAAGAAAGTTAGCTTTGTGTGATTTTACTGACTGAAAAATGTAACATTGTTGCCATTTTTGCGTTTGCACTTTCGAACGCTGCAACTAATCCATCAATACTACCGTGAAGAATAATTGTCCCACTGAAACGATCCATGAAACCAATTTCCACACCACCTGATTTCAATGCGACATCTGCAGCTATAATAGCGGCTTCCGCTGGTGTGATAGTTAAAATCCCAACACTATCATGTGTATCCTCAATTCCGAGCTTCTCAAAAACATCGGCTGTTGGGCTTGAAATGATATGTGTTAATGTCACCTGTTTACCAGGAACGTATTCTTGAATAATTCGTTTTATTTTTTTTGCTTCAGCCATTTTTAAACCTCACATTAAGTTTAATAGCGCATTCATTGAAAGCGTCAGTAACTTTTTAGTCCTCTGATCCATAATGTTTCCATCTTCATCAAACTTGCAATCTGCGTTACCAATCAGAACTTCTGGTGTATCAACAAGTTGAGGAGCTAGACTCCTAGACCGTAGAACTGCGCGTACATTCTCCTGTGCCCTTACTGTCCCTAACTGTCCTACTGATGCTCCGATAATCATGGTTGGTTTATTTTTCAATGGATAAGGCTGGTAGGAGCACCAGTCAAGTGCATTTTTGATGCTAGCCGTCGTCCCGTTATTATATTCGGGTGTCGCGATAACTATCCCATCGGCCTCTGTAACTTGCTTTAAAAAAGTCCGTAACTGTTCGTTACCATCATTAACACCAGTTCCGTCAATAAAGGGTAATTCTAATAAGTCAGGCTCTTCCCAAGTTACTACAGCTTGATAGTTTCCTGCTAAATATTTCGTTAACAGTCGGTTATATGAAGTTAATGAAGTCCCACCGTTTAAGCAAACAATTGATTTCATACGTTCCCATCTCCTACTGTAAACATTACCAAAAATCAGTGATAAGATGTTGTTCCTTAATTTGGTTAAAACTATTATTCATTGGTTGTCACCTAACATCTGTTGAACTGCTTTAGCAAGAACATTGTGATGTTCCCGAGGTATCCAAACCTTTTCGAAATGGTTCTGAACAGTCGTATACGTGCGTTCACCAAGCGTATAATAACTTGCTTCATTCCAATTTTCAGAATTAACCAATAACTGGATAATTTTCAATAGACGTTCAAAAGCTGATGGACTAGTGACCAGTATCTGGTTGAACTGATAGTTTTTCATCACATTTACTGCGGCTTGTGTATCACTTTCCAACCAGACATTTTTATACACCGTTAGTACATCTACCTGATCGTTCTTTTGAAATGATGGCTCAAAGTGATCCCCTTCCAACCAAACAACCTTTCGATTCGAGTAATCCAGTGTGCGTTCTCGCAAACTTGACTGATTTTCTTGCGCACTAATTACAACGGTTCCGGAGAACTGTTTGCTTACATCAAGCGCCATTTTCGCGCTCAATACACAAGCAACGCCAACCTGTGGAAACATATTTAGTGAAGCATTAAAGACCTGCAACGCAAAATGGCTACTAATGACTACCACCTCGGCTTGTAAAGCACGCTGGGTTTCCTCTTCTGATATATTTCGCGCTTCAAGACGTCGTAACGGATAGTAAACAACAGGTCCAGCATCCTTTAACTGAATTTGCAGTGCATCAGAAACCTTCTTCTGTGGATATAACAATAAGCGAGCCATTTCTTACCCTTCTTAACTTACTGATTACGTGTAACTACACGAACAGAATCCTCATCCAAATGAAACTGTGTATAACAACCGGCTTTGAAATCAACTGACCAAAAATCTGTTCCAGGGAAAAGAAGCTGATTAACAGATCTCAAAACCCCTAGATGACAAACAAGCAATACCTTATTTGACGTTTGACGGTCAATCAGAAGCTCCGATACGCCCTTTGTAACTCGTTCAAAAAATGTATCGAATGGCTCCGCTGCAGGTGGCGTATATGTAAATGGTGCATTTAACCAGCTCCACCACTCCTTTGAATCGAGCGCCTCAATTTGATCAGCATCTAACCCTTCCCAACGACCAAATGACTTTTCATTAAAAAGGCCGTTTTGAGAAATCTTCATTTTATGTTCCTCTGCGGTTGGTGTTGCAGTTTGAACGCAGCGAGTCATTTCACTAGTAACTATTTTAGAGATCTCAAAGTCACGCAATTTATCAGCTAATAATTCTGCTTGATTCCGCCCATTTTCATTAATAGGAACATCTAATGCACCATAAAATTTTTTAGCAACATTAAAGTTAGTTTGTCCGTGGCGTGCTAAAATCAGCTCCATCCTAGCACCACCAAACCCGTGTAAACTAATAGAAACGTCAATTGGGTGAAACATGTGAAGGCACCAAGTGTATCCCCTGTCAAACCACCAAATAGTTTAACGAATTTATGCCGATATGGAATTGCAACTAAACAAACAGCAAAATAAGCAATTAATCCTGCTAAGTGCGTCAATAAAACAATAACAACTATGGCAAACACTTGGGCGACGATAATTTGCCAAACTTTAACTCCTTGCCACATTTCTGCCAATCCGCCTGTAGATCCCGCATAATGCATATGGAACAGCAACAAGCTAATTGCAATCTTACTCATCATCACAAAAACAATAACCACACCAGCCATTGTCAGCCGATCCAAATGCTTTTCTAAAAGTGGCCCAACACCAATCGCAATCGCGTAGTAATAGACTAAAGCTAGTACACCCATTGTGCCTAGTCGACTATCCTTCATAATTTCTCTCATCCGATCAACGGTTCTCGATGAGAAAATTGCATCCGCAGTATCTGCCCATGCATCCAGGTGGAATCCACCCGTAATAACACCATCTGCAATTATAATTAACATCCAAGAAAAGGCACTTGGAAATAAATAACTTAACCCACCAAATGCCACCCCTTCAAGCAATCCCAATAGCGCCCCAAAGAGCGTTATATACTGAACACTTTTTTTGAACTTTACCAAGGGATCATTAATTTGAATGGGAATTGAAAAACGCGTAAAAAACTGCCCGAATAACACTAAAGCTCTAAACATGTTTAAACACCTACTTAATTTTGAGTGGCAAACCACTAACTACCAAATAGAAATCAACTGCTACCTTTGCCAAACGTTGATTCACTAAACCATAGCAATCACGTAAAATACGTGTTTGCTTTGTAGCCGGCACAATTCCTAAGCCAACCTCATTAGTCACAATCACTACCGGCGAGTCCGACTGATCAATTGATTGTAGTATACATTCCCATTCATTCATGATACTATTACTGACTTTTTCAACTGCATCCTTGGACATATTCTCAATGTATTCATCAACATCAGAAGTGCCATTAATCGGCAAATTGTTAGTAACAAATTTAAAAAACAAGTTTGTAGTTAGCATCGTTGCATCATCCAGCAATACACCATCATAATCATTTTCACCAATTACGTCGGCAACTTGTTCATAGGTTTCGCGGGTAACCCAGCTTGATGGTCTTCGCTTTTGATGATGTTCGATTCGTCTTTGCATTTCGACGTCTTGTTTAAAAAGAACACCAGTCGCAATATAACAAATCCGTTTTTCTCGGCTAAACATTTCCTCAGCGTATACTGATTTTCCACTTTTGGCACCGCCGCTTACAACCGTTAACTTACCCATCAAATTGCAGCTCCTTCCAAATCGCATAACCTTTTAACCGGCAATACGTTTTCCTTCTCAAACTGGATTTGCTTACGTTTGTCTACAGCAATAAGTAGTACTGTAGCAGGACCTGCCGATTTTTCCATATCCAGTAACTTCCAGTCAGATGCGTGTATCACTTGATTTAAGTGATGCGTTTGACGTAATTGTTCCACCTCAAATGCCATCCCTTTTGATCCAACAGGTAGTATATCTACGACACCAGTCGTTTGCTGAATTTGTCGCAATTCTTGGTAACCAAATATTTCATCTAGATGTTTCTTAACTTCTTCACCTACATACGGTGTGCCCAAACAATAAACGGCCATAGCGGTTTGCTTTGAAAACTTGGGACTTCGATCACGAATACCAATGACAGTAACCCCAACTGATGTTGTTTGTGTAACCATGTTATCTTCTGTGCTGCCATTAAGTGGAATATCAGATAAATCCGCCCGTTGCATTTCGGCCCGCATTCCTTTAATCACGGCTGCTCCCGTGGGCTCCATCTCATTTCCAACTGTATCAACAACAGAAACGGGCTTGGCACCATATGCCAACAATTCAAGTAACGGTACCCTAAGCGAATAGGCAGACATAGTCGCTGTATCAATTGCGACCATATCTGCCTTCTTTTCGCCAATGCCTGCACTACTATCACAGGCAATTACCATTTCTATTGTTGACGAAAGCGGCACGATCGTTAAATCACGAAATTGCTCTCCCATCATCTTCCACCTACGCTAGTTTTGTAAATGCATCATCAAAAATTGCTACAGTTCGATCAATGTCTTCATCAGTATGTTTAGCTGATAAGAAGTTTGTCTCGAATTGAGATGGCGCAGTATAGATGCCGTTTGCTAAAATTTCTTTGAAGAACTTAGCAAAGAACTGCTCATCACTCTTTTTAACATCGACAAAGTTATTAATTGGTCCTTCATTGAAGAAGTAGCTCCACATTGTCCCTACGTGATGTGTTACCAACGGAACGCCATGCCGGTCTGCACTTTCTTGAATTCCGGCAGTTAAACGATCGACTTTTTTACCCATTTGAATATATAAGTCCGCGTTTAATTGTGACAATGTTGAAATCCCCGCAGTCATTGCAAGTGGATTTCCTGACAAAGTTCCTGCATGGTAAACGTTACCTGCCGGAGTAATATCAGACATAATATCCTTGCGTCCGCCAAAAACACCAACTGGTAAGCCACCACCGACAACTTTACCAAGTGTTGTTAGATCAGGTGTAATTCCAGTTAAACCTTGTACACCATGAAGACCAGCACGGAAACCAGACATAACTTCATCAAATATCAATAACGAACCAGAGGCCTTAGTGATTTCACGTAAAGTTTCTAGGAAGGATTGCGTGCCCGGAATAACACCCATGTTACCTGCAACTGGTTCCACAATGACACAAGCGATTTCGTCACCCTGCTTTTCAAATAGATCACGAATCGCAGCAGTATCATTGTACTCGACAGTCAGCGTATCTAATGCAAATGGATCTGGTACACCAGGAGATGTGTTAATTCCAAAAGTTGCCATCCCAGAACCTGCATCTACTAGTAACGAATCACTATGCCCATGATAATTACCAATGAATTTCACAATCTTATCACGGTGTGTAAATCCCCGAGCTAAACGAATTGCGCTCATTGTTGCTTCGGTACCAGAAGATACCATTCGCATCATTTCCATAGATGGCACAAGGTTCTGAACCATTTCAGCTAACTGTGTTTCCAATTGTGTAGGTGCACCATAACTGGTTCCCCGTTCCACTGCAGTTTGAAGCGCAGCAACCACGTGATCCTCCGCATGTCCCAGAACTAATGGGCCCCAAGAAAGCACGTAGTCAATATATTCATTGCCATCAATATCATAGATATGTTGACCTTTTGCATGATCAATAAATAGTGGATTCCCTCCTACATTTTTAAATGCACGAACAGGACTGTTTACACCACCAGGCATAATTTTACTTGATTCTCTAAAAGCAGCTTTGGATTTCTCGTAGCTTCTCATTCTTTGATTTCCAGCTTTCTATAGTCGTTTAGCAACATCTTTAGCAAAGTAAGTAATGATCAAATCGGCACCAGCACGTTTCATACCAACTAACGTTTCATTAACAATCAAATCTTCATCGATCCAACCATTTTGTGCTGCAGCCTTGATCATCGAATATTCCCCAGAGACGTTGTACGCAACTAATGGTAATGCAGTATGATCACGAATTTCACGCATAACATCTAAGAAGGCCATTGATGGCTTGACCATCACAAAGTCTGCACCTTCCTTTTCATCACTAATAACTTCCCGTAATGCATCAAGACGATTTGCAGGATCCATTTGATAGCTCTTACGGTCCCCAAATACTGGTGCACTATCGGCCGCTTCACGGAATGGACCATAGAATGATGAAGCATACTTCACGGCATAGGACATAATTGGCGTGTTTTTAAAGTCCGCATTATCCAAGCCTTCACGAATTGCTGCTACATAGCCATCCATGGCGTTTGATGGTGCAATAATGTCTGCACCAGCAGCGACCTGGCTAACCGCAGTTTTAGTAATATATTTCAGTGATTCATCATTCAACACGACGCCGTCTTTAACGACACCACAGTGCCCAGTTGACGTGTACTCACAAAGACATGTATCAGCAATAACAATTAAATCAGGGTACTTTTCTTTAATCAAACGAATAGCTTGCTGCACGATACCGTCATCTTCCCATGCGCTAGTACCAACTTCATCCTTATGATCAGGCAATCCAAATAAAATAATTGCTTTAATTCCGAGATGAACGATTTCATCAATTTCACTTAAAATGGTGTCTAACCCAAAATGATAAACACCTGGCATTGATGAGATTTCACTCTTTCCCTTCAAGCCAGCCTCGATAAACACTGGCATGATCAAATCATCCTTAATTAGATGAGTTTCTCTAACCAAATCCCGCATTGCTGCACTAGAACGTAAACGACGATGCCGATCAAACTCTTTCATTACTTTGCCTCCATTTGCTTTAAAGCACCCATATCAATTAATTTTTCTGCCACTTTATAACCTAATCGATCTGTATAAAGACCTGTTTCAGTCGTTTCAAAAAGGTAATTACCGTCTGGCGACGTCACCATACCATGGAATCTGAAACGATTATCCTCTTGAGGAATTGCATACCCTGCAATGGGATACGTACAGTCCCCACCAAGTGTCTTCAAAAAGGAACGTTCAATTTTTACACAACAGTGTGTCTTCGCATCATCGACAGCATTGATAATTTCTAATGTCTCATGATCATCGCTACGACATTCCAAGGCCATTGCACCCTGCCCAACCGCTGGCAACATCATATCTGACAATGACATTCGGTAACAATTAGACAAATCCGCTTGTAACCGATCAATACCAGCATCTGCTAGCACAATTCCAAATAAATTATCCGTCCCGATTTTACCAATTCTTGTCTCAATATTTCCCCGAACTGACACGGTATCTAAATCTGGACGAACATGTTTTAATTGTCCCATTCGGCGACTACTGCTCGTTCCGATTTTTGCGCCCATCGGAATGTCATCTATTGATTCAATAGGTGTCATCGTCAATAAACAGTCATATGCTGAGGCTCGTTTAGGAATCGCGCCAATAACCAAACCCTCTGGCAATTTTGGCATAACATCCTTCGAACTATGGACAGCAAAGTCAATGTCACCATTTAGTAGCTCGTGCTCAAGTTCCTTAACGAAGATTCCCTTACCACCAATCTTCTGCAAACTCGACTTCCGATCCACATCCCCAGAAGTAGTAATTTCCTTTAAACGAAAATTTGTATCAGGCCACTTTTCAGATAATTCATTCATTATCATTCTAGTTTGCCGAAGTGCTAAGGCACTTCCACGGCTCCCAACAACAACTTCACTTTTCATGTGTTACCCCCTGATAAGAATCTTCAGAAAAACCAAATATCCGACAGAAAAATGCTAAATGTTCATCTGACCCTGGTTGACCAGAAGCGTCCTTAATTTGCACAATCGGTCCCTTAATCATTTGATTAACAATACTCTTCATGTGCTTACTAATTACTTTACGCTCATGTTCATCCAGTTGGGGCAATTTGTTCAATAAACTTTCATAAGCATTACTTTCAATCGATAATGAAGTCCCACGTAATTCTCTGATAATTGGTACAACTGGTAGTGCCCGCTGCCATTCTTCGAAGTCCTGAACAGCTTCCGGAACAGCTGATTCCATCTGGACAATCATTTGCTTCTTAATCTGATTATTCTGACTAACAACGTTGGATAGATCATCGATATTGTAGTATGCCTGCAATGATCTCACGCACTTTAACGAAACATTTTGCGGAACACCTAGGTCAATCAAAACCTGTAACTTATTGCTATTAAGCTCGTTAATAATAGGAACTGATGAGCTGACCGCAGTGACCACTGCATCAACCTGAGTTAATAAATTGTCCATCTCATCCCACTGGCGCGCTTCAACCACTCCACCAAGCTCTTTTGCCAGTTCAGCCGCCCTAGAAAAGGTTCGATTAGCAATAATGATACGGTCGAATCCCATCGTACTAGCATTCTTTATTACCTGTTGTCCAATGCTTCCCACACCAAGTACCAGTAAAGAATGACCTTTCATCGTACCTAGATGAACTTTGATCTGGTGAAGTCCAGCCTGCGCGCTTGACTGTGAAAGCTCACTGACACGGTGTTTCGTATGCATGCGCTTTGCAAAGGTAAGGGCCTCTTTAAAAAGTTCATTAAAAATAAGTCCAGAAGTTCCCTGTTCCTGTGCAATTGCAAAAGCATTCTTCATTTGGCCAAGAATTTGTGGTTCTCCGACAATCATTGAGTCCAAGCCAGTTGTCACTCGTAGCAAATGAGTCGTTGCCTCTTCACCACTGCCAATTTCTACAATTTCTTCGATTTTTTCTAAGTCATATCCAAATTGATTTGCCAAAAAACGCTTCAGATAATATTTACCGGTATGCAGTTGGTCAACAACTGCGTATATTTCAGTACGATTGCACGTTGATAAAATAACATCCTCAAGAACACTCTTCTCCTGCTTTAAAGCAAGATCTGCTTGTGCAGTACTCTCTTTGTCTAAAGCAAACACTGCTCGTTCCTGAACAGGCAACTCATGATAATTTAAACTGGCATACATGATATACATAAAATCAATTACCTTTCACTAACCACGCTTGAATCCGCTCTTTTAACTTTTTTGCAGCCGAAGGTGACTTACCCGTTGTCGAAATTCCAATAACATAGTCTTCATGTCTAACAACAGCTACATTAAAGAAATTAGAATCATACTTGTTACTAATGTCGTTCACCCATTGATTATCTTGCGCATCCTCTGTAACTTGTCTATTCACTAACAAATCACCAGTAGCTGCGAAAATAAGTGAATATCCCGTTAAATCATTAGATAGATATTCCCGAGAAATCCAATGAACCTTTTTGGGATCAATTTTTCGGGACAAAGATGGACTAATCACAGTAACCTTAGCATTCGCCTCTAAAAGTGCTTGTATCTTTCGCGCTGCAATTCTGCCGCCGCCCACTACCAGAACTGGTCGATTGGCTAAATTTAGTACCACTGGATAGGGGTTCTTCAACTAAAAAACTTCCTTACTATTTTTATGATTCTGACAGAATTTGATCAAGCGCTTTTAAATCAACATTATCCTCAATCAATTTTGCCAGCTTATCGTACTGATCTTCCTTATAATTCGTCAGTGAAAAGCTCGTTGCATTTAATGAAGTAAGGCCTTTTTTGTGCCGAATTCCATCAAGTACTTCTCGAGTCCAAACGGTATTATCAAAGATTCCATGGAGATAAGTGCCCCATACAGTTCCGTCTGCGGTGATTGCTCCGTCTTCATGATTGGCGCTCTCACCATTGTTCTTTATGATGGTTGTCAACGGTGTCGCTTGGTCGCCTAGCTTTGTGATTCCCATATGGATTTCATAACCATATAGCAATGTATCTGCTCGTTTAGCTATAGCCTGTGTTGTCGTCTTAGTTTTGTTAAAAGTTGTGACCGCGTCAAGTAGTCCCAACCCGGGCTGACTTTTAATATCAGACTCTATCTGATTTGGATCCAGTAGTTCTTTACCAAGAATTTGATACCCACCACAAATACCAATGATTTGAGTTCCTTGGTCATGCAACAAATGAATTGCATCAACGAACCCCTCATTACGTAATTCTCGAAGATCCTCGTTAGTATTTTTACTTCCTGGAATAATTAAAACATCCGGAACAGCTAAATCTGCTAACTTCTTTACATACCGTAAAGAGACATCAGGTTGTAAAGACAGACTGTGGAAATCCGTAAAGTTCGAAATCTTGCCTAACGTCAACACCGCAATATCTAGTTCCTTTGTTGGATCCCGCCTAGTTGGCTTATTAATCAAGTCAACACTGTCTTCTTCATCTAAATCAACATCGCTCATTGGTAAAACACCAATGACTGGAATTCCAGTTAAATCTTCGATCATGTCATTTCCACTTTGAAGAAGTGTTTTATCTCCTCGAAACTTATTAATAATAATTCCTTTAATACGTTTCTGATCCTCTTCAGGAAGCAATTTGACTGTTCCATAAATGGAAGCAAAAACTCCGCCCTTATCAATATCTGCAACTAAAATAACTGGTGAGTTTGACATTCTAGCCATTCCCATGTTGACGATATCATTTTGAGCTAAGTTAATTTCAGCAGGACTGCCTGCCCCTTCAAGTACAACAACATCATTTTCACTGGCCAGCGATTGATAAATTTTTAAAACTTCATCACGGAGACGTGGCTTGAAATCCTGATAGGAAACAGCATCCATATCCCCATAAACAGTTCCATTAATAATCACTTGTGAATCTTTATCTGTTGAAGGCTTAAGTAAAATTGGATTCATGCGTACATCAGGCGTTTTCCCTGCTGCCTCTGCTTGAAACACTTGAGCCCTACCCATTTCAAATCCATCCTTAGTAATGAATGAATTCAAGGCCATATTTTGAGACTTAAACGGCGCTACTGAAAGTCCCCTTTGTTTCAACAAACGACACAGACCAGCTGCTACCCAGCTTTTACCGGCATCAGAAGCTGTTCCTTGAAACATGATTGATTTTGCAGTCATTAGCGTTCCTCCACTATAGGTTTATTTTAAGGTAGCTAACCTAGTAATTAGTTGCTCATCTGTAAACAACTGTGCCTTAGAACTATAAAGTGGTAGACCTAATTTTTGGTGAAGTTGCATTAGCCATGGTTGATCTAAGCAACATTGCTTAAGGATTTCGTCATCCGCAAAAACCGTCTCACTCGTTCCCTGCCTGACAATTTCACCCTTTTGAAGTAGATAAAAATAGTCACCAATTTCATACATAAAGTCCATATCATGGCTAGAAATTAATATTTTTTGACCATTTTTTGATAGTCCTTCAATCAAATCAATCATTCTTCTAGTACCATCCGGGTCTAATCCGGCGGTTGGTTCGTCTAACAGTAGCCATTCGGAATGTAAAGCCAATATTCCTGCAATAGCGACACGTTTTTTCTGACCACCACTTAGGTATTGAATCGGTCGATCCTTCAATTGCAAAATATCCAGCTGCGTAAGCACTTCACGAACTCGTCGAACAATTTCATCCTCCGGTAAACCTAAATTATGTAACGCAAAGGCGACGTCATCCTTCACGATTGAGTAAAACAACTGTTGTTCGGAATCCTGAAATACAATTCCGACTTTTTGACGTAACTCATTTAAACTCTTTTTGTCGTACTGATATGTGTTGCCATCAATGCGAATTGCACCACTCGTCGGTTGGAGAATTCCCACAAGATTCAAAAACATCGTCGATTTTCCAGAACCATTCTGACCAATCAGCCCAATAACGTTTTGCCCTTCCTCACCAAGCTTAATAGAGATATCTTTTAAAATTGGTTGGTCCTCGTAGGCAAAGTTAACGTGTTCTAGCTCAATCATATCTTGTCCTCCTGAACGGTAAATTCTCCAGTAAATAATTTTGCATCAAGTGAATACACCATCTTTTGATAGTTAATAATCACTTGCTCAAATAGCATCTTCACTAAAATTCCGGCCGAATGCATTGATAGCCGCAGGTTGGCATAACCAAACCGCAATTGTTGTGCTCGGTAAATTTGCTCAAATGAATCAACAAAAATAAAGATAAAACGATACATGAGCAATGTTTCTTCGATTAACAAAGAAGGAAAGTGCATGTGTTTGAACAATAAGATGATTTGTTGAAACGGTGTTGTCAATGCAAACCAATAGGTACAAACAATCGCTGTCGTGATTCTCAACGTTAATTGTTCCGCTAAAGGTAGCATTGATTTTGCCACTCCCAAATAGTTGCCAAACATATAGATTCCACCATAGACTTGATCAGCACGTGGTGCTAAGGTCACCGCAATTCCGATAATGCTAAGTGCAATAAAAGGGATTACTGCATAAAACCACTTCAGATACTGATGGAAGTTAACCTTTACTGCCCACATCGTAGCAATTGCAACCGTAGGAATTGCTATCAGCTTTATCACCATAATTGGTTGAAAAGCAATTATCATTCCAAACAGCCACAACAGCCCCTTTACCTCTGGACGCCATTTTGCTAATAAATTGTTGTACGCATATTTATCGATGCTCAACATGAGAGTGCCTCTTTATCACTTATTATTTGTGCTACTTGTGGCGTCACTATCGTTCAGCTGTTTTTTTGCAGTTCGCTTACCATGTGCATTACCAATGATGTACGCCATAATCCCCGTTCCAATACTCCCTTGAACCGTAAACAGCAAACTTTCAATTTCACCTGATGGCGGCGTCCACAATGGATGTGCCCATGGTTTGTATCCTGGGTCAAACTTTTTAATTTGTGCCGTACCTTGATCGTCACTTCCACCAAATGCACCATTTTTTGCAACGATAAATGGTGCAATAACCAAGGCTAAAACTAGAATTAACAAAATAACATTTTGTCTTGTTCGTGATTTTTCCTTCATGACAATGCACTTTCCTTCCATAGGTCGTTATTCAAAATCAAGTTGTAAACAATAACTGTTAGTAGTCCTTCAGCAATAGCCAATGGAATTTGAGTAACCGCATAAATACTCAAGAATTTAACAACGGCACCAAACACACCACCATGTGGATCTGGATAAACAACCCCTAACTGAAACGAAGTCGTTACATATGTGGACCAGTCTGCAAACATTGCACAAAGGAATAGTGAAACTGACTTATTAACCTTCAAAGCTCGACATAATTTCCAAACCAGAAAACCAACGATAGGTCCGACGATAGTCATAGAAAATTCGTTTGCTCCCAATGTCGTCAAACCACCATGTGCCAGCAATAAAGCCTGGAACAAAAGTACAATGACACCTAACACGGCCAAAACACCAGGTCCAAACATTACTGTTCCTAAACCAACACCAGTTGGATGTGAGCTAGATCCGGTAACAGAAGGCATCTTTAATGAAGAAAGTACAAAGACGAACGCGCCACAGAGTGCCAACATAACCTTGGCGTTTTGTTCTTTTGAATTAACAATTTTCCGCATTCTGTATAAACCATAAATGAAGAATGGTGCACTAACAGCAAACCAGAAAACACACCACATTGGTGGCAACATACCTTCCATAATGTGCATCGCGTGTGCATCTTGAGGTGTTCCGATTGTGAAGTATAGAGCAAACGCAATCGCTAAGAGAGAAAATCTTAGCCAACTTTTATTGTTTGATTTAAGCATTATTTTGCTTCCCTTTCTTAATTAACATTGTTGCGAAGTATGGTACTTTATCTGTATTTTCCATACCTGTAAGCGGTAATACCTGCTGGTTTTCCATCGAAATATTCTCAACTAAAACCGCGCTATCTAATAAGTGCTCATCTTTCAAGAAATCATATAAATCACTAAAACAAGCCGATACTTTCATGATAACCAGATTGTCGTAATCCATAATCATCTTTTTCAAAGAATCAAAATCCTCAGTTGCTGATAAAATCCCCAAAGATTCTTCATCAATCATTAGTGGCTGTCCAATGCTGGCTGCTAACTGCGAATAAGATGCAATTCCTGCTAATAATTTTACCGGTACACTGGTAGGTAATAACTGCACTATATAGCTGACAGTACTATAAATAGCAGGATCCCCAAGTGTGAGCATCCCCACATTTTTGCCTTTAGCAACATCTTCGGCCATTTCGTCAGCGACTGCTTGCAAAGCAGTTTGTCGTTCTTCACCATTTTTAATCATCGGAAAACGACGCTTTTTGACAGTCATGCCCATTGGTAAGTAAGGCTTTGCAATGGTTTCAGCCACACTAGGTTTTCCATTATGAGCAGTCGGTGTGTACAAGACATCCAAGTGCTTCAACGCCTTAACGACCTTAATTGTCAATAAATCGCTGTCTCCAGGTCCAATACCGATTCCCCAAAACGTTCCATTACTCATAATGTCACTTCCTTATCCAAGGCTTGCCGTGTGTGTTCAATAAATGCTTGTCGAATACTAGGAACCATTCCCAGGCTACCTAAATCAGTCTCAACATTAAATACTGCTGCCTGTAACCGTGAATACCATGAATCCTTCTGTTGTGACGCCATGTCGTTATGTACATGATTACCAGAAACAATCATGAAGGGCTTCAGTACTACATCTTTTACGTCTTGCCGGTTTAGTTCCTCAATTACAATCTCCAGATCAGGGTAGCTTTCAACTGCACCCATATACACATTTGTATCTTGTAACATATGATCTAAACAGGCATATGTGGTAAAGGAATGATCTGACGTACCATGTCCCATAAAGACCAAAGCTTGCTTACTATGATCTTGACCCATTTTGGTTAGCTGTTTTACAACACCACGAAAATCATCAAATTCATCAAGCAATGGGCGACCAATCGTTACTGAATCAAATTTCCCCGTCAGTGTTGATAACTCTTTTATCATTAACTGAAACTCTTTACCCGGGATAATGTGCAAAGACTGAACAACTAATTTATCAAATCCAGCAGCGATTATTCGCTCAATTGCTTCGTTAACATCATCATATTGAATACCTTCTTTTGCTAAGATTCGCTTTCTAACAATCTTAGAGGTATATGCAATAAATACTGCTACATCAGGAAAAGCGTCTTGATATGACTTAGTGAATGCAGCATTGATTAAATCGCGACTTTCCTTATAGGTAGTTCCAAAGCTTACTAACAAAAGCGCCGTTTTACTCATTAATATCACCTCCTTTCAAAGTACTTATTACATCTAAAATTTTGTTTCTGACATCAACATTTCTAAACCCGGCTGCTTTAAGTAACTCAGCCACGCTTCTCCCCATTGCCACAACATGCATCTGTTTTAATGTGTTTAGTTGTTCTTCATTCGCACCATTCAATAAAGCCTTAGCAGCTCTAGTACTGGTTAAAACGACATCTGAAAAGTCTGCCAATGTACTTTGCAACGTGTCAGGAAAACGATACTGACAACTGACCAGTACGTGTACATCCTGTCGATCAGCGGACTCGCTTAAGGCATCTTTTTCTCCAACAATATAATCTCCTGCCTGGATCTGCTCGGTTGAGATAATTTCCTTGGGAAGCAAGCCATGCGTTTTTAGATAACTGCCAACTAGTTTATTTGTCGCAACAATTTCCCAGCCAGTAAATACCCGCAGATCCATGCCATTTTTAAGCAGTTGATCAGTCAAGTATGTGAAGGATTTCACATTAGTTACCACCAACCGACTTTTTTGTTTAAAGTCGGGTAAAGAAACCGGCAATTCCTCCACCGTACCAACATTAAAGAAATCCACGCTTGCGCCTTCGTCGCTCAGAGCATATTGCATTTCTCTATGTCGTGAGTTAGGCAATAAAATATGTCGACTATCCAAAGTACGAGAAACATTTAGCTCTCGTGTCAAATCGACTACGCCCCCCACGGCAATTAATGCAGGCGCGCCTAATTTCTTTTGTTCTACAACTTCTTGAATGTTGGCCAGCGTGCCAACACCCATCTTCTGCCGCCATTGGGTCGCCCATTGCACAATGGCAACAGGTGTTTCGGCAGACTTTCCAAAATGAATCAACTGCTCAACAATTGTTGGTAATTCAGCGACACCCATTAAAAATACGAGTGTGCCTTCCATGCTGGAAATGTTTTTCCAGTTTAGTAGCTTATCTTTTTTGTTATGCGCCGTAATTATGTGAAAGCTTGATGCGTAATCACGATGTGTTACAGGAATTCCAACAGCCTCTAAACCAGCAATTGCACTCGTTAGTCCAGGAACTATTTCGAACGGGATACCTTGAGTACGCAATACTTGTGCTTCTTCCCCACCTCGGCCAAAAACAAAGGGATCTCCTGCCTTTAATCGGACAACACGTTTCCCTGCAATAGCCGCCTTTACTAATAACGCATTGATTTCATCTTGGCTAATATGCGTTTGATAAGGTAGCTTACCTACGTTGATAAAATGTGCGTTTACATTAGCGTAAGATAGCAAATCAGGGTTAATTAAATGGTCATAAACAACAACATCAGCCTCTTTTAGTCGTCGTTGACCTAATAGTGTAAGTAGTTCAATATTTCCTGGTCCGGCACCGAGTAATGTTACTAATCCCGTTCCCATCACTTTACCTCCGTGATAAACCGCTCTAACTCACTTAATGAACTAACTTCATGTGCATAATCCACACGTGGACGATTAATTACTAAGCAAGTCATATCCAGCTGCTTTGCGGCCTTTATTTTTTCTTCGACACCACCGCGATCACCGCTATCCTTAGTAATTAAATAACGTGCGTTTTGACGGCGTAACAATTCAACATTTAATGCTAAGGAAAAGGGGCCTCGAATTGCGTCAATTTGATGTGCTTCAAAACCAGCATTGGTAACTTTTTCTAAAGCCGCAACTGTTGGCAGGATTCTAACCTGTAATCGCTGAGTCCCTAACGCATCTGCATAATCACCAGCTGTTTTACTACCGGTTGATAAGTAGATGTTTCCTTCATGTGCACGCAAGTAATCAATTACCTCTTCTTGCGTTTCGTAACGAATTACACATTTATCTGTTAATAGCGATGATTGGCGTTCAAATCGTACATATTGAATCTTCTGTGCCTTTGCAACATCTAACGCCAAGGTCGAAATAACCTTTGCAAATGGGTGAGAGGCGTCAATAATTATATTAATCTGCTCGCGTTGAATAAAATCAGTGAGCGTGACATCATCGAAAAGTGTTTCAATTACCTTTTCGGCATGCTCCTCCGCTAAATCTTGACCGTAGTCAGTCGTCACGGATAACCAAAATGGTAACCGTCGACTAGTTAGCAGATCAGCGACACTTAAACTTTCAGAAGTCCCACCAATCAACAAAATCATAGACTGTACCCACGTGGTGTTACCATTCTGCCATCGTGAACAAATGTATTCTTATTCCCAACGATTACGATTGTCGTCATATTGATATCTTCTTCATCTAGGTCACGAATAGTTGTGATCTTTTCAATTTCCTTCAGCCGAGCAACATCTTTACCGTAACCAACAATCGTGTCTGGTGACTTATACTTCAACATAATATCTAGTGCCTCACGTAAATTGTTTGGACGTCCCTTACTACGTGGGTTGTACAGGCAAATAACAAAGTCTGCTTTAGCTGCGGCATCAACACGTTCCGTAATTACATCCCAAGGAGTCATTAAGTCACTCAAGCTAATGTGACAAAAGTCATTCATTAATGGTGAACCAAGTGCTGCAGATGCTGCAATACTGGCTGTAACACCAGGAATCACTTTGACATCTAAATGTTGATCCTTGTTTGCTAAAATCTCAAAAACTAGTCCGGCCATTCCATAGATACCGGCATCCCCACTCGAAATTAACGCAACATCTTTACCTTGTGCAGCTAATTCAATCGCTTTTTCACAGCGTTCCATTTCACCACGCATACCAGTTGAAACCATTTCTTTGCCGTCTAACATGTCCTTTACCAACCGCATATAAGTGGCATATCCAACAATAATTGGACATTTTTCGATTGCATCCAGTGCATCCTGCGTCATTACTGATTTGTCTCCAGGTCCTAAGCCAACGATATATAACATAATTTATTTCTCCTAAAAGTTTATTTTTTTTGTGCTAATGCAAAAGTAATTTCATTGTGAGCAAATCTTTTACCGACTACTCGACTATTTGCCGCAATATCAGCCGAAGTTTCTGCAACACTTCCCACACCAACTGTTTTTTTAACAAACGCCGATTGTGGATAATTGCTCTCTACAGTAGATAATTGTTCAGCCGTATAAAACTGAGGTACCACATCTAACACACGCCCCAGATAGTGTATCGCCTGTTCGTGTTCCTTTTTTTCAATCGAAGCGATACCGACTATTGATTGCCACGCAATTTTACGTTCCTCACAAAATGCTGAAAATGCTTCTTGCATCATGCTGAAACTAACGTCTTTTCGACAACCAACGCCAACAACATTAACCTTTGGAACAACAAAGATGGTGTCAGCCATTTTCGGGAAATTAATCCGATCAGAAATTACAATTAATGGCATATTATCTGATCGTTGATTGATATCTTCCAAAACAGTAAAGCCCGTGGTTGATACATCGTTCTTAACTAAGCTCGGTTCGATATATAGTGCAACTGGCAAGCCGTCTGCCAAACGGCCGTTGATACGCTTTGTAACGCGCTTAAATTCCGCATACCATCCGTCATACTTGTCCGCTAACACATCTAATGCTTGAACATGTTCTGTATCTGTTGCGGTTGTAATAACTGGGTCACTATTCATTAAAGTGGCTAATTCATTTGCCCATTCATTAGCACCACCCACATGTCCAGATAATAAGCTAATCACGTGATTCGCTTGTTCATCCATCACTAGTACCGCTGGATCGATTGTTTTGTCTTGTACAAGGCCAGCAATTGAACGGACAACGATGCCAGTGGCCATCACACATATAACACAATCGAATTTTTGAAAGATTTGTGTGAAACAGGTTTTAAAACCACCTTTGGGAAAGGATTTTTCCTTTGCTAAGGCATATTTATCTGGAATGAAAAGTTCGCTTTCTGGCAATACTTCATGTACTTTTCGTGCAATTTGGCTGCCATTTTTTGTTAGCGAAATAATACCGAACTTATTCATCGTCTGTCTGCTTTTTCCGATACATGTGACTAAAATTAGCATCGTACAGCTTAGAGTAGTTGTACTTGTCACCCAAAAATTCACCAACAAGAATCAACGCTGTTCGTCTAATACCAGCTTCATGTGTTTTAACAGCGATATCTTCCAACGTACCAGAAACATATTTTTCATCATCCCAGGTTGCCTTATAAATAACGGCTGCAGGTGTCGTCTCAGGATAACCACCAGCACGTAATTCTTTAACAACCTTTTGAATGCCTTGAACGGACAAGAAAATTGCCATGGATGTTTGATGTTTAGCAAGTTCTCTCAAGGACTCTCTATCAGGCACCGGTGTTCGACCAGCCATTCGTGTAATAATCACACTCTGAGAAACCTCAGGCACTGTGTACTCAACGCCCAGTGATGAAGCTGCACCCAAAAATGAGCTCACACCCGGAATACAATCATAGCCAATTGATAATTTTTTTAACTCTTCAACCTGTTCACGAATGGATCCGTAGATTGAAAAGTCACCTGTTTGTAGCCGAACAACAGATTTATCCTCGGCGACTGCATCGCTCATTGCCTTAATGATCTCTTGAAGCGTCATCCCTGCACTATTTAACTTCTCAGCGCCTTCTTTACAGTAATCAAGTAACTCTGGGTTAACTAGAGAGCCAGCATAGATAACAACATCCGCTTCTTCTAATCGACGATATCCCTTCAAAGTAATTAAATCTTTATCTCCTGGTCCTGCTCCAACAAAGCTTACAACTGACATTTTTTATTCTCCTTTTATTTTGGTTCCGCTCAAAACAAACGTTGGGTTATTAGGCTTGAAATAATGACCCGGGCCCAAGTGATACCAATTGCTTACAACGACGTTTGTAAACATCACATCCGCAAGTCCTATTTGATTCTGCATAATTTCCAGCCCTTGAAATGCATTTTCATTCAAAATAAAGTTCATCACTAACGAACCGCCTTCTGATAGATGGTCAGTGCTAAACTGGACAATTTCAGAAAGCTGTTTACCACTACCGCCAACAAAGACGGCATCATACATAACATTGGGAATCTCTGATGGTGCCTCACCTTCAATCAAGGTGATATTAGTTAACCCAAAATGCTCAATATTTTGCTTCATGATGTCAATCGCATCTGAATCATGTTCAATGGCGGTCACCTGTATATTGGGGAAATCTTTTGCTACCTGAATACTGACGCTGCCAGTTCCAGACCCAATATCCAAGAAGTGACTTTTACCTTGTAAGTCTAGTTTGTCGATACTAATGGCGCGTACTTCTTGCTTGGTCATAGGCACCTTGGTGCGTAAAAATTCACTATCCTTCATCTTCAATAATCACCACATTCAATTCATAGGGACGTTTCTCAACAGTTTCCTCTGTTCTGATAGAAAGTTTCTCGTCTGAATAACTGAGGTGCTCTCCAATATAAATTTTTCGTTTTAGTCCCCTAGCCTTAACTGCCTGTGCTATCTCATAAGGGCCAATTTCTTTATCAGTTACCATGCCAACAATTCGGTGTTGCAGCAAAAAGTCAAAATCCGGTTTTCTTCCGTGACTACTTGTAATAAAAACTTCATTCATCGACAAGCGAAATTGATGAAAACAATACTGAATGGAACTGATTCCTGGGATCACCTTTACCTGGTTTGCTGGAAAACGTTTAACCACCCAATTACCAATTCCGTATTGCAATGGGTCACCTGAAGCTAAAATCGTTATATTACGCGTTAAATTTTGCTTCAAAAAAGTCTCCAATACTGACAATGCCGGCAAGGGAATTCTCTTATCGTCTGGCACATTCAATGTATCTAGTTGTCGAACAGAACCAACGATTTGTTCAGCTTGCTGTAGATATTTCTCTGTCCCAGAAAGCCGTAAACTTTCTTTTCCAGGCCCGATACCTAACACTGTAATCATTGCCATTCCTCCACTAACTGATCTAATGGCGTGCTTGCCGCTAAGAAACCTGTATGCTTCGAAAAGATAATTGCGTCAATATCAGTATGGAAAGAACCACGATTAACCAGCTGTTCTGCCCGATACTTAATTCGATCAACAAGCTTCTGATACACAGCCTGATAACCTGCATCGTTAACTAAGTCAATCATTGAGATAGTCGTTAAGCATTCGTACACTTCCTGCAGAAAATCAGTTGGCGCTCCAAGAAGTGCCAAATTAGCGACCATTATCTCAGCACGTGCATCCGCATCCTTGCTATGTGTGGAGAAAATACCACCAGCGACCTTAATCATTTTTCCAAGATCTCCAACAAGTAAAACTCGCTTAAAGCCAAGACGCTGTGTTTCTTTTAGAACGTAGCCAACAAAGTTACTCATTTGAACCTGTTGCTGATTACTAATGTGTAATTCCTTAGTTAAGAAATCCTCACCATATTCACCTGGCGTCAGAATAATTCGGTCATCCCCGCGCTGTTTGTGAATATTCATTTCGATGGATATTGATTGCTTCCAACTTTCCTCAGACATTGGAGTTACGATTCCACTAGTTCCTAATATAGAAATTCCGCCCACAATGCCTAGCTTAGGATTATAGGTTAGCTTTGCAACGCGCTCACCTTCAGGTGCTGAAATGACGATATCAGCACCTTGATCCTCACCGAGCAGTTTTCTAGCGGTTTGTTTAATCATCTTTCGAGGTGTTGGATTAATAGCAGCCATGCCTGGCTTGTTGGCTAATCCCTCTTGAGTGACACGTCCGATTCCTTTACCACCGTCAAGATTAATCTCGTTATCTTTGCGTAAAGTTACCGTGGAATAAATCAGCATTCCGTGTGTTGCATCCTGATCATCTCCACCATCCTTCATGATTGCGATAGTGCTTGAGGTATCAGTAAATGTACATTCCTTAACTTCAAACGTTGCCTGTTGACCATTAGCTGTGGATACGGTAACTGATTCTTGAGCTCGCTGCTCATGAATACTGTTGATTGCCGCCGCAGTCGCTGCTGTAGCCGTCGTTCCAGTTGTGAATCCCTTGCGCAATTTACGTCCGTTGTAATAGACAAAGTCTTCTTCGCTCATTTTGCATCCCTCTTTAAAGGTTATATAAGACCGCATTTACTAATGCCGCAGCCAAGTTACTACCGCCTTTACGGCCTTGCGCAGCGATTGATGGTATATCGCTTTCTGCCAATGCCGCTTTGCTTTCAGCAGCTTCAACGAATCCAACGGGAACACCAATAACGGCGTCAGGCTTTAGCTGCTTGTCTCTGGTCATTTCCAGAATTTTATAAACAGCAGTCGGTGCATTACCAATCACAAAAAGCTTTTCTGTATCAACTTTTGCAGCCATTTCAATCGCAGCCATTGAGCGAGTAATCCCACGTTCCTCGGCAATTTTATAAACTTCTGGTTCTGCAATGTAACAGTGATAATGAACTCCAAGGTCATCCAGGCGCCGTTTATTAATTCCGGCCAGTGCCATCGTAGTATCTGTAAAAATCGTGCCGTGGTTCTTTAAAATATGCTGTATTTTGGCAATTACATCATGTGTAAATTCCAATGTATGTAAGTAATCAAAATCCGCAGTTGTGTGAATAGCACGTTTAATGACTGCTTCCTCAATTGGATTTTTAAAAGTGTACTCCGGATCAATTCGATCAATTTCTTCTTGAATCATCACAAAACTTTTATCAGTTATCTTATGTGGAATCGTAATATAATTTTCAGGCTCCATTGTTTTCCCTTACCTTTCGATGAGCATTCTGCAACCAACCGTAATGAGTAGTCCTAAACTAGCAGCTACATATAACATCCAGACGGTTCGTTGAATATCTGCTATTTCTGTTGTACGTGCATTGTTACTACCAATAAATGGTTTTTCAACAAGCTTGCCAAAATACATATGTGGTCCACCCAGTCTAATATTTAGCGCACCCGCAACGACTGATTCAGAAAAACCACTATTTGGGCTTAAATGTTTCTCACGATCACGTCGACCAATCGTAATTGCTTCTCGAACATGGAATCTTAACAAGAAGCTTGCAATTACCAAAAGTAACCAAGTAAATCGAGCTGGTATCCAGTTAAAGACATCGTCAAGTTTTGCAGAAACAAATCCAATATCTTTAAAACGATCATCTTTATAGCCAACCATTGAATCCAATGTATTAACTGCCTTATACATCAGGCCACCAACTGGGCCAGCAATCGCCATAAAAATCAGTGGCGCAATCACACCATCGCTAGTGTTTTCCGCAATTGTTTCTACCGTTGCATCCATGACACCCTCAGCATCTAATTGCTGAGTATCACGTCCAACAATCATGCCGACTTGCTTACGTGCTTGGCCCAAATTGTTTTCCCGTAAACTGCGCGCAATTTTAAGCCCTTCATGTGCTAATCCTTTGATGGACAAGCAGCTGTAGCAGAAATAACTACCTATAATTAACAATAACCAGTAATTAAATGAGGCAACCCACATAATACCAGCACCCAACAATCCAGTAATAGCAACTACCAGGAGCCATAATACCCCGCCCAAAAACTGTTTCTTCCTGTGACTATAACTTGGTAAGTTAAACGATTTCTCCAATATATCTATGAGCTTGCCCATATATTTAACTGGATGCGGCCAACTTGGTGGATCTCCAAGTATTAGATCAAGAATAAAGCCGATAACAATCATCTCAGCTATCATTTACAGCCAACTCCAATCGCTGAATCAAGTTGTTAAAGAACACTTTATTTTGATAAAAATGAATATGAAGATAGCTAGCAAACGTATTCCCAACTTGATATCCACCAGTCCAAGTATCGACAACTTCGCCGTCCCGAACCTTTTTCATTTCTAAAACAGGTTTTAAATCAGAACTTTCAACTGTAAACACTGAATGGTGGAATTCATGTCCAACCAGCTGCGTACCTTGCGTTCCTAACAGACAGTCGTTAGTAACATCTACATAGCAATAACCAAATTTCTTTAATCGCGGTGTCATTTCGCTATGCCCAGACAAGACACCAACCATCTCAAAACGATCATCCCTTATCATTAGTGCGTCGCCTAGGTACATTACCCCGCCGCATTCAGCATAGATAGGAGCGCCCGAAGCTGAAAACTCTTTGATCGCTGTTCGCATGCTGACATTTTCTGACAACTCTCGGGCAAATTCTTCTGGGTATCCGCCGCCGAAGTATAGTGCATCGACTTCAGGTAGCTGTTGATCGTGTATTGGGCTAAAGAATACAATTTTCAAACCTGCTTTCTTCATCAATTCCAAATTATCTGCATAATAAAAATTAAATGCTTCATCACGTGCAATACCGATACGGAGGCTACTTTGATATAGCTGGAGCGGATCAGTAGCTTGTTCATCATAGGAATTTGTCAATTCCAGAATTCTGTCTACATCAACGGTTTCAGAAATGTGTTGTGCAACCAGATCAATTTTTTCATCTACTTTATCGATTTCCTTATCGGGTACTAATCCCAACTGTCGAGATGGTAACGACATCTCCTTATCACGTGGTAGATAGCCTATTACCGGAATGTCGGTATATCGTTCGACTGCCTTTTTAATTAAATCGAAATGTGTCTTACCCATAATGTTATTGATGATGACGCCACAAATATTGACTTCTGGATCAAATGCAACATACCCTTTGACGATTGCTGCAACAGACGTAGACATCCCATGACCATCAACTACTAAAATGACAGGAAGATGTAAGAGCTTTGCGATTGCAGAGGTAGAAAAGGCATCTTTGTCTGATCCGAGGCCATCGTAAAGGCCCATGACACCCTCAACAACCCCGATGTCTACGTCCTCCGTGTTCTTTAGGAAGAGATACTTTAAAATATCTTCATCTGGGATTAAAAAGTTATCAATATTCCTTGATGGTCGACCAGTAATACGTGAATGAAATTTCGTATCTACATAATCAGGTCCAATTTTGTACGGCTGAACAGCCATTTTTTCACTTAATACCTTCAATAGACCCAAGGTAACAGTAGTCTTTCCAGACCCACTGTTTGCACCTGCTAAAAGAATTGCACGCATTTAATCATCTACCTTTCAGTTTGTCAGCCTCTGAGTTAGCGCTTGAATTAACTTCACATTACTTTGATGATACTTAACAGCAACTCGGTAGTAGTACTCACTCAGCCCAACAAAATCCTCACAGCGTCGAATCATAATACCGTCTTGCCACAACTGATTCCGAAGGTTTGAATCGTTCGCTTTAAAAAGATAGAAATTTGCGGCGCTGGAGAAAACTTGAACGTTTGGGACTCGTTCCAGGGAAGTCTTTAAATAAGCGCTTTCATTCGCTAACCAACTTGTCGTTTTTTCAATATATGCGGTATCTTCGTACATTTTTTTCCCGAAGTTCTCAGCAAATGTATTAACTGACCAAGTTTCCTCAACACGCTTCAATTTCTCACTTAAATCGTGATTATTCGTGATGGAGAATCCTAAACGAAGTCCTGGAATTGCAAAGAATTTTGTCGCAGACCGAATTACAATCAGTGGATCGTTTTCCTTCATCCTCGGAATCATGCTGGCTGAATCATTTACAACGAAATCCATAAAAGCTTCATCAATGACTAACCATTTTTGAGTTGCCTTACAATAGCTCAATAATTCACTTAAATCTTCAGGACTTGTCAACTTACCTGTTGGGTTATTTGGATTTCCAACACATATTACTTGAGCTTCCGTTGCATTTTTCTTAAGCCAATTAATCAACCGTGAGACATCTAAACAAAAGTCATTCGATTCAGACAATTGATAGGACAATACCTCTGTCCCAAAAATTGAAAAGCTTCTACGGTACTCACTAAACGCCGGTTCAACCACAACAGCTTGCTTTGCTTTCAAAGCTAAAGCAACATCTCGTAATATTGCGACAGCACCGTTACCTACACTCACCATTTCAGATGTGACAGAAAACTGTCGTGCTAATGCTTCACGAAGCGTCTTATAGCTTTCATCTGGATATCTATTCAATTGCGCTATTCCCTGCTCAACAACAGAATTGAGGCTAGTTGGTACACCGTTAGGATTAATATTGGCGCTAAAATCAAGAAAAGTATTGGGATCAACCTTTAATGCATCACTTACTTCGCGAAGGTTGCCTCCGTGACGCGCGGTTCTCATTTATGTACTCCAACGCTTAGAAAATCTGCTTCTTTCTGCCTATTTGGTAAGGCAACATAAATTAATTCACAAAGAACTAAATTAGCTACAGTTGCAACAGTAAGTGGAACAAACAATGCAAAAATTGTTGCTTTTAGAATCGGGTACAGTAGTGGAATTTCTAGTGGTACGTTCAAAATGTATCCAACAACATCTGATCCTAAGACAGAACCTAGTTTGCTTTTGCCGAAATGACGACGTAGCCATCCAAAAACGAACATACAAACTGCCATGTTAAATCCGATAATAAGATGAACCGGTAATGTAAGTGGAAATCCAGATAACAATGCCGATACCATATGACCAAAAAAGCCAAGAAATGCACCAAACCATGGTCCAAGTAAAATTGCACCGAGAAATGCTGGTGCAGAATCTAACGCAATCGATCCCATGATTTTAACGTTCGCTCCAACCACACAAAGTGCCAACAATAGTGCTGCCAGCATAGAACGTTTTAAAGCATTTGAATTACCCATCTATCTGTATCTCCCCAGTTATTGATTCCTTGAAGCAAGCTACATCGTCTCTTAACTCGATTATGTAGAAGCACATAATCAAAATGAATTCGCTTTCCCTTTGGTCACGAAAAGTATAGCAAAGCTCACAATCCAAGCAATGACAACAAGTTGCTGTGATTAGTGTTATTTTGCGTTTACTTATGATGTATGAATTTGTTGTGTTCTTTTAATATGACAACATGCCTAGTTGATGATGGAGTACATTAGCCTTGAAACAATTGTTTTTCTCTTACAAAACTTCAAATTTAAAGGAGCTTTCTTATGGTTAAAATCTATACAAAAACCGGTGATCACGGTCAAACCAGAATCATTGGCAAAAAAATTGTTGATAAAAACGATCCTCGCGTCAACGCATACGGTACTGTCGACGAGCTCAACTCTTGGATTGGATTTATTATTTCTGGGTTGAACGACAAAACAAACGTACTATATGATGAGTTAACTGAAATCCAACAATTACTCTTTGATGCTGGAACTGATTTAGCCACTTTAAAGGGTGATACACGGCACGAGTACATCTTCAACAATGATGGCACAGCAACTGGATGGCTAGAAAAGAAGATTGATGACTATACAGCCGTAGCCCCGCAAGTTCAAAAATTCATCTTGCCCGGCGGGACTCAAACTGCCTCGGCGCTGCATTACGCCAGAACGGTAACTAGACGTGCAGAACGTGAAATTGTCGCCTTGCAATCACTAGATGACATCAATCCAGATGTTTTAATATTCATCAACCGTCTTTCTGACTATTTCTTTGCAGCCGCACGCTATGCAAACGTCTTGGAGAAAAAGGAAGATATTTTGTACCGTAACAGTCGCCCCGTCTTTAAATAATAAATGGGAACACTGTATTTAATGCGCCACGCAACTACCTATGCGAATGAGCAACGAATCCTGCAGGGACGACTGGATACGCAGCTCACGGACTTAACACCAGATGGTATTGCCCTGGCACGCAAGCAACAACAGTTCCTGTCACAACACAAAATGGATGTTTGCTTTTCCAGCCCGCTCAAGCGAGCAACCTCTACAGCAAAGATATTGTTTCAAAATTACGATGTTTTAATAAAACCCGATCCTCGCTTGGTTGAGGTTGATTATGGCATCTGGAATGGCACATCAATTGATGAACTAAAACAAAAACATCCACGCTATTGGGACTCTCATTTAAACGACATGGTGGTAGATGAATCATGCAACCCAGAGCGTGAATCCGAAAATCAAGTTTTGCAGAGAATTACATCTTTTAAAAGGATGTTAGAAACAGACTACCGCCATAAACAGGTTGTCGTTGTGACGCACGGCTACATCATTTCAAAATGGCTAGAGTTAGCAGGCACATCAGTTATAGAGCCTGTTCAAAACTTGCAAACTATCACATTACCAATTTAAAAAGGAGTTCAACATCTTCCGATGTCGAACTCCTTTTTAGATTAGATTAAACTGTCTTACTACTGGTTGTTTTAATTAATTCACTAACGAATCCCTGTAATGTTTCAATATCTTCTTCATAAGGTTCTAGGTCAATTTTCACACTACTAGAGCCCTGCGTTGCACCCGTCTTTTTAAAAGCTGCTTCAAATTCATCAACCGCTTTATTAAAATCATCACCATAAAACACATCACCTGATCCGGCAACACCAAACGTTTTTCCTTTTAAATCAGACGTTTGAAGTTCTTCATAGAAATCAAGCCCCTCTTCTGGTAAGGCACCTTCATCATATGTATACGCACAAACTACACAAATATCTACATCTTCAAATTCGCTGACATCAGTTTGAGACATTTCACTTTTAACGACTTCAACATTTTTTGCCCTTAGTGCATCGACAATAATGTTAGCAATTTCTTCGTTATTACCAGTAATGGTTGCATACACGACTAAAGCTTTCATAATAGACTACCCCTTAATTTACTTTCCTAAGCTATAGCCTACTACATATAAACAATATCTTTTTGCTATCGTTTAGTTCGCAAAATAATAATAGCTACTGAAAACTGCGTATTACGAACTACCAAGTACTTCCTCCACGATTGCTAAGCGCCTCGCAATCGACGCAGTGGCTCTAGCAGTGTCACAAGACCATCTTCTCAATGCTCAGCAACGTATGTATTTAGTCTTTTAAATCTGTTTTTCCCGGCGACTTTGGGATTGTACTACGGTTCCTTCATGATACTTACCAAAAGTATTTAACGAAAATTATGAGAATAAAAAAGTCGTTCCCATAAAATGAGAACGACTTTTACATACGCAATTTAACTACATTTACTTATTATATTCAGCCTTAATCTCTTCCAACATTGGAATTGAAGGTTGTGCCCCTAACCGTTGAACGGTCAATGATGAGGCATGGTTGGCGAAGACAATGGCGTCACGCATGTTGCTGAAGTCTGTCTTCAACTGTGAGCTCAAGGCACCTAAGAAGGTGTCGCCGGCTGCTGTCGTATCCACAGCCTTCACCTTGAAGGCATCAACGAAGCCACTGCCATCTTGATTTGCATAGAAGGCACCACGTGAGCCAACGGTGATGATCAATTCCTTACAACCCATTTGGGCAAACTTCGCAGCGTTCAATAGCATTGAAGCGGCATCTGTCACTTCAATCCCAGTAATCGTTGCTGCTTCAGTTTCGTTAGGACAGATTAAATCAGTCACTTTCAACAAGTCAGCAGGCATTGTTGGTACAGCCGGTGCTGGATTCAAGATAGTCGTTACGCCAACAGATTGGGCGTATTCAAAGGCATACGTGGTTGTTTCAATTGGTGTTTCAAATTGAGAGATCAAGAAGTCGGCGTCTTTGATGATGTCTTTGGCAGCATCAACGTCTTCCTTACTCAAGGATTGGTTAGAACCGGCGTAAACCAAGATGGAATTCTGACCACTTTCTTGTAACAAGATGTAAGCCTGACCTGATCCACGCTGTTCATCAGTTGTGACAAATTCAGTGCTAATGCCATCAGATTCAAGCGCTTCACGTAACACAGAAGCACCATCATCGGCACCAACTTTACCAATGAAGGCAGTTTGCGCACCAGCACGGGCAGCAGCCACAGCTTGGTTTGCACCCTTCCCACCAGGAGCAGAACTCTTGTCGTTCATTTCCATCGTTTCACCAGGTAAAGGTAAACGTGGGATCCGTAAAATTGAGTCAACGTTTAAACTACCTAAAACAACAACTTTGTTAGCCATAATTGTCCCCTTTAAATTTACATAATTAAGCGTTTTACGCATAATCGATTCACAACTAATTTACCATAAAACAAGTGTTAAATGATAACTTTTATGCGCCGACTAGTGTTCTGCCACCGACTCTGGGTGGGCAACTTCGTAACGATGTTCAAAGTAGAAGTAAGTCGTCACGATGATGAAGCAGATCAGTGGCACGATGAATGAGAATTGCATGGTCGTAAAGTCTGATACGGCACCTTGCAACAATGGCATTACAGCACCACCAATGATGGCCATAACCAGTACGGCCCCGGCTGTTTCGGTGTACTTCTTTTCCGTAACCGTGTCTAACGTATGTGCGTAAATCGTTGGCCATTCTGGTCCGAAGAAAAAGCTAGCTAGAATAGCTGTATAAACAGCTGTCATGTTTGGAATCAAGAACGTTGCTAACAGTGAAATCGTTCCTAGTAATGAGTAAATCGTCAGCACACGGGTGATGGAGAAACGGTTCATCAACCAGTTAGCGACCACTTTACCAAAGAACCACATTGCGTAACTGAAAATCATGAAGGTTGAGGCATCTGCATCACTAATACTGTGATTCAAGTTCAACGCCAACCGAATGGTAAATGACCAGACCGTCGTTTGCATCCCCACGTAGAAGAATTGGGCCATAACACCACGTTGGTAACGTTTATTCGTTGCCAAGTACTTCAATGTTTCGCCTAAGCCCACCTTTTCAGTAGTTGCCTGACCGTCTTCAGCCACGGCCGTTTGCGCCTTTGCTAATGGCATCTTGGTAAATGCAATAACGATGAAGATAACCAACAAAACACCCAAGATGTACTTATATGGTTGCAACGTTAACTGCAACATCTTTTCACCGTAGGCTTGCCGTGCAGCAGGTGCCATGTGAGACATCTTTTCGGATAAGTTACCACCCTGTCCGAAGATCAGGTACTTCCCTAACACGATTCCCAACATGTCACCAAGTGGGACCAATGTTTGTGAGAAGTTCAACCGTGCGTTAGCTTTCTTCTTAGGTCCAAGCATAGATGAGTAAGTGTCACACGCTGTTTCCAAGAAGCTCAAACCAATCGCAATGGCGAAGATGGCAACCAAGAACATACTGTAAGTCGCCATTCGAGAAGCTGGGAAGAACATACTACAACCCACGATGTAGGCCAGTAACCCAGTCATAATTGCAAATTTATAAGAACTCTTCTTGATAACCAGTGAAGCGGGAATGGCAATCAAGAAGTAGCCACCGTAAAAGGCACTTTGAACAAAGGCGGTAGCTAAATCACTCAACTGGAACACCGTCTTAAACTGGGTGATTAAAATATCGTTCAAACTTGCTGCGGCACCCCACAATGGGAAAATCAATGACACTAATAGGAATGTAAAAATTGGTGTGCGGGAGAGATACCCATCTGATAATTGCTGAACCGGCTGTTTCTTAGCTGCTGTTTCTTGCATGATATTGATCCTTTCTGGCGACTAGAACGTCACGCCACTTTCTAAAATAATGTTGGAGTAAGCGGTCATTTCCCCTGTCCGAACAAAGGCATGAGTTTGCTTCAAGTCTTGCTTTAACTGACTGTGTGGCACAAAGGTAATTGGCGTGTCAGGCAACAACTTTTTAATGGCGGTTAATTGTTCTGGATTAACCGTTTTGATTTCTTCGGCTAAATAGATGTGTTGAACTTCCATCTCACTCAAGATGTTAGTTAAGACATCAATGAAGCTTGGCAATTGCTTCGTAACTGCCAAATCGATCTTTTCAATATCAGCTGGTACAGGCATACCGGCATCCCCAATGGATAACCAGTCCATGTGCCCCATATTTGCAATGACGCGTGATAAGTCTGAGTTAATAACTGTGGTCTTTTTCATGTCGTTTCTCCCTTACGTTTTTTGGTTAGTAAAACGTTTTACTTAAAAAGATTGTCGCCATCACCTAACTCGGCAATGGCGTCGCTCATATCTAGTAAAACGTTTTATCAGCACAAGCAATGTGAAAAGATTATCACACTCTGCAAAGGCTTACAAGACTTTCACGGAATTTCTTTTCATCAGCTCAACATCGACCACTTTTAACTGTGGGGCAAGGTTTGGTTCGCGTAGACGCTTCATAATCATCTGACTGGCCCACAAGCCCATTTCATAAACCGGTTGGTGGACAGTCGTTAGCCGTGGTGTCACATATTCATCCAGATCAATGTCATCATAACCGACCACAGAAACATCCTCTGGCACCCGAATTCCTCGATTCGTTAGACCCCTAATTAGCCCAATTGCTAGCTCATCATTGGTACAAAAGACAGCGGTTGCATGTGAATCTATCACATTGTTAACAACGTCGACCCCACCTTGTTTGGACAATTCGGTAGGAAAAATCATGGCGTCATCAAAGGTTAATTTACGCTGTGCTAAGGCACTCCGATACCCAGCCAACCGGAGCCGAACATTCTGTGACGGCTGAGTCGGCAAAATCACGGCAATCTTAGTATGGCCTGCATCTAATAGATGATTAGTCGCCATTTCACCACCACGTTCATCATCGACAATGATCCGATCCCCTTCATTGATCGGGTCATTTTGATCAAACAATAGGTAAGGAATGTCATTTCTGTTCAATAGACCGTCCAGTTCTTGTTTACCAATCGCTGAACTCGCAATGATCACGCCATCGACGCCACGTTCAACCAACGTTCGTAGATAATAGCGTTCTAAATCCTCGTTACGATCAGCTGACAAAATAATTGGCACACATTCATGCTCATACATCGCATCTTGAATACCACGCAGGAACATACTAAAAAAAGGATTCACCAGGTTGGGAATCAACACGCCGACCGTTTTCATCGAGTGACTGATTAAATTACGCGCATTGAAGTTCGGTACGTAACCCAGCTGATCACGCAATTGCAGCACCTTTTCTTTTGTTGCTACAGGAAAGCGGTCCCCTTTACCGTTTAGGATTTGGGAAACTGTTGTGATTGATAAATCCGCTGCTTTTGCAACGTCCTTGATTGTAATCCGCTTTGCCATTTTTCTGTCCCGTCTGCTTACTAATTTAGGTTCCTTAATTATCATATCAAAAAGCGCTTACAGAAACAGCACCTGGGCTGTGGATAAAAAAAGTTTTTACAGTTAATTTACCGTTTGTAAACGTGACTAAACTTGCGCTTCAAGTACACTTCCTAATTGGGAAAGTGGTACTTAATTTTGTTAGCTTACGAACCGGAACAAATAGTACGCATTTTGAATTTCTTTCGCTATAATGTGTGCATGTAAGAAATTAATTGTACACAATCGGAGATGACAATCATGATTGAAGTATACACAATTCCATCCAACCTACCTTCACGTCAGTCCGTTAGTTGGCTGACCGAAAATAACGTACCTTTCATCGAAATCAAAGTTCGTACTAACAAGAACACATTGTCCGTTGATCAGTTGAAGCAGTTTTTGGCCGCTTCAGAAAATGGTTTAGACGACCTGTTAGCATTCCAGTCCACCGCCTATCGTAAGTTCAAGGCTACTCACGACCCGGACAACATGAGCTTGCAACAGATGCTGACGGCCATGGCGAATGATCCACATCTCATTCACTATCCATTATTATTTGACCGTGATGCCAAGTTGCTACAGTCAGGGTTCTCGCAAGACGAAATTCGTGTCTTCTTGCCACGTGCAGTGCGGACACAAGAACTTCAACAGTTACTACAACGTGAATTACTTGAGACTGCCAAGTAGTCTGTGTCCACCAAAGCAAAAAAAATAGTCCATCGCTGAACCAGACTGCATTTCGTAGCCTGCTTCAACGATGGACTATTTTTATTTCCGATTATCATCGGACAACGGTTAGCGATGGTGCAAGCCGTTTCTTTAGCCGATAACTGGCCTTGTGTCGTTGTCCCAAGGCCAACGCACTCCGCCAACGCCAAGTCATTAGCGATAGCCGGAAGATGTCGCGCCAAGAGCGTTGGCTGTGCAAGAATTGCGCGAAGCCTGAGCGTTAAGACGCTACATCTTCCCGACGGCGAGTGAAACGAACTCGCTAATGGCGTGGTGTTGGCGGACACAGCTCTTAGTCCTCAACTAACGACATAATCTCAGCACTCAAGGACTGTAGACTCTGCGCAGGTAACGCTGGGTTAAACCGCCGCAGGATCTGCAAACCAGTTTCTAACAGCCACTGTGCATCTGCGCTCATCCCCAAAACCGTGTGAAAGGCTAATTCAACATCAGTCGCACGCCCATCAATGACTTTAGCTGCCAAATCATCAGGTTCAGCCGCGTAGAAATTTGCCCGCACCTGGTCATGAAGTAGCTGAAAATCACTCACTTGTGTTTCAAAACGACTCATGACTTTTGCCAGCCGATCATGCAATTGTTGGCTATGTGTCGCAAATGTTGTCATATCAGGCGTTTTTTCTTCACTCACAGCTGCGTAGTCGCTGGTCAGTAAGTTAACTTCCAGCAAGCAGACAAACGCGTCGTTTAATAACGGTGTCGCGTCAAAGGTTACGCCGTTCAATAAGCCATCTAAGTGTAATCCGGCTAAACCTGTCACATCTTGTAATGGCGTTTCGGCGCGTAGATTGCGTGTGTGAAGCAGCTGCTTATCTAATTTTGATAATGGTAAAGCATAACTCATGGCTAGTCCTCCTTCGGTGCACCCGGATTTTGCCCTGGAAAGGCACTGCTATTGTCTGCACTTGTGGCTTGTGATTCAACTGGTGCAGCTTGAGAGGCTTCGGGTGTGTCAGAAACAGTTGGTGCCTCTGCCTGCATGTCGTTTGTATTAATTTCATGTTCCTGGGGACCGTGTTTAGGCGCCAACTTAGACTGGATTTCAGTCGCCACTGGCTCAATATCAACGTCTTTGTTCAAAGTGGCCATAATTTCTAGAATGTTGAAAAATTCCCACTTCAAATCGACCTGAAACATAATGTAGTCATAGCCAAAATGGTCCTGTGCTGACCATTGTTCCCGTGGCGTCTTCAATAGTTGCTGTGGAAATCCTTGTTCCGCATCCTTTGCTAAATGTGTGCGTTCCTGCTCAAATGGCATGAATGCATCTAGGTGTGCCTTCGTGTTCGCTGCTAACCGGTCACCGGTAATCTTGTGCCACGTTTGCAACTGTCCCCACCAAGCTTGATTAATGATGTCGACCAAACGATTGAAGTCGAGCTGTGCTGCGACATAATCCTCTAATAAGTCGTTTACATCAACATCCGCACCTTCAAACGTTCCAGTCATGGTCGGAACGTTTTTGAGTGTTTCAAATGCGGACAATGGTTCATGAACAGGAATTTGATAATCGTGAAATACCTGTTGTTCTTGTTTAGTAATGGGACTGGTCACTGTCATTTAAAAAGCCTCACTTTTCTTTATTATCCCTATCATACCGCTGGTGGCAGCGCAATCACAGCTATTTATCCGCTGGCTTTTTGGCAGTGGGAAAATGTCGATTCTTCGGCATGATATCTGCACCACGCGCTGCGATAAAGGCGCGAATGTCGGCTGCTAACGTTTCCACCTCTAAACCTAATTGATCGCCATAACCTTCCATCAAATACGTTTCGATAGCGGCGGTCATCATCGCCTCCATACCAAAACTGTACAGCTCTCGGGGATTCTTCAACTGCACTTCCGGCCAGCAATGCAGTGTATGGGCCAATTTATTTTCCAGCTTCGGTCGCTGTTTATTAAAACCGCCATATTCAATGAGTGAGGCTTGATACTCCTTTTGCAATTCACCAATCGTCGCGGCCTCGACTAAACGACTGTGCAGGAAATAATGGGACATCGGTAAAAGTAACTTTAGATGGTTATCAAAAACCAATAGCGCATCTGATTCAAAGGATTGCAGGCTCGTAATGTGATAGAAACCAAGCCACCCTGCCTGATACCCTGTCGGCCCCGCCGTTGGCACAAAACCATATTGGCCGAACACGTATGGTACATAATGATGCTGGCCAGCAAATTGATGGGCAATCCGCATGTGCTGAAAGGTCAACCAATGCCGTTCAATAACTGCTTTGATCAGGGTGCTCGTGGCTTGATGACTTAAAAATGGCCCCAGGTGCCGATCCAAAATCAAAGTTACCTTTTGATCACCTTTGGTCACTGGATATATTAATAAAGTTGTATCCAATTTCATGACGTACTCA
Source organism: Furfurilactobacillus siliginis (assembly GCF_001437435.1). Lineage (GTDB taxonomy): Bacteria > Bacillota > Bacilli > Lactobacillales > Lactobacillaceae > Furfurilactobacillus > Furfurilactobacillus siliginis. The sequence goes on along the minus strand of NZ_JQCB01000005.1, from coordinate 84,652 downwards.
TCATGATAGACCCAGTTAGCCAGTGCATCCGCAAGCACCTCCTGCTTGCGAAGATCAATCGTACAGTCCATTAAACGACGACTAGAAAAATGTGCTATTGTCATAATTATTTTGCCTTACCCCTTTTAGTTATAAATGTTCATAAATTTATTTATACCGACAAAAATGCCGGGCCATCCCGTGAGTATTCACGAGTTGACCCGGCACGATTCTTTTATAATGAAGCGTCACTATTTATCAGTCACACGCACATGGCGGTGACGTGTTGCAAAGGCTCGACTAGCAGTCAAATGTAACCCTGCTGTCAGTAACATCGATAAACCGGTGGCCCCTAAACTGCTGGTCACAAACGGTAATTGACGTAAGACGAAGTAACTAACGATGCCAACGAACCAGGCAGCATATGCTAACCAATTGATTTTGGGTGCGTTGGTAAAGTCAGCTAACGAATAGTGCCGATCATGCAGGATATAATAATCGACTAAAATAATCGCAATTTCTGGTCCTAGAATCATCCCCACGTAATCCAAGAACAACGTGAAGACACTCAAGAAGCTACTAGACCACAACGGAATCAAGGTCATCAGTGTGGCCACCACCGTTACCAACCACAGTGCCGGCGTCAGCTTCAATCGTTTGAACACGTTGGTTAAGGCTGACCCAGCCGCCATCAAGTTCACGGCATTGGCTGTCGTACTGGTTAAGACGATCACGACCATTGCTAAGACGCCTAGCCCCAGCCGTGAAGCGACTGTACTTGGATCTGATGCGTTAGGGTCAAAGGCATTTAACGTCACCGCTGCCCCAATGGTCGCAATCACACCGACCATCGCAAACCAAAACAGTCCGATGGTTCCGCCAACAAATGGTGCCACTGTTCCGGCCTGTTTCGTCTTCGCAAACTTAGTAAAGTCAGCACCGGCCGTCACCCACGCCAAGTTAAAGGCCGCTAGTGTATCAATGGCGTTCCCCGTGGGCAACTGAAATTTCACAGGTACTTTCCACTGATTCAGCTGATGCAAAGAAACCGTTTGAAAGACTGCCCATGTTTCCCATAAAACGAGGACAATCACGAGCACGATGCCGACCCGTTCAATAACACGAACAGACCGTTGCCCAAGCGAAATGCTGATTAGATGCAGCACTGACATCATCAAGATGCCAAAGATAATCCCTTTTAGGCCACCGCGCTGACCAAACACTGGCCAACCCAGTAAATCATGCAACAAATACCCGATCGAGCCAGCGGCAATAAACGTGTTTACCGCAGCCCAGCCCATAAACTGAACCACGTTGACTAACGATGGCCCAAAGCTGCCCCATTTGCCGAAGGACACCTGGGTCAGTGTCATCGTACTTTTCCGCGTCTGCCAGCCCATGTAGCCCACTAGCGCCAATAAGACATATGCCAGCGGTCCCGTGATGGCTAACACCTTCATGGCACCACCTAATCCTAAAGCAGCGAGGACACCACCGATGTACCAAGTGCCGTTGTTCGCATTGGCGCCAATCCACGTCGCCGTTTGGTCCCAAAAACTCATGTTGTGCTGTTGTTCTTCCATTCCTGTTCCTCCCCTGTGTCGTGTCAGTCAAAAAAAGTGCCACCAACAGAAGCGTCTGTTAGTGACACGTTATTTGTCCCGTTACTGAAAATGACTGAAGCGACACAGCGTCAGCAAAGGTCCGGCAGTATTCAATTCTCCCTACGCTTTCCTGCGCCATGCTCTCACCTCCAAAAAGGTCCGCTCACTGTCGGACAGTTATTTTCTAGAGTATCTTAGCAAGATTTTGACACGACCACAAGGAACAATTGACCGCAATTAATCGGTGATGATTTCGTGAATTAACTTAACAGACTCACCGGCTGCACCGATCTCAATGTTGCTTTGAATGAGTGCTTCAACTTCACTAATATCGGCTTGATCACTGTACACCGTCATCAATGGTTCACCGGCGGTCACCGTATCACCGACCTTCTTGTTTAACCATAAACCAACTGCGTAATCGAGTTGGTCATCTTTCTTTTGCCGACCACCGCCAAGGAGCATGGCAGCAATCCCCATTTCATCAGCCTTCATCTTCGTGATGACACCTGATTTAGCAGCCTTTAAAACAATTTCGTGCGTTGCCTGTGGCATCATTTCAGGATGATCGATCACATCACCATCCCCGCCTTGCGCAACAATCATGGCGCGGAATTTCGCCAGTGCTGAACCGTCGTCAATATGACTTTGTAAGGCTGCCCGTGCGCTAGCGAGGTCCGGTGCTTTACCAGCCATGACGACCATTTGACTCCCAATCGTCAAGACTAAGTCAACTAGATCAGCTGGACCATTCCCCTTTAAAACATCAATTGATTCTTTGATTTCCAACGCGTTACCAATTGCATTCCCCAATGGTTGGTTCATGTCAGAAATAACGGCCATGGCGTTCATACCAACGCCTTTACCAATGGTTACCAATGCCTTCGCTAACGCCACTGCATCAGCTTCGGTTTTCATAAAGGCACCACTACCAGTCTTCACATCTAACACCAGTGCATCAGTCCCACTGGCGATCTTCTTACTCATAATTGAACCGGCGATCAACGGAATCGAATCCACCGTGTCTGTCACGTCACGTAGCGCATAGATCTTCTTGTCAGCCGGCGCGATGTTTCCCGTTGCACCCACGATGGCACAGCCAACATCCCGTAGTTGCTGCTTGAAGGCAGCTTCACTAATCTCAACGGTGTAACCCGGAATTGCTTCTAATTTATCCAGTGTCCCACCGGTATGACCGAGGCCACGACCAGAGATCATCGGCACAGGAATCCCCATTGAAGCCACTAAGGGTGCCAATGGAATACTGGTCTTATCACCGACCCCACCAGTCGAATGCTTGTCGACTTTAACACCATCGATGTCACTCAAGTCCAGTTGATCCCCAGAGTGCAACATGTCCATCGTCAACGTCGTCGTTTCTGCATCAGTCATACCTTGCAAGTAAATGGCCATAAGTAAGGCGCTGATTTGATAATCAGGAATCGAGCCATCAGTCACCCCGTCAATAAAGAATTGAATCTGTTCTGGTGATAATTCCCCACCGTTTCGTTTTACGTCAATTACGTCAACCATTCGCATTGTTCATTTCCTCCATTTGCTTGTCATTACCAAATGCCAATAATTCCACGGCACTGGCTTGATCGATAATGAGTGTGTTTGCGTAGTGTGCCTTTAATGCCCCATGCGCGGCAGGAACTTTCGCCGGATTTGCAGCTACCAAAATGCTATGGGCCTTGGTCTTTAAATCAGGCAGTGCAATCCCAATCGTGCGGCGGTCAATGTCCGGATCCACCACGTGCCCATCTTGATCAATGAACCGTGAGAAGACATCCCCGACCGCATGTTGTTGCAGATAATCCTGTTCTTTTTCCGTGAAGTAGCCGAGTTTAAATAACAACGCTGAATCGCGCACCGTTCCCACCGTAAACACCGCAATGTTCGCCTGGCGTCCCAGTTCAATAATGTGGTGAATATGTGTATCCTGCTCCACTAACTCTTTGGTCTGCTGGTGGTCAAAAATAACAGGCAGCGGTAAGTACTGCGGCAACGTGTGAAAGGCATTAGCGAAGGTGTTGACACTTTCAAATGCGTAGTTGTTACTCTCAGTGTTGGCTACGCTCCCCTTCATCTGAACAACGATAATCCCACTCACGTCCTTAGGATCGAGATGATTGGCGACATGATGCAGGGTCTTACCCCAGCCCAGACCAATGATGTCGTCGTTTTTAACGATACCTTCAATGTACGTGGCTGCGGCAGCCCCAACCCGGTCGAGCAAATCACGTGGCGCAGTGTCCTGCGTGGGCACGACCAAAATGTGTTCAATGTCATATTTTTGTTGCAACAAGCTCTTTAAATCACCAGCTGGTGCCAGCGGATTGGCAATTTCAATCTTCACCAGACCTGTGTCACGTGCATGTTGCAATAGCCGTGAAACCGTTGCGCGCGAAATACCCATTTCAGTGGCGATTTCACCCTGACTCCAGTTATTTTGGTAATACAATTTGGCGGCTTTAAGGCTACTTTCTAATTTACCTGCCTCTGTCTCCATCTTGCTACCACCTCTTTTTGAAAATTTTATTTGTCTTATGCAATTTGTGTTTTAACAAGAAAGAGCAGCCGTTAGCTCTAAGGACTTAGAACCAGCGCCTGCTCTTCGTTAATCTGTATCATTAAGCGACTTACTTACCGGCAATTGCGGTGTCTAATGAGATGTTGATCATGTCGTTAAACGTCTTTTCACGTTCTTCAGCCGTGGTCTTTTCTTCACCAAAGATCAGGTCACTTACTGTCAGAATGGATAATGCCCGGAAGTGTAATTTGGCACCAAGTAGGTATAAACCTGCTGATTCCATTTCCGTTCCGATCACACCATAGTCAGCCAATTTCTTCATGTCCAGTTCGTCATTGTAGAACCGGTCAGCAGCAAAGATGTCCCCAACCTTAGGTGTAATCCCAAGCTTTTGTGCTTCATGGTAAGCTGCGTCCAACAGTTCAAAGTTTGCCAGTGGTGCATAGTGAATACCAGCACCAAAGGTGTTCGCTGTCACAGCTGAATCAGTCGTTGAGCCAGAAGCCAACAACACGTCACGAAGGTGGACATCTGGTGCCATCCCGCCACAAGAGCCAACGCGGATGATGGTCTTAACACCAAAGAACTTAACTAGTTCATTGATGTAAATGGACATGGATGGAATCCCCATCCCTGAGCCTTGAACTGAGATCCGGTGACCTTTGTATTCACCGGTGTAACCAAACGCGTTCCGCACACTGTTGACTTGCTTAACGTTGGTCAAGAAGTTTTCAGCAATGTACTTGGCCCGCAGTGGGTCACCTGGTAATAACACTGTGTCTGCATAGTCGCCCATTTCGGCGCCGATATGTGTACTCATTGTTTTCCTCCTCGGTGGTCTCTGCCACCCTCATCTGAAATTAGGCGTTGGTTACATCATTCAAGAAACTTGTGCCTTCACCGTTACCAGCAACATCAAAGTTATCTAAGATCGTTGCACCCATGTCAGCAAACGTGTTGCGAATGCCTAATGATTGGTCAGCATGCTTCATTGATGGCGAATAAGCCAACAATGGCACGAATTCACGGGTGTGGTCGGTGCCTTTGTAACCAGGGTCGTTCCCATGGTCAGCAGTCAGCATCAACAAATCGTCATCCTTCAAGTTAGCCAAAACCTTTTGTAGGCGTTGGTCAAAGTCCATCAATGCTTGACCGAAGCCTTCTGGGTTCCGACGGTGACCATACATAGCATCAAAGTCCACTAAGTTTGTGAAACAGAAGCCGTGGAAATCACTTGCCATTACTTCGTCCACGTGGTCCATTCCGTCCATGTTACTTTCGTTATGGTAACCCTTGGTAATCCCGTGACCAGAGAAGATATCGTTGATCTTCCCGATTCCGATGACATCCAAGCCAGCAGCCTTTAAACGATCCATATCAGTTTCACCAGTTGGTTCCAAACTGAAGTCATGACGGTTTGCTGTCCGGGTGAAATGATCTTTGTCAGGACCGACATATGGCCGTGCAATGATCCGACCAATGGTCCATTCTGGGCCGTTCACCAAAGTTCTAGCGTATTCACAGATTTTATACAATTCATCAACCGAAATGATATCTTCATGTGCCGCAATCTGAAGCACAGAGTCACCAGAGGTGTACACGATGAGATCACCGGTCTTCATTTGTTGTTCACCATAATCATGAATGACATCTGTCCCTGAGTATGGTTTGTTAACGATGACTTTACGACCAGAGAATTCTTCCAACTTGTGGACCAGTTCTTCAGGGAAGCCATTAGGGAACGTTGATAATGGGTGACGAACAGGTAAGCCCATCATTTCCCAGTGACCGTCCATACTGTCTTTCCCAGCAGAAACTTCCTGCATCTTTCCGAAGGCACCCAGTGCATGTTCAGCGGCTGGTACCCCTTCGATGGGACGATCTGGGCGAATGTTGCTCAAGCCTAACTTCGCCAAGTTCGGAATCGCAAGGTTCCCCTTGTAGAAACTCCCAACGTGTCCTAATGTGTCTGCGCCAACATCATCAAAGTTAGCGGCATCTGGTGCTTCACCAATCCCAACTGAATCCAATACAATTGCAAAAATCCGTTTGTAAGCCATGTTTATGTTCCTTTCGTGTGAACTGCCCGTTTTAGATTAAGCGCTTACATTTTGCTCGTAAGCAAAATGCGCTTATGCTTGTGCCTTTGCTTCTTTCAAAATTTCAACTGATGCGGAAACACCTAACCGGTTAGCGCCTGCTTCGATCATGCCGTAAGCGTCTTCCAATGTGTGAATCCCACCAGCAGCTTTGATCTTGAAGTCAGGACCAACAGTTGCGCGCATCAACTTAACATCTTCAACCTTGGCACCTGATGTTGAGAAACCAGTTGACGTCTTAACAAAGTCAGCGCCACCCTTAACAGTTAATTCTGATGCACGACGTTTTTCGTCATCCGTCAACAAAGCGTTTTCGATGATGACCTTCAATAATTTGCCTTTGGCGTGTGTTGCGTCGGCAACGGCTTTGATGTCTGCTTCCACGATGTCATCATGGTTGCTCTTCAATTCACCAATGTTGATCACCATGTCGATTTCGTCGGCACCATTGTCGATGGCTTCATTAGTTTCAAATACTTTAACGGCAGTTGTGTTGGCACCCAGAGGGAAACCGATAACGGTACAAGTTGCGATGTCTGTACCGGCTAAGCCTGCGTGGACCCGGCTAACCCAGTATGGGTTGATACATACGGAAGCGGTGTTGTTGTCACGTGCCTCAGCAATTGTTTCGTCGATCATTGCCTCAGTTGCTTCTGCTTTAAGCATTGTGTGATCCATGTATTTGGCTAATTCTTCTACTGATAGTTTCATTTTATGAAACCCCTTTCATTTGTCTGACATCAGTATATCAGGGTGCCTGAATATTTGTCCACCGTTTTCTAGAACATTTTTGCACAAACTTTTTAGGCACTTGTAAACTTCATCTTTACAAACGTTGGTAGCCCTTACACTAAGGCGCTTTTTTAGTGCTTTAAAAATTCATTTATAAAACCATTTAGATTCGTTGGGAAACTTCACTGAACGTCTTTTCAGTTCAAAGCTTATCTGGCATGTGGCTAACTTTCTTTGATGGTTCGTTTTCGTGACATTTCGTATGCTACTTCTGACCAAAGGCCTTTGGGACACTAGCAAAACGAGGAAGTCACAAATGTGCATTGAAAATCACGAGCTTTACGAAGCCGCTTTTAACTTTATTACCCACCCTGCCAATGAACGCGTCTTATTCGGTGTCATGAAACGCCTAAATGTTCGCGTGCATGATACTTACTATGAAGATGTTATTTCTGAAGGACGCATTATTTACGCCGCCGTTTACGTGGAATACGTCACTGCGAAACATGAATTTGATGCTGAAAAATTGCGTCGTTACGCTTATCAAAGACTTTACTGGCGGTTACTTGACTACCTGCGTAATCATACGCGTTCAAGCAACCATCAAACACCATTGACAGACGCCATGATTGCTTACCTACCTGATCCACAGACTGCTGGAAGCGTCGAAACCAGTGACTTATTCACCCGTATCGCACTCATCTGTGACGTGGCCGACCGCAGGCTACTCAGTTTACTCATGCAATCTGAGCTGAACATGTCACAAATTGCGCGGCAACTGGGGGTGTCACGACCGACCTTGTACAAACGTCGGCGGATCCTTGCTGCTAAGCTCGCACACTATTTACCGGACTTGCGGCAGTAGACGCTGGCTACT
>NZ_JQCB01000005.1:61005-76581 GCF_001437435.1 Furfurilactobacillus siliginis | reverse complement strand
CGTCACTGTTACCCTGTTTTGTCGGAGAGTGTCGCTCGCTTTGCGAGCGGCACAACCGTTAATGCCAAAGTAAAAATCAGACGCAACATCAAATAACCGCCCCAACAGTTTGTGTGTAGACTGTTAGAGCGGTTATTTGATACTTGTAGTTAACTATTACATAGAGTGAACGTTGGCCGCTGCAGTCATAGTGGCGGCGAGTTTACTTCGACGTTCACTGCACTTGTGCTTTGCCCGCAAGGCGGGCAAAGCACTCCTCCAGCACCAGGTCATTAGCAATGGAGATCAGATGTAACACCGAGAACGAAGGGCTGCGAAGAATTTCGCAAAGCCCGTAGTGGTAAGGTGTCACATCTGGTCGACGGTGAGCGAAGCGAACTTGCTAATGGCCTGGCGCTGGAGGACACAGCCCCGGCCACCTAGTTAGACAGACAATGGCGCATGTGCATCCGCCCACAGTGATTCGAAGGTGGTGACGACAGCGTGTGGGTTGAAACCGAAGTGTTCCATTACTGCGTTGCCATCCCCGCTAGCACCGAATGTATCGACTGACATATTACGACCAGTGGTCCCAGTGAACTCACCCCACCCAAAGGCACTGCTCATTTCAATTGAGACACGCATCGTGACAGATGCTGGCAACACACTTTCTTGATAGGCAGCCGACTGTTCACGGAAACGTTCCATACTTGGCATAGACACAACGGCGACATCATACCCGTCTGCAAGTAGCCTTTCTTGCGCAGCCAGTGCGAGTGAAACCTCCGACCCGGTCGCAATCAAAATGCCGTCTGATACTTCCCCTTGTGCAGGTGAAATAACATACGCACCGTGCTTCACGCCATCGGTTGATGAATTTTCTAAGGCGGGCACTTTTTGGCGCGTCAACACCAAAATGTTTGGTCGATCGTCGGTTTCAGCGACCATTTGCCAGGCGCCCAGCGTTTCTGTCGCATCAGCTGGCCGAATCACGTTTACATTTGGAATACTACGAAGCATCGCTAGTTGTTCAATCGGTTCATGTGTTGGCCCATCCTCCCCGACTGCCAATGAATCATGGGTCAGGATAAAGGTTGATGGTAATTGCTGTAAGGCAGCCAGCCGGATTGCAGGCTTCAAGTAGTCGCTAAAGACAAAGAAAGTACTACAAAAAGCGCGCGTGTTGCCATGCAGATTGATTCCGTTAACAGCAGCCGCCATGCCGAATTCACGGACGCCAAAGTACACGTTACGCCCCTTCGGATTCAACGGTGTAAATGCACATGCATCATCAATCGCAGTCTTATTAGAAGCAAACAGATCAGCGGCGCCACCCCAAAGATTGACATTGGTAGCAGCGATTTGTTGCAGGATGTCAGCGTTGATAGCACGGGTTGCCGTCGGTTGGGCATATTTGGCATCATCCAGCGTCACTTGATCAAGATCCAAGGTGTTGTCCAAATAGGCTGTCGCAACAGCTGGATACTTTTTCCGATAATCCCTGAACATCTGTTGCCAAGCTGCATAGCGTCGTTGCTTTTGCTTAACAAAATCGGCATACGTTTGATAAATACCCCGGTTGATTTCAAACGGAGCTGCTTGCCAATCGTAGAATTCACGCATTTTGGCAACGTTCTCCACACCTAATACTGAACCGTGGACCTTATTTGTACCAGCATCTGGCGTCCCGTAACCAATCACCGTTTTCACTTCGATCAAGGTTGGCTTACCGTTCTTTTTGGCACGATCAATGGCCGCATAAATATCAGTCAGATTATTACCATCAGAGACGCGTTCGTAATCCCACTGAGCGGCTTTAAAGCGTTCACTCACAGTGTCATTGGCACTTAAATTCAACGGTCCATCCAATGACACATCGTTAGAATCATACAAGACAATCAGTTTGTTCAGCTGTTTATCCCCGGCCAGGTTGATTGCTTCATGACTGATGCCCTCCATCAAATCGCCATCCCCCACCAAAGCATAGGTGTAATGATCAACAACTGGATAGCCTGGGCGATTGACCACAGCAGCTAAATGCTTTTCTGCCATCGCCATCCCAACGGCCATGCCGATACCTTGCCCAAGCGGACCAGTCGTTGCGTCAACCCCTGTTGTTTCAGTCACTTCTGGATGCCCTGGTGTTTTAGATCCTAGCTGGCGAAACTGTTTCAAATCATCAATGCTCAAGTCAAATTGATTCAAATGTAGCAAACTGTATAGCATTGATGATCCATGCCCCGCACTTAAAACAAAGCGGTCGCGATTCAACCAATCGGTATCCTTAGGATTAAACTGCAGGAACTTTTCCCATAGAACATAGGCCATTGGCGCCGCATCAAGTGGCAACCCAGGATGCCCACTATTTGCCTGTTGAATCATGTCGACACTTAAAAATCGAATTGCATCGACCGCTGTCATATCTTTTTTCGTAAACATCATGATCTTTTTTCACTCCATTTAAAATGACCCGGTTCAATATTCCCGCCGGGTCAGGTTCTTATGTTTGTTTAGCGTTTGGGACATAAGTCATTTTGGCCCAAACTCTCTCGTAGATTTACGAACTTAAATAGTGATTAAACCAATACACTCATGCCCAACGCTTTACTGTCAGCTTGGAACTGGCGGGCAGCTGCTAAGGCGCATTCATCCAAAGGTTTACCCAGGTTTGATAGTTTGCCCAGTAAGGCTGGCGTACAGGTAATAATATCGGTATGCGTTTGTGCAGCCTGCATGATATTGAAGACTTCACGTTGGCTGGCCCACAGTAACTTCAAGTTTGGTTTAAAATGCACGATGTCCGCATATTTTGACATCAGTGGCCGTGGGTCAACACCAGTATCGGCAATCCGTCCGGCAAAGACGGAAACAATCCCACCAGTTTCATCACTCAGCGCCTCGCGAGCACCCCGCACCTGTTCTTCAGTAAAGACGGCGGTAACATTCACTTTGATTCCATCTTCTGAAAGTTGGCTGATTAATGGCAATGTTGATTCACCGCGCGCATTTAGCACCGGCACTTTAACGAACACGTTGGTGCCAAAGTGACTGATGATTTCAGCTTCCTTCGCCATTTCATCAAAGTCGTCACTAAACACTTCAAACGAAATTGGTAAGTCTGGCACCTTCGCGACTGCTTCATGCGCAAACTTAACGTAGTCTGTCACGCCTGCCTCACGCATTAATGATGGGTTGGTTGTAAAACCAGTAACTAGACCGGTTTGGTAAGCTGCGACCATTTCAGTCAGGTCAGCACCATCCGCATAAAGTTCTACGCCTAGGTCAGGGATTGTATTTTCATTCATTGGTATCGTCCTCACATTCGTAATTAATTATGTTTTTAAACCACATTTAAGCAATTGGTCTATGCGTTACACAATACTGATTACCAGATTTTTCGGCAAGCCTATTTTTATGGCAAAACAATTAAAATGGGCCTTTTTGCTCATAAACCAATTTTTAGTAAAACGCTTTAAACGGTTGTTTCTATCGTCATTTATCGTAAGTGGTCTAGAAAACTGCCTTGCGGTTGCACAATTCTAATGAAACACCCAAATTTTAGTGGGCTAAAATACTGGTTTCTGAGAAACTAACCCATAATTGGTCGAATAGTGCTATAAATGAACTAATAACCAGTGAAAGGTGACGATATTATGGAAGAAACACAATCAGTTGCACTGCTAAGCGACCTTGTAAAGATTGATTCACGTAACGGTCACGAAGAACATGTTGCCGACCGCATCATCGAAGAACTTAGTGCACATGGCATTACTGCTAAGAAGATTCCCTACGCAGATGGCCGCACGAACCTTTTTTGTGAACTAGATTCTGGTAAGCCTGGCAAAACATTAATGCTCACGGGCCATTTAGACACAGTTGCTGCCAATGAAGCAGACGACTGGAACTTTCCACCGCTCGCTGCGCATGTCGAAAGTGGCAAAATGGTCGGTCGTGGTACTGCCGATATGAAAAGTGGTTTAGCTGCGATGGTCTGTACCCTGATTGATCTAAAAACTGCAGGGTTACCTAGCGCTGGTAAATTACAGTTTTTGGCAACTGTTGGTGAAGAATACGGCGCGCCTGGCTCCCGTCAATTGACCCAAGCTGGTTATGTCGACCATGTGGACGCAATGATTGTTGGCGAACCAACCAGCGACCAAATTATCTTTGCGCATAACGGATCCATTGACTACTCCGTCGAATCCGTTGGAAAATCAGTCCATTCGTCAATGCCTGAAGCAGGTGTGAATGCCATCACCAACCTGGTTAAGTTCATCAACGCTGAAGCTCATGCCTTTGACGACGCACCAGTTAGTGACGTGTTGGGGCCAGTTGTTCACTCCGTTACGGTCATCAACGGCGGTGACCAAGTAAACTCCATCCCCGGTTTTGCTCGCCTGGAAGGAAACATTCGCCCCATTCCTGAATTCGATAACGATAAAATTATTGCTGGTTTGCAACAAATCATTGATCATCTTAATGAAGAAAACGATGTACAACTGAAACTGATTGTTGATTTTAGCTTCTTCCCCGTTATCTCTGATCGCCATTCACAGCTAGTTTCATTAGCCGCTGAAGCCGTCACCAATACCACTGGTTCAGATGCAACGTTAAATGTGATTCACGGTGCAACAGATGCGTCCGAATATACAAAATCTGCCAACGACTTTCCAATCATTGTCTTAGGCCCTGGGCGCTGGGACATTGCTCACCGCGTGAATGAATACGTCGAAATAGCCGATTATTTGCACCTGATTGCTGCATACAAGCAAATCGCAACTAACTTTTTGAAATAATATTGTTATTAACAAATTCCCGTTATAAAGGAGTTCTCAATGAGCATCAAACTTATTGCCGTCGATATGGATGGTACGTTTCTAAATGATGATAATGATTATAACCGCAACCGCTTTGCGGCCCAATTTCGTCGACTACAGGCCCGTGGAATTCACTTTGCCGCAGCTAGTGGCTCACAGTATCAACGCCTGATTGAACAGTTCACCCCGTTTAAAGATGATATGGATTTCATCTCAGATAATGGTGCCATCGTGCATGCACGTGACGAGCTGTTATTTGCGAGTCAGATTCCCGATGACCTCGTGCGTAATACCTTGCAGGTACTAGCAACTCATTATCCGCAGCCAATGGCCTTGACGACCCTATCAGGCGTTAACCGGGCCTATGTCGACACAATGACACCTGATCCAGTCTTCAAACTAATTGGTCGTTACTATAACGCTTTGGAAAAGATGGATGATCTCTTTGCCGTCAACCCAGCGCAATTAGATGATCAGCTGGTTAAAATCGCTGTTAGCTTTGCGAAGGATGTTGATACAACGTCGGCCATTCCTGAACTACTGTCACACTTGGATAGTTCCCTGAGCGCCATGAACTCTGGCTTTAACACAGAAGATATCGGTTTAACCGGCGTCTCCAAAGCTAGTGGTCTACGGCACTTACAGGAACGTTACGGGATTGAGAGTAATGAAATTGCCAGTTTTGGTGATAACGAAAACGATCTGGATATGCTCACCATGACACCCCACGGCTACGCAATGGCAAATGCCGCAGAGGACGTGTTGAACCAAGCCCCTCTACGCACCGATAGTAATAATGAAGATGGTGTGTTAAACGTCATCGACCGCATCTTGGCAGAATAAATCAGAGCGTTGATAAAGTCGCAAATTAGCGAGCACGGCCTAGGACTGCCGTATGGGTGGTTTACCCAGTAGGTGGTTCGTAGGCGGCACAGCTAATTGACTTTATCAGCGCGTTTCAAATCAGAGCGCTGATAAAGTCAATTAGCAAGCACGACCTTGAATTAGAATTTACCGTCACGACAAAAAAGCGAGTTTGGGACAAAAGTTGTCCCAAACTCGCTTTTTGATTTACAAACTTAAATAGTACAAATGTGCGCCAAAAGTCAAGTCGCTGTGCAGAGGACGAACACCCTACCGGATTGAAGCCCAATCCGTACGGCCGTTCTAGGTCTTGCTCACGACTTCCCGACTTGTCCCACTCTCTTACTCTAAAAGTTCAGTGTTGTCTGCTTGGGTGTCGTTTGAACCAGCACCTTTCCTTTACGGATTGAGTACAACACCTCAGAACGTTCATTTAACGTGTTATAGAAATCGTTATTGTTAAAGATAATACAGTTGGCAGGCTTCCCCACTTCAATACCGTAATGGTCCAGGATATGAAGTGCTTTAGCCGCATTCTCAGTCACAAACTGATATGAGGCATTAATCTCATCATAGCCCATCAAATGACCAACATGCAGGCCCATTGAAACTGGATCTAACATATTCCCATTCCCCATTGGATACCATGGATCGCGCACGTCGTCTTCACCGAAGGCAACATTGATACCAGCTTCCTTTAATTCCTTAACACGGGTCATTCCACGACGTTTTGGATAGGTGTCAAAACGACCACCCAGATTTGTATTGACCAGTGGATTGGCAATCATGTTAATATCGGCCATCCGTAACAAGCGGAATAACTTATAAGCATACGCATTGTTGTACGACCCTAAAGCCGTTGTATGACTCGCTGTCACACGATCGCCTAATCCGGTTTCGTACGCGATGGTAGCCAACGTTTCTAGGTGTCGTGACGCCGGATCGTCAATTTCGTCACAGTGAACATCAATTAGCCGATCATATTTCTCCGCCAATTTCCCAATATAATGAAGGGATTCAATACCATACTCACGGGTGAACTCAAAGTGAGGAATGCCGCCAATGACATCAGCACCCTGTTTGACAGCCTCTTCCATTAGCTCCCGGCCATGTGGGAAAGACAGGATTCCTTCCTGTGGAAAAGCAACCAGTTGTAATTCCACTTGGTCAGCCATTTCCGCCTTTACCTCAAGCAGGCCTTGCAGCGCGGTAAAGCTTGGATCAGTCACGTCTACGTGTGAGCGAACCACCTGAATCCCATTAGCAATCTGTTTACGTAAGGTTTCTTTTGCACGCTGTTTAACATCGGTAACGGTCAGCGTCTTTTTCCGTTCTGACCAAATACGAATTCCATCAAACAAAGTCCCTGACTGATTCCATTCTGGATCTCCCGCTGTCTGTGTTGCGTCTAAATGGACATGTGGATCCACAAATGGTGGTAATAACAATTTACCAGTTGCATCAATCACCTGTTCATCCGCACGTGCTTCAATGTGCGACTCAATGGCCGTGAACTTACCATCCTCGATGCGAAGATCCTGTGGTGTCTGTGCATTGTTAATCAGTGCTTGTTTAATAAGCATGCTAACCCTCCGTAAAATTATTCAAATGATGAATCGTCAAACTCATCTAAGAATAGAGCTAACCCTGAACGATTTCAAGGGTAAAACGGTTTCAAGTTCGGGTTGCAATTGTGCACAAAAAAAGGCGACCGGCCAAGGTCGTCTTAGGAGTGAAACCAACATTAGTTACATGGCCCGGGGCGTATCATCTGGATCCGCCTGCGGTTCTGGAATGGGTCGATTAAGCTGCAGGTTTGTTTGAAACCACCGCTTTTTGGCATCGGCTAGTTCTTTAATTCCTGCAGAAATTGAATCTGCTGCAACAGCTAGCCCCGTCAATTCAGGAATACTCAAGGTAAAATACCGTTGACTTCCCGCCTCTTCCACAGACTTGATGATGACTTGATAACTCAGCCCCATGTAATATTCGACTGATCGATTCGCCATGCTTTGCATCGAATCGCCTCCAAGTTTCTAAGTGTGTGGCCCAGTCACCACGTGAATAAAGTCAGTTTATCAATGTAACAAACAAATGACAATAGTGTTACAGTAAAACATTTGCTTCTTTAGACTTTCTCAATTTTTGGTTACTGCTACTTTGTGCATTTCTTCTCATGAAAAGTCTTTACAAAATTTAGCTTGATTTTTGTAAATTGCTTTCATATAATCAAGGAGAACAAAAAATACCGAAAGAGGGATTTCTCAGATGAAATTAGGTTTAATCGGTTTAGGCAAAATGGGTCTAAACCTTGCAGAAAACATGATGGACCACGATAACGAAGTTGTTGGTTTTGACTTGAACAAGGACTTTGTTAGCCAGGCAGTTGCTGCTGGTGCAGAAGGTGCAGAATCTCTGGAAGAAATGGTTTCTAAGTTACCATCACCAAAGATCGTGTGGGTCATGGTTCCTGCCGGCAAACCAACTGAATCAACTATCGACAGCTTGCTTAACTTACTTAGTGACGGCGACTTCCTGATCGATGGTGGGAACTCCTTCTGGCAGGATTCCGTTGAAGATGCTAAGAAGGCTGAAGCCAAGGGTATCAACTTCTTCGATTGTGGTACTTCAGGTGGCCAATCAGGCGCACGTCATGATGGTAACTTCATGATCGGTGGTACTAGCAAGGAAGCCTTCGAAACATTAAAGCCTCTTTACGAAGGTATCGCTCAAGAAAATGGTTACCTTTACACTGGTAAACCAGGTTCAGGTCACTACTTGAAGATGGTCCACAACGGTATCGAATACGGTATGATGGAAGCTATCGGTGAAGGATTCGACGTTCTGGAACACAGCGACTTCGACTACGACAACGAAGCAGTTTCACGCCTTTGGAACAGTGGTTCAGTTGTTCGTTCATGGTTGATGGAATTGGCTGAAGAAGCCTTCAAGAACGACGCTAACTTGGACAACATCAAGGGAACAATGCACTCATCTGGTGAAGGTAAGTGGACCCTTGAAGAAGCCTTGAACCAACAAGTTGCAACCCCTGTTATCGGTCTTTCATTGATGATGCGTTACCGTTCAATGGAAACTGACACTTTCACAGGTAAGGTTGTTTCATCATTGCGTAACGGTTTTGGTGGTCACGCAGTTGATAAAGCTTAATCAATAAATCAATGTTAATTAAAAATCGCAGCAGTCATTTTATGACTGTTGCGATTTTTTGTTCTTAATTAAGCCGCAGCCCTAGGAACACATTAATATTCAACTTCCTGCAAAAGTGCTCGTGTCTGAGCTACGATTTCCTGTGCATACTCGGGATCTTGCATTTGGACAGACGGTTGCATTAAACCACCCTTTTCATCAAAGTAAGCACCTGTTTCATCAACTGATGTCACAATCTTAGAAATCAGTTTACCAGCGACACGTGGTGTACTGAAGTTCTTCAGCAACGGAGAAAGCCATTGCAGAGGCTTGGTGCCGTATTTAAGCACAAACTTTAACACAGCATTGGCATCGCTGATACCCAAGTTCGTTCCTAATGTCATCCCTGGTTCCAATGCGTTGATTTTTAACGCTGGATTTTCCTTGGCCAGGACGAGACTAGCCGCCAACACACATTGCTTGGACGTCGCATAGGCATCGAAGCCTGCTGTGGTCGAACCACCCTTGCGGTAAATTCCCTGGGCAGCATCTGCCACCGTTACTAGTCGTGAGCCACGAAAACCGGCACGTGTCGCAAACTTACGATCAGGATCCTCAACGGCAGATGCCGTGAATTCAACTCGGGCACCGACTTCCAGGTTGGGTAACAATAATGTTGTTAATAAAAACGGTCCGAGATAATTTGTTGCAAACGTCAAATCAAACCCCTGCTTGCTCTTCGCTGTTGAACTGGTTTGAATGCCAGCGTTATTTGCTAACCCCACGATTGGTAGCCCGAGGGCTTTAATCTCAGCGGCAGCTCGCTTTACACTCGCCAAATCTGAAAAATCACAGACAATCGTCTCTGCAGTACCACCTTGTGCGGTAATTTCTTCTTTAACATCATTTAACTTATCTTGATTTCTAGCCACCAGGATTGTGATCTTGTCGTTTGCAACATTGCGTGCCGCATAACGTCCCATTCCTGAAGTTGCCCCCGTAATAATAATTGCCTGTTTCATCATAATCAGCCTCGTTTTATTATTTTTGACAAAAATGGTAAATGATCATTTACCTTGATCTAAAAAAATTAAACTGTTATTGCCATCGATGTCGCCGCAATAATATCGTTAATTTCTTGTTCTTTTATCGCTCGTTTTTCATTGATTGCATCTTGAATCATCATCGACATTGGTCCGGCAGCAATTGCCATAAATGTTTGAAACGGTGCATGCAAAAAATGGTTATCAGCCTGCATATTTTCGTACATCTCCTGAACCGGTGGTGCAATTTCACCCACATGCTTTTTGACCACTGCTGATACAAGTTGCGGATTTTGTTCAATTGCCTTCGTATACACCGTCTCATTTGGCATTTGTGTGTATGCCTTCGCATAATGTCGAATCATAATTGCTAACTGCTGTAGCAAATCCGTTGTGTTGCCAAGTTCCGTCATAAGCCCGGAATCAATTCTTTGCTGCGCTTGAAGATATAATTGGCCAAGCAAATCCGCTTTGTCGTCATAATAAATATAAATTGTTCGTGGAGAGATACCAGCCGCCTTAGCAACCTTCCCCATACTTAAATTGACGATTCCTTCTGAGCGAACCAAGTCATACACTGATTGTTGTAACGCATCTAATTTTGATTGATCTATTTTTGTCATGGGTTCATGGTAAACGTTCATTTACCATTTGTCAAAATTGTTTTCTGTTTTT
The DNA here is from genome assembly GCF_001437435.1 of Furfurilactobacillus siliginis. GTDB lineage: Bacteria > Bacillota > Bacilli > Lactobacillales > Lactobacillaceae > Furfurilactobacillus > Furfurilactobacillus siliginis. The sequence goes on along the minus strand of NZ_JQCB01000005.1, from coordinate 66,056 downwards.
TGGTCTTGGAGTCTACTTTTGTCCCACTCACATCAAAAAAGCCCACCGACAGTCAAAATGAACTGTCGATGAGCGATGAAATAAGTCTATTTAACGAACAACCAGCACTGAGACTGGTGAGTATTTAGCCACATAGGCCGCTTGGCTACCAAAGTACTTAGCAACCCCTTGACGTGACAATGAGCCGACGATGACAAGGTCTGGTTCAACCTGTGGAATCACCTGCTTAACGATGGTTTCGCCTGGGTCACCTTCGGCTAACAGTGTCTTAACTGCTTTCACACCGGAGTTTTCAGCAACCTTTTGGTAATCATCCAACCGCTTTTGAACATCAGCACGTTGTTGATCAAGCATTTCTTTACTTAATGCCGTAAACACGTTCACATTTTGTTCTTCCAAAATGCTGACAATGACTAATTCAGAATTGTCCTCTTTAGCCTGTTTAACTGCATATTGATAGGCCAGCTGTGCATCTGGAGATTCATCGACCCCAACTAAAATCCGCCGGTAATCGTAGACCTTCCCTTTGATAACGTCAGCCGCACTTTTTTGTTTGTGTTTCTTTTCATGATCAGCCATTTCGCATCACTCCTCCACAGTTAATTGTAACCGTTACCAGTGTGAAAATGCTAGTCTTGACAACTACTTTTGTAATTGGTCGACGTAAGCTTTTGGTTGAACCAATGTTACTTTGCTTGCTTTAAGCATGAAGCCCTTAGTTGGCTTACCAGCAATCAGCTTCTTGTCTTTATTTTGAATCGTGTAAGCTTCTGGCTGACCCTTGCCATCAAAGGTCAATTTCTTACCGAAGTCTTGACCGCTTTGATGATAGTTAGCTGGTTGGTGTTTGCTTTGATCATCCTTATTCTTGTATACGGCCGTAACCGTTGATTCAGGTTGCAACGTCAATGTCTTGTCAGCCTTGGTCACTTTACCAGTTGTAACCTGTTCTTGAATCCCAGACATAGACAAGCGTGTGATGACTTGTTGCGTGTAGTGACCATCTTTTGTAAACGTCACCTGTAGTTGGTTCTTTAGCGTTTCCTTTTTACCTAGGGTGCTTTGTGTATTGTATGATCCTTGATACGTGTGGTCAGCCCAGAAGTCGCTTGTTTTGGCAGCCTTCTTAGTTGCTAAAACTGTGTGTGATGCAGCTTGTGCTGACTGTGTTTGTGCCTGTACAAAACCAGCTCCGACGGTCATCAGTGCAATTGCCAAACTTGCTTTGACAATCCCTTGTTTAACTGTTTGTTTGGAACTTTTACCTGTTTGCATGTACATTCCCCTTATTACTGCATCCGGACCGAAATAAAAGCCCAGGCGCTAAATAATTTACTTGCACTATTATCGCAAATTTCTGTGCATATTTCATGAAAACTTAAGGAATTAAGCCGTTTGGCGCCGTTACACAACGGAAACAGCGCCCTACTGACGGGAGATATCGCCTGTCTTTACAGTTTCAAGACAATATGGCAACAACGTCTCAAAGGCGGTATTTGAACCAAAAAAGCGAGATTGGGACATAGCCCCAATCTCACTTTTTAACGAACTTAAATAGTGAAAATGTGGGACAAAAGTCAAGTCACTGTGCAGACTACCCGACTTTTGTCCCACTCTCTTCAATTTTAATCATGATCCCATCGTTGGTTTCAGAAACCTTACTGCGTTGACAAGATTTTTAAACTGCTTCACGTGACTCGCGTTTAAATGCTTAGCGTCCTGATACATTCTAGTACTGGCAGTAAAGTGTGTGCGATAACCAACTTTACGACCTGCGGCAGCATAATCACGGGTTAACTTCGCATAGGTGGCTTGCTTGCCGGTTGTATTCATGTTCAAGCTTTGCTGATCAGTCTTGCTGAGCGTTGGCAAATACACACCTGCTGTTGGTTTAACAGCTTTGATTGTCCCGTTTAAGGCCACCACATTATTGGCCTTCTTTGATGCAAGTAGCTTCGCGTAGGTTTGCTCAAACTGTGTCCGATCATACTGATAAATCGCTAGATCAACATGCTTTGGTGTCATGACTTGTTTATTACCACTCCCAAATTGATAATGGGCCATGGTAACGACAACCGTGTCTTTGCCAAAGGACAACGAACTCACCGTAGACTGTTTGTGCGTTAACGAGGCCACGCCATGCGCTGTGACAACTTTCTTTGACGCTTGCAGTGGCTGACTAACATCGACTAACTCGTAATTAGTGGTCGTTATACTGCGATACCAAAATGCACCGCCCACGGCCAATAAAATCGCGATAACCGCCGCACCAACCAGCCATAATAACCCATGATTACGAAAACCCTTTACTTGCATCCTCACACCTCAATCATTAAAAGGCACGCATAATGTGGTACGCACCATAAATTAAAAAGTAAATACCGATTAATGATGACAGTGCCATCGCTGCGACTAACGGCCGGAATAATAACATAATTCCTAAAATTAGGCCTAGTACATCCAAGGCAACGCTCCACCAATAATAACGTTTATCAAATGATTGTAATAAACCAACCGTTAGCAGTCCCATCGCCGAGTCAACGATGAACCAGCTGGCGAAAAAGTATGGCAACAGATGCATCCCAATGCCAAGATGAAGCATTAAAAAGGCACCAATGACAATATCAACGATCCCCATAACCAGTAGCCAAATTGGTGAACGACCAAGTAGCGATTGTACATCGGCATGGAACCAAACTTCATAGATTCCTTTTATGAGCGCTAGGACACCAAAAATGACGACTATCGCCAGTAGGCTCGATGTTGGATCAACAAATGCAATAATTGCTGCAATCACAAATAGCACACCTAAAATAAAACTGTACCAATCAAACGAACGCCTTGTAGAATTCCAGTTCATTTCAACCACCTCAACCACATTTAATTGTGCTGCTTAGGGTAAGGATTTATCCTGCCTTCAGTCTACCACGCGACGTGTTGTGCACCAACCGTTCTGGCACCTAAATCGATGGTTTTATGCCCAATTTTTTGTGGATGGCATTTGTTAGCCATTACTTGCGTGCATCATCAAAAAAGGTGGGCATCACGCCGAAAGCAGAGGCCAAAGCCCGAGCAGTAGGACGTAATCCCCACCTGTGTGCCACGATTATCTGTGATCCGTCCGTCGAGCCCACAAATCCCCAAGGACTTGAACGACGAAAACAATGGCTAAAATAATGATCATTGCCATAATCGTGATGTCATTTTCAAAACGGTTGTATCCGATACTGATGGCGGTATTTCCTAAGCCACCACCTCCGATAGCACCGGCCATGGCGGTTAGTCCAATCAAACTAATGATGGTCACAACCGAAGTCCGGATTAGATCTGGCAATGCCTCACGCAGATAGACGCGAAAGATAATTTGTAATGGTGATGCACCGACCGCCTGAGCAGCCTCGATGATCCCACGATCAACATCTACCAACGCATTTTGAACTTGCCGTGCGTAAAACGGTGCGCAGCCAATCGTCAATGGTACTAAGGCCGCCGTTGTCCCAATCGACGTACCAACCACTAATCGTGTAAATGGTGCAATCACGGCTAGTAAGATAATAAATGGAATGGAACGGAAGATATTGACTAACTTATCTAAGATCCAGTACGTTGGTTTGTTTTCAAGAATGCCACCTGGTGCAGTCACGACGAGCACGACACCGATTAACATCCCCAGGATACCGGCGACTAAACCTGATACCAATGTCATGTAGATGGTTTCCCATGTTGATTGAATAAACACATCTTTATTTTCAACGACATTAGGCATGATTGATGACCAAAAGTCACTTGCTAAAATGGTTGTCATACAGTTGCCTCCTCATTGTTGGCCGCTGCTTTGCGTGCCAATTCTGCTCTGTACTCAGCGACATTAATCCGACGAACATGCACGCCTTGCTGAGCGACGTAAGCTAATGCTGTTTCTACAGCATCCCCCACACCGCTTAACACTAAGCCAAGCGTGCCAACTGGCGTGTTCTGCAAAATCTCAACATTCCCAAATAAAATATTTGGCGTTACATGAAATTTTTCATACAGTTGCGCAATTAACGGTGCCTCTGTCGAATCGCCCGCATAAGAGAGCACAACTAATTGTTCACCAGCCCCTAGATTTTGCACGGTCGCTTGTTCAACCACATTTGCCAAGGCCGAGTCAATTTGAGAAGACGTTTCAATGAATTCTTTGGTCAACTGTTCCGTAGGATTCGAGAAAATCGTCAGCAAATCGCCTCGTTCAATGATTTCACCGCTTTGCATTACGGCCACCTTGTTACAGATTGCTTTCACTGCTTGCATTTCATGCGTAATCAAAACAACGGTGAGTCCCAACGTTTCGTTCAGGTGCTTCAACAATTCGAGAATCGCACCGGTTGTCTTTGGATCCAAAGCCGACGTTGCTTCGTCAGAAATGAGGATTTCTGGATCATTGGCCAACGCACGTGCAATGGCAACCCGCTGCTTTTGACCACCTGATAATTGTGCAGGATAATCATTCTTCTTGTCAGCTAAGCCAACAAGATCTAATAATTCATCAACTTTGGCCTGTTTCTCTTTGCGCGTTAGCTTTGAGCCTAATAGCAAGGGAAATAACACGTTATCACCAATGGTACGTTCGTTCATCAGGTTAAAGTGTTGAAAGATCATGCCGATCTTTGTGCGTGCCTGACGTAAATTTTTGCCGGATAAGTTACCTAGGTTCTGACCGCTAACCGTCACCGTTCCCTTTGACTGGCGTTGCAGCTGGTTGATTACCCGCACCAACGTACTTTTCCCCGCACCGGAATAGCCCACGATGCCATAAATGTCCCCCTTATTGACCTGGAGGTTCACGTCTTTAACTGCCTTGACGGTACGATCGGCTTCCTTGAAAGTAACGTCGATATCTTTTAATTCAATAATTGGACTTGTTGCTTCAGCCATAATTAATGCGTCCTTTCTAAACTAAGTCTATGTTAAATCATTTATCTTCTATGTAAAACGAAGTGTTTAGGACATACGTCACTTTGTCCCAAACACGCTTTTGAAGCACGAGTTTAACTAGCGAAAACGTGGGC
>NZ_JQCB01000005.1:17369-60814 GCF_001437435.1 Furfurilactobacillus siliginis | reverse complement strand
AATCCGTACGGTCGTTCTAGGTCTTGCTCACGACTTCCCGACTTTTGTCCCACTCTCTGGTGCATCTATTTGTTAACGTTCAAATTCCAGGCTGGTACTGAAGTGCCCTTGAACTGTTTGTCGATGACCTTTGCGTTCCGCTTCGTTTGATAATCCTTCACGATTGTCTTGATGGCTTTCTTGTTCTTGTCCGCCTTGCGTGCCACGATGATATTGATGTATGGCTTAACGTTTTTATCAATCTTTTCAGCGTAAACGGCCTTCTTGATGTCTAACTTAGCGTCCACTGCGTACGTATTGTTAACAACAGCAGCGGTTGCTGAATCAAGGGAGCGCGGTGTTTGATCAGCAGCAACTGGTGTAATCTTCAGGTTCTTCGGATTCGAAGTGATGTCCTTTGGCGTTGGCAACTTTGCGTTATCAACCTTGATCAATCCTGCATTCTTCAACAGGTTCAATGCCCGACCTTCGTTCGTTGCATCGTTTGGAATGACGATTTGGTCACCCTTCTTAAAGTCACCTGGTTGCTTAACTTTCTTACTGAACAGTCCTAATGGTGCAACAACCGTTTTCCCAACTGAGGTCAAATCAGTCTTATGTGCTTTGTTCCATTGATCCAGGAAGTAATAATGTTGGAAGGCATTGATGTCGATTTGCTTATCGTTTAACGCCTGGTTAGGCTGCGTGTAGTCAGAGAAGCTAACGATTTTTAAATCAATACCGTCTTTTTTAACATCCTTAGCAATTGGTTTCCAAATCTTTTCATCGTCGTTACCCACGATTCCGACTTTGACCGTCGTCGTTGACTTAGCTGATTTACCACAACCAGCTAACACTAATGTCAAAGCCAATACAGATGTTGCACCTAATAACACACGCCGAAATTTTTTATTCATAATCATTCTCCTTTTGATGAACAATTGCTCAATTTAGTTTATGCCATGCAAGCATGACTTCATATGACAGATTTCAGTGTGCAGCAACTAAAAAACGCCCACCTCTAATTTATTACTAAATTAGAAGCGAGCGTTCGCGTACCATTCTAAGTTCAAGTCAAATTTACATTTGGCTCCTCATTAACCGACACTAAGAAAGGGTCTAGAATTCCCCAGTAGCGGTGTGCGCGTTAATGAGCGCCAATTCATTGTCACCTGGCACAGTTGTGCTCGATGACACCAATCGCAGGCCATTTTCACCCTAACTTAGCTACCCTGCTCTCAGCAAATGCAGGTTTTCTGGACAGTCTCGTTAGTGTTACTTTCCTGTTCACATTGTTATCTGTCATATGGAATTGAATAAAGATTAACGCACACAAAAAAACTTGTCAACGGTTTACTTTAGAAAATGATGAGTTTATTTGTACCATTCTCATAAAGATCCTTATATTATGCGTTTAAAATCGTATCAATATGGGCAATTTCATCTGGCGTAAATGTTAGATTTTCAACTGCTTTAATGTTGCCCAACAAGTGATCAACATGCGAAGCACCAATCACAACACTGGCCACGACGGCATCATGCAGCAGCCATGCCAATGCCATTTGGGCAAGTGACTGTCCACGATCTTTGGCCAGGTCGTTCAAAGCATTCAACTTACCAACCACTTTATCGCTACCTTGATCAAGCGATAATTTATTGCTCCAGTGAATTGGTAGATCAGCCGGAATGCCACCCAGATACTTATCGGTCAGCAGCCCTTCAGCCAACGGTCCATATGCAACCATCCCCAACTTATTAGCGCGTAATACGTCCAGTAAGCCGTCTTCTTCAACGCTACGGTTAATCATGTTGTAACTACTCTGATTGACCACAAACGGCGTGTGATGTTCTTTAAAGAGTTTCGTGATGGCAGCCGTCTGTTCAGCATCAAAGTTCGATACCCCAACATACAACGTCTTCCCTTGTTTAACCATCAAATCGAGGGTTTCAACCTGTTCTTCAAGTGATGTGTGTGGATCAAAACGATGCATGTAAAAGACATCTACATAATCAAGATGCATGCGCTTCAAAGACAGTTCCAGCGCGTTCATCAACGTTTTGCGTGATGAAAATTCGCCGTACGGTCCAGGCCACATATGGAAGCCAGCCTTAGTCGTTACGACTAACTCATTTCGATATGGTTTCAAATCTTGTTCAAAGACCCGTCCAAACGTTTCTTCAGCAGATCCATTACTAGGACCATAGTTAGAGGCGTTATCAAAACTAAAAATACCGTTATCAAAAGCCTTCAACATTACTTCACGACTATTGGCGTATGGTTGTTGATCGCCTAAGTTTCGCCACAAGCCAAAACTAACTGCTGGCAACATGAAGCCAGTATCTGCTACCCGCCGAACGGGCATATTCTCATAACGTGTTTCATCTGCTTGATACATGAATTGATAACCTCTTTCTCAATTGGTTTATACCACTATTCTAACGTAAATCTGAATTTGCGGCGAGAGAGATGGATTAGAATCTTATAAAATTCGTTGTTAGAGTTTAGTGGCGGGGAGGTTTTGAGGTTATTCTGTCTAAAACGCCTAAAAAAGACCCTGCTTCCTGTGCATTGCCTGACCGCCGTCCGGAGCTTTGCTCCTACCACCGTCCTTGTTCTTGCTCGGAAGCAACCCGGGTCTTTTTCGGCTCTGTTCTTCTAAAACGCTAAAAAAAGACCCTGCTTCCTGTGCAGAACCTGACCGCTGTCCGGAGCTTTGCTCCTACCACCGTCCTTGTTCTTGCTCGGAAGCACCCGGGTCTTTTTTTGGCTCTGTGCTTTTAAACGCTAAAAAAAGACCAGCCACCTGTGCATTGCCTGACCGCCGTCCGGGGGCTTTGCCCCACTACCGCCGTTCCTGCAATTGCTCGGTGCCTACCGGTCTTTTTTTGGCTCTGTTTGTTATCTTAACTTCACATCTGGGTTTTGCTTTGAGATGAATAACTCATCTACCGGTTGATTGTTGTGAATGCGCATGATTGCCTCACCCATTAAATCAGCCACTGAGATGACTTCTAATTGGTCAAATTGTTTTTCTTCTGGAACCACGATTGAATCGGTTACGATAACCTTTTTCAACTGCGATTCTGATAATGTTTGGGCCGCGTTACCTGAGAATACCGCGTGGGTTGCGACCGCGTAAACATCGGCAGCACCAGCAGACTTCAGAATATTTGCAGAAACAGACATCCGGTCGGCAGTATCAATCATATCATCGACTAACACAGCGCGTTTACCGGCAACTGACCCAATCACAGAATCTGGCTCAGGATCAAACTGATCTTCTGAACGGTTGTCGATAATGGCAATTGGCGCCTTCAACAGTTCAGCGAAGTTGCGGGCCCGTGAAACACCAGCGTGATCTGGTGCCACAACCACAACGTTATCTAACAGATCATTTGTATAGAAATACTTGGCAAGCAAGGGTGCCCCGAGCAAGTGATCAACTGGAATATTGAAGAAACCTTGAACTTGGTCCGCATGTAAATCAAGGGTCAAGACACGATCAACACCGTCAATTTGCAAGAAATTGGCAACTAGCTTAGCCGTAATTGGTTCGCGAGAACGGGCTTTCCGGTCAGAACGGGCATAACCATAATATGGTAATACCACGTTGATCTCACCGGCACTTGCACGACGCAACGCATCAACCATGATCATTACCTGCATGAACGAGCTGTTCACCGGATCACTGACAGATTGAATCACGTAAATTTCGTCACCACGAACGCTTTCATCAATACTAATGGCAATTTCACCATCAGCAAACGTACTGATTGTCGAAGGGCTTAGCGGAATGTTAATGGCTGCCGCAATTTTTTCAGCCAGTGGCCGGTTAGTGTTCAACGTAAAGAGCTTGATGTCACCACCAGATTTTGCTTCACTCATGTTTGCCTCCAAAAAATCTCAATTACCATTATTATCGCAAGCTCACCGGGCAAAGACAAGCCCTAACCCACTGATTATCCAAGTTTTATTGGTCTATTCCGGTCTGTTTCAAACTGGTGTTAAACCACCATGCAACAGCGACTAATGCAATTCCGCTGGCCATAAAGATCCATTTAATGGAGATGACATCTGCTAGCGGTCCAAAGAACAGCATCGCCAATGGGTAAATCCCCGTCGAGACAATCTGGAAAATGGAGAAAACCCGCCCCATCATGTTTGTGCTGACAGTCTCTTGAATCAAAATATTGCTGGTTGCTTGAATAATAGGCATCGCAATTCCGCTTAAGAACATGAAGAACAGATAAACGTAAAATGGTTCCGGAACCCCCATTGCAAAGAATGCCACACCACTTACACCCAGTGCCAGGGCAATCAGCGGGATTTTCTTACTAATGTGCTGATGACTACTGATCCACAAACCACCTACCGTCGCACCAGCTGTCCACAGTAACTCGTTTAGCGTCAGCAGCATGACCTGACTGCCAAATGTTTGTTTAACAAACAACGTCGACAACTGTGAACTTGGTGCAATCATGATAAAGGCCAACGCAATCAGCAGCATGAATTTACGCATAAAGCCATGTGAAAACGTGAATTTCAGGCCGCCACCAATTTGCTTCAAGGTCGATGTCACAGCTCCCATCGTTGCCTTTTGCTCTGTCAAAACAGCAGGTGCGATACGAATCAACGCTAATAATCCTAACCCAACGCCGGCCGTTACCACGTCAATGACGAAGATAAAGATGATTCCTAATTTACCGAGAATTAAGCCGGAGATAATTGGTGTCAATAACAACAACACCGCATTGATAAGTTGATTTAGCCCGTTCATTCGCGTTAGCTCTTTACGTGGTGCTAATTGTGGTAATAAGGCATTTCCAACTGGCATTTCAATTCCGCTACCAGTGGAACGAACGGCGGCAATCAACAAGAGTAACCATAAGTCTCGCCAGCCAAAGTAAAATAGCAACGCGATACCTAAAGTCACCACCGTCACACCACCAGTGGCCCACATCAACAAATTCCGTCGGTTAAAACGATCGGCCCACACACCAGCCCACAATGAGACTAAAATCTGTGGCAAGCTCTGCGCCAATGTGGCCAGCATCATCCAAGTTCCCGAGGACGTTTGCAACGCAATGTACCATAAAATCGCAAAGTACACGGATGACGATCCAAACAAGAAAAAGTTTTGTGCCGCCAAAAAGAGCCCAGTGTTGCGTTGCCAATGATCTTGCAACGCAGCCTGAGCTGCCGTAGTTGTTTCATTTGTTAAGTCTGCTTGTGCCATGTTGGTTCTCCCCTCACGCGATGACGAATTCTATCATAGTGTAAGGTTCTAACTGTAAATTTGCCACTAAGTACGCTTTATGAATTAGCGGGCGCAAAACTGGTCGGTGTTACACCTTGCATGCCAATCATCGGATCCACGTCGCCACCCAGTACCATGCTAGTGGTCAACACCGTCGTTTGCGGCTCTGCCGGTGTATCTTGGATGACTGATTCACTTACTTTTGGTGTTGAAGCCGGCGCCTCACTTGCCGGTCCAACTTTTGGCTGTGCCGGTTCTGTTGTTTCAGCGATTTCTTTTCCAAATACCTTTTGAATTCGCTCCTGCAATGTTGTGTGTCGGTTAACTGATTCATTTTCAGCAGCGTCCGTAAAGGACTGTTGGTCCCCGACTAAAATCAACCATTGCTGTGCCCGGGTCACCGCGGTATACAACAGGTTTCGTTGTAACATCCGCCGAAACTGCGGTACTAATGGCAGAATCACCAATTTGAATTGCGACCCTTGTGCCTTATGAATCGACACACAGTAAGCTAACGTAATGCGGTCAAACTGTTGGCGAGAATATTCCACTTCCGTTTGATCGAACGCAATTGTTAGTTTATCGACCTTGTCCAAGTTATCCTTCGCACTGGCCAAATCAATCCCGACGATTTCGCCCATATCGCCGTTAAATACGTTGTTTTCGGGACTGTTCACTAAATGCAACACCTTGTCACCAATTCGGAAATGCTCGTTATGTGCCTCAATTTCCTTGGTGCGACTACTACTTGGTGGATTTAAAATATTCTGCAAGGCAGTGTTTAGCGCGTTGATACCGGCGGCGCCACGATACATTGGCGCCAGCACCTGAATATCAGCCTTCGCAAAACCCCGTTTCTTCGCACGTTCCACCACTTGGCTAATTACATCAACCACTTGATACGGTCTTGCGGAAAAGAAACTACGGTCACTTTGATTAACTGTGAAATCATCAGGTAGACCGCCTTCTTTAATCGCATGCGCCAAGGGAATAATTGACGAGGTATCATCCTGCCGATAAATCGTCGTCAGTTCCGTTGCAGGAATACATCCAGATTTCAATAAATCAGCAAATACCTGTCCTGGCCCAACGGATGGTAGTTGATCCCGATCACCCACCAAGACCACTTGCATATGATTTGGCACTGCTTGAATCAGCGTCCGGAATAGGAACGTGTCCACCATCGACATTTCGTCGACAATCAATAACCCACCGCTCAAATCCTTGGCCGAGTTTTGCTCAGCTTCGTTTTCACGACCAGTCAATCCTAACAACCGGTGAATGGTGCTAGCTGGCAAGTCAGTCACTTCACTCATTCGCTTAGCTGCTCGACCAGTCGGTGCAGCTAATAAAATTGGAAATGTTTCATCTTCGTACTCATTAATATCCAGTGATAACTCATGAATATGTGCATATAATGCCACAATTCCATTAATAATGGTCGTTTTACCGGTACCAGGTCCACCCGTCAGTAAATATACTGGTGAGGTCAATGCAGACTTGATTGCTGCTTGCTGCGCCTCGTCATATGAAATATCCAGTTGTTTTTCAACCCAACGAATCTCATGATCCAAGTCCACGTCATCATCAATCAGCTTATCTGCGTCTTGTTGCAGTCGCTGTAAATGTTCGGCACTATCCCATTCGGTGTCATACACCGATTTTAAATACACTTGTTGTCCGTTACCGACAATCACTTGGTCCTTCGCCAAAGCTAACATTTGATCAGCTAAACTATCCGGTGAAATCCGCACGTTACGCGCGTTTTCTAATAACGCAGTGGCGCCTGTGATCAGCGGCTGTACCTGCGTGTATGTGTCCCCAGATGAATAACTTAAATCGGTTAATGTTTCCAGTAACGCTGCCCGTAACCGTCCTGCTGAATCAGCATCGAAGCCCAGTTGTTCAGCAATTTGGTCTGCCCGTTTAAAGCTGACTCCATTAATGTCTTCGACCAATTGGTACGGATTCTCGCGAATAATACTTAAGGTATCTTGCTTATATTTATCATAAATAACCGCGGCCAGCTGGCTCCCAAAGCCAAAACCGTTTAAACCAATGATGACCTGTTCAGTACCGTGATTTTCCTGCAGTACTTCCACAAAATGTTCCTTGACGGAGGCCTTCAAACCAATTGAATCCACCACACTCGGGTCTTTGACCACCTTGTCGATCACGCCAGTCCCCAGTGTTTCCACAATTCGTTCAGCCGTTTTCTTGCCTAACCCAGGAAATTGATCGCCTGATAAATATTTGATCAAGCCCGTTTTAGATGTTGGCGTTTCGTTTTCATAGTTACTAGCAGCCAACTGTTTGCCATATTTTGGATGATCGACAACTTTCCCGAAGAAGCGATAGGTACCCTCCTCAGCCACGTCACCAAAAGAACCAGTGACGACGATCTCATCTTCAACCCAGTCTAGATCTGTTTCATCAACATGGACTAACAACACTTTAAAAAAGGAATCTGGACTACTAAAAAAAATGGCGGCCACTTTGCCCACCACGTAATTCGGCTGGAAATTGGTCGCATCGTCAAATAACGATAGATTTTCGGACATTATGGTCACCTCCTAACTGTTCAGTACATTTTTATTGCTGTTGCTTTTTAATCAGCGTGGCAATATCATTCACCTTTTCCTGACTACGTTTAACATACTCAGGATCATTTTGTTGCGCTGCCTTCATAAAGGCGGACTCATCTTGCCCTAAAACCATGGCTGTTAGCCCACGGTTGAAGTTCACCTTACCATTTTTAGAATCTGCTTCTAATGACTGATCATAAAAGTCAGCTGCCTGGTTAAAATTCCCCATCGCCATCAAAATATCGCCCAATAGCGCATTGGCTGTGGGGTCTTGTTTATTAGCATCGTGCACTGTCAACGCAAACGCAAAGGCCTTTTGATAATTATTCTGCTGTGTATAGGTTTGCGCCAACATTTGGTAGGCGTCTAACTGCAACTTTTTATCGGTAACCTTAGCAAATTCAGCCGCTGCTTTGTCATAAGCTGCAGCCTGATAATAAACATTGCCTAAGCCATAAGTCAGAAGGTTCACAGCCTCGTCGTCATCACTAAATAAGCCGCGCGACTTAATTAACAATTCCTCGGCTTGTTCCACATCCTGCATATCTAATAGCACAGTGGCTAATTCATAATTTAAATGATAGTCCTCTGGATGATCATCAATTTGTTTCACTAATTTTGAAACTGCCTGATTTGCTGCAGCAGTTTGATCAGCTGCATCCTTACCAACATGTCGTAAATCAACACGTTGATTTTTCGCACTCGTTACCACTTTTCGGGTCGTAACCGGCTTAGTTTGTTTCGAACGATTACTCATGACAGTTTCCTCTTTGCTTACTTTGTTAGATAGTATTGGTGGCATCTGGCACTTCATCTAAATAAGCCGTCAGATTGCGCGCCACCATGGTGAACGTTTGCCCACCATCAGTCGTTTCTAAAATGGTTGTACTCGTGTTGGCTAGCCCACCTTGCGCGCGCATATCAACCAGGGGCACATTCAATAAACCATTGATTCCCGCGTTAAGCGCTGCCCCATGAGAAATAAACAACAGGTTCGTATCCGCACCGCCATGATACGCTGCCGCTCGCTTGATAACTGGATCCATGCGGTTAATAACATCAGCAAATGTTTCCCCATTGATAATGGTTGGGTCGTACTTATCAGCATGGTAGCGAAAGCCATCATATTCTTCTGGATATTGTTTTTTAACATCCTCGAAGTACATGCCTTCCATTTTACCCAGCTCAAACTCACGTAAACCTGAATCTAAGGTCAAGTCAACGCGTTGTGGCAAGCTTTTGATTAAATGTGTCGCCGTCATCCGCGCACGTTTAATTGGACTCGCATACACATGGGCAAAGTGAACGTCACCCAAATAAGTCGCTAACTTTTCGATTTCATCATAGCTTTCACGCAACAATGGTGAATCTCCGTTCGCACCTTGGTAACGTCCCTCTAAATTCCATTGTGTTTTGCCGTGCCGAATAAAATACAATTTAGTCACTGTTTTGGCTTCCCCACTTAGAATAATGTGCTTTTATTATGCCATTTTTGGGCGGTGAATAAAAGCGGGGTGAACAGCGTTGAGGTATCGTTTTGAGAAACGCTGGTGTTATAAAAAGAACCCCTGATTTTCATCAGGAGTTCCTTGAGATTACTTTATTGGAGTGAACGGTGTTTGAAAAATATAGTTAGTTTTCGTTGTCTGCTACATAGTCGAAACGCGCTCACATCCCCTGAATCCTGTGCATTGCCTGCCCGCCGTCCGTGGCTAAAGCCACTACCGCCGTGCTTGCAATTGCTCGGATTCAACCCGGGTCTGTTCTCGCTCTTTTATATCTATATATACTGCAATTCCTTCACGTCGTTAAAGGCTGCGTCAATGATTCCACTACCTAGGCATTCATCGCCGTCGTAGAAGACCACAGCTTGGCCTGGCGTGATGGCGCGAACTGGTTGGTCGAATGTGACCGTGGCTACCGTACGCTCGTCGTTCAAGTGCACGGTTACACCAGTGTCCTTTTGACGGTAACGGAACTTCGCCGTCACGTGGAAATCATTGGTGTCGCTGTCATTGACCCAGTTTAAGTCAGAAGCTGACAAACTTGTTGCCAACAAATGTGGATTATCAAAGCCTTGGCCAACATACAAGATGTTTTTGCTCAAGTCTTTACCGATGACAAACCAAGGCTCATCGCCTTCCTTTTGACCACCGATGCCCAAACCCTTACGCTGACCGATAGTGTAGTTCATGAGACCGTAATGCGTCCCCATCGCTTCACCATCCAAGGTCATCATCTGACCCTCTTGTGCAGGTAAGTACTGGTTCAAGAAGCCCTTCCAGTTCTTTTCGCCGATGAAACAAATTCCAACGGAATCTTTCTTTTCAGCAGTTGCCAAACCGGCTTCTTCAGCAATTTCACGAACCCGAGGCTTCTCAATCTCGCCCAATGGGAACAACACGCGATCCAACTGGTCAGAAGACAACTGACTCAGGAAGTACGTCTGATCCTTGTTGCTGTCCATCCCACGTAGTAAGTGGCTGTGACCATCTTCATCATGCGTTGCACGCGCATAATGTCCTGTTGCAATGTAATCAGCACCAAGTTCCAAGGCATAGTCTAAGAATGCCTTGAACTTGATTTCCTTGTTACAAACAACATCGGGGTTAGGAGTCCGCCCCTTTTTGTACTCATCCAAGAAGTACGTGAACACGCGGTCCCAATACTCCTTTTCAAAGTTCACGGAGTAGTACGGAATACCAATTTTATTGGCAACCTTAGCTACATCCTTATAGTCCTCTGTCGCCGTACAAACGCCATTGTCATCAGTGTCGTCCCAATTCTTCATGAACACACCAACAACATCATATCCTTGCTGCTTTAAAAGCAACGCGGTTACTGACGAGTCTACCCCACCACTCATGCCGACGACAACACGGGTGTGTGAATGATCAACTGTTTGATCAGTCATGGTATCACCATCATTTCAAATAGATTCTGAGAATCAACGATTTGAAGGTCGCTATTATCAGTGCTTTAAAGTATAACAGGTGTCACTTACGTTTTTCAAGTAACAGTGTGCGAGCCAACCCGGTTAAAATCTGAGCATCAACAAGGACGATGGTAGTGGGTGAAGCCCACGAACAGCGGCCAGGTTGGGCACAGGATTTTGGGTTGGCGAGCACGATTCGACTATATGACAGGGATCTTTGCCAGACTCTCTCTCCCCACTACAAAAAAAGACCATCAGCTTCCGCCAACAGTCGTGTCATTAATTCGTCTTATACTTTTTCAACCAGTACTTTACGTTCAATCAAGTTATCCATTTGATAGCCAAACTGTTCGACCAGCACGTCTTTATTCGTATTCTGAAAAATATTGACGTTGCCAGTTCCCGTTGGATTCACCGTATTCAACTTGAAGCCGGTCAAATCCTTGTTAACCAACAAGCGTAATTTAATTGAACGTGCTAGCCCGGCCCTCGGATCCAGTGGTCGTTCCAAGACAAAACCACCGGCATTTGTTTCAGCAAACCCAAGGTCGCGTAACGTGTACTTTTTAATTTCAGGACTCAATTGATACGTATGTGCATCCCCTGAAACCTGAACTTCTGTTGCAAATGCCATTAGTTAGCCTCCTGTTCGTTTGCGCTAGCGTTCAGCCGCTGCGTCATCGCAGTTAAAGCGTTAATGAAGCTATCCAAATCAGCAGTGGTCGTGTACCGGCCAAAGCTTAACCGAATTGACTGCATGACCCGTGGATTATCTTTGCCAAACATCGCAACCAGCACATGACTTGGATCCAGTGATCCCGCTGTACATGCAGAACCCGCAGAAACTGCCACACCGGCTAAATCTAAGTTAGTCAACGTGACATCATTTTCGACACCTTTGATCCACAAATTTAAGACGTGTTGCAAGTTGTCAGGTCGCAGGCTGCCGTTAATTTCAAAGTCCACGCCAGCCTTGGTCAAGCCATCGACGACATATTGTTTGAAACTGGCGTACTTCGCTTGACGATGCGCTTTTTCATCGGCGGTCAAGGCTGTAACTGCGGTCGCAAAACCAGCAATGGCAGGAATGTTTTCCGTGCCTGCACGCCGCTTGTCTTCTTGGTCGCCGCCTTTCATGAAACTTGGAAAGTCAATGCCTTCGCGCCGGAATAAGAAGCCCATTTGCTTTGGCCCATTAATTTTGTGCGCAGATGTCGACAACAAGTCAATGTGGTCACGATTTACATCAATATCCAGCAAACCATAAGCCTGCACAGCATCGGTGTGAAACCAGGCTTGATGATCTTGTAATAGTTCGCCGATTTCATGAATTGGCATGGTCGAACCGACTTCATTATTCCCAGTCATGATCGATACCAAAATCGTGTCATCAGTCAAAGCTGCCTTTAAATCATCTAAATTAATCGAGCCTTCTTCGTTCACTGGCAAATACACAACATCGTACCCGTTGTGAGCCAACCAGTTCGCTGTTTTCATAATTGATTCATGTTCAATGGCCGTCGTAATGATCCGCCGGCCAAGGTCCCGACGAACCGTTGCTGTCTGCATCCACACGGTGTTGTTACTTTCAGTTCCCCCTGCAGTGAAGACAATCTCATCGTCTTTTGCATGAATACTGTTTGCAATCACGTGGCGAGAGTCATCCAGGACTGCCCGGGCCTTCCGCCCAAAAGCATGCACTGAACTAGCATTGCCAAAGTCATGTTGCATTTGGTCCATCATGGTTGCGACCACCTCGTCACTCATTGGCGTGGTGGCAGCGTTGTCTAAGTATATGTGATCCACTTGTCTGCCTCCTAAAGGTCTAAATTAAGCTGCTTGATGCGCAAAGAAATTCAACAACATCGCTGCTGACCGTTTACCTGCCTCGATAATAAATTCATCAAATGAGACACCTGCATCCCCGTTGCCAGTATCACTCATCGCACGAATTACCAGGTAAGGAACGTCAAATTGGTGTGCCACTTGGCCAACTGCGGCCCCTTCCATTTCACAACTAAGTGCTTCAGGGAAATGGGCTTTGATCTGTGCAGTCGTTTCATCACTAGCCACAAAGGAATCCCCAGTGACAATTAATCCTTGTTTGACATCTAAGCCAGTTGCCGTTGCAGCTTCAGTAATGGCGGTTGCCCATTTTTGTGAGGCATCAAAACGTGCAGGTTGTTGTGGCAATTGACCATAAACATAATCAAAGGCCGTGGCGTCAACGTCCCAGTAAGCCGTTTGATCAGCAATTACAACGTCACCAACGTGCAACCCTTCGCCAATTCCACCAGCTGAACCACTGTTGATCACGACATCAACCCCAAAATTCGTAATCAACAAAGCGGTCGTCAAGCCGGCTTCGACTTTACCAATTCCAGAGCGCACTAACACGACGTCTGCGCCATTGATGGTGCCGGTATAAAAAGCGACATTACCAACCGTGACCGTTTCTTCACCTTGTAGCTGATCTTGTAATTCTTTAATTTCTTCGTCCATGGCACATAAAATTCCAAATTTCATTTATCCCACTCCATTATTTTCATTAGCCAATAAATCGTAAAATGATGTACACCAACACAATTAATACAACGAGCACGATAATGGCGATGTTTAACCGATGTGCCAAGCGTGTCGTCTTTTCAGCTGGCGTGAGCTTTTGTGTCATGCCACTACGTTGTGTCGGTTGCTCCGGCTGCTCCATTTGAGAAACATCCGGCTCGTCGACTTTCGGCTGTCGCTTAAAGAGCCGTTGAAAAAGACCTGCCAATCTTCCTTTAGCCGCAGGTTTCACTCGACGATTAGGTTCTGTCTCAGGTGCAGCTTGTGGTGCCCCTTGCTGTGACAGCTGTTTACGATATTGTTCCCGGGTCAGCTTATCAGTGTCGCCGGGGCGTTGTTCGTCATTCATGAAAAATCCTCGTTTACTTTAAGCCTCAGGTGTTACTAAGCCAGCTGTTAATAATTGCCAGTAGTACACAGCCATAATCGTTTTCTGATCATCAAACGTGCCATCAGCAATCATTTCTTGTGCTTCAGCAAGTGTATATTCATGCAACACGATGTTTTCATCAACATCTTGAGGCAATTTTGTTGTGACTGGTGTCAATCCCGTAGCGACGTACAATGTCATGTATTCATCGGTAAAACCGACTGATGTGTAAAAACCACACACCTTGTGAATATCTTTCGCCGCATAACGGGTCTCTTCGTTTAATTCACGAATGGCAGCCGTTTTAGGATCATCTTTGTCACGGTCATCTAACTTACCAGCGGGGATTTCAAAAGTTACCTTACCGACTGGTGCGCGCCACTGTTCTTCAAAAATAGCTTTGCCAGATTCGGTGATTGCTAACATGGCTACGGCAGCCGCATGATGCACAACATCACGATGGGCAGTGTCGCCGTTTGGTAACGTCACCGTTTGATTTTCAACATCAATAATTGCGCCATGATATTTAGGCGAAACTGCTGTTACCTTTTCTTCGAAGTTCATGCCTCAAGGCCTCCATCAACATGCTTGGTGACTTTAGCCGCTTGTGGTCCACGAACGCCTTCCACCACGACAAAATCAACGGCTTCACCTGGTTCCAAAGTTTTGTAACCCGCTTCGTCGATTGCTGAAAAATGGACAAACACATCTGGGTTACCAACAACTTCAATAAAACCAAATCCTTTATCCTTATCAAATGTTTTTACAGTACCGTGTTCACGGCCATCCGTTAATTTTGCCATTATGTTCTTCTTTCCTGTTTAGACTTGATTAATAGTATAAGAAAAAAACGCCCGCTTTGCCAGTAACGCCCATTTTCAGCCGCAATATTAACGAATAAACATGATTTGTGAATTTTTAATGCATTTTTTATTATTTTGTTTAATAGTGGCTACCAAGCCCGCCAAATAGGCACTATTAGTTAATTAATTAGTCCTAATAATTAAACTAATAGGTTTTAAAGCAATGCCGCAATCCGCGTCAACACTGACTTTATTTCAAATTTATGGCTGACACGCAGTTTTTTGTTTAAAGACGCAATAATTAAGATTAGTTGCGTTTTCACGAGACACTTGTATAATCTTTTTGTTCAGAAGAATTGGCATAGACACATTGAGAAACTTTAGGAGGTGGCGAACTTGTTGGGGACCTTATTAAAAGAGCAGCGCATCAACCGTAACATGACGTTAAGGCAGTTGGCTGCAATCCTTAATGAACGCTACGGATTGAATTTATCCGCTGGCATGCTCTCACGGTATGAGAACGGTACAAACATTTCAACGGGCAACTTATTTTACATCACAGATTACTTTGACATTGATTTAACGGCATTTGCCAAAAGCTTTGTCGCTGATCGGCGGAAGAATTTAGCAAACTAAAGATGCCACACCATTTGAAAAGCGCAGATTGACAACTTTGCTGTTGTCAATCTGCGCTTTTCGTTTGCTGTTAATGATTCAGTAACATGTCATATCCACGCAGCTGGCGCATTAGCATTGTTGCTAACGTCGTCACCGCTGGTGGCACCGTGTCTGTTGTAAGTTGATAGCGTGCTAATAAACCTTGTAAATGACGCATCATTTTACCGTAGTCACCGGGATAACTAAACCGTCGTGCCTGTTCACTAAGCAAATGAACGAGCGCTGGTGACTGCGAAACGAGTGGATCTGCGAGGGTTGCGTGCAGTTGTGCGCGAATCGTTGAAACTGCTTCAATACTTGTTGTCATGCAATTCAGCCTCCTCTTTTAACCACTGTCAGTTTAGCATGTTTACGCCATCATCGCCTGTAATCTGCTCACGGTTTACCCGTTGATCCGGTTCACTTTAACAGTTTTCCTTTGCTGCACAAAGTAGATTGTTAAACCAACAACGAGGCCAACCACGGCTGGTACCACCCAGTCCAAACCAATCGTTGCCAGTGGTAAATAATGCTGCAAGCGTACAACACCGCGTCCAAACGTACTGTGACTCACGACTGGTGGAAAGGCAACAACCATGTCCAGCAGCGCAGGCACAACGGTAAAACCGACCACGAATCGATAAACAACCGGTGCTCGCTTAAACAGTGGTGAGCAAACAGACAGGCCAATCAACACCATCGATAACGGATATAAGAACATCAAAAACGGTGTCGACCAGGCAAGAATCTGTTGCAAGCCAAAGTTGGCAAATACGAACGAAGCCGCACTTGTGATTCCCAACCACGTCCTGTAGCTAACCGCCGGAAAATGTTTATGAAAGTCCTGGGCAAAAGCGGCAACCAACCCGATTGCGGTCGTTAAACACGTTAGCGTAATCAACGTTGCTAGCAATGATTGGCCGAAGACACCAAGATAGTGATTGACGATTTGATCGAAAGCGACACCACCATCCACCGACAACTTAAATTGTCCAAGGGACATACTGCCTAAGACAATCAATGCTAAGTAAATCGCAGCTTCAAACGTCATTGAAATCATCCCCGCACGTGCGGTCACTGCCGCAACGGCAGCTGGTTTATGTTTGCCCATCGTCTTAACCGCAGTCACCACCGTCACACCAAAGGCTAACCCAGCCAGTGCATCCATCGTGTTATACCCTTGCAAAAAACCATTGACGAAAGCGCCATGTAAATAATCTGTCGTCACCGTCTGTTGTGCTGGATTCCCCATTGGTCGACTAAAGCCGATCGCAAACACACAAAATAGTAGGACTAAGAATAGTGGATTTAATAAGCGGCCTACATTCGTCACGATGTGATTTTCCTTCAGCGATAACAAGTATGCGAGGCCAAAGAACACACCACTAAAAATTAGCAGGCCGACACCGTTATATTTAGCTGGTAACAAAGGTGCAATCCCAACCGCATAAGAAACGGTAGCCGTCCGCGGTGTTCCAAAGAACGGACCGATGGTACCATGGATCAACACCATAAAGAATAAGGCAAACCCAGGTCCCAAAGGACGCCCAATATCATAGACACCTTCTGACCGAGTGATGCTGATTGCCAGCACAGATAATAGTGGCAACAGCACTGCGGTCACTAAGAAGCCCAAGGTTGCCGGTAGCCAATTACGGCCGGCCAGTTGACCTAAGTGCAATGGAAAAATCAGGTTTCCGGCTCCAAAAAATAAGGCAAATAGCATCGAACTGATGACTGCGTAATCTCGTTTCGTTAATTGACGGTCTTGCATACACATCGCTTCCCTTCTCGGTTTTGATTATCGAACAGCGGTTGATCACAAAAAAACGCCCCTTTTGAGTGTTACTCAAAAAGGACGTTTGCACGTGTTACCACCTTTAGTTTACCGATTCGTCACCGAACCAACCTTGTCGGGTGCTCATTCATGACTGCTAGCTAGTCAGCCTGCATGAATACCCCAGCCCGCTAATGGAGGCCACCAACAAAGCGCTCAATCTTCGCGCTTGCCACTCCGGGATGATCTTCCCAATGTGCTCAATTGACGTCCTCTCACCTAACGACGCTCGCTTCACCATGATTACAAGGTACTGTTCCCATCAACGTGTTTTTTCACTGTTCTATAATGTTATTTTAATTTAACCGTTTTTACTGGTTAAGTCAATGGCAACTTTATGTTTTTATTCGGCACCAAATTCGGGCGCTCCACTCACTCTGGGTCCAAACCGCGATTGATTTTAGCCAATAATTTAATTAACTGTTCAGACTCTACCGGTGATAACGCCTTTACTAAGGTGTCATTACTCGTTTCAAAGGCACGGCTGATCTGTTCTAAAACAGCCCGCCCTTTCGGCAAGAGGTAGATTTGTTTTTGACGTGCGTTGTCAGCTTGTGTACGCCGTTCAATATAACCGTTACTTTCAAGTCCCTGAAGCATACTCGTAATCGTCGCCCCGCGTAACCGAAAGGCATCCGCAAGTGCCTTTTGAATAATGCCTTCATGTGCACCGATATATTCTAGCGTTCGACCCTGCTGCTGGTTAAGGCCTGTCTGCTGCATTAATTCTGTCTCGGTGCGCATTTGTTTATGCGTTATTTGACGAAGTAATTCGGAAATATCTGATCCAAACCGGTTCATATAATCGCCTCCTGTCATTTAGTATACATGATAATTAGATACTTGACAGTTAGATATCTAAGTATTAGGATAGCCAAGTTGTCAAAACCAACGCATTAATTTAAGCAAACAGTTAGATGTCTAACTGTTTTCGAAAGGAAGTTTTACTTTGGTTACGAAAGATATTTATGGAAAACCTTATCACTTAACGCTATTTGTCATTACCCTACTGGTCGCGTCCTTTACTGACATGTTAAATCAAACGGTCTTAGGTGTCGCACAACCGACCTTAATGACTTACTTTTCGGTATCAGCCTCGACCATTCAATGGTTGACCACCGGCTTTCTGTTAGTCAGTGCGGTGATGATTCCCGTCACCGGCTGGTTAACGAATCGGTTCGGTACCAAGTGGCTGTTTATTTTTTCGCAAGTACTCTTTGCGGCCGGCACCTTACTTTCATTTACTGCCGGTAGTTTTTCACTATTGCTAACGGGACGCTTAATTCAGGCGATGGGTTCCGGCATCGCTGCCCCGCTCTCAATGACCATGCTCTTTTCGGCATTTCCACCAGAAAAGCAGGGACAAGCCATGGGACTACTCGGCATCGTCTTCGGATTAGCACCAGCAATTGGACCAACATTTTCAGGCTGGGCAATTGATGCTTTTTCATGGCGCGCAATCTTCGGGATCGTCGTTCCCATCAGCCTCATCGCCTTGGTGGCATCACTCTTCTTCATTAAGGATGTCGTCCCTAAACGAGCAGCTCGTCTTGATTTACTGTCCCTAGGTTTATCAACGATTGGCTTTGGAAGCTTGCTCTATAGCTTTTCCATTGTTGGTGACAACGGTTGGACTAGCCGAATCTTCTTGCTGACACTGCTCCTTGGCCTAGTTGCCCTCGGCTGGTTTATTCATCGTCAATTAAAGATCGACACGCCGTTACTCGATATTTCCGTCTTTAAGATGCGTAATTTCACCCTCGGAACCATCATTGGCGCCGTTGTTATGTTTGCCATGATCGGTTTCGAAATCATTCTGCCCATGTATCTGCAAATCATCTTAGGGATGAGCGCCGTTAAATCTGGCCTTTCACTATTAGCAGGTGCCCTCACCATGGCTGTCGCAAGTCCTTTAGCCGGTGCCGTGCTCGACAAATTTGGTGGCAAATACCTAATTATGTTTGGCATGTTGCTGGTGACATTAGGAACCATCCCGTTTGTCTTTGTCACCGCAGATTCTTCCATCGTCTACATCATCATTTTGTATGCCGTTCGGAACTTCGGGATGGCATTATCATTGATGCCTTCTGGAAGCGTTGCGTTTTCCGCTTTGCCAAAGCAAAAATTTGCGGATGGAAGTGCCTTGAACAACGTCGCTCGGCAGGTATCTGCATCCATTGGCACGGCATTTCTAGTGTCGATGTTCACGAACGTTAAGGATAACCTGAGTCCTAGCAAACATTTATTGCAAATAAATCCAATTGCGTATAAAACAAAAATCTTTCATGCCCTCCTAGCGGGCTTCCATGTTGGTTTCTTAATCACCATCATCTTCACCTTTATCGCCGCCATGCTTTGTCTAGCGTTCGTTAATAGCCATCAAAAGGAGGCTCAGTAATCATGATTCTCATTGCGCTTATTATATTACCGATTAGTTTGTTCTACGTTCTATTTTTTACCAAGTCATTCCGGTGGAAGCGCGTCATCGTCCCTATTTTAAGTCTGTGTTTGATTCTCTGTGTTGGCATAATTTCCGCTAACGATGCACACCATTTTGGTGCATCCAATCGTACAACCACGACCAAGGTGTCATTGAATCAACAGCAACCATTAATGTACGTCAAACTTGGCAGCTCAGATAAAAGTCGCGTCTATCTCATTTCCAAGGGGCAACATACGGATCCAGAGCATGGTACCGTTACATTACAACACACCACTCAACAACGTCCTACGGTAATTATTAAAAAGGAAACAATGACCTATCGGACGGGCTGGCAGAAGTTCTGGTTTGGTTGGTCACGAAATGACCGGCAACTGCGTCATGTTTACTACACGTTTAAGTTACCTCGTGGGTATGCTTTGAAGCAGGTTAAACGGTAGGAATAGGTATTTAGAACGAGAAAAAGGATTGAGAAAAGCAAAATTTGCTTTTCTCAATCCTTTTAATTTTGTTGCTGTTATCTTGGTACGAAGTAGGACAGGTCGTTGGCTGTTACCATGTCAAAACGAGTTCGCCAACCTTGAATCCTGCGCAGAACCTGGCCGCTGTCCGTGGCTAAAGCCACTACCACCGTCCTTGTTCTTGCTCAGATTCAGATCAGGTTGGCTCACTCTCTGTCCTAAAACGAGTTCACAGACCCTGATTTCTGTGCATTGCCTGCCGACCGTTCGGCGTCGCTTCACGACACCTACCGCCCTGCCTGCAATTGCTCGAAATCAACCCGGGTCTGCTCACTCTCTGCTCTAAAACGAGTTCGCCAGCCCAGCCGCCTGTGCATTGCCTGGTCGCTGTCCGTGGCTAAAGCCACTACCACCGCCCCTGCAATTGCTCGGCGCCTACCGGGCTGGCTCACTCTCTGCTACTTTTCTAATCCTTCTTCAACTGACTCTGGGTAGTTGGCACGAACGATCTTTGCACACCGGTCACATAAGGCTGGGTAGGCATCGTCAACACCAACATCCGTCTTCAGCATCCGACAACGTTGACATACTTCACCATCAGCATGTTCAACCACCACGGCCACGTCATCATATTTAGCGGCTGTTTCAGGCGCTTCTTCCAATGCGTGGATGTGTAAGTCAGACACGATCAACAGCTGCGCAACGTCGCTGTGTAAGTCCTTCAGCATTGCTGCATTATGATCACTCACGTACAGCGTCAACTTAGCTTCCATTGGACGACCAATCAGCTTTGCATCACGCGCTTCTTCTAGGGACTTCAAGACATCGGAACGTAACGTCATAAAGTCAGCCCAGCGTGCAATCAAGGCCTCATTTTGCCATTCAGGTTCCACAGCTGGCATTTCTGACAACTGTGCAAATTCAACATCTTCATGCAGGAATGGCCAAATTTCTTCGGCGGTGTGTGGCAGCATTGGTGTCATCAACTTCGTCATCCGGCTAACAACTTCGTATAAAACTGTTTGCATGCTACGACGAGTAACTGAAGTTGCACCATCGATATACAAAATGTCTTTCCCAAAGTCTAGATAGAAGGCTGACAAGTCATTGGTGACAAAGGCCAATAATGACTTGTACACGTTGATGAAATCATAGTTGTTGTAATCTGCTTCCACGGATGCAACTAAGTCGTTTAAGCGACTCAACATGTACCGATCCGCACCAGCCAGGTCAGCATACGCCACCTTGTCTGTTGCTGGGTCAAAGTCCGTCAAGTTAGACAACAAGAACCGCATCGTGTTCCGCAACTTCCGATAACTTTCTGAAATTTGCGTAAAGCTATCCATCGAAACACGCACGTCGGCTGATGAGTCAACGGAAGCGACCCACAAACGTAGGATTTCCGCACCCATCTTCTTGATGATGTCATCTGGGGAAATTGTATTTCCGATAGATTTACTCATCTTCTTGCCGTCTTTATCTAGGGTGAACCCTTGGCTCATAACGGCTTTATAAGGTGCGTGCCCAGTTACGGCAACTGAAGTGATCAAACTAGAATTAAACCAACCACGATACTGATCTGAACCTTCAAGGTACAAGTCAGCTGGGTCCGTTAATTCATCACGGGCTGCTAACACAGCCTGGTGACTACTACCTGAGTCAAACCAAACATCCATGATGTCTGTTTCCTTCGTGAACTCGCCATGTGGTGAATGTTCAGAAGTAAAGCCTTCTGGCAATAACTCTTTAGCATCGTGTTCGAACCAGTAGTTAGATCCGTTTTTGGCAAACAAGTCGGCCACGTGTTCAATCGTCTCAGTCGTCATGATTGGCGTGCCATCTTCAGCATAGAAGATTGGTAATGGAACACCCCAGGCACGTTGCCGTGAGATAACCCAGTCGCCACGATCTTTAATCATGTTGTAGAGCCGTTTCTTACCCCAACCAGGGAAGAATTCGACGTCCTCTAATGCATCTAGAATTTGCTCTCTAAATGATGAGACACTGGCAAACCATTGTGGTGTTGCCCGGAAAATGATTGGCTTCTTGGTCCGCCAGTCAAATGGGTAACTGTGCATGTATGGCATGTGCTTCAGTAACAGGTTCTTTTCCTTCAACTTGTCCAAACTGATCTGGTTGGCGTCTTCATAGAACACCCCTTCAAAGCCTGGTGCTTCATCGGTCATTTTACCTTGGCTATCAACTGGTGATAACACTGGTAAGCCGTATTTACTACCGACGTTAAAGTCATCTTCCCCAAAACCAGGTGCCGTATGGACCAAACCAGTCCCAGCATCTAACGTAACAAAGTTCCCATTCATGACCAATAAATCACGGTCATAGTATGGGTGATGTGCCGTCATGTTTTCTAATTGGGCACCCTTCAACGTTTCAAGGGTTTGTACATCTTCCCAGCCAAGCGTTTCTGTTACAGAGCTCAGCAATTGTTCAGCGACAACGAACTTACGGTCATCCCCAGCAATCGTAACCACCGCATAGTCAAAGCCAGCGTCAACAGTGACCCCTTCAGAAGCAGGAATCGTCCATGGCGTCGTGGTCCAAACAACAAAGTACGTGTTGTCATCTAATAACCCATGTCCATCCTTCACCTGTTCAGCAAAGAATGCAGATGGTGATTCAACGTCCTTGTAATCAACTTCGGCTTCGGCCAAGGCTGATTCTGAGGACCATGACCAGTAAACTGGTTTTTTACCACGGAAAATGTAGCCCTTCTTCACAAATTCAGCGAAGACGCGAACCTGTGCGGCTTCATATTCAGGCTGCAGTGTAATGTATGGATGATCCCAGTCCCCTGCAACACCTAGGCGCTTGAAGCCAGTCCGTTGCTTGTCGATTTCTTTAAGCACAAATTGCCGACAGAGTTCCCGGAATTGCGCAGTCGTCATTGACTTACGGTCAACCCCTTGGTTTGTCAGTGCTTGTTCAGTTGGTAACCCATGCGTATCCCAACCTGGTACGTAAGGTGCCCGGTAGCCACTCATTGACTTGAAACGAACGATGAAATCCTTACTGATCTTGTTCATCGCATGCCCAATATGAATGTCACCATTGGCATATGGCGGGCCATCATGAAGAACGAAGCTTGGCTTCCCTTCATTTAATTTTTGTCGCTGTTCATAAACCTTATTTTCTGCCCATAAAGACTGACGTTCAGCTTCCGTAACAGGTAAATTTCCCCGCATTGGAAAGCCAGTCTTGTTTAGGTTCAATGTTTCTTTGATCCGCATTGACTTCATCTCCTTAATTTTTAATCGCTTTGAAAACACAAAAAAACTCGCCCAATATCAGGACGAGTTATTCGTGGTACCACCTAAATTTAGATTGCAACACACTAAGGCCGGTGCATAAACACACAGTCAAAGTCAGTATCACAATCCCTTGTTTCCGGGTAGCGGACGGCGCCGATGTAACTTACTGTCATAGACGTTCAGTTACATTCACCTAAAATGATCACTCAATGTGCGGTGCCGGCTGAACTCTCATCATTTGTCAGCTCGCTGTTCGGTCGCAGCATCAAGCCCTGTTTTTAGGACATGAATTTTTGTTTAATTAAAATTGATCTTTGGTTGAATCGCTAGCTGGTGCTTCAAAAGTTGGTTCTTCAGCCTGGCTTTGCGCTGGTTCTGCAGGTGCTGCACTCGCTTGCTTTTCATCAGGGAAGATCACAACTGTTTGTGGTTGTTCAGCAGGTTCGCTGGTTGGTACTGGTGCAGTTGTACCAGTGACAGCAGGTGTTGCTGCCATGTGGCTAGGCTGTGCCTTTGAAATTGCATCTTGCAATTCAGGGTATGATTCTAAGCCAGTTGGCTTCAACAATTGATTCCAGTCATCAGACTTAACTAAGTCCAATTGTGACTGCATCATAGCTGCTAAACGTGATTGGAACGTCTTTGTTTCTTCACGTAAGGCGTTACTTTCATTGTTTAAGCGAGCGGCGTTGTTGGCAGCGTCAGACGTAATCTGACCAGCCTTGGCCTGTGCTTCGGCAACAACAGCTTGTGCTTGTTGTTGGGCTTCGCGAGAGACGTTGTTGGCTTGCGCGTTAGCGTCTTGCTTAACTTTATCAGCGGCTTCTTGGGCAACCAAGATTGACTGGTTCAGTGAGTTCTTCATTTCATCGTATTGGGTCAGGTTATGATTAGCCTTGTCCAATTGGTCTTGCAAATCTTTGTTCTGATTCAAAACCTGTTGGTAGCTAGCAATCACTTCATCCAAGAAGTCATCGACCTCTTGCGCTGCGTAACCGTTACGCCCCTTACGTGTAAATTCCTTATTATGAATATCCATTGGACTTAATGCCATAGTGACTTCCTCCATCCGAAACGAAATCCGCAATTAGCTTACGTTTTCATACACTCCTAAGCATAAGTTAACTGCGCACGACTGACAAGTCGATTTTTAATTTATCTTTACGTGTTTTACCATTTATCGCATCTAAACGAACGCGACCAAAGTGTCTAACGGAAACCATGTCCCCTGCACCAAGGTCTGCATCAGGATGTAAATTCGGCATCCAGTTTAACCGAACGTCGCCGCTTTCAATGATTCCCTTCGCCCGGTTACGGGATAAGTTGAAGGCTTCTGCCACCACAGTGTCTAACCGTAATGAAGCAACCAAACCATTTAGTGGTGTCCAATCAATTTCCGGTGACACAGCGTCACTTAGTTCACGTTCACTTAAATGAACTTTGATTTTCCCGACACGGTCAACTTGGAGTTTAAAAAACTCGGCCATGTTAGCTGCGACAAATACTTGCCACACCCCTTGATCCGTTAAAATGTCACCGAAAATAGCTGTATCAATGCCCAAATTCGCTAAGGTTCCCAAAATCATTGAATGGTGTAGCTCTGCAAACTTCGTGGGATACACAATTTCAAATAATTGTAATTCGAAATCTCCCACCTGTGGTTCATAGTAATCTGGAAAAATCAGTGCCCGCTGCTGTTCAGCAGCCGGGTAGCCCCCGTTAAAGTGAGCTTTTAAACCATCAGTTCCATTGACCAGTGTTTGTAAAATATACACCTGCCGTGGGTTCAAGAAACCAGTTAGGTATGGACGATATTGCTGAGATGCAGTACTAAGCCAAGCTTGGGCCTCCTCAACAAAGGGTGCTTCTTCCGAGCGAAAATGCTGCATGATGTTTGCTTGTGTATCCATGCGCGTGTCCTATTCTCTCTATAAAGCTGTGAACAACGTGACTAGCAACCCATTAATACCATATTGCATGACGCCTAATACGATGATAGCAACCATTGGTGAAAAACTAATACCACCAATTGGCGGCACAAAATCAAACAGCCGTAAGTATGGTTCGCAAATACGAGTCAAAAATTGTCCAAAGCTACTACTATACGCTGTTGGGAACCATGACATCATTACATAAATGAACAATGCAAAGGTATATAGGTCAAAGGCCCATCCCACAACGGTGATTAACAAACTTATCAAAGAAATACCTCTGCTTTAATGACGTTTAATTAAACGTTGATGAATTCTGATCAAATTTAGTGCTCAAATCACCGGTCACTTCGAAGTTATTGGGGGTGCACAAGAAAATCGTTTCACCGACCCGCTTGATTTCACCGCTAATCGCAAACACGGCGCCGGTCAAAAAATCAACGATTCGCTTGCTGGATTGTTCATCCAACTTGTCAAAATTGACGATTACCGCTTGGTTATCAAGCAATTGAGCAGCAATCTCCTTCACGTCAGAGTAAATTCGTGGTTCAAACAACGCAATGTGGTTACTGGCGGTACTGCGACCACTCATATCAACCACTTTAGCTGGTTTTGGACGACCAGCTGGTGAACTAACTGCCTGATTATCCGCAGTTTGTGTCGTTTGCCGTTGATCTAACTCATCGGTTCCAAAGAAATTACTAAAGCTAAATGCCATGTTAATCTCCTCTAACAATAAAGTCACCCAAACACATTGAGTGACTCGTAGTTAACCTATAAATTACCGACTTTGTGCCGATTATGCAACCATTTTGATTGCAGTCTCAACACGGTTTTGACTAGTCTTTATCTTGATGACGGCGACGACGTAAGAATGGTGGTAATTCAAGTCCATCTTCATTACTGTCTTCACTGGCTGCACTAGTGGCAGCTGAATCAGCATTATCCGTGCTAAATACATCAAAATCAGGCTTATCAACACCGGCAAATTCTTCACTAGCAGCCTCGCTGGTTGGGCGGTTGTTAGTTGTTGGTTGTTGACGAATATCCCAGTTACCGAAGGGGTCGTTATTAGCAGGTGCGCTGTTTTCACTAGCAGCACTGCCAGAAACGGCTGGCCGGTTAGGGTCATCGAACACATTTGTCCGAGCTGATTGTTGGTCGCGAGCAGCCTTTTTATGGTCGATACCAGTAGCAATAACGGTCACGCGGACTTCATCACCAAGGTTTTCGTCGATTGAAGTACCAAAGATAATGTTAACGTCGGTTGTAGCAGCTTGCGCCACGATATCTGAAGCAGTTTGTGCTTCAAACAAGGACAAGTCTGGACCACCAGTGATGTTCAACAGCACTTGTTCAGCCCCATCAATGGAAACTTCCAATAATGGTGAAGAAATGGCGGCCTTGGTTGCATCCCCAGTCCGGTTTTCACCAGAAGCAGAGCCAATTCCCATTAAGGCGGTTCCTTGGTCTTGCATAACGGTCTTCACATCAGCAAAGTCCAAGTTAACGTAACCAGGAGATGTGATTAAGTCAGAAATACCTTGCACACCTTGACGCAACACGTTATCGGCTTCTTTGAAGGCATCCATCATTGGCGTCTTCTTATCAACCATTTCAAGTAAGCGGTTGTTGGCGATGATGATCAACGTATCCACGTTGTTCTTCAAGTTGGCAATACCTTCAGCAGCATACCGGCCACGCTTAGGTCCTTCAAAGGTAAAGGGACGTGTTACGACCCCAACCGTCAAAGCGCCTTGTTCTTTAGCAATCCGTGCAACAACAGGCGCAGCACCGTTACCAGTACCACCACCCATTCCGGCAGTGACGAAAATCATGTCAGCTCCAGAAAGTGCTTCAGCTAAAGCATCTTCACTTTCTTCAGCAGCTTTTTGACCAACTTCTGGGTTAGAACCTGCACCTAAACCACGAGTCAATTTTGGTCCTAATTGGATTTTAGTCGTTGCATTACTTGCGTTCAAAGCCTGAACGTCAGTGTTAGCAACGATAAAATCAACACCTGAGACATCTTCATCGATCATTCGGTTGACGGCATTGCTACCCCCACCACCGACACCGATGACCTTAATTTTTGCGCCAACCGGTAATGGTTGGTCTTGGTCGAATTCGTTTTCCATTTATGGTTCCTCCAATTACTTAATCAAAGAAGTTGCGGAAAAAGTCGCTGATGCTACCTTGACGATCTTTTTTCGGCTTCGCTGGACGTGCTTTTGGTGCCGTACTCCCAGCAGCCTGATTAGCTGCCTCGTTAGCCACGCGTTGACGCTGGCTTTGTTGCGGTTCTGTAGAAACAGGTGCCGCTTGTGGAACAAATTCGCCCATCAACGCACCGTTAACTAACCGTTGCGTCTCAGATTGTTGTCCACTGTGATTAATGAGTGCTAAGGCCGTCGCATTTTGTGGATGCCGCAAGCCCATTTGTTCTGGTACATAGATCCGCACGTTTGCACCCAAAACATCAGCTGCTAATTCAACGATGCCAGGCAAAGCCGCAACACCACCGGTTAACACCACTCCACCAGGAAGTTCCAATGCTGAAACTTCATCCAGTGACGCGCGTAACGTTTCAAAGATCTGTTGTAACCGTGCTTCAATGATTTCGGCCAAGTAGTGTTCGCTCACTTGGACGGGATCAGGTTGACCAACAACCTGCACTGGAAAACGATTATCATCACTTGCTAAGTCAGCGTTGGCAAAACCGTAGTCACGCTTCAACTGCTCTGCGTTATCTAAGGAGGTATTCAGCACGACGGAAATATCCTTCGTGATAAAGTCCCCACCCTCTTGATCAACCGTCGCATATTTCAGCTGGTGATCATGAATCACAGCAGCAGTCGTTTGACCACCACCTAAATCAATGATGACCGTACCAAAGTCTTGTTCGCCATCATTTAAGATGGTTTGTCCAAGTGCTAATGGTGTTACCGTCACATCGGCAACATGTAGACCAGCTTGTTCAACCGCTTTTTTGGCATTGTGAATAATGGTTTTAGGACCTGTGTATAACGTGCCGTGCATTTCTAAACGCACGCCCATCATGCCACGCGGATCCTTGATCTCATCGAAGCCATCCACGACAAATTCATCAGCCGCAATGGCGATGATTTCGCGTTCAGGTGGCAAGCTTTGCAACAGCGCAGCATTCGTCACGTTTTGCACATCACGATCGGTAATTTCACGTGCTTGATTACCATCAGCGACAGCGACCATGCCACTTGTTGGTTCGATTTTTAACTGGTTGGCAGGAATGCCTAACAGTACCGAATCAATTTGGACGTTGGCCTTTTGTTCAGCTTGTTGAACAGCTGCCTTAATGGCACCAGCAGCCTGATCAATATCAACGATGACACCACGACTCAAACCACGGGCTGGTTGTGTACCAGCGCCAATGACATTCATTTCGCCGTGATTACTTTCTGCGACAACAACTTTAATTGTCGTGGTTCCAATATCAAGTCCAACAAAAATTTCTGGATTATCCATGTTATCGGAACCCTCCTTTATTTGTTTGTTTCATGAAATTTGACCCAATTTGTTTTAATTTTTTTGATGCCAGAGCGTTGGCGATACAGAGAGTACCCCAACATTCCAATTACCTAAAAGTTTACCATACTTAATCAGTCTTTCGCACCCGCAAATAAAAAAACACCGCATTGTAGCGGCGTTTGGTAACACTTTCAAAGTTCTTTAAGAAAATCACGGTCATTGTGTTGCTGGTTGACCCGCTTGACTGGTTTGCTCATTTGTCGCAGTGGTCGAATCTGAAGGTGACTGACTAGTAGACGTCTCGCTTTCACTAGGCACTGACGAATCGTTAAACCCAAATGGATACGAGTACGCGCCGACCTCTAAATTGATAATGCCTTTGCCATTCATTTGACTAGCAATACCAGCATAGTATTTCATTTTCGAACGCAACGTTGACGCACTCGCATACACTTCGTTGCCGTCATTCATAAACAGATGCAATCGTTCCGGATTTGCTTTGTGCGGTGCAAAGTCAATTTGCGAAATGCCCCGCTTCACGTCTGCCGGTAAACCCGCGTACTGATGAATCACGGTCGCAAACATTGCATCATGTTTAAATCCGCCATACACCGGATAACTAGCAGTTGGATGCTGTAAGGCCGTGTGCAAGATACGCCCATTTTCAATCACAACATAATAGCGATCGCCTTTGACTAAATAACCGGCCTGGCGATATTCCTTGGCTTGCAACTGAACTTTCCCTAAGCCACTGGTTGTTACCCGAATATCTTGAATCAAATCATTATTATTACGAGCGGCCTGCAGGATTTTCCCCTGGTGTCCCCAGATGGTCCACATCGGTTGCCCGGTAATCACCCCACTAGCCGTTACAACTTGTTTCGCTGATAAATTGCGCGTGGGCTTCGCTGTGATTTGTTGAACGGCAAATAACGGTGACCCTAAAATTCCGGCGACGACAATCCCGGTGGCAAACACACCAGCCAACCAGTGACGACGATGCCGGTTCGCCATGTCGTTATGAGGTGGCTTAGGCGGCGTCGCATTGATTGGTTGTAGCGGCTTTACCGGCGGCTTTGCAATGGTCAACTTGGGGCGTCTATGGAACAGACGGCGCCACCAGGACGTTTTTTGTTTTGCTTTGACACGATTCGCGATGATCACCGCCCCTTTCAAAGATGTTTAGTTTTTACTTAGCTAACTCGGTCACAACTTTTAATAATTGATCAGCGGCATCTGGCACACCCATTTTACGAGCAGCAGCGGCCATTTTTGTGCGTTTCATTTCGTCTGTCATCAATTGATCCACGGTCGTCATCAACGTATCTGCCGACAAGTCAGCCTCCGTAATGATCTCTGCGGCGCCTTGATTAACAAGACTCATCGCGTTTTTAGTTTGATGGTCATTAGTCACATACGGGCTTGGAATCAAAATTGAGGCGATTCCCAAAGCAGTAATTTCAGCCAAACTTGTGGCACCTGCCCGACCAACAATTGCAGCAACCTTCGGCAAGACCTCTGGCATGTTACTGATGTATGGGACGACCTTCACGTTTTCAGCAAGCGTGATCTTGGCAGCTTTCATTTGTTCTTGAACATCATCAAACCGTTTTTGACCGGTCACAAATACCACTTGGTAAGGACGTTTGTTGAATTCAGGAATGGCTTTAACGCTTACTGCATTAATCTTCAACGCCCCTTGACTACCACCAAAAATCAGCAACGTTGGCACATCATCTTTCAATTCATAGCTCGACCATTGAAAGTCACTGTGCATCTGGGCAACCTGTTGTGCCCGTGGGTTTCCAGTAAAGATAACTTTTTGTTCCGGAAATTGACTTTTAGCATCCGCAAAGGCGATGGCAATCTTGTTAACAAAACGGGACAAAAATTTATTTGTGACCCCAACAACGGAATTTTGTTCATGAATCAGCGTTGGAATGCCCATCCGACTGGCCGCATATAACACGGCCGAGCTCACGTAACCACCAGTTCCAACCACAACATCCGGTTGAAAGTCCTTAATAATCTTACGCGCATCACGCACACCTTTTAAAAACAGATGAATCGTTTCTACGTTGGTGGTTATACCGTGCCAGTTCATTTTCCGTGAGAAGCCTTGTAATTTAATCGTTTCAAATTGAATCCCTCGCGCTGGCACAATTTTGCTTTCCAGTCCACGCTGTGTACCAACATAACAGACCCGTGCATGTTCATCATGAGCCTTCAAATCATCAATTAAGGCGAGGGCTGGGTAAATATGTCCCCCTGTGCCGCCACCAGATACCATTAATCGCATACAAGTTACTCCTCTTTTTGACCAGTTAACTGTTCCACAGCTTGAATGAACTTATCGCCTCGGACTTCAAAGCTTGGGAATTGATCCCATGACGCATTAGCCGGTGATAATAGCACAATATCGCCTGGTTCACTCAACTTGTACGCAACGGGTACCGCCGCCACAGCATCGTCTGCAAATTCAATCTGGGAGATACCTGCTTCTTTAGCAGCATCCGCTAATAACGTCTTCGTTTCACCAAATAAGACAATGGCCTTCACGTGTTCTTTCAAATCAGGTGCCAAACGATCAAATTTGAAGCCCCGATCCAAACCACCAGCCAACAATACAACGGGTTGTTTGAAGCCACGCAAAGCCATCTGTGTGGCTTCAATATCAGTCGCTTTTGAATCGTTATAGAATTTCCGACCGTCATGTTCCAGCACATACTGCAAGCGATGCCGCACACCGGCAAAGTGGGTTAAGACTTGGGCGATTGCCGCATTACCTTGTCCAGCAACCTTGGCAGCAGCCAATGCAGCCAGCGCATTTTCAACGTTCTGTTCGCCTGGCACGTTAATGTCAGCAACGGCCATGATTGCTTCATCACGCCACATCAGCTGACCATCTTCAACATAGGCATCTGTATCAGCGGCTCCTTGACGTGACACTTTAATAATCTGAGCAGCCGATTGCTTAGCTAGTTCATGCTGTTCTGGCAAATCCCAGTTCATGATTAAGAAATCATCTTTCGTTTGGTTCATCGTGATGCGCATCTTAGCCGCAACATATGCTTCACGACTGCCATGCCAATCGATGTGGGCCGTATACATATTCGTAATGACAGCGATGTGGGGATGCAATGTATCAATGCCTGCAAGCATAAAACTAGAAAGTTCCGTTACTAGAACATCGTCAGGACCGACTTCTTGAACAACTTCAGTCGCAGGCACACCGATATTTCCTGCGTACTTAGCCTGTCCGGTCGTGCGCCCTTCATTAAGCATGTTGGTGATCATGGTCGTCACAGTGGTTTTACCATTTGTGCCTGTAACCCCGATCAACATTGCATCATTGACCTGCGCCGCAAGTTCCACTTCAGAGATAACTGGGATCTCATGTGCAAGCGCTGCTTTAACGAGCGGATTGCTATAAGGAATTCCTGGGTTCTTAACCACCAATGCAAAGTCTTCATCCAAAAGTGACACTGGATTACTCCCAGCAATCACCCGAATGCCTTCACTAACCAAGGCTTGCGCTGCAGGATTTTCATCAAATGGCTTGGCATCATTCACCGTTACAAAAGCGCCCAATTTCTTCAATAGTTGTGCTGCGCTAGTGCCACTCTTAGCAAGTCCTAAAACGAGTACTTTTTTATTTTGATATGTGGTCACATTCTTCACAATAATCGCCCTTTTCATTTTTAACTTAAGTTATGTAAATGGCACCGTGCCAGAATGTTTTGCCATCCATTGAAACGGTGCCGATAAATTTTTCTATATTAAGCCTACCACATTGCCCAAACGCCAGTCAGCGCCAGGACAGCACCAATCGCCCAAAAAGTGCCATCGATGCGCCATTCACTCCAGCCATCAAGTTCAAACTGGTGATGAATGGGTGTCATCTTGAATAACCGTTTTCCATGTGTCAACCGGAAATATGACACCTGAATGATGACGGTTGCCGTTTCAATGACAAACACACCGCCAACCCACAGCAACGATAATTCATGATGCAACAAGATTGCGACAGCGGCCAATGAACCACCTAAGGCAAGTGATCCCATGTCACCCATGAAGATTTGTGCAGGCTTGTGGTTCCACAGCAAGAACGCTGCTAATGCACCAACAACCGCTACACAGAATAGTAATACGCCGTACTGATGCTGATGTTGCGCAATGATCGCATACGCCAAGAAGCTAATGATGGATAGCCCAGTTGCTAAACCATCGAGGCCATCCGTTAAGTTAACGGCATTTGAAAAACCAATCAGCCAGATAATAGCAAACACTGGGTAAAGTAATCCCAAAGCTACATTTCCAACAAGTGGAATGTGAAGGCTCATCGAGAACCCTTCATGCATGAAGACAATCATGAAGATGACGGCGCCAACCACTTGGCCCAATAACTTTTGCCAAGCCTTCAAGCCGTCATTTTGTCGATTGAAGACCTTGATGGAGTCATCCCACATCCCCAATAATCCGTAAAAGACCATCGTGAATAATAAGATACCTGCGCTAGTGTCTAAATCACCATGGATTAAACCAACGATAATCGTTGTGACCACCGTTGCGCTGATAAACATTAGCCCGCCCATTGTAGGCGTTCCGTTTTTCTTTTCGTGCCAGCTAAGGCCCTTTTCCCAAATCGTTTGTCCCTCACCGTGAGCCCGGAAGTACCGGATCAAAAACGGAAGAAACGCGGCCGTCAATGCAAACGCGACAACCAGTGACCAAATCCATAACCCAACTTGCATGCTTACTTTCCCACTTTCACATCAGTAATCTTCATTTTACAGCGAAAACGGTGTTAGTTAACGCTGATTTATTATTTTTTTGATTTTTCTATTTAAATTTAACCGTAATATCATTCCCAGGCTGAATGGTTTTACCTGGTGCAATGCTCTGTTCTGTGGCAAATCCACTACCAGAAGTCCGCAATGACAGTCCTGTTAACTTCGCATAGGCCAGCACATCACCCATGGACCAGCCTTTCATATCCGTGATGGTCAGATTATTACCTGCACGAAGGAAAATCCGCTGATTATTCAGTGTCTTTTGCCCAACAGCTGGTAGTTGCGCAGTGATCTTATCACCGTCACCCACAACAACCGGTGTTAACGACATATCTGTTAACGTCTTGTTCGCATCATCGACACTTTGACCAACAAGCTTCGGTACCTTAGTACTTGTTTCTTTACCACGCAGTGCCGTTGCCTGGTTCATTGCCAAGGCTTCCGTCATGACAGGACCAAACACGTCATTTTCCCATTGTGTGATGGTCTTCTCAGGCACTTGCTTTGGTTGATTAACCGTCACATACATCAAGTACCGAGGATTCTTTGCTGGAACCATCCCAATCACTGAGTTCAGCGTTGAATCCATCCCGTCCATATACTGACCGTTACTACCAACCACTTGCGCAGTCCCAGTCTTTGCGGCGACTTTGTACCCATTGATCTTAAAGTCGTGCCCCATTCCATAGGACTTATACACGTAATCAGTCATGTGGTTGCGCACCTTAGCGGCCGTTTCGGCACTAATCGCATGCCCCACCGTTTCGGTTTTACCGCGATACACTGTTTTACCTGTATTCGGGTCGACCACTTTATCCAAGTAATATGGCTTAATCATCGTTCCGTTACCTGCAATCGCTGTGTAAGCTTGCATCAATTGCATTGGTGTGACCGTGATTCCTTGTCCAAAAGCCGTATTTGCTTGCTCAATCGGTTGGGCAAACTGCATCGTCCCATGAGCTTCACCGGGTAAGCCGCTGTTCGTCGATTTCAAGAAACCAAAGTTCTTAATGTACTTTTGCCACGTAGTTGGACCCATCTGTTGTTCCAAATGCGCCATGGCTACGTTACTGGATAAATCAAATCCCTTAGAATAAGAAATCACGCCCCACCCAGCAGGATTCCAGTCTGGCACGATAGCATTCCCAATCCGGTAACGCCCTGATTGGTAAGTATCACTACCTTTGAAATGTCCTGAGTCAATGGATGCCGCCAACGAGATCCCTTTCATGGTTGACCCAGGCTCATATGGATCTGAAACCAATAAGTTGGTCCACTGCGCATCTAGACCTTCCATCGTGGTCGCATTAAAGGTTGGCCGCTGACTGGCTGCTAGAATCTTACCGGTCTTAGTATCTAACAGCATGGCAACCATGTTCTTAGGCTGCAACTTATCATTTAAAATCTGCATCTGGTTTTCCAGCAGATTTTGTAAGTCAGGATTCAAGGTTGTGTAAACATTGTCCCCATTTTTCACCGGCTTTTTGTTCTGCTGTGAATCTGGCAGCGTATAGCCCAGCGAATCATGTTTAACCTGTTTAACCCCATTTTCTCCTGAAAGTTGCTTATTTAGTTGCTGTTCTAATCCCATTTTTCCGGCTAAGGTAGTCGCACCGCCGGATAA
Organism: Furfurilactobacillus siliginis; assembly: GCF_001437435.1. Classification (GTDB taxonomy): domain Bacteria; phylum Bacillota; class Bacilli; order Lactobacillales; family Lactobacillaceae; genus Furfurilactobacillus; species Furfurilactobacillus siliginis. The sequence goes on along the minus strand of NZ_JQCB01000005.1, from coordinate 25,800 downwards.
CACCGTTGGCTGTGCATAACCAATCATGTGGCTGGCAAAAATACCGTTTGGATACAACCGCGCGCTTTGTGTCGTGAAGCTCACACCATTTAAGTGAGCTGCTTCAATCGACTTTTTCGTCGCAATTGAAAGGTTCTTTCCAGCAGCACCAAATTCAACTTGGAAAGTGTTTTTGTTTTCTGGATTCAAAATTTGGGCAATCTTTTTTTCATCCATGTGCAACGCTTTACTCAGCACTTGCGCAGCCTTCGCCTTATTCGTCACATACAGCGGTTTGCCATTGGCACCCACTTGCCGCTTATTCAGCACTGCATAAACGGTATATGTATTCGTATCCATGGCGATGGGATTTTTATCAGCGTCGTAAATAGTGCCTCGCTGCGCGTGGATCGTCTGTTGCTCCGTGTACAATGCCTGCGTTTGTTTTGACAAACTGACATGCTGCACATGCTTACCAACAGAGATATAAATAAAACGAATGCCCAGCAAGATAAACACAACAAGAGTAGCAACCAACAGCACATTCCCAAAGTGCCGCCGGTTACGACGTGTGTTATCAAAGCTGGACATTTCGTTCGGGTCTCTATTCATTATTTGCTAACATTCCTTATGTTTTGGCTCGTTAAGGTTAAGCCATTTTTCTTGGCCACCGTGTCTAAACGGGTGCGGCTCGTTAGCTCGCTGATTTCTTGCGTAGCAGCCGCATTTTCATTATTCACGTGGCTCAGTTGTACTTGCGTCGTTTGTAAATTGCGTTGGGCATTCGTAATGTCAATACGTGAATGAATGATATTAACCGCAAAGCATACGATAACAATACCACAAATGGCACCCAGCAAAATTTCAAATCCGGAAATCGGCAATCGTTTAGGCGCCGCTTGTGGGGTAACCGTTTCAATTTGTTTAGGTTGTGCGCGTTGTGGTGTGCTGTATGGTTGTGCCTGCGCTAGATTTTGTGCCATTTAAATCAGCTTCCTTAATGTATGTAAGTTTAATTAATCAACAATTCTTAGTCAGCGTTGCGTTCAATAACCCGTAGCTTAGCGCTGTGTGACCGGCGATTTTCCGTCAACTCAGTGGCCGTCGCTTCAATGGGTTTGCGATTCACCAAATGAAAATCTGGTTCCATTTCTTTGGGAACGACTGGTAAGCCAGCAGGTAGTTCCGGCAATACTGTTTGTTCCTTAAACATCGTCTTGACTAAGCGATCTTCCAAAGATTGGAACGTAATACAACTGATTCGACCAGTTGGGTTCAGCAAGGTCAGCGCTTGTTCTATAGAAGCTTCTAAAGCGCCGAGCTCGTCATTAACCGCAATCCGAATGGCTTGAAAGGTCTTCTTAGCTGGATGACCACCATGACGTCTGGCTGCAGCAGGAATGGCTTCTTTAATGATGACAGCTAATTGTGTCGTCGTTTTAATCGGTGCCTCTGCGCGCACCTGTTCAATGCGCCGGGCAATCTGCTTGGCAAACTTTTCTTCACCATACCGATAGAAGATGCGCACCAACTGGCTGTATTCCCAGTCGTTAACCACTTCCATCGCTGAAAGTGCTTGATCTTGATTCATGCGCATATCGAGTGGTGCTTCTAACCGATAGCTGAAGCCACGCTTTGCATCATCGAATTGTGGAGAGCTGACTCCCAAGTCGTAAAGAATGCCATCGACTGAGCTGATTCCAAGTTGCGCCAACTGATCCTTTAATTCTCGGAAATTGGCTTTAATTAACGTTAATTTGCCAGCCGCAATTGGTTCAGCCAAATGTTCACGATTGTATGCGAGTGCCGTTTCATCTTGATCAAAGGCGTATAGATGACCGGTTGTTAATTCGCTTAAAATCTTTGCTGTATGGCCTCCGCCACCCAGTGTGCAGTCTACATACACGCCGTCTGGCTTGATCGCCAATCCTGCCACCGCTTCATTCAAGAGCACAGTTACGTGATTAAATTCTGTCATGTTAGTGCTCCTTTCAAAGTTAGTGGTAGTTAGAAATCAAAGTCGCCCATGGCCTCTGAAATTTCATCGATATTTGCTTCAGTAGCAGCGTTGTAGTCTTGCCATTTATCAGCATCCCAGATTTCAAACCGGTCTGACACACCAACAATGACACAGGCTTTGGCTAACTTCGCGTGATCACGTAAAGGCGTTGGGATGTTAATCCGACCCTGTTTGTCAAATTCACATTCCGTAGCACCGGCAAATAAGAACCGCGCAAACGCACGTGCGTCCTTTTTCGTCAGTGACAATGCCTGTGTTTTTTCGACAAGTTCATTCCAGTCGTTTTCTGCATAGCCGAACAAACAACCGTCCAGTCCCCGTGTCACCATTAGCTTGTCACCAAGTTGATTACGAAACTTGGCAGGAATGATGAGACGGCCTTTGTCATCTACATTGTGCTGAAATTCACCGATAAACATAGCCGCCCCACCTTTCTATAAATTATTCGCATGCAACCCAACATAATGTCGTTGGACTACACCCACCTTTGTTATAAAAAAAGCTTACCACATTCCCCCACTATCTACCACGTGAACTAAAAGTTTGACATCATTTTGTTACATAGCCACCGTTCACAAAATAAAATAGCGCTGATGATTGCCGTATTGACAGTCATCAACGCTATTTTTAAGAATGTGGGGAATGGGTGGGGAGTTTTCCCAAATTTTGTTATCGAACAACGACACTAATAATTGCGGCTAGTGCGTACGCACCAACCCAATACAAATCGCTCAGCCGCCAAAACACTAAGATAAAGTTTTTGTAAGGCACCGGCTTACGTCCCTGAAAGGTTCGCCAACTCGTTGCAAGACCAATGACAAACCAGATTACCAATAACCATAAAAAAATCGGCCGCACACTAATCGTGCCAACTCGTTGTGCTGTGACAATCAGTACTACCGGCAGCAAGATGTCTAACGGATGTAGCCACGCCGGCCACCAATTATTTAAAAAGCGGCGCAGCAAAAGTGCCACCATAAACAGTAAAACCAATGTTAAAAGTTCAATCAAAAGTCCATTTGAAAAACTGCGCACGCCATTTCACCTCGTCGTAAATTTCATTGTTAGTATACTGGTTTGAAAACACGCCTGCAATCGCCTATCATGTGAAACAAAGAAGCCACCCGGGAGAATATGACACATGATTGAATATTTTATTAATGATGCAGCCGGTCGTTTGCTGCCGGTTGATCAACCGCAAAAAAACTGTTGGATCAACGTTGAGCGCCCAACACATGCCGACATTCAGATGTTAGCTAGTAACTACAACATCCCCGCCAGCTACATTTCCGCAGTCTTGGATAATCGTGAAAAAGCGCGCGTCGACGGTATTGATCCACTTCGCCCACAATCAGCCTTACATCTACTACTGCAGTTTCCACGATCACAAACCAGCCCATTAGGTTACTTGACCTACGCCACCTATCCAATTTCCTTTGTGCTGACCGATAGTGCCGTAATTACCATTTCAAATGAACCCGCCGCCTTCATTCACGATTTCATTATGAGTGGCGATCAAACGGCCATTAAAATTAGTGATCGCCAAGATTTTGTTTTACGCTTCGGTTGGTATGTCGCACACTCCTTCGTCAAGGCTTTATCTGACACCGAGGTTGCCACGCGTAGTTTAGAACGACAGCTAACGACGGCTACTCACAATGACCAACTCTATAAAATCATGGCGATGCAAAAAGCACTCACCGTTTTCACCAGTGCATTAACGGATAACCGACCCGTGCTCGATCAAATCTCTGCTGCACCCGATTACTTTAACGGTCCTAAGTTTCAGGAACTGCTGAGCCAAATCATTATCGAAACAGAACAAGCACAAACGATGGCCAGTATTCAAAGTGACATTCTGGGACAATTCAGCAACATGGTCTCGGCAGTTGTGTCAAACAATCTAAACGAAGTGATGAAGTTATTAACTTCCATTACATTAGTCATGACGATTCCAACAATCATCGGTGGTATCTATGGTATGAATGTTGGACTACCCTTTGCACATCTAGCACATGCCTTTTCACTCATCATGGGCGTTACAATCGTCATCTGCATTGCAACCGCAATGACCTTGCGTCGCCACGATTGGTTCTAGTCCCCTCTTGTACTTTAAAGCGGAACACTGTACCATTAAGGATAAATTTTCAAAGGAGTTCATCCACATTCATGAGAAAAAAGAAAAAGCGTAGCGGATTTGAAAAACTAACCATGGTTGTTGTCTGGGCAATGATTATCTTGACTCTTGGCGGTGTCGTCTTGGCGGCATTGCAACCATTGAATCTGTTTTAAGTAGTTTTATGTGCACCAAAAGTCGGTCAGTCGTGATTAAAGGCGATCCTTTGGCGCACGGTTTGATAAGCTAATCTTGTAAATACGAAAAGGGCGCGAGACAAAATATTGTCTCGCGCCCTTTTGCTTTGCTGTAGATAAACAACTAAATTTATCAATGCGTTCTGGCCACTCTTGCTAAAACGCGATCAAACGACCGCTCTGTTATAGCACTTGTCTTGGTCTTGATCCGTCGGCTGGGCCTACGATTCCGCGGGCTTCCATGTCGTCGATCATGCGTGCTGCTCGGTTGTAGCCGATGCGAAAGCGGCGCTGAAGTAACGACGTTGATGCCTTCTTTTGGTCCTGCACGAAAGCCACTGCATCATCAAACAACTCATCTAACTCATCTGCATGTTCTTCGGCACTGTCATCACTCAGTTCTGCATCGCTAACCGTCATCGAATCATCATACTCTGCGGTCTGTTGAGCCTTGATGAAGTCCACCACTGCGGCAACATCCTTATCAGAGATAAACTCGCCCTGCACGCGCACCGGTTTATTTTGATCAATGGGTTCATATAACATATCCCCACGTCCCAACAGCTTTTCGGCCCCGTTTGAATCTAAAATCGTCCGCGAATCGATTCCGCTAGAAACGGCAAAGGCAATTCTAGATGGGACGTTTGCTTTAATCAACCCGGTAATAACATCAACAGATGGGCGTTGCGTTGCCAAGATCATGTGAATTCCGGCTGCCCGACCCATTTGCGCAATACGAATAATGGACCCTTCTACTTCCGATGAAACAGTCATCATCAAATCAGCCAGTTCATCAACAATCGCAACAACATATGGCATCGTCGGCTGAGCAACATTGGTATGTTCATTATTGGCCGCAGCTAATTTGTTATAGCCATCAATGTTTCGTACCCCAAAGTTTGCAAATAGCTCATAGCGCCGGGTCATTTCCTCAACCACTTTATTCAGCGCTTTAGCAGCACGCTTAGGTTCAGAAACAACTGGCGTCAAGAGATGTGGAATGTCATTATAAACTGACAGTTCCACACGTTTAGGATCAATCAGCATAAATTTAACCTGATTTGGCTTAGCCTGCATCAACAAGCTCGTGATAATTCCGTTGATGGCAACCGATTTACCAGATCCTGTCGATCCGGCAATCAGTAAATGCGGCATCTTCGTCAGATCACTCATCACAATGTTACCTGTGACATCACGCCCCAAAGGTACCGTTAGCACCTTATTAGGATGTGCTGGTTCATGTTCGATCACATCTCTGAAGGAGACCGTTAAAATTTCCTTATTTGGTACTTCAATCCCAATCAAAGATTTTCCGGGAATTGGTGCTTCAATTCGGATATCCTTGGCGGCCAAAGCAAGTGCTAAGTCATCCGCCAAGTTAACGATCTTAGAAACCTTCACCCCAATTGCGGGGTGCAACTCGTACTTAGTCACCGATGGTCCAAGGCTGACGTTTTTAACTTCAGCGTCCACTCCAAAACTCGCGAGTGTCTTTTGTAAGGTTTGTGAGTTCTTCTCGATGGCGTTGTATTCATTACTTTGATCCGTTTGTGGAATCTTAGTTAACAACGCTGCAGTAGGTAATTGATAATCGCTCAAGTCAGCACCAGGATCACCTAAATCTAACGCTGCTTGCTCTGGCTCCGGTTTATCCTTGTCAGCATGATCCGCCGCTACCGTAATCTTAGGTGGTGCCGGCGTTGGTATCGGCTTAGTCGGTGTCACTACCGGTGCTTCCACCGTTGGCGTCGTAGGTTCCGTAACCGTTGGTGCCTCAGGCTCAGCTGGTTTCTTGACCGGCTTATCTGGTGTTGCATTTTGTGTCACGGCATCCTGGACAAATCGCTGCGTCCAAGCCGCCGCCTTTTGCCCCCCAGTAACCATAAATCGCCAACTTGCAAGTAAGCCATTACTGACAGTCGCAAAAGGAATATTTAGCAATAACATCCCACCGACAAACAATAAGACGGTGGATAAGATGGCTGTTCCTAAGTTAGCCACCAGGTGATAACAGGCTGCGTACCCATAGGCACCCAGCATACCGCCACCGGTATTGCCATTTAACGTGCCACCACGAAAGTTATCACCTAACATGCCCCAAGTGAGCGCCACAAATTTCGTATGGTAGTTCAAGCCGGTAAATAACCGTAAATGATCATAAATCAAAACGCCAAAGTAAACGAGTCCGCCACCAACTAATTGTTTAACGGGTAGCTTGGGCAAATGCCCTGCCACCCCGACAATAATGCCCGCAACAATTAGTAAAATAGCTAGCACTTGATTGGTATTCCCAACCAGAATGGCCAGGCTATTAGCAATAAAAATACCACCGGCACCAAGCCGTAAAAGTCCCATCAAAGCAATCAGTGCAACTACTAGTCCAGTCACGTTCTTGGTGTATTTAAACCCAGTATTCGTTTTTTTTCTACGCGTCGTTGGACGTTTTTTGCGTGTTGTTTTTCTCCGTGTTGCCAAGGTGGTCCCCCTTACTTCAATTTATCGTTTTTGTACCAATGTGCTTGTTCAAGTTGATTAAAACCTTGTTGACGGACCACTTCGTAGATGACAATCGCGGCCGAGTTCGATAGGTTTAACGCCCGGATGTGACTATCGTCTTGCGGAATTCGAATCGCTTCGTCGGGATGCTGCCGCATAAAGGGTTCTGGCAGTCCAGTTGTTTCTTTCCCAAATAAGAACCAATAGTCATGATCTTGCTTTGCGTAATCAGGATCAACATAAGTTTGTTTAGCAAATTTGGAAACCAAGAACAGCTCGTCTTCTGCTGGAATCGCATCCATAAAGGCAGGCAAACTTTCATGATAAGTAATATCGACTTTGTCCCAGTAGTCTAGTCCAGCCCGTTTCAAATGTGCATCATCAGTAGAAAAGCCGAGTGGTTCAATCAGGTGCAAAGCAGTATCAGTCCCCGCACAAGTACGGGCAATATTACCTGTATTAGCAGGCATTAAGGGTTCAAATAACGCAATATGATTTGTCACAGTAGTTCTCCTTTAAAAGGGTTCAATAATTGCAATAACGAAAATAAAAACGTAGCCGCCTCGGTATTAAAATACAGCGAGACGCTACGTTAATGAAGTCCGAATCTGAAGATTGCTAACGAAATTGTTCGATATCAACCAACAAATGATTCCATAAGCATATTAGCACTTGTCTCGTAACCTTACAATGGCGCCTATGGAAGCGTCACCGTCAAAAGACTAACATCGACTGTCACATGATCAACAGGATGCGCCAGCAGTTGTTCTCGATGCTGCTCATCTGCACCCCAACTCAACGGTGTCATAGTCAACATGTCCTCAATGCGACTTGTTCCGATCGGAAATTCGTACTGGAGCTGCGTTTGTTTCATGTCGGGATAATGTTCAGCAAACAATTCCACCACCCGCTCATTTTCATAATGGTATTGCCGCTGACTTTCGTCGTACAATGCATGTCGCAACTCCACCAGATAATTTGCGTTTGGCACCACCTTAACCAACTGACCGCCTGGCCGAGTTACCCGCTCAAATTCTTTATAAGCCGAAGGTGAAAACAATTCAATAATTGCATCAAAGCTTTCATCATTAAATGGTAATTGCGCTAAGTCAGCTACGCAAAAGAATGCCTGACTGTCTAATTGCGTCGCTAAATTGACGCCGTCCTTTGATAAATCAAAACCAATCAAGGCATCATCTGCATTTCGACGTAACTGATCTAACTGTGCTAATGGTGTCCCTTCACCGGTTCCCACATCTAAAATCCGCTGTGCGGTAGTCGGTAATGCTTGGCTCACCGCTTCAATGATTGGGTAAAAAAGCCCTTCCGTCAGCATCCGTCGTCTTGCCGCCAACATGTTAGTGTTGTACTCCGTTGCCACTGCATGCTTCAAAAAATAAAGGCTCCCCTTTTTATTCACATCTAGCACATGATGCTCCGGGCACACTAAACTATGATCACTGATTGTTTCATATGGTTGCCCACACGTTGGACAGCGAAACATGTCCAGGTGGGTACGCACAAAATTGGTTCCTGCATCAATTTTTTTCATGTTGTTTATTATAGCATGAACCGGTGACGTGGCTGGCCTTCCAATTAAAACTCACCGGAAACTTATGGTGC
>NZ_JQCB01000005.1:16417-16751 GCF_001437435.1 Furfurilactobacillus siliginis | reverse complement strand
GGCAGGCTAGTTTCCCGCCGTCACTGTTACCCTGTTTTGTCGGAGAGTGTCGCTCGCAAAGCGCGCGACACACCCCCCGTTAGTATCAAAGTAAAAGAACCCATTAAACTCAAACAACCACCGTCTCAATTCACACTAGTAAGTGTTCTGAAACGGCGGCTGTTTGAGTTTGCAGTTAACTATTACCTAGAGTGAACGTTGGTCGTTGCAGTTCCCGTGGCGGCGAGTTTACTTCGGCGGATACTGCACTTGTGCTTTGCCCGCAAAGCGGGCAAAGGCACTCCCCCAGCGCCAGGTTATTAGCAATGGAGACCAGATGTCGTGCCGAGAGCGT
>NZ_JQCB01000005.1:13005-16218 GCF_001437435.1 Furfurilactobacillus siliginis | reverse complement strand
AGCCGAAGCGGTAAGGCGCTACATCTGGTCGACGGTGAGCGAAGCGAACTTGCTAATAACCTGGCGCTGGGGGACACGGCAACAGCCGGCTAATCTAAACGTCGTCGCCATTCGTGGAAGACTGGTACCAGCGTGACTGAGCACGCCAGTATTGATACAGGTGCGACCCAATCACTTTCAGAATTGCGTAGCCTGGCACCCCAAAGATAACGCCAAGCACGCCGAAAATTTTTCCACTGGCTAACAAGACGATGATGATGGTCACTGGGTGAATTTTCAAACTTTGTCCAAGGACCAATGGCGAGATCAACCGGCCTTCAATCGTTTGCTCGATGATAAAGACAATGAGTACCTTAACCAACATCCACGGCGAAATGAAAATGCCGATCACCACTGCCGGCACCATTGCTAAGAAGGAACCCAGGTACGGGATCAAGTTTAGTAAACCCGCCACGATTCCTAATACTAAGGCAAACTTCAAGCCGATAATTAAATACCCGACATAGAACATCAAGGCAACAAAAAATGCGACCGTCAGTTGCCCCCGAATGTAATTGGCAACTTGATTATTCATTTCATTGAGAACTTTTAAAAAGGATGGTTGTAACCGATCCGGCAGAAAACGTGCAACCGCTTTGGGAAACTGACGGCCATCACGTAGCATGTACCACAGTAAAAATGGAAATGTAACTAGTGCAATTAAGGCTGTCGTAATCGACCCAACGACACTACTAATGCCACCGACTGTGCTAAAGGCAGTGTTTTTAATCAACCCACTCATGCTCTTTTCAAGCTGACTATCATACTGATTTAGTAAATCCCGTCCCCATTTAAAGTTTGCGTCCTGCCAAAACGACTGCGAGGAATTTAACAGGCTGTCCCAGTAATGCGGCCAGTTTTTCACGAGGCTACTGATTTGTTCTTGCAAGACTGGAATCAATGCTACCAGTCCCCAAGCAAGTAAGCCGCCGACCAAAATAAACAACCCGATGATCGACCAACTACGCCGGATTTTAAACCGGCGATCTAACCAATCCACAATCGGGTTTAGTAAATAGTAAAACACCCCTGCTAAGATGATTGGTGCCCCAACAATGGCAAAGAACTGCTGAAACGGACGAAAGATCCATTTAATCTGACTTAAAATCCATAAAATGGCGACCGCTAATAAAATCATCACTAAATAGGTAATAATTCGTCGCGCGGTGCTGCCACTTAAAAAGCGTGGTCGTTTTGGTTGTTGAGCTGCCATCAAAGCGCCTCCCTTAGGTTTAAATGATTGTTTGCAGTATAGCATACTTATGGTTGCAATTAGGTGTCTCACGCCCGTCAGTATCCCATTGACAGACTTAAGTAATCGTTTTCATTATGCTATACTAAACCAGTAAGTTGAGGAGGAAAATCACATGCTTGAAAAATTTTTAGTTGGTACATACACCAAGAAAACAAGTGACGGGGTCTACGAAATGGCCATCGACACCGACAAAGAACAACTCACCGCGCCAAACCTTGTTGCGCGTGCGGATAGTCCAACCTATTTGGCTTTATCTGCCGCTCACAAACTGTATGCGGTTGATAAAAATGCAGCAGAAGGTATTGGTGGTACGACTGCGTTTGACCTAACCAAGTCCCCTGCAGAAATACTTAACCACGTCTTTTCAAAGGGCTCTAGTCCCGCCTATGTCGCCGTAGATGAAAAACGGCAACTTGTTTATGAAGGTAATTACCACACTGCCACCGTTAAAAGTTTTGCCATTCAAGCTGATGGCTCCTTAGCACTGGCCGACGTAATCACACACCAAGGGGCAGTTGGTCCTGCACCTGAACAGACTGATGGTCCTCATGTTCACTACACGGATTTGACGCCTGACAATCGGCTCATTGTGTGTGACCTCGGTATGGATCAAGTGACGATTTATGATGTTTCAGATGATGGCAAACTGAGCCTGGTATCTACTTATCAAACTGAGCCTGGTTTTGGCCCTCGTCACGTCGCTTTCAATACGCAAAAAAACTTGTGCTACTTAGTCGGTGAATTAAGCAGTGAAATTGCTACTTTAAAGTACGATCCTACCACTGGCACACTGACACATTTACAAACTTTAAAAACGATTCCCGCAGACTGGACAGAACATAACGGTGCCGCTGCGATTCGTTTAACCGCTGACGGTCAATTTGTCTACGTTAGTAACCGTGGCTTCAACACATTAGCCGTGTTTGCTGTCCAAGAAGATGGTACACTAGCGCTACGGCAGCAAATTAGCACAGAAGGTGACTTTCCACGTGACTTTGCCTTGGACGCGACCCAACAATTTGCTGTGGTCGTCAATCAAAACACTGACAACGCTACATTATACCGGCGTAACGCCACAACTGGTCAACTGACCTTGTTGCAAAAAAATGTAACGGTTCCAGAAGGTGTCTGTGTTGTCTTTGAATAGACTTGCTGCCGCACTACTTAATTAAAGGAGCATTCTTGTGAGCACATCTATTTTTACTGAAGTAGCCGTTGAAAACTTTACCGCGATTCCCGCCGCCATTGCTGCTGGCGCAAATCGAATTGAATTAAACGATAATCTAACCGTTGGTGGCACCACAGCCAGCCGTGGGGTCATGAGTGAGGCCAGCCGTTATGCCAGCGAACATCACGTTCCGATAACGGCAATGATTCGCCCTCGTGGCGGTGACTTCGTTTACAACGATACCGAAATCAAGATTATGGAAGCAGACTTATTTTCTGCTCAGGAATTAGGCATTGATGGCATCGCAATCGGTGCCCTCACCCCTGATCACAAGCTAGATACAGAAGCACTCGAACAATTATTGGCAGCCGCTGGCGGTATGAGTTTAACCTTCCATATGGCATTTGATGAAATTGCTGCAGCAGATCAAGCTGCAGCAATCGACTGGCTAGCCGAACATGACTTTGACCGGATTCTGACACATGGTGGTCCTTTAAACGAACCAATTGAAGCTCACTTCGACCAATTGAAACAGTCCATTCAATCTGCTGCCGGTCGGCTCCTGATTTTACCCGGCGGTGGTATCACTGCTGACAACGCCGCGGCTCTGGCCGACGCACTGTCTGTCAAAGAATTACACGGCACTAAGCTTATCAACTTCTAGCACTCTTGGTGAGTGTCTCCGCCAAAACAGGATAACAGTGAGCTCACTGCGTTCGCAGGCGGGAAACTAGCGTACCTTACCGTTACA
>NZ_JQCB01000005.1:0-12753 GCF_001437435.1 Furfurilactobacillus siliginis | reverse complement strand
TGTTACCCTGTTTTGGCGGAGAGTGTCGCTCGCTTTGCGAGCGGCACAACCGTTAGTACCAAATTAAAAGTTAAACGCAACACCAAATAACCGCTCCAACAGTTTATCTCTAGACTGTTGGAGCGGTTATTTGATGTTTACAGTTAGCTTTTACATAGAGTGAACGTTGGCCGCTGCAGCTCCCGTGGCGGAGAGTTTACTTCGACGTTCATTGAACTTGTGCTTTGCCCGCAAGGCGGGCAAAGCACTCCTCCAACGCCAAGTCATTAGCAACGAAGACCAGATGTAACACCGAGAACGAAGGACTGCGAAGAATTCGCAAAGTCCGCAGTGGTAAGGTGTCACATCTGGTCGACGGTGAGCGAAGCGAACTTGCTAATGACTTGGCGTTGGAGGACACTGCCCCTGCGCCACAATTAAGCGCCGGATATCCTCAGCGGGATCGACATGTAACGTGCGTTGCGTCTGCGCAAATGGGTCGTTGAAACTTAAATCCGTGCACGCCAACGCTTGCCGTGTGATGCCAAGATTCAGCGGTCCTTCATATAATGCATCCCCAACTAATGGATGACCGATACTCGCAAAATGCACCCGAATTTGATGTGTTCGGCCAGTATGCAATTGTACGCGTACCACTGTAGCATCTGCTAATTCGGTCACAACATCATATTCAGTGTGCGCCGCTTGCCCTTCTGGTCCTGTCATACGTTTAATAAACGACGTCGGATCTCGTAAAATTGGCGTTGTTATGTCACCATGCGTTGCTAGTCCATGCCCGGCAACCACTGCCAAATACGTTTTTTGCAACGAATGTACTTTTAACTGACGATCAAGAACGGAATGTGCCATATGATGCTTACCAAACAACACCATGCCACTTGTATCCTTGTCCAGCCGGGTAACGATGTGTGGCACCTGTAATGGAATACCGTGTGTGATGAAATATCCCTTCGCACGGTTGACCATCGTATCATTGGCATAATGATGTGCCGGCACTGAAGCGACGCCGGCCGGTTTATTGACCACCAAAAAGTTATCATCTTCAAACACAACGTTTAACGGCTGGTCAGAAATGGTCACCGCTGCGTTAGCCGGTTCTGGCGGCAACGTAATGGTGACCACATCACCTGGTTGCACAAGGTCAACGCTCCAAGCTGGTTGATGATTAATGTGCATACTGCCGCCGTGAAATTTAATCTGAATTAAAACGGCATGCGAAACGCCGTGGCTACTCAAAAACGTCTGTAGTTTCACAGACTCGTCAGTATCATTACGCCAGTTGAAGCGTAGCGGATAAGCCATTATAAGACATCCCCGATAAATGATTCTCGAACACGTTGCCAAAATGCGGTGTGTCGATACTCTGCAAAGGAAATCCGTTGATTAGAAACTTTAAAGGTAATTTCTTTTACTAAACGTTCTGGTGTCAAAAATTGGTCACAGCTGATGGAGAAATTATCCGCGTCATCTGAACGTAACGTGACCCATTCATCCTTGCCAATAATAAATGATGCCCCCAATGTTCGGAATACACGATTATTGATCGACGCAATTTCAGCCATTTGAATAGCTTCGATGCCCGGGTGCAAAACGGCCCCACCAAGCGATTTGTTATAACCTGTTGATCCAGTTGGTGTGGAAAAGCAGAGACCATCGCCACGAAAACGTTCAAATAATTGATCTTTAATATACACATCGCAAACCAACGTCTTAGCCGCCTTTTTAACAGTTGCTTCATTCAACGCTAAAAACTGTTGTGGCGCCGTTTCGCCCTTGTACGTGATGTTAATATCTAGCAGCGGATAACTGACACTTTCACCATTATCATGCGCCAAGCTAGTCACTAACTGATCAATTTCGTAGTCCCGCCAGTCAGTATAAAAGCCCAAGTGACCGGTGTGTAAACCAACAAAACGAATGTGATCCAAAATTGACCGGTAGTGATGAAAGGCGGATAGCAACGTGCCATCCCCACCAACGGACACGACAACGTCAGGATTATCATCATCAATTGTTAGGTGCGCAGCATTCAGCGCGACTGTTAATTTTTCAATCACTGCCCGTGTGGCATCATTTGGATAGTAACTGTAAATTGCAACTCTCATAATTTTCTCTACTCTCTCGTGTGGCACTCGTCATCAAGATACTTAATGTATTTCAGGCTGATCATCTGCGTGGTCATCGCCAATCATTTGCTGTTCGGCATCTGCAGGTTCCGACCAATCGTCACCTTTGGACTCAGAAATATCGGCCCGAATCGCCGACATTTCCTGATCTAAGCGAAAGGCAGCTTCTCCGGCACGTTCTAACCGACCTTGTAATTCTTTGGGAAATTCACCTTGGTATTTGTACCCAAGTGAATGTTCAATCGTCGCCCAAAAATTCATGGCCAACGTGCGCACTTGAATTTCAGCCAGGATCCGCTTTTCCCCATCCATCATTTGAACTGGGTAAGACACCACAATGTGATAAGAACGGTAGCCGCTAGGTTTGACATTAGAAATATAATCGCGTTCCTCGAGAATGGTTAGATCCGTCCGTTTCCGCAACAAATCCACCACTTGATAAATATCATCCACAAATTGACACATGATTCGTAGCCCGGCAATATCTTGCATATCGGCTTCCAAACGATCCTCAGCAACATGCCGACGCACCATTTTTTCTTGAATACTGCCGATTGGCTTCACCCGTCCGGTGACAAATTCAACTGGTGACGGCTGCCCGGCATCTTGATATTGCGTACGAATACCGCGAAGTTTAATCTTCAATTCCTCAACTGCTTGCTCATAAGGGAGCAAAAAGTGATCCCAGTCTTCAATCATCTGGCGACCTCCTCACCTATGTCGTTTAAAAGCGGTGTAAAACCACACCACTGACTGGTTCAATTTTACCATACTTTCCATTGTTACCGCTGCGATAGCACTAGGTGTAAAGTCATAAAACGTTTGGCTTTACATTATGAAAAAAATCGGGCATTATAGTCCCAGTCAAAAGCAATCGTTACGGCATGGATTGAACCTTGTGCAACCGGTTGTTTTTATTTGGTAAAACGCTAAAGCAGTGACTGTTTGACGGCGTTTAGGCCGGTAATGATCACTTTAAAACAAACATTAGATGGAGGTCAAACCGTGTTAGAAGTGTATCTGTTTGTTAATCCCCTTGGCACAAATTGTTTTGCGTGCGAAAAGCAAGTTAACCAAATTTCCGCGCAAACGCAGAGCAAACTACAAATTCAGTTTGTCCCCATGCTGAACCTTCAAACAATCAATTCAACCTTCCGTCGTCTGAGTGCAGAACACGCTGACCTAGATCGTAATGATTTAGCCGATCAACTCTACCAAATTATTTTGGATTACAAAGCTGCCTCATTTCAGGGCAAACGTTTAGGCCGACAGTTCTTCCTTCGTTTACAAGAACAATTGCTCGGTCAACACCAACTTTACTCAGCAAAACTAGGCTCAAAGGTTGCTCATGACCTCGCCTTAGATGTTGAAATGTTCGAGGAAGATCGGCGCAGTAAATTGGCCGAAAATGCCTTCAGTGCCGATCAACGTTTAGTTTCCGAAATGGGCATCGAGCATCCTAGTGAAACGGTCATTTTTGATGTCGATGACTTTGAATGTGGCCTCTTGATGGAACGTTTCGACTACAACACCCTTTTAGAAATCAGCGAACACAATGTTAATGCAACCCTTGCGAGCCTCCCTCAAGCAGCGAAACAAGGCACAGAAAAAGCAAACCTACGCGTTTTGTAACATGCAAAAATGAGTCGCATGGACATAACTAATTATGTCCATTGCGACTCATTTTTGTTTTCTAAGTTTCAATAGTGGAAACGTGCGCCAAAAGTCAAGTAGCTGTGCAGACTACGAACCACCTACCGGATTGAAGATCAATCCGTACGGCCGTTCTAGGTCTTGCTCGCTACTTCCAGACTTTTGGCCCACTCTCTCATTCTTATTTAACTGAAATTACTTGAGCAATGCTTCAAATTCATTCAGCCGTTGTTCAAACACTGCAAATGCATCCTGTAAATAATCCGGTTTTGTCATATCCACACCGGCTGTCTTCATGACATCAAGTGGATATGCCGAACTACCAGCCTTTAAGAAATTAAGGTAGTGCTCCAGTGCCCCAGGTTTTTGACTCGTAATGTTATGTGACAGCGTGGATGCTGCCGCAAAACCAGTGGCATATTGAAATACATAATAATTGTAATAGAAATGCGGAATCCGCGCCCATTCATAGGCGATTTCTGGATCTGGTGTTAAATCATCCCCATAGTAAGTTTGATTCAGTTTCCCGTAATAATCCGCCATGTGTTGCGCAGTCAGTGGGTGACCGGCAGCGTCTTCTTGGTGAATCCAATGTTCAAACTCAGCAAATTGCGTTTGACGAAAGACGGTTCCCTTAAAGCCATCTAGATAATGATTCAACACAAATGCTTTCACTTTAGGATCATCTGTATTATCCAGCAGGTATTGGGTCAACGTATTTTCATTGGTGGTTGAAGCGATTTCTGCAACGAAAATCGAATAGTCCCCATACTGAAACGGCTGATTATGACGTGTGTAATAACTGTGAATACTGTGCCCCATTTCATGAACAAGGGTAAACAGTTCCTCCAAATTATCCTGCCAGTTCAACAAAATATATGGGTTGGTATCGTAAACACCAGAAGAAAAGGCACCACTGCGTTTTCCTTTCGTTTCCACCACATCGACCCACCGATTATCAAACGCCTCTTGAACATGGCTTACATAATCGTCACCCATGACAGATAGCGCCTTTAACGCAGTCTGTTGTGCTTCTGGATACGTGTAACTCAACGGTGACTCACCCGTAATTGGCGTATACAAATCATAGGTGTGTAGGTGATCAACACCCAAAATTCGTTTCCGTAAACTAACATAGCGATGCAGTAAATCTAGATGACTGTTCACTTCAGTCACTAACGTATCATAAACACTTTCAGGAACATTGTTGCTAGCTAATGCAGCAGCGCGGGCCGTTGGATAATGATGCACAGAGGCATCAAAATTATGACCTTTTACATTACTTGATAGCGTTGAAGCAAAGGTGTTTTGAAATTGGAGATAGACCTTATACAGTTGCTTAAAGGCAGCCGCACGTACAGAACGGTCTGTAGACTGTAGTAGTACGCCATATACCCCCTGCGTCAAGCGGACGTCGTTACCTGCCTCGTCCTTAACAACTGGAAACTCAAGGTCAGCATTATCCAAAACACCAAAAGTCTTAGCCGATGCGCCAAAGATATCACTTGCGCCTGCGAGCAACCCTTCCTTGTCAGCAGACAGCGTATGTTCTCTGGCACGATCCAAATCAGCAAAGTAATGTGCATAAGGTGCTAAGGTCGCTTCCTTCAACCAGGATTGCAACGTTTCTTCTGGAATGGACAACACTTCCGGATTAAACCAAGCTAACGCACTACCTGCACGAGCAACTAAATCGTTTGCCTGCGCAGCTAAACCTTGGGCATCCTGATCCCCTGTATCTTGCTCCTGTTTCAAGGATGCATACACATCAACATTTTCGAGCTGATGCCAGATGTCTAATAAATAGGTTGTCCCGGCCAATAGTTGGTCAGCACTCTCCCCCAGATGGCCTTGATATGTATCACGCTGTTCCAAATCCTGTTCAATTTTTTGATAAGCTGCTTTCCAGTCAGCGTCGCTTTTGAAAATTTGTGTTAAATCCCACGTTAATGCTTCGTCAACTTCATCACGCGTTGGCAGTTGTTTTACATCTGACATATTGGCCTCCTAATGAATAAACCATGAGTTCTTTCTAATGACTTTTTAATCTTACCACAATTAATTTACTTATGTAGCCACTGAACCATACTTTCATGGTGCTTGTCACTAAAGAAGGCTTCTCGCCGAACACGAAGCTGTTGCTGTTGCCAAACAGTCTGCTGCCACTTCTGATTAGATAACCATCGTAGTCTTGGCAAGACACGCTTCCCCCAGCTGATTAATTGTTGCCGTGGCGTCGCATCTGGATGTGCTTGCCACCACAAAAATAAGGGAATCCGCCAGTCCAATTCATTATTAATAAAGCATGGATCGTTAAATTCACCGCCGTAGACCCATTCAGGTAGTTCCAGTAAATGCGTCTGTTGCTGGTAACACAAGGCCTGCCAACGCAACATTGGTGTCGCTTTGTGATGCAATCCCAGTAATAATGCATGCCGTTGCCGTAAAATGGCCTCCTGATTCAGCGAAACTGATGCTGGCTTCTCCACCCCTGACAACCACCACGCCCGCCATTGTAACCAGCTGTCAAACTGGCGCTGATAGTAACGGATTGGCAACAGAGGTGCTTGCTTGATATCAAAAACAACTAATATTTTTTCCGTTTCTGTTTGCCAATAAAGTTGGCAGACGCCAAAGCGCGCATGGGCAATTATAAATTTACTGATTTTACTAATTGAAAGTCGTGGTTGCGGTAAATAAGGTCGACCAAGCAACCAAATTTGCTGATAGCCGCCTTGATGGTAACCAGAAACACGTTCATTAAAGCGCTCCTCAGATAATGGACTACATTGAAACTCAACGGCCAGCCGTTCGTTTACCAAAATGTCCGGACGCTGACCTAATTGGCGGATGGGACTCTCCAATACCGCGGTGCCTCCCTGCCTTGTAAACCAGGCCTGTAATTGTGCTTTGCCCCGTAAATGTTCACTTGTCTCTCCTTCACTAAACGTCTCGCACGCCTCATTGGCTCGATGTGCGAAATAAGCCATACGGATATTTCCCGCCCGCAAGTGAACTGGCCGATCACAACCCGGACACAAAAAAGACGCCGTTAGATTTTTACTGGCTTGTTTCAGTTCACCTGTCATTTCATCTTTAGCCATTAGCATTTTGGTCACCTCATACACAACATACGTATTTCAGATCAAAATGCTCGACAAAAAAAGGATTAAGACAAAATCACTTTTGTCTTAATCCCTGCGGACCGAATCATTATTTAAAATAATGCCGTGCTAACTCTAACGCAGATGTATCCATGACTTTATCGCCATGTTCGGCTAACACATCACTCGTAATACTTGTTTTATTGGCATACTCTAACGCAACGGCAACATCATCTTTAATTGTCTCTGGTGTTGTTTGATCCGTAAAGAACACCAAATCCAAGTAATAATGATCACGGTATTTATACAGATTAGAAACCGCCCCGTCCAACCGCAAACTCTTGGCGATAGCTACTAAATCCTCGAAGTCGCCAAGTTGTAAAACAACTTCTTTAGTTGGAACATCTGGATTATTGACCACCCCTTTGAGGTCGTCTGGATCATCATCTTGAATTTCAGTTTTACGTTCGTCGTCATCATCGCGACCTTGTAATTGTGCCTTTAAAAAATCGGACACTTGATCAGTGGAGCTACTATCGAAGTCAACTGCACCACTGATATTTGCACCGTTATCATCGAACGCGTCATCTCCGTCGGCATCGTCGCCAACGTTTTTACTGATAAACAACTCAAGGCCGTTTCGGTTAGGTAACACCTGGAACGTCACAGCTTCGTTATCTTGAAATTGGCGATCAACGTCAACTTCTTCCAAAATACTGTAGAAGAAGCTTTCAATCTGCTGATGGTTCCCTAGCAAATCTAAGACAGTGATACCCCGGGCAGATAAATCATCATTGCCGATCAGCACCCGAATTGTATTTTCATTAATGCGTTCCATCTCCATGCGAAACACCCCTTTCACAAAAGGACGTCGATCCTAAATGTTTATTCATATTTTAGTCTTCTGCACCACAAAGTAAAGTTTAACCACTTCGTTAAACAAACTTTGTAATCAAAAACAAAAGACTGAATCTATGAGACATTATCCCATAGATCCAGTCACATGCAAACAGCATCAATATCGTTTATAAATCAGCAAGCCGTTGTGCTTCGGCCAGTTCCATTGCACGCACGTCACGTGGCAAGAAACGGCGAATTTCATCTTCGTTATAACCAACCTGCAGCCGTTTGTCATCCATAATGATTGGACGACGCAGTAAGGCTGGGTTTTCGTGAACTAGTGAAATTAACTTGTTCATTGGTAAATCATCCAAATCAACATGCAGGTCTTGGAAGACTTTTGAACGTTTGGAAATGATTTCTTCGGTGCCATCTTCAGTCATCCGCAAAACCGTTTTAACTTCATCAGTTGAAAGTGGTTCAGCAAAGATGTTCCGTTCTTTAAACGGAATGTTGTTTTCAATTAACCAAGCTCGTGCTTTGCGGCATGAAGTGCAACTCGGTGACGTATAAAGTGTAACCATATTGTTGTTCATAGATGTCGTCCCCCTAACTCACGCTGTACTAATGATTTCTCTTTAATTGTACATAAGTTATTATACAGCACGTCCATCTAAAAGAAAACCTTTTCTGAAGCATTTGCCGAACATCCATTCCCATAGTTAAAATACACATTTGCTTTTTATGTATTTTACATTTTTAAAAAGAAACATAAATACCATCTAGTTGATAAAACTGTTATGCCGTTCATTTGTTTTATTAGATTGTTTGCATTAGTAATATCTAAAATACAATAAGCAAAACGCCGTCCTTACGCGTTTTGCTTATTTTTAATCAGTGAATTTAATTGTACACAACTATATTTCTAATTTATTTATTTCGCTAGCTAATAATACACGCGTGTCCTTCGTGACCTTTGCCGCTGCCTCTTGCTTTAATCGCTGGAGGTCTCCTGTCTGGGGTAAGTGTGTTAGTATCAGCGTCTTTGCCTTAGCCTCTTTTGCTAGTGTCCCTGCCTGCCCTGCCTCCATGTGCCACTCTTTACCCACATGATCATCATAAAAGTTTGTATCAACCATCAGCACATCAGCATCTTTCGCAAATGTAGCTAACGTTGGCATCAAAGCACTGTCTGCTGTAAAGACAAGTGTCTGTCTCGTCTTTGTTTCGACTACTTTAACCGCAAATGTTGGTACCGGATGTACGGTACGCATAAACGTTACGACAAACGGTCCTAAAACCAATGAACTGTCCGGGTCATACCCAATGCCTTGCGTCGCATTAGGCCAAGTCAATGCCGCAAAGTTTAACGGATCCTCTGTATGTCCATATATTGGAAGAATCGCTTCTTTACGCGCCCCTGTCACAAGCTGCCACTCATACTGCAGCGGTCCAACGTCAGCAATGTGATCATGATGGTAATGTGTGAGTAATAGCGCATCCAGTTGCATCGGATCCAATACCTTTTGCAGGGCTAACAATGTGCCGCTGCCAGCATCCACCATTAGGTTGTAATCGCCACTTTGCAGTAGGTAGCCAGACGTTCCCACTCCATTTGCTGGGTAGCCGCCATAATAGCCTAGAATCGATAATTTCATGCTTTCTAAACTCCTTTAATCAACTTTTTAACGCCTAACAAGCACGTGCATGGGTCAACTTTCAAAAAACGACTATACTATAAGTGACAAACAATCTGAAAGGAGACACATCATGGCACATGAAATTGCATTAACGTTTGGTACTAAGGACATCTTACAACGGATTCAATCAAACAATCCGCAAAATCAACTAATTTCATTATCTGAGACTGGTTCAGAAGAACGACTTTTACTACTAGACACTAGTCAGCAACCAGGTGTGTTTGCAAACCCCATCACGTACACTTCCATCATGGGTGTTGGCGAAATCACCACCACACCCCTCTTGGCATTTACAACGCTGCAACTGGACGCTGACCATGCAAAGATTCTGCGTGCTAGTATCACACGCCTCTTAGATCAGCAATTACCAACGGGACTAACCTCATTGCACCTGCTTGAAAACAAAAAGAATTCAAATGCGTTTTTACTGTTAACAAATTGGGAAGACATGTCAGCTTACTATGCCTGGCCAACCAGTCCATCATTTGAATTACTCAAACCATTTTATAAACAAACCCAGTTTAATTATCGCGCAGTTACCTACACACCGATTGACTTATCCAAATAAACAAAGCCCCTTGGACAAAATCACTTTTGTCCAAGGGGCTTTATTTATTATTTAAACCTCATTTGAGGCAAGTATTAGTGAACCATCAACCTGTTGCTTAAAGCCGACCGAAGTAAGTTTATGATCCTGTGAAACGAAAACGGCACCATAACAATCTGGATGTGCAACTAACCATTGTTCATCAGCAGCTTGATCAAAAAACAGCCGTGTCGATTCAATTTCACCAATAACTGAATGACGGCTAAAGATCGTGACACTTTCCAGCCTTGTTTCGAATGGGTAACCAGTTCTTGAATCAATAATATGATGATAGGCCTGACCATCAACATCTAAATGACGCTCATAGATTCCGGATGTCACGGCCGAGCATTCAGGCAAAATCACCGTTGCCAAAGGTGCGCCTCTTTGTGCCCAGGGATCCTGCACGCCAATACGCCACATTTTATCTACCCGCGCTGGTGCATCACCGACGAACAACAGATTACCACCAAGGTTTATAATGCCCGAAATCACACCATGAGCACGCCACAAATCACGAATTCTGTCAGCGATATACCCTTTTGCAATTGCCCCTAAATCTAGTTCCATACCCGCTTCTTGTAAAAGTACCGAATGTTGTTCTTCATCTAAAACAATCTTATGTGGATCAATCAACGTCATTGCCGCCTGAATTGACTCCTTACTGGGTACATGCGCACCAGCAAAACCAATTTGCCATTGCTTTACCAACGGACCGATGGCGGCGTTAAAGCCACTATCTTCTAAACTAGCTGTAAGTGCCAACTTAACTAACGAAAAAGTGCTATCTGAAACTTGAATGGCGGTTTCACCAGCCGCGTGATTTATCGCCATGACCTCTGAATCAACCCGGTTAACGGTCAATTGATCTTCATACTGATCAACAAGCTGTTGCGACGCAGTCAATATATCCGCTGATGTGGTGCCATAAACGGTTAATACAATACTTGTCCCCAAAGCATGAAAGGTTTGTGTCTGCGGTGTCTTCGCGGCATCATCAATTAATGTATGTGTCCATCCAGATTTCATCATCGACTCCTCAATAAACGATTAATATCAAACAAAAAACCTTACTATGACAAGTAAGGTTTAATAATTGCGGGGGCTGGATTTGAACCAACGACCTTCGGGTTATGGGCCCGACGAGCTACCGGACTGCTCCACCCCGCGATAATATAAGAATGTTGATGACCCCTACGGGATTCGAACCCATGTTACCGCCGTGAAAGGGCGGTGTCTTAAACCACTTGACCAAGGGGTCATGAAAATATAATTGCTAAACGGAGAAGGAGAGATTCGAACTCTCGCGCCGCTTTCGCGACCTATACCCTTAGCAGGGGCACCTCTTCAGCCACTTGAGTACTTCCCCAAAACCAAATGGGCACAAGTGGACTCGAACCACCGACCTCACGCTTATCAGGCGTGCGCTCTAACCAGCTGAGCTATGCGCCCATGAAGCGGGTGACGAGAATCGGACTCGCGACAGCAGCTTGGAAGGCTGCGGTTTTACCACTAAACTACACCCGCATATCATGGTTATTATGGCGCGGGACAGAATCGAACTGCCGACACATGGAGCTTCAATCCATTGCTCTACCGACTGAGCTACCGAGCCATTTAAGCGGTCCCAACGAGACTCGAACTCGTGATCTCCTGCGTGACAGGCAGGCGTCCTAACCAACTGGACCATGGGACCAAAATTGCGGGGGCTGGATTTGAACCAACGACCTTCGGGTTATGGGCCCGACGAGCTACCAGACTGCTCCACCCCGCGATAATAGTAAGTTTTAAAAGGAGGATAAGAGATTCGAACTCTTGCGTGGACTTGCGCCCACCTGACGGTTTTCAAGACCGTTCCCTTCAGCCAGACTTGGGTAATCCTCCATAATTGAACTAGTGGACCACTGCATAGCGTAGTGGACCTTGTAGGACTCGAACCTACGACCGGACGGTTATGAGCCGTCTGCTCTAACCAACTGAGCTAAAGGTCCAAGTTCATCAATAATACCAATCGCGGCAGGGGGGATCGAACCCTCGACCTCCCGGGTATGAACCGGACGCTCTAGCCAGCTGAGCTACACCGCGATCATAAACAGTCATAAGACTATTTATAAATCGGGAAAACAGGATTCGAACCTGCGACCCCCTGGTCCCAAACCAGGTGCTCTACCAAGCTGAGCTATTTCCCGAAATTAAATTGTTACAACAGATTAAGAAACAATCTGCAATGCACCCAGTAGGAGTCGAACCTACAACCTTCTGATTCGTAGTCAGACACTCTATCCAGTTGCGCTATGGGTGCAAAATGGTGCCGAGGACCGGGATCGAACCGGTACGGTCATCACTGACCGCAGGATTTTAAGTCCTGTGCGTCTGCCAATTCCGCCACCCCGGCAAAATAATATGAATTGGCAAAAGCGGAAGACGGGATTCGAACCCGCGACCCCCACCATGGCAAGGTGATGTTCTACCACTGAACTACTTCCGCATATTCTGTTTCAATGCCGACTAGAGGATTCGAACCTCCGACCCCCTGTTTACAAGACAGGTGCTCTGCCAACTGAGCTAAGTCGGCGTTAAGCCGAAAGAAATTCTTGCCCTCTAGGGGCAATGAGCCGTGACAGTCTCGAACTGTCGACCCTCTGATTAAAAGTCAGATGCTCTACCAACTGAGCTAACG
Source organism: Furfurilactobacillus siliginis (assembly GCF_001437435.1). Classification (GTDB taxonomy): domain Bacteria; phylum Bacillota; class Bacilli; order Lactobacillales; family Lactobacillaceae; genus Furfurilactobacillus; species Furfurilactobacillus siliginis. The sequence continues at coordinate 64 of NZ_JQCB01000005.1, read as the reverse complement.
GCTCATTAATGGAAGATACAGGGCTCGAACCTGTGACCCTCTGCTTGTAAGGCAGACGCTCTCC
>NZ_JQCB01000049.1 GCF_001437435.1 Furfurilactobacillus siliginis | reverse complement strand
TGAAGTTGAACCAGATTGGCTCTCACTCAATGAAGTTGAGCCGGATTGGCTCTCGCTCAATGAAGTTGAACCAGATTGACTTTCACTTAGTGAAGTTGAACCAGACTGACTCTCACTCAAGCTAGTTGAGCCGGATTGGCTCTCGCTCAATGAAGTTGATCCTGACTGACTCTCACTTAATGATGTTGAACCAGACTGGCTTTCACTCAAGCTAGTTGAGCCGGATTGACTCTCACTTA
>NZ_JQCB01000048.1 GCF_001437435.1 Furfurilactobacillus siliginis | reverse complement strand
CTGACTTTCACTTAGTGAAGTAGAACCAGATTGGCTCTCACTCAAGCTAGTTGAGCCTGACTGACTTTCACTTAGTGAAGTTGAACCAGATTGACTTTCACTTAGTGATGTTGAGCCGGATTGGCTCTCACTCAATGAAGTTGAACCAGATTGACTTTCACTCAAGCTAGTTGAGCCGGATTGACTTTCACTTAGTGAAGTTGAACCAGATTGGCTCTCACTCAATGAAGTTGAGCCGGATTGGCTCTCGCT
>NZ_JQCB01000047.1 GCF_001437435.1 Furfurilactobacillus siliginis | reverse complement strand
CGGCTGGATCACCTCCTTTCTAAGGAACTAAATCGGAACCTTACACATTAGTCTTAATATTGTTCAGTTTTGAGGGATTTACCTCATCGTTATATGTACCATGCCATACTGACATGGGGGATTAGCTCAGATGGGAGAGCGGCACCTGCTTGCAGGTGAGAGACAGTGGTTCAAGCCCATTATCCTCCATTGGTCACGTAAGTGACCGTGAATGTTGTTCATTGAAAACTGAATCATGATTCTTTTTATTAGTAAT
>NZ_JQCB01000046.1 GCF_001437435.1 Furfurilactobacillus siliginis | reverse complement strand
GCTGATTCAAGCATAAAAAACACACTGCAAGGAACTGGTACCCAGTATAGTGTTGCAAGCGATGGAACAGCAACAAAAGTTACATCAAATACCATTAGTTCTAACACAACACCATCAAATGCCCGATCAGAAGGACAATTTAAGGTTACAGTGCATTATGTGGATAAGGATGGCAAAGAATTAGCAACACAAGCGTATTCATATGGTTATCCAGCAGGTTCAAAGATTGCGGTCCAATCTCCTGACTATCAAGTCGCACCCAAAGATATTACAGGATACACACTCGTTAC
>NZ_JQCB01000045.1 GCF_001437435.1 Furfurilactobacillus siliginis | reverse complement strand
TAAATCGGAACCTTACACATTAGTCTTAACATTGTTCAGTTTTGAGGGATTTACCTCTTAAGTATTGGGCGCATAGCTCAGCTGGTTAGAGCGCACGCCTGATAAGCGTGAGGTCGGTGGTTCGAGTCCACTTGTGCCCATCACGCCGCAAGATAACATGGGGAATTAGCTCAGATGGGAGAGCACCTGCTTTGCAAGCAGGGGGTCAACGGTTCGATCCCGTTATTCTCCATTGGTCACGCAAGTGACCGTGAATGTTGTTCATTGAAAACTGAATCATGATTCTTTTTATTAGTAAT
>NZ_JQCB01000044.1 GCF_001437435.1 Furfurilactobacillus siliginis | reverse complement strand
CTCACTCAAGCTAGTTGAACCAGATTGGCTTTCACTTAGTGAAGTTGAACCGGATTGGCTCTCACTCAGTGAAGTTGAGCCGGATTGGCTCTCACTCAAGCTAGTTGAGCCTGACTGACTTTCACTTAGTGATGTTGAGCCGGATTGGCTCTCACTCAATGAAGTTGAACCGGACTGACTCTCACTTAATGATGTTGAACCGGATTGACTTTCACTCAGTGATGTTGAACCGGATTGGCTTTCACTCAAGCTAGTTGAGCCGGATTGACTCTCACTTAGTGATGTTGAGCCTGATTGACTCTCACTTAGTGATGTTGAGCCTGATTGACTCTCACTTAATGAGGTTGAA
>NZ_JQCB01000043.1 GCF_001437435.1 Furfurilactobacillus siliginis | reverse complement strand
AGGCAAAAAAAGCAGGTGTGCTTTTCTTTGCATGCGCAAAAGTGTCTTGGTCTAGTGAGTCTGTCAACTCCTTAAAGCCTCCTAGAACGGCTAAAAGCCGTTCTACGTCGATTTACCGTTGACAGACAGCTAATTATGCATTTAACAGCTAAAATGGCTTAGAGAGCAAATTAGAGCCATTTAAGGCCAACATTCAAAACAGTTAAAGTCCGAGGGAGCTGGCGACTGGACTTTAACTGTTTCGAATGTTCCAACTGACGCAAGTCAGTTTTTGTTTGAGCAAAGCGAAATCTGATACAGGTTTTAGTGGTTTTAGCGCAACGTCATCTTTGATGACGTGTAAGTGCGCCTTTAGCATTTTCTTTTGATTTTTTCATTGCTATTTTTAAAGCAATGCGCACTTACACACCACAATTAAAATTGATGGTGTTTGT
>NZ_JQCB01000042.1 GCF_001437435.1 Furfurilactobacillus siliginis | reverse complement strand
TTTTTTTGTTCTAATTCCTTTCTTGAATAATTTTCTAAAGCTAAAGCTAAAATTGCAGACTTAGAAAAACCCTTTTCTTTCGCAAGATTTTCCAAAGTAAAATACTGATCTTCGGTTAGACTGACCGTAATTCTTTTTTTATTTGTAGCCATATTTTTACTCCAAACTAAATCAAATTTAAGTACACCATTATTATGCTTTTTTGCAACATTATTGTCAATAATATATGCTATAAATCTCTATTTCGCTAAAAACTCGCTAAAAACTCGCCGAAAACTCGCCGAGATTTAAAACTCTGTAACCATTGATATTAAAGGCTTGAAGACCATTTTTAACCAAAATTGGCACTCGGCACTTAAAAGGGGGGTCGTAGTACGGTCGCAAAATTCGCTCCCTCGCCCCCCCTGATTTTCAAATTTATATCTCACACGAATAAAACCATGGGCGCTGCCCAAACCTGCAAGCTGTGTCAGCTTGACCCCATAAATGAGCGGG
>NZ_JQCB01000041.1 GCF_001437435.1 Furfurilactobacillus siliginis | reverse complement strand
CTACCGTTGATACCCCACCGAAGACAAACAAAGACAGTGAAGCAATCCCGGCAAAAACGAATTTTTTGCCATCTTTATACATTTTATAATGTAATTTCTTTTCTTCCATTATAAACTCCTTCCGGATCAATTATATTGATCTACCATAATTTTTATTATATACTAGCAGAAGAAAAATTAACATGACTAATTCTGCAAAATAAAGCACTTTTTTGTAAATAGTCAGGGAGATATCATGAATCAGTCAACTTTTCAGCTACTTGGTAATGTTGCTTCAGCAGATTTCTACCTTTGTGAAGGCAGTGATATTACTTTAATATCTGATAATAATGCCTATAATATGAAAGCTTTAGCCCAAGAAGCGCTTAAACTGCGTGTTCCTAATTCTTTGACCGTTATTGATTTAAACAACTTCTACGTTGGTATGATCCCTATTGATCATAATCAGATATTGACCATGATTCCTCATATTAACACCACCAATATCCCATTCAATTATCAGGAAATCACTAATTTTATCGGGTCTAGAATTTTTGGTGTTGGAAAGTATTTCCATTCCAAAAGTACTAGGCCCTAA
>NZ_JQCB01000040.1 GCF_001437435.1 Furfurilactobacillus siliginis | reverse complement strand
GCTCGAATTGAGCACCCACTTTTTATTCACTAATCAATCTTGTATCTCGCCAGTTTCTTTGTCTATGTCTCCTCTGCCATACTTGCGTTCCTGATAAACAGCATCGAAATATAGTCTTATCAGTCCAGTATGAGCACGTAAAACCGAATTAACGACCTTGATACTAGGCATGCCATATTCTGAACCATGAGCTTTTAAAAAGCGTCTCAATTCACGCATATTTGCCAAATTATGGTCATCAATCAAATCACAAACATCATTCAGCATGTCGTCTTTATCTTCCACATCAAGCGATATATATCTATCAATATCAAAATTATTTATCAGCGTAATATCTTTTTTATTATATTTATGTTTTTTCTTCTCAATAGCATCTTTAGACTCATGTGTAAGGTATGAATACATGCTTGCCATACTTCTGATGACTATTTGCACTTTAGCGATACTCCGATCACCTAGAAGCTGTTTAATCTTGTACCGAACACTATCAGCAGTAACTGGATTTTTAGCCACATAGACAACATGATAATGCGGCTTTTTATAGTGCTTGCCATTTCGTATGACATCATCAGGTGTCCATTTTGATTTATCAGTTTTTTCATCCATATCATGAAATGGACTAATAGCAATTGGAACACCAATTAATTCTAATTTCGATTTCCAATCTTCTGGAATAGATTCGGGATATAACAAAAAGGTGAAGTATCTTGATTTGTCTTTTGCCATAATGTTAAAATAGCCTTGATAGAACAACAATGTTTAGCGGAAACTATCGTCTTGCCCAAGCCGAGTTTTCGCTTATTTTTTT
>NZ_JQCB01000004.1:173657-178295 GCF_001437435.1 Furfurilactobacillus siliginis | reverse complement strand
CAACGCCATCTGAAATATTCTTTGATAAAGTGTTGCACTTGGTTTGACAGTTCGCTGTATTAATAACAACATTAAGCATCACAACTAGAAGGAGTAACCAATTTTCGTGTAAAATGGAGGTGAATCTATTGAAGGGTCAGGGGACTGGTTAGCTGATGAACGAACTTAGAAAAAATGCCGAAGTGGATAATTTAGAACTGTTTTATGATTTGATTTTTGCCTATGCGATTAGTCGTATCACGACGGTCTTACATTTAGTTCACCATGAAACGATTTCTGGACTATATTTATTGGAATTCTTTGTCATGTTCTTTATGTTCTGGACCATTTGGACATATCAGACCGTCCTCGTTAACCGATTTTTCCGCAATACGTTGCAGCACCGATTATTTATGGTGTTTGATATGTTTGTGGTAATTATTTTGTCGCAATCGTTAAATGCGAATTTTGCTGCCACGCACCTAACGTTTGCCGGCTCAACATCAGTTCTGCTGCTGAGTATTGCCGGTCAGTATTGGTTACGAAGCCGTAGCTTGACGGACCCTAAGCAGCTGGCCGTATCGCGTGGACTAGGATTGATTTTACTGGTCAGCGGCGTGGTTGGTGCGCTTACCATTATTCCTGTCGGGCCATATATTGTAAGAGCAAGCATCTATGTTTTGACGATGGTTTTTGCCAACATCGCACCAATGTTTATGTATCGTCAGCTGACCATTTTTCCAGCAATGTTTGAGCATTTGACGGAACGCTATTCGCTTTTCACCTTATTGTTGTTTGGTGAGGCTATCATCGCAGTTGCCAGTGTGATTGATGTACATCATTTTAACTGGTTGGCCATCCCATTCTTCATTATCATTGTGGCGTTGTTTACCATTTATTTTACGACGTATCAGCATGGTATTGATCGTCACCGGAAAACGGCTGGTATTTTGCTAATCAACATTCATTATTTTATTTTTGTGGGCCTGGACCTTGTAACTGCTGTAACGGAACTTTATTTGCAAAGAGAATTACATGGACCGCTATTTGCGGGGTTAGTAACGCTTGGACTGATGTGCTTTTTGACTGGCACAATGGCAATGGCGGCTGGCTATTCGAAGGACACTAGCAGTCGTATATCCTGGTCTAATGTTGGGCTGGCAACTGTAGCGGCACTAATTAACGGCGGTGTTTTATGGCTATTTAGCGAGCACGTTGCGGTGACTTTACTTATTTTGATGCTGGAACTATTGGCGGTAGCAGGTTGGTGGTTCATCCGTTTGAATGGGCAAAAAAGTGAAAATGTGATACATTAAAACGAACGTATGTTTGCGTTTTGGGAGCGATTTATGAGTGATTATGAAAATAAACTAATTTTACTAGGGGATGTCGGCCAAAAAAAACCACGTGCACGTCGCGTTGCTGAACAAGACGTTTCGGGAGCCGACATAGCAGCAGATTTATTAGCAAAGGTTGACCGAACAGCTGATTCAAACACTGCGTCACAAAGTTCGGTGCCTGCAGTAACGATGATTGAAGCACAAAAGCGAGCAGGCCGTTACAACGTATACTTAGACGGTAAGTATGCATTTCCGATTAGCGAATCTGTGATGATCAAGTTTCAAATTTTTAAGGGCATGGAAATTGATCAAAAACTGCAGGAACAAATTATTGCGGCGGATGATGTGGCACGGGCCTATAACCGTGCACTTGATTACTTGTCAGGGCAATTGCGCTCAGAACGTGAGGTTGAAGAGAAGCTGGCAAGCTTGGAGATTGAACCAGGCGTAATCACAGATACGTTGCAACGCTTACGAGACTTGCGGTTGGTAGACGATCAAGCGTATGCCAATGCGTATGTTAGAACGATACGTAATACATCTGATAAAGGTCCGATTGTAATTCGCCAAAACTTACGACGAAAGGGAATTGGCGAAAATCTAATCGATCGCGCACTAGAAGAATTTGCCGGGGATGAACAGGTAGAAAATGGTGTGACTGTGGCGAATAAGCTTGCTAAACACTATGCGCGTAAGCCGTTTTCGACGCAAAAGCAAAAGGTGATTCAAGGTCTGATGACGAAGGGATTCACACGTGAAGTCATTGATCAGGTGATGAGCCAGCTTGAGCTAGAACGCGATGATGAAGCGGAACAAGATTTATTGTTGCATGAGGCGACTAAGATTTGGGCAAGAAATCGGCGATATGACCGGCGCGATCGTGTTAATCGAACAAAGCGGACGCTATTTGGTAAAGGCTACCAAATGGATGAAATCAGTCGGGTTGTTGAACAATTGCAGATGGAAGATGACTAGGGGGAGCTGAAATGAAAACAAATCGTGAACTAAAGCAGCAAGCGAAGGATTTGCTACGCGGGCACTGGGGCAAGGCCGTTGGATTAAATATTATTCCACTGTTACTAGGCGTGCTGGCGAATCTTGTAACGCCGCGCGGGCAAGAAGCAATCCAAAATGCTTCCTACTGGCGGTTGGTAAGCCCTAATTTAGTGATTGTTATGCTTAGTTGGGCAGTCGTAGCGGGTGTTAATTACACATTGTTAGATTGGGTTCGCACACCAGGACGGCCGCTGCATCCAACGACTGATAGCACACGCGTTTTGGCCAGTACGACAGTTTTTCCGATTATTGTCTTGGCACTGTTAAGTTACTTGTTGACGATGCTTGGCCTTATCTTGCTCATTATTCCTGGCGTGATCGTGAGTTTGATGTTGGCACAAACCGTTTATATCTATAAAGATTTGCATACGGATAAACCGCAAGTAAGCCTGTGGCAAGGCATTACGCAAAGTCTTTCATTAAGTGAACACATGATGCGTGGACACAAGTGGGAACTGTTTGTACTACAATTGAGTTTTATCGGTTGGTTTATCTTAGGCGGCTTAAGCTTTGGCATCGGGCTTATTTGGATTTTGCCGTACTATAACACCACAATGGCTGCTTACTATGATGCATTAGAGGAACAAAGCGATGTTGAAGTGATTTTATAATGTCAACACGATGTTATCTAGTTTACAAGACTAGATAATGATGGTATCCTAACGGTAGATCCTTAAGGAGGTCGTTGAAATGCCAGATTCGTTTGTTGAGTATCACAAGTGGGAGCAGCACTTGGCTGAAATTACATTGCCTAAATGGGATGAACTCCCAAAGTTTGATCTATATATGGATCAGGTAGTGGCCTATGTGAATGATACTTTAGGACCGTTGGGCGTTGATTCAGTGACGCCTGCAATGATCAATAACTACGTGAAGCACAATATTATTTTGGCACCGGTCAAGAAAAAGTATCAAGTGATGCAAGTTGCCGATATTTTATTGATTGGTTTATTAAAACCCACCTATTCAATGGACACGATTCGCCAAGGTATGGATCAAGTTACTGCCAGTTTATTTCCTAAGCGGGCGTACGACACGTTTATCGATTTGACACTAGCTGGTTTACAGGGAAAGCGCGAAGATGCGACTGCTAAAAATCTGAATGATCAAATGATGCGGATTGCTGTCGATGCAGTTTTAGATAAAATGAAATCTGAAAAACTGTTAACTTTAACAAAAGCAATTGTGACACCTAAGCCAGTTGAGCAAAAATAACGATTTGAAGTGAGAGCTTCGGACGGCATGAGCAAATCATGTTTCCGGGCTCTTTTTATTTAGGCAATGAAACGTCTAAAATATGACACACATTTTTTGATGCTGAGGATTAGACGCAAACATACATCTTAAGTATCGTCGTGAGGAATCCTCAGGTAAAATAAAAGTGAAACTATTTATGGAAGAGAGAAACTTAAATGCGTAATCGACAAAACAGAACGTATGCGTTAGTTGCCGTTTTAGTGATTGCAATTGTCATCGGTGCATTTGCGTTAAGTCGTTCCAGTTCCAAGCCAACTTCGACAACTACGACACAGAGTAGCCAACAAACTGGTGGTGAGGATAAGTCCGAAGATCTAACCAAGCTGGCCTATCATTCTGGCGATGATCCTGTAGTTACGATTAACCACAATCGCAGTACGTTGAAAGCAGATGCGTGGCAGAATAATCATGTTATCTACAGTAATTTAGATGATTTGAATCGGACGACCGCAGCTAATACTGCATATTTAGAAGCGCGTAATGTTGCAAATGATTCATTACGAGTTCGCCAATATGTTCAACCATCTGGATGGCACCAAAAAATGGATCAAGGGCAAGCAATCATTAATCGTGGGCACTTAATTGCATATTCGTTGTCTGGTGGTATTGATCAAGATGGTCATTATCAACCAGATAATGACTCCGGGGATCAGAACAACCCAAAGAATCTCTTCACGCAAAGTGCATTTAGCAATCAAAAGTTACAGACGATTTATGAAAGCAAAATTCGCACGGCCTTGCGACAGAATAAACATGTTATTTTCCAGGCGCAGGCAATTTTTAGTGGTAATAACTTGATGGCAAATGGGGTGCATTTACAGGCACTCTCTACAGATGGACAGCTGAATTTTAATGTCTATCTCCATAACGTTCAGCCAGGCTATCAGTTTGACTATGCTACCGGGCGTTCTAAAAAGGACAGTTCGATGCGCGTTCCAGAGCCTGCCACCAGTAGCCGTAGTTGGTAGCAGTTAATCATGATATAGCATTGATGCTGAAAGACACT
>NZ_JQCB01000004.1:160164-173456 GCF_001437435.1 Furfurilactobacillus siliginis | reverse complement strand
GAGCAAGACCTAGAACTGCCGTACGGGTTGGTTTTCAACCCGGTAGGTAGTTCGTAGCCTGCACAGCGACTTGACTTTTGACCCACGTTTTCGCTATTTAAGCTCGTGAATTTAAAATGGTCCGAGACAAAATCACTTTTGTCTCGGACCATTTTGTATAAAACCCACAACTTAGAATATTATTTCACAAAATTAAAAACCACTTTAAATTCGTTAAAATGAAAATATGTTTCAATCTAAAGTCACTGATAGAGTAGATGAAAACGGTTACTATAAAAATCATTGTGCGATTTTGAGCAAAAGTACTTGCAAAGTTTTTACAAGGTGATAAACTACTAATTGTGAAAGAGATAACAAACTATAAATAACTTCGACATTGATGGAGGAATTCAAACAATGGTTGTGAAGACTGATAAAAAAGCCGTTAAAGAAACAACAGAAACAACAGATGTAGCCAACATGATTCAAACGCTGGTTGATAAAGGTCACGAAGCGTTAGTTAAAATGGATGACTACGACCAAAAGCGTATTGACCACATCGTTCATGAAATGGCCATGGCAGCTTTGGACAATCACATGGAACTAGCAAAGCTTGCAGTTGAAGAAACTGGTCGTGGGATTGTTGAAGATAAAGCAATTAAAAACATTTATGCTTCAGAAAACATTTGGCACAAGATCAAGGATGACAAGACCGTTGGTATCATCCGTGAAGATGACGTTGAAGAAATCACTGAAGTTGCTGAACCACTTGGTGTTATTGCCGGAATTACACCCGTAACAAACCCAACATCAACAGTTGTCTTTAAAGCTGAAATCGCTGTTAAGACGCGGAACCCAATCATCTTTGCTTTCCACCCACAAGCACAAAATTCTTGTGTGGCCGCTGCCAAGATCGTCCGTGACGCCGCAGTTGCTGCAGGAGCACCTGAAGGCATGATCCAATGGATCGACGAACCTTCAATTGAAGCGACTAACTTATTGATCAACAACGATGGGATTGCCTCAACGTTAGCTACTGGTGGTCCTGGTATGGTTAAGGCCGCTTACTCAACTGGTAAGCCAGCTTTAGGTGTCGGACCTGGTAATGGTCCTGTCTACATCGAAAAGAGTGCGAACATCAAGCGTGCTGTGAACGATGTGACGTTATCAAAGACGTTCGATAACGGAATGGTTTGTGCTTCTGAAAACTCAGCTGTTATCGATGCTGACATTTACGATGACGTAATGGCTGAATTCCAACGTCTTGGTTCTTACTTAGTTAAGAAGTCAGATCAAAAGGCACTTGGCGAAGCAATGTTTAACCCAGTTACCCACGGTGTTAAGGGACCAATCGCTGGTAAGTCAGCCTTTGAAATTGCAAAGTTGGCTGGTATCAAAGTGCCAGAAAACACGAAAGTATTATTAGCTGAAATCGATGGCGTTGGTCCTGATTACCCATTGTCAGCTGAAAAGTTGTCACCAGTTCTGTCTGTTTACAAAGCAAACTCACGTGAAGAAGCTTTGGTTCGCTGTGAAGAATTACTCGACTTTGGTGGCTTGGGTCATACTGCCGGGATTCAAACGGAAGACGAAGCTCTAATGACTGAATTTGGTGTTCGGATGAAGGCCAGCCGGGTGCTTGTTAACACACCATCTGCTGTTGGTGGGATTGGTAACATTTACAACAACATGATTCCTTCTCTAACTTTGGGAACTGGTTCATGGGGTAAGAACGCCGTTTCCCATAACGTTTCATCATTTGACTTGATTAACGTTAAGACAATCGCGAAACGGAGAAACAACATGCAATGGATTAAGATTCCAAGTAAAGTTTACTTTGAAAAGAACTCTGTTCGTTACTTAACTGACATGGAAGGCGTTGAAAAAGTCTTCGTCGTTGCTTCACCATCAATGGTTAAGAACGGTTACGTTGACATCGTTCGCGATCGTCTTCGCAAACGTCCAAATGGCTCAGAAGTTCAAATTGAAGTCTTTGACCAAGTTGAACCAGACCCATCAACTGACACAGTTGATCGTGGGGTTCGTTTGATGAATGAATTCAAGCCTGACACGATTATCGCAATCGGTGGTGGTTCACCACTTGATGCCGCTAAAAACATGTGGATGTTCTATGAACACCCAGGTGCAGACTTCTTCGGTGCTAAGCAGAAGTACTTGGACATCCGGAAACGGACGTACAGCTTCGAAAAGGCCACTAAGGCTAAGTTCGTTGCCATCCCAACAACTTCAGGTACTGGTTCAGAAGTAACACCATTCGCTGTTATCACTGACTCAAAGACTCATGTTAAGTACCCATTGGCTGACTATGCTTTGACACCAGACGTTGCCATCGTGGACCCTCAGTTCATCATGACTGTTCCTAAGCGGACCATCGCTTACTCTGGTTTGGATGTTTTCTGTCACGCCCTTGAATCATATGTTTCAAGTTTGGCTTCAGACTACACACGTCCATGGTCACTCCAAGCATTGAAGTTAGTTCTTAACAATCTGACTGCTTCATACAACGGCGATCCTAAGGCCAAGGAAGAAATGCACAATGCGTCAACCTTAGCTGGTATGGCCTTCGCTAATGCTTACCTGGGGATTAACCACTCCGTTGCTCATAAACTTGGTGGGGAATTCGGCTTAGCTCATGGACTATGTATCGCCATCACTTTGCCACACACGATTCGTTACAACGCACAAATGCCTAACAAGTTGGCTATGTGGGCTAAGTACGAATACTACCGTGCTGACGAAGACTACGCTGACGTTGCTCGTTACCTTGGTTTGAAGGGGAACACAACTGAAGAACTTGTTGAAAGTCTTGTTCAAGCATTCATCGACTTAGCACACAGTGTTGGTGTTGAATTGAGCTTGAAGGCAAACGGCGTCGACAAGAAGCACTTTGACGAAACTGTTGATAAGCTTGCTGAATTGGCCTACGAAGACCAATGTACAACTGCTAATCCAAAGGAACCTTTGATCTCAGAATTGAAGGAAATCCTTGAAGAAGATTTCGACGGTAAGGGTGTTGAAACTAAGACTCGTGGCTTGTACTAAAACGGGGCCGACATTTTAAGAGCGTTCTAAAAAGGTTGAAGACAGAAGTGATTTTGTCTTCAACCTTTTTGAGTTTCAGTCTTACACGTGTTTGAGCATTAGTATGAGGTGATATTTGACAGTACTTCGTTGACATAAGATAATTTGTTATTACACTTTAGCTGATCAGTGAAGCAACGCAACAAAGGAGGCAACTATGCGCTCACGTAATTTTTGGATTTTTCTAGTGGTCATTCTTGGTGCAATCGGTGTTAGCGCAATGACAGCGCGTCCAGTTGGACACACGCCAACGCCTACAAAACAGGTTGCTTCAACGCCCCAAAAGCAGCCTACAAAAAAGAAGGCACCAGTGAAGAAAGCAATTAAAGCAAAGGCACCTACGGAAAAAGCCACGACAGATACAATTTTTACACTACAAAATCATGCACAAACGTTGCCGACTGAACTGGCTGCGCGTCAGGCGCCATCTGGTTGGCATACCCCAATTGTGTTGAATTTATCGGCGCAGGTGTTGAACGGTGAGGGTACGCAAGGCGTTGCACGTTTTGATGGCTTACAGGTCGGTCACAAATACCGGTTATGGGTTCAACCTGATGACGCACGAACTGGCTATCAGATTGATTACACGCCGACAGACAGTTCAACGTATATTTCAACGCAACTGTTACGCAAAGTTTTAACGGATGCACAGAAGTCTGATAAAACAGTTACTCAGTTGACGTTGTATAATTTGAGTCAGGCAGAATAATGCAGAAAGTGGGCTCGTCAGATGGCAGAAAAATTTAGACGCTATTTACTAGGTGCAGGTCTAATGTTTGCAGCATTTTTACTCTATCAGGCTGCAAATTTACCGGCAGATCTTGCATCGTTTATCAAACACCCGACGATGATTGAACAGCTCCTATTGGGTGGTGCGACAACTATTTTGGCAGGATTAGTCATCTGGTTCTTAATTTATTTTTATCGGTATGGTTTGGCGCACCGGGAAGATGATTACTTTGCACAGCAGCCTACGCGAAAGCGTAAATGGGCTATCGCTGGGGTTGCCTTGATTGGACTATTTGCGTTATTAATGGCACAATCATTGATTCGTGAGGCACCATCCGAAAATCAACATTTGATTAATGAGATGCTTAAAAAGACGCCATGGTTAACCGCTTATACTGCGGTCATCATTGCGCCAATTATTGAGGAATTGATTTTTCGTGGACTGTTTTACAATTATTTCTTTATTAAATTGGGGCAGCGTTGGCTTCTGGTCGTGGGTGTCGTCGTCAATGGGCTATTATTTGCCAGCATTCATACGAGCCTGTGGTCGCCGAGCGCATGGATATATTTCTTCATGGGGGCACTGTTTGCCAGCATGTACGTTAAAACACGGGATCTACGTTTTAGTATTGGATTGCATATGTTTAATAATGCATTGGGGATGCTACCGGTATTACTTTAGTGTTGCGGCCAGCGCCGTCAAGTAGGCGTGAGAAATAAGCATTTCTGTGGCTTTTGCTGAGTCTGCTAAGTTGATTTCATAGATTCGTGAGGCTTTTTTGTTTAGCAATGGTAGCATTTTCTGCCAGTCAATGTGGCCGACCCCAAGCGGTAAGCTATCATGAGTTTCACCATACGAGTCCACCAAGTGGTAATGAACGACGTGATTTCGCAAACGGGTGAGCGACTCTGCCAGCACAGTGTTACTGCCGTGTGCTTTGATAAAACAGTGGCTCGTGTCAAAAGCTAAGCGATAGTGGCGTTCCAAAATTTGGCGATCCATTTCGGGGTCACCATAAAAGAACAATGGTGAAATTGAGTTTTCAAACATGATATGGTCACCGCCTTGTTTTGCGTAGTTATCTAAGCGGTCAAAGACAACCGCCTGCGCGTGTTCAAAGGACGGATACATGTCGATGAACGCCTGCGTTTGACGGGAATAAGAGCCGTGTAACAATGCTTGAATGTTATTTTTAGTTGCAATCTCAATTAGTTTGTCAGAGCTAAACCGGAGAAATCGGTAAAGCTCTGGCATTTTTTGTTCTGGTGTCACCATTTCGACGAACCAATCGCCAAAACGCATGGGTTGGTGCAGTACGATGTTTGGTGTGACAGCTTTAACTTCATCGATCGCTCGTTGCAAATGAGTTAGACCAGCAGGCGTAAAGTCGTCCTCATCAAGGTAGAATTCAAACGTATCGGGGAAATAAGTTAACCGGTTACGATATTGGCGGGTACTTGTGCTCCCTTTTAGACCCAATGTAACGTGCATGGACAAACCTCCTTAAATTCTAGTAATGATATATAAGTGTTTTGCTATCGTACCGGAAGTAAACTTGAATGGTGTGGTATAGTGGAAAGGTATCTTGTTGCTGATTACGTATTACACGTAATCGTCGACGGACGTTCCGGCATGCGCCCGCCTTGTATTTTAGAGAAGGGAATTGTGTCTAATCGTGAAAGTCAAAACACTCGTCTACGTTATTATCTCGACCTTTTTGTTCAGTTCTATGGAAATCGCCCTGAAGATCGCAGGTGGGAGCTTTAACCCCATTGAACTTAACTTTATTCGTTTTTTGTGTGGTGGTCTAGCACTACTGCCGATTGCATTACATACTTTACATAATCATCAGCAAAAATTGCATCTGCGTGACTGGGGTGCCTTTGCGTTAACAGGATTCGCCTGTGTTGTTGTCAGCATGACGTTATACCAAATGGCGATTCAAGCAACAGCTGCTTCAACAGTCGCAATCTTATTGAGTGCAAACCCAGTGTTTGGCATGTTGATTGGGTTGATTTTCCTTGGTGAAAAGATGACGCGAACCAATACGATTGCTGTGTGCTTAACGTTGGTGGGCTTGTTGATCATTATTAACCCATTCAAATTGACGAACCCGATGGGAATTTTGCTCGGGCTACTATGTTCCATTACCTTTGGTTTATACGGTGTTTTGTCACGGGTTAATTCCGGGCGGCATCACTTCGATGGCTTAACGATGACGTGTTTCTCGTTTATTGCCGGAGCGGCCGAACTGGGCTTGTTGATGTTATCAACACATATTCCTGGCGAGGCGAACTTCCTTCGTGGTATCAAAGGATTCAGTGATGTCCCGTTCTTTGCTAATTTAAGCTGGAGTTCATTACCATTGCTAGCGTATGTCAGCATTTTAGTAACGGGTGTGGCGTTTGGTCTGTACTTCATCGTGATGGATGAAGCAGGTATTCCAGTTGCCTCACTGATCTTCTTCATTAAGCCAGCATTAGCGCCTGTTTTGGCTCTGATCGTACTGGGCGAACCGATTTATGCGAATACGGTGATTGGGATCGTTGTGATTCTGATTGGCTCAGTTGTCACACTGGTTGGTGAAAAGATCGCGTTGACGATGAGCAGCTGGTTCGGTTCATCGAACCATGGACATAATCATTCATAGTTGAAAAAGTGAGCGAGTGGGACAGAAGTCGAGAAGTTGTGGACTGCACAGCGACTTGATTTTTGTCCCACTCGCTCGTTATTTAAGCGCGTAAATCAAAAGTGAGTGTTTGGGACAAGATGACATATGTCCCAAACACTCACTTTTTATATAACAGCTTAATTGTTTTTTGCAGGATTAACACAGCTGCCAGACACTACTTACTAAAATCAAACTGTTCGAGGAATTGTGCGACCCCGTCGTAATTGTTGTTGCCAGTGACATCGGTACCAGCAGCTTTGATGTCAGGCTTGCCATTGTCCATCACGACCCCAACCTTGGCTGCCTGTAGCATCCCTAAATCATTTTCGGCATCACCGAAGGTCATTAAATTACTAAAGTCCCAACCGTAGTGCGTTAGCAACGCGTTTAGGCCGACGTGCTTATCCATTCCCTTAGCCAAAAACTCCAGAATCTTCGGTTGTGAACGAACCGCATGGTACTGTGCTTGCATGGCAGGGGTGAGATTAGCGGTTGCATCATCTAAGACTTCCGGATCAAATGACATAACGGCTTTACTATATTCGCCGGCAGGTAAATCAGCGAAGTCGACGTGTGTGAATGTCAGTCCGGCGTTCAACATACCTTCATAATAGGATGGCTTTAAGTCAGATAATGGCCATACTTGTTCGAAATCAAGCACATCTAATGGATAGTTGTGGGTTGTGCAATAATCATGCAGCAAAGTTAAATCCTGTTTGTCGATGCCGGAGCGAAAGAGTTCAGCATGCCCGACATTTTGAATAACGAGGGCACCGTTGAACGTGATGGTGTAGTCGTCAACGTTTGTGAGACCGAGCTGTTCAATGTATTTCCAGATGGCATTGATGGGGCGTCCGGTGCACAGAACGATTTTAATGCCGTCGTGGTGAAGCTGTTTTAAGATTGCTTCATTACGGCGGCTAATTTTTTTGTCACTGGTAAGCAATGTGCCATCTAAATCAAGGGCAACCATTTTAATCATGAGAATCCTCCAAGTAAGCGTTTTAAACGAAGTAGCTGTATATAGACTATTATCTTCACAATAGCATAATTTTTCCATCAGAAATTTGTAAACTTTCCGACGATAATAATTTAACTTTGGCGATGAAGCCAGTAGAATGAAGCTAGAAGAGAAGATGGGGTGAGCGATATGAACGATGAAAAGACGTATCGGTTTAACGGCACCACACAGCTAAAGCTAGCGAAGTCGTCAACGAAAGTGGCTGGCACCCCGCTTGATCATGAAGAAATTAAGGCACAACTGGCTGACAATGTGTGTCAGTTGGCAGAATTACAAGGGAAACTATTTGCACAGGCGCAATATGGTGTCGTGATTTTACTGCAAGGAATGGATGCTGCCGGTAAAGATAGTTTGATTCGGCACGTAATGAGCGGCTTGAATCCATCGGGAACTGGGGTAGTTAGTTTCAAGCAACCAACGACGAATGAACTTGCGCACGATTATCTGTGGCGTGTTTCGGCGGCATTACCACGACGCGGCAGTATTCAGGTGTTCAACCGATCACAGTATGAAGATGTTTTGATCAGCCGTGTGCATCCGGAAATTTTGACGACCCAACACTTGCCTGGTATCAGCCAAGTGGCTGACGTAACTGATGAGCTGTTTAAAGAACGTTACCAAGACATTGCAAACTACGAAAGCTATTTAGCTCACAACGGAATCATCTTACTGAAATTTTTCTTGCACTACAGCAAGGCGGAACAGAAACGTCGCTTTGAAAAACGGATTGAAGTGCCAGACAAGAATTGGAAATTTTCAGCAGCTGACATTAAGGAACGCGCCTACTGGGATGATTACCAAACAGCGTATGAAGAGATGCTGAATCACACGGCAACGAAAGCAAATCCGTGGTACGTCGTTCCGTCTGATTCAAAGTGGGAATCGCGGTTAGTAACCTCCAACATTTTAATTAATCGATTAAGTGCATTACAGCCGGCGTATCCAACTGTGAGCGATGCCGAAAAGCAGTAGTTACATGAAATCCTAAATCAACTACAGACAGAACGAGATAGTTAAGGGGCGAGAACCATGGCAAAGGGAAATTTGTATGGTGCGATGGTCATGAGCGCACAGGAAATGGAGCTGATGATCGTTGATTTAAAGCGACATGCTGTCATTGAACGAGTAACTGCGCCATTGAATTTAGGGACTGCACTCTTTGATGGATCACGAATTGCAGCGCAGCGTGCGGATGAAGTGATTGTGATTTTGCGACGTTTCTTGCAACTGCTCGCTGACTATCAGGTGACCAATTATCGATTGGTGGCGAGTCACACGATTGCACAGGCGACCAACATTGATTATGTACGTGATCATATCTTTATTATGACCGGTGTGACGCTCCATTTTATGACGGTCAATGAAGAATCACTTTTTTCATACGAAGCTGCACAATTGCTGCCTAATTTTGATGCGTTGATCGATGGAAATACACTGTTGATGCAGGTCGGTGCCAGCATGGTGCACTTTATGATGTTTCGAGACGGAAAATTACGGTTAACACGTGAATTGTTTGTCGGACCACGGCAGGTCGCGACGCAATTAGAACCGTTAGAGCACCGGGTGGAATCCTATCAAGAAGTATTAAGCGACTATTTGCATTCAAAACTAGTTAATCTATATCAGTATATCCCCGAGCAGTCGTTTGATCAGGTGATTTTGATGGGCTCTCAACTAAACCTGTTAGAAGGACTCATTCCGAAGGGGCAACGATACGTCAAGTTGAGTCGTGCCGCCTTTGATCAGCAATTCCAGATAGTGAGTCAGCTGACGCCACAGGATTTGTTGAATAATAATGAGTTGCCAGCGGATCAAATCAATGAAGTGTTACCGTTGTTTCTCATGTTGGACGAAGTTTTTGATCACTTACAGGTACAAACGGTGCATCTGACTGATTTCAAGGTGATCGATGGATGTGTGGCTGATGAAGAGGCGAAGCAGCATAAACAACCGCGGAATCGTGATGCTGTTAGTCAGGCGATGCTAGGCGCGGCCTATGAGTTAGCCGACCGGTTCAACGTGGATAAACGGCATCAAGAATCTGTCGTGACGTTTGCGACCCAATTGTTTGATCGGTTGAAGCCGTTACATGGTCTGGGCGCACGTGAGCGGCTGTTGCTGCAACTAGCAGCCATCTTGCAGGACAGCGGCTTGTTCATTGACAGTACGCGGCACGCCTTTCATTCGGAATACATTATCAATCATTCAGAAATGTTAGGGCTACGCGCTGATGAGCAGGTAGAGGTCGCTGCGATTGCGCGATACCATAGTTCGGAAACCGTTTCGGCGGATTTAAGTCGCTTTAATATCAGCATGGAGAACCGTTTAGTGATGGTCAAACTGGCGGCAATCTTGCGACTAGCAGATGCCTTGGATGATAGTCGGCTCCACAAAATTGCGAAGATCAGTGTCTCGATTCAAAAGCCACAGGTTATTATTCGTGCGACTGCCAATGATGATATTGAATTAGAAACATGGACGTTTAATAAAAAGCGCCGCTTCTTTGAAGAGGTCTATGGAATTCAACCGATACTGCAACGAACGGGACGCTTTTAGCGGTGGCGAAGGGAGATTGAAACAATGACTTATGGCAATCCAGATTTATTTGTTAATCGTGAATTAAGTTGGGTCGATTTCGATGACCGGGTCTTGGAAGAGGCACGTGATAAAAATAACCCGTTACTTGAACGAGTTCGTTTCCTGGGGATTACACAAAATAATCTCGATGAATTCTTTATGGTTCGAGTCGCATCCCTGCGGAAAATGGCGGAGGTGAAGTATACCAAAGCCGATGCATCAGGAATGACACCCAGCGCACAATTAACGGCTATCAGTGCGCGGGTGCATGAACTCGTCGATAAGCAGTATCGCACGCTCAATCGCTCGTTATTGCCACAATTGGCGGCGATTGACGTGCACTTGCGCGCCTTTGATGAACTAAACTCAGCTCAGGTTAGCTTTTTGACGCAGTATTTTCGGGAAGTTTTATATCCTGTATTAACGCCAATGGCCGTTGATGTCTCCCGGCCGTTTCCGTTTATCAGCAATAACACGTTGAACATTGCGATTCGTTTGATAAAAAATGAAAAAGATGAAGATAGCGGTAAACGTGAACACCGCTTTGCGACCATTCAGGTACCAGATACTTTCGCCAGAGTTGTTGCATTACCAGGTACCAACGAATTTATCTTGCTGGAAGAAGTGATCAAACACTATCTGGCCGAATTATTTACTGGTTTTAAAATCAAAGAGGCCTGCGCCTACCGCGTTATTCGGGATATGGACTTTGATGTGACCGAAGAGGATGCCAGCGATTTATTAAAAGAAGTGGAACATGAATTGGCGGTGCGTGATCACACGCAAGTCATGCGTTTAGAAATTGATGCCGACATGTCTAAACAACTGCGTAAACAGTTAGTGAAGGATCTGGCCGCACAAGCAGATGACGTGTACGACATTAAAGGACCACTTGATTTGCGTTTCTTGGGCAAATTGGCCAAGCAAATCACAGGGCATACCGAGATGCTGTATCCAGCGTTTAAAGGTTATGTGCAGCCAGCATTGCGCGAAGGTGATCTGTTTGCGGCCATTAAGCGGCATGATATTTTTGTTCAACATCCCTACGATAGTTTTGATCCAGTCGTGAAATTTGTGCAGCAGGCAGCCACTGATCCGGATACCTTGGCTATTAAGATGACGCTGTACCGTGTGTCCTCGCAATCGCCAATCATTAAGCATTTGGCGCAGGCGGCTCGTAATGGAAAGCAAGTAACGGTGTTAGTTGAATTAAAAGCACGTTTTGATGAAGAAAATAATGTTAAATGGGCGCAGATGCTCGAGCATGAAGGCTGTCATGTAATCTATGGACTAGTCGGTTTGAAGACACACTGTAAGCTGCTGTTAGTGGTGCGTCGGGAAGCAGACGGCATTAAACGCTACATGCATATGGCAACCGGGAACTACAATGATGTGACCGCACACCTGTACACGGATATGGGTATCTTCACCGCTGATCCGCTAATGGGTGTTGATGCATCAAATGTCTTTAACATGTTGTCTGGATTTAGTGAACCAGATCATTTTGAACGGGTCGCGATTGCACCCACCACACTGCGATCATTTTTATATGAACGAATTGATGATGAAATTGCCAATGCGCAGGCGGGCCGGCCAGCACATATTAAAATGAAGATGAATTCATTGTCAGACAAAGGCATGATTGAAAAGTTGTACGCGGCGTCAGCGGCAGGTGTAAAGGTGGACCTGATCGTTCGTGGGATTGTCTGTTTAAAGGTTGGTGTGCCTGGTATTTCAGATAATATTACTGTGCACTCAATTGTGGGGCGGCTTTTGGAACATAGCCGAATCTATGATTTTTACGCAAACGGCGACCATCAATTGTACTTGTCATCAGCTGATTTGATGACCAGAAATATCAGTCGCCGGGTGGAATTACTGTTCCCGGTACTGCAGGATGATATTAAAGAAACAGTTGGGCATGTTTTTGACCTGATGTGGCATGATAACGTGAAAACCCGTGTGTTACAGCCGGATGGTACGTGGCAAAAGGTAGATCGGCGCGGGCTAGCACCATTGGATGTGCAGGCAACACTACTAGATGACGCGCAGCAAAAAGCGACTGCCGAAGCCCACGTAGTGACGGAAAAGCCACAGACACCGTTTACGCCGTTGATGCGGCCAGCCAGTGAAGCACTGACTGATGATGATTAAAAATGAAGGGAGTCGCACTTGTGGAAAATTTTGCCGTCATTGATTTAGGGTCTAACTCATGTCGGATGACCGTGACGACTATCGATGAAACCGGTCGTTTTACACGAAGCAAAATGGACAAGGAATTTGTCCGCTTATCTGAAGGAATGGAACAAACGGGGATGCTACAAGAGCTTCCAATACAGCGAACGATTGCTGCACTGCAAGGTTTTCAAGCAACCTACTCGCAATTGCCAAACCTAACTTTGAAAGCCATTGCGACGGCGGCCGTTCGTAATGCTAAAAATCAGGCTGCCTTTTTAGCGCGCGTCGCCCAAGAAGTCGATGGGCTGAAGATCGAAGTGATTGCGGGAACCGAAGAAGCCCATTATGACTTTTTAGGTGTTATCAATACACTGCCAGTGACGAACTGTGTTGTCATGGATACTGGTGGCGCATCCTGTGAATTAATTTTGGTTCAAAATGGGCGTGCACAAAATTTGGTGAGTCTGCCATTCGGATCTGTGAATCTGACGGAGACGTTTTTGGCGCATGGAACTGATACGATTGCGGCAGTTGATATTTTCCGGTTGTCTACAGCTATCCAACGGCTGTTCAATGGCATTTGGTGGCTGCATCGCGGGCAAAATTTACCAATCGTTGCGTTAGGCGGTTCCAATCGAACGTTGGCAAAGATTCGTCGCAAACAAAAGCAAGTCGCTGATTTTGAGGATATTCATGGGTTTCGGATGAACGTGTCAGAGGTTGACGATGTGTATGCTGAGATCATTGAGCGTAATTTGGCTGAGCGCAAAGCAATGCCGGGATTGTCCAAGGCGCGTGCCGATATTATTGCGGCTGGTAGCACGCCGTTGGTGACGATTATGCGGTATTTGGATTCAGGACGTGTCATTTTCTCTGAAAATGGTGTGCGCGAGGGGATCTTATATGAACATCTAGCTGATTTGCGGCGGCAAGGTGTCGTCGGTGATCAACAAGAAGATGTGTCGTTGATTAAACACACGTCGGACTAGACTGGCTGTGAACGAAACAAAAAGAGAGTGGGCCAAAAGTCGGGG
>NZ_JQCB01000004.1:149882-159980 GCF_001437435.1 Furfurilactobacillus siliginis | reverse complement strand
CTAGAACGGCCGTACGGATTGGTCTTCAATCCGGTAGGTTGTTCGTAGTCTGCACAGAGACTTGACTTTTGGCGCACGTTTTCACTATTTAAACGCGTAAATCAAAAAGCTTGAGTGTGGACGAAAATGTCACTAGAAAAGGGAGCTGCGACAATTAATTGTCGCAGCTCCCTTTTCCAGTGACATAAGTAATCAAATACGGTTATTTAGTCTCTGATTCCACAATTGGTAAAATTAAGAGCCGATCGGAAATCATCGGGTACGGACCGAATTTGCTTTCTCGTTCTTTGCGATACTTAGCAGCGCCGCTTTCAAAGAGCATAGCTAACTGATTATCATCAGGATTGTTGATGCTGATTTGTTCGACCGAAGGCGGCACATGGAAGCCAGTAACGCCGCCTGCAGGGGCGAAGAAATTGAAATCGCGACCTGAACGCTTATTTGGTTCCTTAACCAGAATTTTGGCATTTTTATCACCATTAGACTGAGAAAACATGGTGAGTCCGTGTTCTGTGGTCGTGAGTCCTTGCATGCGATCATATCCTGGTGCAAACGAGTTGATAACATGCTGTTTCACTAAGCCATCAATAAAGTGGTCCACGTTGCTAGAATAGGCTTTTCCAAGAATTTCGTCGGTCACTTTTACTGGATAGCCGTCTTCTTGAACCGGCATGGCGATGATTGCCCGGCTCTGTTTATCCTGCCCATATTTGACGATGACTAATTGATTGTTGTAGAAGTCGAGACCGGATGTACGAGCAGCCCATGGCAAATTGAACTTCTTGGTGCTGATGGGCCCCTTAACTTGTTCGGCATGGTAGTCGTCAATTTCTTTTTGAGAAACAGCAGCTAACCCGGCATACTTCGAAGAGTCTTCGGAAATCCATAGGCGTTGATGGTGCTGGTCATAGGCCAGACCGCCGACGTGTGATTTATTGTTTAGAAGCAGTGTCTTAACGTATTTACCAGTATGCTTATTGACAACAAAGATAAGAGAATTCAGGCGATGATCACCGTCGTAAGCGCTGATAAAGTAGTAGTCCTGATTTTGGGTAAGCCCTTGTGGGACCCAATCCTTACCGAGTGTTGGCTTTTTGGTTTGATGATTGATTGACCATGCACCACGTAGCCCAGGAATGACGACACTGTCCCAGTTCTTAAGCTTTGTTTTGCCTGAGTTATCTTGATTGACCTTGCGAATATTCTGGTCGAATTCCGCCTGTGTAATAAGGGGCTTTGTATCGGCCTGCCATTTTTTAACGTGCAGGTTAGTGTAGGTGAAGCGTTTAGCATGATCGTGATTTTCTTTGAAGAACATGCCTGCTGTGATGGCACCGCCGAGGATGACGATCCCCAGTAATGCCCAGAGTCCCTTTCGTTTCATAAGCACCTCTCGCTTTATCTAATTATTATGGAAATTATAGCATTTAATAAAGACACCACGCAGCTTCCCGCACTCGGGAGGTGACGTGGTGTCTTTAGGCGTTTATTTTAAAAGCTGCATAATTGCTGATTTTTGAGCCAATCGTTCGACTTCGAAATGTTCATTAGCAGGTAAATTAGGGTGCTTTTTAAATTCAGTAGCGACTCGTTTTTCAACCGCTACTTGTAGCTTTTGCTGAGTAGTTGGGTCTTTTAATAAATGTGTTAATTGTTGTGCTTGGGTAGTGCTTAACTGTAGCCAGGTCGTTGGAATCTGAAAAGTATAGGTTCGGTGAGCAATATCACCGTCTTCCCCGGACATAGCAAACAAGGCATGCGTCCAAGCGCTGCTGTATTGCCAGCGGGTCGTTTGTTTAACGAGGGTGGCGGTTGTTGTTTCAGTTGCATCGACATGGACCGTAGCATGCTCCAGTGGCGTTGGCTGTGGTTTTGCTTGCGAAAGGTTTGTTCTGTATAAATAAACCTTTTCGGTGCCATCACCGAGTGCTTTGTATAACAGAATGTCGGGATTTGTTTTGGCTGAGTTCGCAGCGCTGGTGACGGTTCTGGTGCAAATTTTCCTCGCTGACTTGATTTTAGTATACTGGGTGCCAAGAAACGAGGGATTGCGCGCATGAATCACTTTAAGGGACGCCACTTTCAAAAGGACATCATCTTAGTAGCCGTTGGCTACTATTTCAGATTCAGTCTCAGCTATCGTGACATCGTTGAATTGCTTCGGGATCGGGGTATCACTGTTCATCACACCACGGTCATGCGTTGGGTTCATCACTATGGCCCCATCTTTAAGGCTCTATGGCGTCGGCATCAAACAGCTCACGCTAAAAGTTGGCGAATCGATGAGACCTATATTCGAGTTAAAGGCCGTTGGGCCTATTTGTATCGCGCTATTGACAGTAACGGTTTGACCATGGATTTTGAGCTACGAAAACACCGCGATTATACCGCATCCTATCACTTTTTGAAGCGTCTCTTGACGACCAATGGTCGGCCTGATCGATTAGTCACTGATCAATATCGGGCAACACTGAAAGCAGTGAAGCACCTGATAAAGCAAGACTATTTGAGCAAATCAGCCCACCAATGTTCCAAATATCGAAATAATTTGATTGAACAGGACCACCGATTCATTAAACGTCATCGTGTCCGCTCAGCAAGCTTTCAAAGCATTCGAACCGCTAGTGCAACGTTGAGCGGTGTGGAAATTGTTCACGCAATACGCAAAAGAACCCGACGAGAGTTAAGTCTCATCGGGTTCTCAGTCGTGGACGAATTAGAAGCATTGTTAGCTGCATAAACTTCAACATAGGATCAATAGCTGGTTAGATGGTCATCTCTCACACTGTTTGCACCAGATCCCTGGTGACTAGTGTTTCAGTGTCAGTGCGCGTGACTTTCTTAAGCCCGTAGTGATACGTATCGTTGGCCACTAGTAAGGCAATCATACCAATGAAAAGCACGAAGAAGCCGGCGATGAACCAGCGTCGGCTGATGCTGGTTTTGGCTAGGACGATGCTGAAGAATAACCCGATGGTGGCGATGATTAATAGGCTAATAACCATTAGTTATGCCTCCTGATGTTCCCTGGTTTTAACCAGAAGGTGAGCACTAAGCCAACAAACGCAAAGATGGTTGCTGTCCAAAAGGCTGCATGATAGCCAGCTAAAGTTGCGTTCAAAGCATGATCACGATAGGCCAGTGGGGTTGCTTTGAGCATGTTTTTAGCAGGCATGTTGTTCTTAGTGACGTTGGTTAAAACAGAAATTAAGACAGCTGTCCCCATTGATGAGAAGACTTGCCGCCCAGTGTTATTGACCGAGGTACCGTGGCTCATCAAGCTGAGCGGTAAGGCATTCATTCCGGTTGTCGTAACTGGCATCATGACCATTGCAATCCCGAACATCCGAATCGTATACAGCAACGTAACGAAGATGATGGGTGTTGATTCAGTCAGTGTTGTAAAAAAGGCGGTGCCAACTGTTAGCAAAAGCATCCCCGTAATGGCAAGGCGGCGCGCACCAATACGATCAAAAATCCGGCCAGTGATGGGGCTCATCAAACCCATCATTAAGGCACCAGGTAATAGGATTAAACCAGAATGGAAAGCGGATTCGCCCCGAACGGTTTGAATGTAAAGTGGAACGACCATTTCGGCGCCCATCATGGCCATGTTAACGACGGCGACTTCGATCACGGATAGTGTATATACCGGTGAGGAGAACACACGTAGTTCCAGCAAGGGGTTTTTGATGGTTAGAGATCGCCAGACGAAGAGGCTAACAAAAATCGCCCCGACGATAAGTGTTATGTAAACTTTAGGTGCAGTCCAAGAGCTGGCACCGACGCTACTAAACGCGTATAACATGCTACCAAATCCAATGGTGGATAATGCGACAGACAACCAGTCAGCATTTGCTGGTTTGGTGGGAAAAATCTTGCGCATGGTGAAGAGTGCTAAACAAAAGACAATTACTGGGAATGGTAAGATGACGACAAACAGAGAGCGCCATGAATAATTTAATAATAACCATCCTGACAGGGTTGGCCCAATGGCTGGTGCCAGACCAATCACGATTCCGGCGAGGCCCATTGCAGAACCCCGCTTCTCTGGTGGGAAAATGGTCAACATGGTCGTTTGAAATGTTGGTGCGGTAATCCCAACGGCAACGGCTTCGATTAGACGACCAGTCAGTAGGATGCCAAAGGTGGGCGCAATCATACAGATGAAAGTCCCAATGAAAAAGATGACCATCGCCATTAGGTATAGTGACTTTGAGCTGAAACGCTGTAATAAGAAGGCAGAGATGGGAATTGTAATCCCCATGACCAACATGAATCCAGTGGTTAGCCACTGTACTGCATCAGCATCGATGTTAAAGGTTCGCATCAATGTGGGAAAGGCGGTGGTGAGGGTCGTCTGCACAATAAAGGTACTAAATGTTCCGATTAACATCGTAATGACTAAGGCAAGCCGATTAAATGGTTTGCCATTCGCGTCAACGACTTTGAAACTCGTGGAAGATTCGGACACAAAAAAGCCTCCTTTAGCTTAAAAAATAAGTGACATAAATAAGTTCTATAAACAGTCCAAGAAACAATTATACGCTCATGACTAATAAAAAGTTAGTAAAAGCATTATGGCATGATTGAATAACCCTGATGCTCACTAAATAGCATACTGCAAACAGTCAAAGAATGGGGTTAACTAAGTTTGGCAAACGGATAGGTAACTGTTTTAACTCCAGATTCAATGGTGTTATAGTGACAGGTAATTTCATTAAAGGAGTTCGGCATAATGAAGAAGAAAACAATGGCCAGTATTGCGGCACCATTTGTTTTAGCAACTGGCGTAGCGGGTATTTCAGAGCGTTTGTATCAGTATGCATTTGGTCGCGTACAAGAAGTACCTGAAACATCTAAGGAAAAGCAAAAGTATGCTGCTGATTATTACAACTATATCGAGTGGCTGCGTAGTCAACCGACAGAAACGTGGCTGCAACATGAAGACGACGCGGCACAGAAACTAGCAGCGACATATCTTGCGGCTGCGGTGCCGACCACGGATACGGTCATTGTTGCGCATGGCTATAAAGGTAATGGCGAAACGATGGCGAATTACGCGAAGATGTTTCATGAGCTGGGCTACAATGTTCTACTGCCTGATGATCGTGCGCATGGAAAGTCAGCAGGCCGGTACATCACATTTGGTTGGCTAGACCGTCTAGATTACTTGGAGTGGATCAACCGGATTTTACAACGTGATGGTGAGGATGCGCGCATTGTTTTATTCGGTGTGTCAATGGGTGGCGCGACGGTTGAAATGATGAGCGGCGAAACGTTGCCTGAACAGGTTCGCTGTATTATCGCTGATTGTGGTTACTCAAGCATTGATGATGAGCTGGTGTATTTGCTAAAACGAAACTTTCATTTGCCAAAGTATCCGTTTTTACCGGCTGTTAGCGCAATCAATCGCCGCCGCTTAGGATTTAACCTGAATGATGTTTCGTCTGTGACACAGCTGGCGCATAACAAGCGACCGATTTTCTTCATTCATGGCGAGAAAGACGTCTTTGTTCCTGCCAGTATGTTAGCTAAAAACTACGATGCAACGCAGGGACCAAAGGAAAAATGGATCGTTCCGAATGCCACGCACGCAGAAAGCTTTTGGGTGGATCCAGTGGCTTATCGTGATCGAATAGACACCTTCTTAAAGACGTACCTGACGTATCATGTGGCTTAGTGCAAGCGGAGAGAGGTTTTTTCCCCCGGCAGCCAGTCATTAGCAAACTCACTGCGTTCGTCGTCGCACGGATGTGGCGGCAGGCTTTGCGAATTCTTCGCAGCCCGGTTACCGTCAAAGTAAACGGTTCGTGTGACTGTAATCTTGAGCATTCACTTCAATTGAACTGGTAACGTAAAAATCACCGATGAGTTCAGTCTACTTCTACAGTAAGCTGAGTCGTCGGTGATTTTAGTTTAGCGTGTTCGTTTATTTAGGCGGTAACTGGGTCTTGTGACGCTAGTCGTCACACGCTCGTTAGTTTTTAGCGGCAATATCCCGCCGCTGGTAACCGACCAAAGCGATGGCGAAACAGACGGCTACAAGTGCCAACTGCCACCAAAAGACGGACCAATTCAGTGTGTGCACAGGGACACGACCAAGATAACCGAAGGGGGACAGTTTGTCGGTCCACTTAGGCAGATTAAGCAAGCCCCCCAGATAACCAACGAAGAAAATAAGTCCAAGATAGCCCCAAATGAGGTTCGTGAAGCGCGGCAGCCAACCGGCTAAGATTGCGGCGAAACTTAAAATGAGTAGGACAGCAGTACTGTTTGCAATAAAAATGTTAATAAAATTAGCACTTGGTAGTGGCTGTTTTAAAACAGCATTGGCCGCTCCGCCTAACCCAGCAATGCCGGCACCGAGTGTCAGCAAACTCGTTAAGCTGCCACCAATTATAAGGGTACCGAACAACCGCCAGCGCGGTGTTGGTCCTGCATGCAGGAGTTCTAGATAGCCACGATTCTCATCGCTAATGATCCGGTTAATCAGTTGTAATCCGGGGATAGCCGCTAAAACTGCGAATACAATCGTCAGCAGTGCCATAAACGATTTAATAATCTGTGTTGTGGCGGCATGCATTGCATGTGGATCACCTAGTAAGCCGGCGTAAAGGGGATTATGTTTTAGAATCCCGGCAACGCTATCGAAAACTGAGCCGTAGCTAGCGCCGAGGATTGCAACGGCAATGAGCCATACAAGAATCGTCGTTCGGTCTAATCGCCAGAATAAACCAGCTGGTCCCTTGAGCCACCAAACAGCGCGTTTACGACCGGGACGTGGCGCAATTAAACCGCTATTAAAGTCCCGATGTTCACGTAAGAGAAGTGTTGCAGTTAATAAAATTACGATGCTGATTAACATCAACAGTGCAGGTAGCCAATTGTTGTCGCGATAGCTGGAAAATTTTTCGACCCAGCCTAATGGTGACCACCAAGTTAGGCTCGGATGGGTGACATCAGTAACCATTCGCCACAAGTATGCGAGGCCGAAAACACCATAAGCCATACTCATCGCCCCACGACTACTACCACTGATTTGGGCACACACGATCGCGACGAGCGCAAATAAGAAACCATTGAGACCCAACCCGCAACTTAACACCAGGTTGCCGGCAAAAGTGGCACCAGTGAGACCCGAGAGCTGTAAGCCACCTAAATAGAGTCCAGTTAAACCGGCGTTCAATAAGAAGAGTTCGCTGATTGCTGCGTTAAGCGGCGCCAAGATACCGACAGCGTGTGCAGACACCAGTTCTGTGACGCCGGACTCTTCGTCACCACGGGTCAATGGGATAGCAAACGTAAAGTTCATGATTGCACCAAAGATCGCCATAAAAACAGTCATTTCGCTGGCGAAGACGTCTGCTGTGTTAAGGGGTGCGCTGGGCAACCGGCCGAACATTGCAATCATGGCTGGATTTTTCAATGTTGCAGTAATCTGCGCGATGTCTGCCTTTGTCCCGTATAAAGAATTAAATTTGCCAGCAATTGCAGCGAAGAGACCGGTCATGACCAATAGCCAAACTAAAAGCTTGCGCCAATCACGCCGCAGGTTAATGCGCAGTAGACGACCAGTTTGAAACGCCGCTTGGTTAAACATGATCGACCACTTCCTTTACGTTGTCGCCATCATAGTAACGAAGGAATAAATCTTCCAGTGTTGGTGGTGTGCTTTGAATAGCAGTCACTTGATGCGCAGCTAAGTAATTGATCACCGCCGGCATTGCCTCTGCATCAACGGTAAAGGTAATGCGCTGATGTGACGCATCGACAGTCACTTGATGAACACCAGCTTGTTGCGCTAAGTCGGCAAGTGGCTGTTTCGTTTGGACGGTCATTTGTGTGCGTGTTAAATGACGCATTTCAGTCAGAGAACCAGTTTCGATGATTTCGCCGGCACGAATAATGCCGATGCGATCACACATTCGTTCCACCTCAGATAAAATGTGGCTAGAAAGCAATACTGCCTTACCTTGCTCTTTTAGTGACAAGACGGCATCTTGAAAGACACGTTCATTAAGAGGATCAAGACCAGAGGTTGGTTCATCGAAGATATACAGATCGGCTTCTTGCGAAAGCGCGGCAATCAATGCCACTTTTTGCCGATTCCCTTTCGAATAAGTTCGTGCGCGCTTTGTTGGATCTAAGGCAAATTGCTTGATGAGCGCATCAGTCTTGGCGGTATGTTGTTGCTTGCTTAGCTTTAAAAACAAGTCGATGATTTCGCCGCCAGTCAGGTTAGGCCATAGATAAACATCACCAGGGACATAGGCTAAACGTTTATGAATGCTAACGGCATCATGATAGACGTCTTGACCGAAGATTGTTGCGGTGCCAGAAGTGGCCCGCAGTAGTCCAAGCAGTGTCCGAATGGTCGTTGATTTACCAGCACCATTTGGTCCAATGAACCCAAATACTTCACCTGGGAAGACGTCAAACGATACGTCCTTTAGCGCTTGGAATTTCCCGAATTGCTTTTGTAACTGTTCGATATGAATGATCGGCGATTGTGTTGCCATAATTATCATTCTCCTTTGTAAAAATGGGCAGGTGGCCTGTAGACGCCTGTTTTTAAGGTCAGTATGGCGTCGTGAAAACCCCGTGTCAACAATGCAATCTTGCCTAAACTGAACTTTAGAAGTATAAATAGTTCAGTCACTTGTGGGGCAAGGACAGAAACTGAACTCAAGCAGTAAAAAAAGGTTGATAAAAATGGATGGTAATCAGTTACGTAAGGCACATAAGCGCCAGCAGATCTTACAAACAGCGCAGCAACTATTTCTTGAAAAAGGGTATCTTGAGGTGTCAATTAAGCAAATCGCCAAACGTGCAGGTGCTTCGCAAGTTACCTTGTATAAGTATTTTCCAAGCAAGATTGCGCTAGGACGCGCGGTGGTGTTATCAATGATTGAGGCGGGGTATACTTATTACCAACAGATTATCGATGACCAGACAGCAACGTTTATGGAAAAGGTACAACAGATGATGACTGAAAGCGTGGCTGAATCTGAGGCGTTAGCGCCGAGCTTCTTTCATTTTCTAGTGGCTGAAATGCGTGGCGATAACGATGATCAAACGGTTCAAACCGCCTATGAAACGCAAAAACAACACTTTTGGCACACACTAATGGAACAGGGTCGGGCACAAGGGGTTGTGAATGATGCGGTTACCGACCGGGCAGCAATGACCTATGTAGATATGTATGTCTCTTACATTCAAAAGCCAAAGGACGCGACTAAAAGTCAAAAGAACTTTGATGCATTACACGCCGATGGTGAAATTTTGACGCAGATGTTCTTCTATGGACTAATGGGTAAACCAACGAAAGATGAGGCAGAGTAAATGGCACAGGCATTAACCAGTGATGAACAGCAACAATTACAAGCAATCATCGCCTATGCACAACATGTTTTAGGACAAGAACGTTCCGGTCATGACTTCTTTCACGTGGATCGAGTTGCTAAACTTGCGGCACAAATTGATCGGACGGAGGCAACGGGGCAACTGTTTTTGATTTTGGCAGCAGCTTACTTGCATGACGTAACGGATGAAAAAGTGGTGCCTGATCCGCAAACAGCCCATGTTGACTTGCAACAGCAGCTACAAACTTGGGGTGTTAATGACGAAACAATCGCTGAATTATTTGCCATTATTGATCACATGTCGTTTAGCAAGAATTTGACTGAGCATCAATTGTTGAGTTCGGCCGGACAAATTGTGCAAGATGCTGATCGAATGGATGCAATTGGCGCGATTGGAATTGCACGGACACTGACATATGGTGGGAATCATGACCGGGTGTTGTATGATCCAGAAATTGAACCACGCACGGGGATGACCAAAGCAATGTACCGTAGCAATGAAGGTACCACCATCAATCATTTTTATGAAAAATTGTTGCTGATTAAAAATCAGCTGAACACCCCGGCTGCGAAGGCCCTCGCGGAACATCGACAACAAGTAATGATCAACTTTTTGACAGAATTTAAGCAAGAGTGGGATGGTCAGGCGTAATCCTTGGCGGAGCCATTGAAACCTAGGAACGAGAGTGGGACAAAAGTCGGGAAGTCGTGAGCAAGACCTAGAACAACCTAC
>NZ_JQCB01000004.1:121134-149675 GCF_001437435.1 Furfurilactobacillus siliginis | reverse complement strand
GGTAGGTTGTTCGTAGTCTGCACAGCGACTTGACTTTTGTCCCACGTTTTCGCTATTTAAGTTCGTAAAGCAAACAGCGAGTTTGGGACAAGATGACTTATGTCCCAAACTCGTTGTTTTTTCATTTTCGATTGCTTAAAACTTTTTGATAACTAAACGAACCAGACCATTAACGACGCCGGAGATGACGACGACTAGTAACAACGCCATGAACACAGGCAGTAAATGTTGACTGAACCAAACGGCAAGCGACCATTCGAGGACGCCGGCACTGACGGCAATAAAACTGAGTACGATAACGTAACTCGTTAAGCCATTGGCGGAGTTTTTTAAATCGGCAGCACTGAGATCGAAGCCACCAACGCTAAGGTTAGTTACTAAGATGAGCCATAAAAGTAAGTGTGCTAAGAATGGCCCGGTAGCGACATCACTCACTGGTGCGTGGAAAAGTGCCGACCAGCTTGGATCTTGTGCGAAGGCTAAAATATTGCCATAAGTTTGTGGCAGTAACCATGCCGTTAGGCCAAATAGTAACGCGCTGACGCCAACAATCGGCGCGAAGCCAATGAAAAAGTTTCCCATGGTCTGGTAAGTGTCACCACTGTTCCATCGATGATTGACATAGCCAAGGGTCATTGCTTCAGGGTCGCGCTCACGATTTTCAGGATGTGCGAATTTTAAAAGACGAAACCGCGTGATCTTGTGACCAAACAGCAGTGCCATGAGCAAATGACTGGCTTCATGAACGATGATACCAAGCGCACCTAGATAAACTTGCGAATTGATTCCAAAGTGACCCGCTAGCAATTGTTTTGTGTTGCGATTGATCACGGTCAGCCCCCAGCTGAAAAGTAACGGGATTGCTAAACCGTAAAGAAAGATTGCCAGCAAATTAGCGAGAATTTGCTGGCCGAGCGATCCAAATGTCATAAATAGTGTCCATGATTTCTTAAGTAGTTAATTGTGTCACCGTGATTACGCGATGGTTGTGCTTATTGACGGTGACACAAACGTGCTGACGGTAGTTTGCTGCGTAAATATTCTTCCCACGAGTGACTAGTTCATCGGCAGTTAATACGGCAAAGTGAACAAAAGCAGTTGCCTCGCTGATGGTCATTTTTTGCTGCAACTTTTTATTGATGCGTTCAAAGACAAGTGGGGTATAGCATAACATTGCCGCGAGTTCCTCGTTTGTTAGCATGCTATTCTTCTAAATCGGTAAACGTGCCGTGAACAAGCTCAGCGACAGCCGCTGCATTAACCTTAACAGAGCGCCCAATTTTACCAGAAGAGACGATGATGTCGCCTTGTGCTTGCGCAACGGTATCAAAGTAAATGGGGTACTGGTACTTTTCCCAGATTCCGATGGGTGTGTTGGCACCGTGCTCGTAACCAGTCGTTTTGAGCAGGTCCTTTAGCGGGACCATGCCAACTTTTTTGTTACCAGAGGCGGCAGCCAATTTTTTATAACTTAGGTGCGTATCCAAAGGCACTACGCCAACTAACGGACCAGTCACGTTACCTGATAGCACAAGGGTCTTATAAATCTGATGTTCATCGACTTCATCATGGTCAACATCCAACTGCGCGACATCGCCGGCTTGATGGGTTGCAAACGCTAATGGTTCATAGGGAATGCCTGCGCGGTCTAAGATTTTTTCGACCAGCGTTTTTTGTAGACGTTTCTTTTTTGCCACAGTGAAACCTCCTTATGGTGATAGATATTGGTACGGACCTAATTAAAAATTGGCTGGACCAATATTTTTCTGTTATACTGACACTAATTTAGTATACATAGAAAGGAACCGAGCGTCGATATGGCGGATCTAGTTTATAAGAATGTAATGCAGGATTTAAAGCGGCGCATTAATGACGGGCAGTACCCTGATAAACGACTACCAGATGAACGTAGCCTTAGTGATGCGTATCAAGTGAGTCGCTCGTCCGTTAAGCGTGCACTAAATGTAATGGCACAGCAGGGAATTATTTTTAAGAAGCGTGGGTCAGGAACCTTTGTTAATCCACTGTACTTAAAAAACAAAGCTGTATTTAGCTATGAAGGGCGTAATTTAGGGCTGACTGATTCGATGCGTGTGGATGGCATGAAGCCAGGCATTAAGTTGCTCGACTTCCAGGTCATTCCGGCAACACCTGAATTACAACAAGACCTGTTTTTAACTGATGATGACTTTGTGTATCAAATCAAACGGCTACGACTATTGGATGAACAGCCGGTGATGATTGAGACAGGTTTTATTCCAATTAAGATCATGCCTGAGTTATCCTCCAATGTCGTCTCAGGTTCGATCTTCAATTACTTGGAAGACATTAAACACGTGTCTGTTACAAAGTCTTTTATGACTGTTGCAGCCGAACCATCCACCGAGCAAGATCAAGAATTGCTTTCATTAAAGCCAAACGAACCAGTTGGCGTTATGAGCGGGATCTTCTTCCTCGACGATGGGACGCCATTTGAAGTATCGAACATGCGCGTCCACTATCAATATATGAAGTACAACACATTCATGGACCTGGATGCTGACTAACAATTTAATGGTTACGATTAGAAAGTGCTAAGAAAGTTTCAAGCTTAGCACTTTTTTTGTACGTTTTTGGTCGGAGTTTGTTAGCATTGACGGAGATTAACAGATCGTGAGAAATGTTGATCGATGTTCAAAGTCGTGGGGATGAAAATCACTTTCAGATAATTGGGTCGTACCAATTTTCTAAAAGGTTGACTTTTATTTAAAAGCGATTATTATAGTAAGTGTAAATTGACCGGTAAAAGTCGGTGGATTTCACAGCAAGTTGCGGATATTAATAAATTTTGAAGGAGTGTAAATATTCATGGCAGTTGATTACGACTCACAAGAATACTTAGACACAGTTGACGCCTACTGGCGTGCAGCGAACTACCTTTCAGTTGGTCAGTTGTTCTTAAAGGACAACCCATTATTGAAGGGCGACTTAACGGCAGAAGACGTTAAAGTTAAGCCAATCGGCCACTGGGGCACCATCGTTCCACAGAACTTCATCTACGCACATTTAAACCGTGCTATCTTGAAGTATGACTTGAACATGTTCTACATCGAAGGTTCAGGTCACGGTGGTCAAGTTATGGTTTCTAACGCATACCTTGACGGTTCATACACTGAGCGCTACCCACGTATCACTCAGGATGAAGATGGTATGAAGCGTTTGTTCAAGCAATTCTCCTTCCCAGGTGGGGTTGCTTCACATGCTGCTCCTGAAACACCAGGTTCAATCCACGAAGGTGGCGAACTTGGTTACTCCCTTTCACATGGTGTTGGTGCTATCTTAGACAACCCTGATGTGATTGCTGCTGTTGAAATCGGTGATGGTGAATCAGAAACTGGTCCTTTGGCCGCTTCTTTGATGTCAAGCAAGTTCATCAACCCAATCCACGACGGTGCTGTATTGCCAATCATCCAGGTTAACGGGTTCAAGATTTCTAACCCAACGATCCTTTCTCGGATGAGTGACGCAGACCTTACTAAGTACTACGAAGGTATGGGCTGGGCACCAACATTTGTTGAAACTGATGGTGAAGACCACGAAAAGGCTCACCAAGACATGGCTAAGGCTGTTGACGCAGCTGTTGAACAAATCAAAGCCATTCAAAAGAACGCGCGTGACAACAACGACGATTCATTACCAGTATGGCCAATGATCGTGCTTCGCGCACCTAAGGGTTGGACTGGTCCTAAGAAGGACTTGAACGGTAACCCAATCGAAAACTCATTCCGTGCTCACCAAATTCCACTTCCTGTTGACGCAAACCACATGGAACATGTTGATCTTCTGATCGACTGGTTGAAGTCATACAAGCCTGAAGAATTATTCAACGAAGACGGAACTCCAAAGGAATTCTTGTCAGCTGTTGAACCTAAGGGTGACCAACGGATGGCTATGAACCCTATCACTAACGGTGGGATTCACCCAGAACCATTGAAGCTTGAAGATATTCGCAAGTTCGCCGTTAAAGACGAAGACTTGAAGGATAACTCAAAGCAACGGATGGACATGCAAGTATTATCAGCATTCACTGCTGACACTATGAAGCAAAACAAGGATACTTTCCGGATCATGGGACCTGACGAAACTATGTCAAACCGTCTCTGGGATGCATTCGATGTTACCAACCGTCAATGGATGGAAGACATTCACGAACCAAACGATGAATTCGTTGCCCACTCTGGCCGGATCCTTGATGCTCAATTATCTGAACACCAAGCTGAAGGTTGGTTAGAAGGTTACGTTCTGACTGGTCGTCACGGTTTCTTCGCATCATACGAATCATTCACGCGTGTCGTTGACTCAATGTTGACACAACACTACAAGTGGTTACGTAAGGCGCAAGAACAAAACTGGCGTCATGATTACCCAGCCTTGAACATCATCAACACTTCCACTGTGTTCCAACAAGACCACAATGGTTACACTCACCAAGACCCAGGTATGCTAGGTCACATGGCTGAAAAGGGTCACGAACTGGTTAACGAATACTTACCAGCCGATGCAAACACCTTATTAGCTGTTATGAACAAGTCATTACAGAGTCGCGAAGTGATCAACTTGATCGTTGCTTCCAAACACCCACGGACTCAATGGTTCTCCATTGACGAAGCGACTGAATTGGTTAACAACGGTTTGGGTATCATTCCTTGGGCTTCTAACGATGACAACGCTGAACCAGATGTTGTCTTTGCAGCAGCTGGTACGGAACCAACGATGGAAACTCTTGCTGCAATTTCATTGCTGCACGAAAGCTTCCCAGAATTGAAGTTCCGCTTCATCAACGTTGTGGACTTGTTGAAGTTACGTAAGAAGGGTGACGACCAAGATGACCGTGGTTTGACGGACGAAGAATTCGACCGTTACTTCACGACTGACAAGCCTGTTATCTTTGCTTTCCATGGCTTCGAAAACACATTGCGTGGTTTGGTCTACGACCGTCATAACCACAACATGAGCTTCCATGGCTACCGTGAAAACGGGGACATCACGACTCCATTTGACATGCGTGTCTTGAACGAATTGGACCGCTTCCACTTGGCTAAGGATGCCATCAACGCAACTAAGTTTGCTGAACAAGCCGGTGAATTTACTCAACACATGGACGACATGGTTGCTAAACACAACCAGTACATCCGTGATGAAGGTACTGATTTACCAGAAGTTAACGCATGGGCATGGAAAGACATCAAGTAATCCATTAACTATGTTTAAACAGAGCTTACGCACCCTTTGGGGTTGCGTAAGCTCTGTTTTTTTGCGAAAGTGATGTTAAATGTTGCATATGGAAACAAAGAGCATGATAATTGATTTCACGTTATAAACGCATGGGAAGGGAAGATGAAATGGCAAAGACAGAACAAGTTGAACTAACAAACATGGTATTGGTATCGGATAACGAAACTGATCAGTTACTGGTTGAGGATCGTCGTAATCCGGACTGGCCTGGTTTTACCTTTCCCGGCGGGCACATAAAACAGGGTGAGAGCTTTGTTGATTCAGCTATTCGTGAAGTGAAGGAAGAAACCGGCTTACAAATTCATAATCCGATCTTTTGTGGCATTAAAGAATTTATGACTGATCATGGTCGCTATATTGTGGCATTGTTCAGAACGGATTCTTACTCGGGTGATTTACGATCTTCGAGTGAAGGCGATGTTTGCTGGATGCGGCGTGACGAACTGTTCCAACATCCAATTGCACATGGCATGGATAAGGTGCTTGATGTTTTTGAAAAGCGAAGCGTCTCTGAGTTGAGCTACCTAAATGACCCAGCTGGAGAATTGAAGTGACAATTGAAGCTAATGATTTAATTTTTGATGTGCAGGGTGATATTTTCGATGTGCGTGCCAGTGGAATTATAAAATTCGGCGACAAAATTTTATTACATCGGTCACGTGAAAATTTAGCCTTGATTGGTGGCAAACAAAAGATGGATGAATCCTCTACAACTGCGGTTATTCGTGAGTATAGGGAAGAGCTCCATGTTACGGTGGTCCCAGAGCGCTTGCTTTGGATTATGGATCATCAGTTTATTGATGATCAACAGAAGCATCAGCAAATCCAATTAGTGCATCTGATGAAGTTAGCTAGTGACGTTTTGCCACCTGACACATTTACGGTCGGACAGCATACCTTTGAGTGGGTAAAATTAGCAGACTTAAAAGCTAAGCGAGTTTATCCTCTTTGGCTTAGAAAAGTTAGTGAGTTGCCCAGTGTACCGGTCTATATGAACGATGTTTTCAGCAGTGACTAATCACTCACTTGGTGTTAGAATGGTTGTTAATGACGAGAGTGGGACAGAAGTCGGAAAGTCGTAGTCTGCATAGCGACTTGGCTTTTGGCCCACATTTTCACTATTTAAGTTCATAAATTCAAAAAGAGCGTTTGGGATTAGATGACTTAGGTCCCGAACTCATTTAAAAACGAGGCAGCGAGATGAAAACAGCCGTAATTACGGACAGCGCGAGTTACTTAGATCCTAAAGTAGCAGAGGCCGCAGGTATTCGTGTGGTGCCAATCACCGTTATTTTTGGCACCCAAACATACTTAGAGAACGTTGAAATTACCAGTGAGACTTTTTATCAACGTATGCGTGAAGAAAAGGCAATGCCATCAACTGCACAAGTGACGATGATGCAGATGCAAGAACAGTTCGATCAACTGATTGAAGAAGGCTATGACGAAGTTGTCTGTATTCATTTGTCTAGCGGCATTACAACGTTTTTACAGAACTTAACGGCTTATGCGCCAACTGTGAAAGGTATAAAGGTATATCCCTTTGATTCTCAGATGGCTAGCGAAGGTGAGGCCTGGCTGGCGTTGTTAGCTGCTAAAATGGCGAAGACGGGTAAGTCTGCCGCAGAGATTTTACCAGCGTTAGAGCAGCTAAGGGATAGTACACACGTATACTTTGTCGTAGATGATCTAAGTCATTTGTTGCGTACAGGGCGGATTACGAATAGTTCGGCGTTTGTTGGAAACTTGTTGCGGATAAAGCCGATTTTAACGTTTGAAGACGGTAAGATTGTCGCCTTAACGAAGGAACGGACGGCTAAACGTGCTTTTCAACGTGTTAAACAAGACTTTACTGAATCACTTATTACGGAAACACAGCCGGTTCGAGTTGGTGTTATTGATGCCAACAATCCAGAGGGCAGTGCAACCTGGATGAGTGATTTAACCTGTAGCGACTTGCAGACTGCAGTGGGCGAACCGGCGCAATTTGAGGTTGCCCATATCGGACCATCAATTGGGGTGCACACCGGCGAAAAGGTGATGGGCTTAGTTTGGGCTCGTGATTGGCAAACGTTAGCTGATTAAGTGCATGAATGAGAGCGGGACAAAAGTCGGGAAGTAGTCTGCATAGTGACTTTCCGACTTTGGCGCACATTTCCGCTAGTAAAACTTAGAAAACAACAATGGGTCTGGGACATAATTAGTTATGTCTCAGACCCATTGTTGTTTTCTATTCAGTTTAGGTTATTTTTGGTTCACTTTAACGATTAATACATCAACATCAGCATTACGGCTGACATAGTTAGTTACAGAGCCGACCATCAAACGTTCCACGGCGTTTAAACCAGTAGTTCCCATGACGATTAATTCGTTACCGTGATCATGAGGGAATTCGCGTGAGATAACTGGCTTTGGATTACCAAAACGCACATGGATATCGACGTCTTTAACACCGGCATCTTCGGCCTGTTTCTTTAAGGCTTCCAAACGGTTTTGGACATCTTCCACTAACCGGTAGATAACGTCACCACTAACGGCACCGCCGTAACTATCGGAGAACTGGTTTACTTCCAAGACATTTAAAATGTCGAGGTGTGTTTCATTACGCTTGGCAACCTCGATTGCCTTTTCTAGAACTGGTTCAGTGGCTTTGGAACCGTCCACTGGGGCAAGGATATTTTTGTATTGCTGTAACATTGTTACATGCCACCTTTCTATCAATCAGAAACTCTGATGTTGCCTTGGCTTTATTATACCGTTTTACCAACAGAATGTAAGCGATTTACTAGCTGAGCGCTGAGAAAATTGTAATTTGACTACTGGTGGGTGTCTACAAGTGAATTTACAGTCTAGCAAAATGATTGTGAAAGTTTGTGAAATCAATCGAAAGGAATGCACTAAGTTAGTAATTGTGTCCGCTTTCAGAAAGTGCTAACATCAACTTTGAAAGAAACCGATTCATTAAAAAGCGTGGGTTGGCACCTGAAACTATAGGAGGAACTGCATAATGTACTATGTTTCGATGAAATCACATAATATTGGTGAAAATTTAGCGACTGAACAGTATTTGATGAATAACAAGAACTTTGATGAACCATTGCTTTTATTTTATTATGAAGAGCCTTGTATCATTGTGGGACGTAATCAAAATACACTTGAAGAAATCAATCAAAAATACGTCCAAGACAATAATATTCGTGTGACGCGTCGGCTTTCTGGTGGTGGTGCAGTTTATCAAGACTTAGGTAATCTTTGTTTCAGTTTTGTGGTGAATTCAAACAGTGAAGAATTTGGTGATTTTAAGTCCTTCACAAAACCAATCGTTGAGGCTTTGCACAAAATGGGTGCGACAACCGCTGAAGTTTCCGGACGTAACGATATTTTAGTGGATGGCAAAAAGTTCTCTGGAAATGCCATGTATACGCGTAATGGCAAAACCTTCTCCCATGGGACGTTAATGCTGAATGTCGACTTGGATGTTGTAACCCATGCGTTGAATGTCCCAGCTGATAAAATTGCTTCTAAAGGCATCAAGTCAGTACGCTCACGGGTGACTAATTTGCAGCCATTTTTGAGTGATGAATATCAAAATATTGATGTGCCAGCGTTCCGTGACATTTTATTGAAAGAACTATTTGGTGTTGATGATTTAGCGGATATTAAGGATCGTGAGTATGTTGTCACACCTGATGAACAGAAAGAAATCGACAAGTTGTACGAACAATATTACAATAATTGGGACTGGGTTTACGGAAACTCGCCTGAATTCACGGTTAAGAAGCGTCAGCACTTTGATTACGGAACCATTGATGCACGGTTAAACGTTGCCGATGGGAAAATCAAACACATTAAGTTCTATGGTGATTTCTTCGGTCCTGAAGATGTCACTGCACTGGCTGATAGACTGACCGGAATCAAGTATGACCGTGACGATTTGCAGCAAGCACTTGCAGACGTTGATCTCAGTAAATACTTCGTCGGCATTTCGCAGGAACAACTCATCGATTTGCTGGCATAGAAAGGTTCCTATCTAGATGAGAGATGCACGTGTCGTTAGTTTGACCATTGCTGCCTGGATTTTTTACACAATTGTTAATGCAGGTGTGTACTTTGGTTTTGGTGGAAATGCAGGTACCATCATGCCGCACTTTTTAGCAAATGAAGCTGTATTGCTGGTATTTGTTGCTATTCCTGTATTAATGTTTGCTTTTAACTGGCGCTTTTCAGTTTATCCTCAAGCGTTTATTTTGATTATTTTAACGGCGATTTTATTGTTAGCAGTTGCCAAGACCTTTACGGGGCACGCACCAATGCTCGTCAACGTGGTCGTTGTGCTATTTTCAGTAATTGGTTTGATTACTAACTTTGAAGCCTTTGTTGCTGGTGCAAGATTCCGTCGCAACTATGAGGAAAATAACCGAATTTGGGTCGAAAAAAAGCAAGCAAAGGGGCGCAATAAGTAATGGAACGGAATGTAAGTGAATTTTTAACGACACTAACTGATGAAGCGTACCAAGTGGCTACAGCCACAGTTACTTTTTCTGAGTTAAATGATGATCCAGCCGGCGTCATTGCTGGAAGTATTGCTTTTGCTAAAAAGCAGCTTGAAGCTGATCAACTGGTTTCAACGCGTTTAGACGTAACTGGGTTTAATGATCAGGAAATCAACATTCGCTTGGAAAGCTCACTCCTCAATTTACCGTTTGCCTATGCTAAGGAAATCGATAAGATGCTGGATGCTGATGCGACCATGCCAGTTAATTTGTACATGATTATCGATTCACCAGCCATCAATGTTTCTAAGATGCGGATTGACTTAGCTAGCTCTGTCCAAGCCTTTTTGGACGATCCAGAATCAGTCACCGTAAAAATTGTCGATTGGTTACGTGAACAGATTGAGCGCCTAGAAACGATGGCGGCTCAAGCTGAGGAATCTGCCAAACAAGAAGATTAAGTATCAAAAAAGCGTGTTCGTAATCAGTCATAAATGACCGATTACGAACACGCTTTTTGATTACTAGCTTTGCAAAGCAGCATGCCATTCGCGCAAAAAGCGGGTAATCTCATGAACGAGAATTGGGAATAAGGCAATGCCAATGCAAATAAAGGTGAAATAGTTTTCTACAAATTTCGTTTTGCCAAAGAAGAAGCCAGCTAATGTGGCGACTAACACCCAAGCGGTGACGCCGACAGTATTAAATAGATGGAACTGTTGTCTATCCATTTGGGTGCGACCGGCAATCAATGG
This sequence comes from Furfurilactobacillus siliginis, assembly GCF_001437435.1. Taxonomy (GTDB): domain Bacteria; phylum Bacillota; class Bacilli; order Lactobacillales; family Lactobacillaceae; genus Furfurilactobacillus; species Furfurilactobacillus siliginis. Next base: position 139,153 of record NZ_JQCB01000004.1, on the reverse strand, counting down.
CATGAATAAGCCAACGATAGGGATGAAGCGCGCGATGATTAAAAAAGAACCACCGTATTTATCGAAGTAGGCTTCGGATTGTGATAAGCGCTGCTGCGTCTTAGTTGGCGGCAGGTCATTTGTCTGTTGGCGTTTAGTGGCACGGCTGCGCATTTTGAGTCCGGTACGGTATTTAATAATAGAACCGGATAAGACCATTGCAGCGAACCCAACTAATAACACATAGATGTTTAACGCAGAAGCATGACTGGAAGAAATCGCACCGGCAACAAATAATAAGGATTGTGCTGGTAAAAAGGAAAACAGCAAGTAGGCACTTTCTAGAAAAAGAACCGTAAATAAAATGAGATAGCCCCAATAATCTAATTCATTGGTCCAAGGAATCAGGAAATTTAACGGGTGAAAAATAAATTCCAGTACCCAGGCGAGGCGTGTTGAAGTTATAAAATTTGTCATAGTAGTTTTATCATACGGGCAAACGTGTCGAAAAGCCACGGAAATAATTCTCTACAGTGAGGTTTGACTTTTAACAGTGAGATGTTACACTAGTTCCATGCGATGAGTCGAGATATGTCAGGCGGTATTTATACCGTCCCTCTGCGGAGGCTAGTGACAATTCGAAGTCAGAGGCACGCATTTCCGACGCATTCGGAGTGCTTGATCGTTTATGTTGTGGAACATGGCGGTCCACCCATCGACTACTAATTGGGTGTTGACATACTCGCTCTTCTTCATTGAAGAGCACCTTAAGTTCGGAAGGTATACCGAACACGCCAAACGTGTCCTTTACTCTAATGGGTAAAGGATCTTTTTTTGTTTATAAAGCGTTATGATCCATCCGGATATGTGGCGTGTGGTTGAAGGTGAAGATATCGCCAACTGGCGTGAAGCCAAATCGTTGATAGAATTCTTGCGCATGTGTTTGTGCATCGATTTGAATCGGACGATTTGGAAAGCGTTGTTGAATGATCTGCAGAATTTCGGTTACTAACTGCGCGCCATAACCGGAGCCACGCACCGCACTAGTTGTTAGTACACGCCCAAAAGTGACGTAATCGCCTTTTGGAAAGATACGCGCATAGGCGACCAATTGGTGATCGACGTAATTGAAGAGGTGTAAAGCAGTGCGATCCAGTTCGTCAGCCTCCGGATAGATCCTTTTTTGTTCCACAACGAAGACATCAATACGCGCCTTCATGATATCGAATAACTCATCTGCTGTGAGTTCGGAAAATTGTTTTAGTTGCCACATAAGTTGTCATCCCTTGTTTTTAATGCTGGTTAGTATATAATTATTTTGTTGCAAATACAACAAGGAGAAAATAAATGATTGAGACATTACGACAAATCGGGTTGTTTTCACGAGAAGCGACAACGGCTGCGAATCATGAATTTGCAGCGATTGGACTCAATAATAATCGGTTTCAATATTTGTTACGAATTTGTGAGCGGCCGGGCCTTTTCTTTGATGAATTAGCCGGGGAAATGGCGGTTGACCGAACGACGAGTTTTCGTGCCGTTCAAAAATTGATTACAGACGGTTATGTCGAGAAACGTGCGGACAGCCAGAATAAAAAGGTGCGTCATTTGTTTCCAACCGCAAAGGCACAGGCGGTGTATCCTGAAATTCATCGGTTTGAGCAACGTATGGCGACGATTACGATTGGTCAATTGTCACCGGCAGAACAGCAACAATTAGCGTTGCTGATGCGGAAAGCAAGTAGTGAACTGCGCTAGTAAGAATGAACTTTGGATGGTTGAAGGTGAAATCTATGTCGCTGCACTGCTATACTGAAAGTTAGTAAAGTAATCGGTAGGAGGCGCACATGGAATTAGGAGAGTTGAATCACATTGCCATCATTGTTTCAAACTATGTGAAAGCAAAGGACTTTTACATGACGAAGTTGGGTTTTCAACTTGTCAGTGAGTATGACCGTCCAGTCCGTCATGATACCGTCATCATGTTAGCTGCAGGGAACGTTCAAATTGAACTTTTTGTGCGTCCGAATAGTCCAGATCGTCCAAGCTACCCAGAGGCGCTAGGGCTTCGCCACGTCGCGTTTACAGTGGTTGACGTAGATCAGACTGTTATTCAACTAGCCGAGCTAGGCGTGCGTGCAGAGCCGATTAGAACGGATGAGTTTACGGGTAAGAAAATGACCTTTATTGAAGACCCAGATGGCTTGCCGATTGAGTTGCATGAATGATAAGGCTAAACGTGTGACGGACTACGGGTCGGCTTAGAGCAAGATAACCCAACCCTCAGCATACCCAATCGCCTAACCATTAACATTCGACATTACACGATTAATGACACAAAAAAACCTCAGAGAAGCGTGAATTAAATTTCACGTTTCTCTGAGGCTTTTTTATCAACGCTGGTTAGCCTTGATGGCGACGGTTCCATAAATTATATAAGCCAATCAACAATAGTACCGTACCAAATGCACCAGTGGCTAACTGCCGTGCCCAGATTCCAAATATCAGTAAACCGAGTCCGGCAATTAGAAATCCTAAGGTGTCTTTTAGAGCCTTATCCATAGTAACCTCACTTTGCGATGTAGACTTGATCGTTCAACAGGTCGAAGTGGCTGAAATGTTTGTTTAGCGCAGGTATCTCTGTCAACGTTGCTTGTTGCCAGAAAATTGTTGAATCAGTGGCGCCGTCCTTTTCACCGATGACGATTAATTCTGGTTGTGATGGTAGCTTACGTAGTGCTTGTAATACGTCCCAATCGACTGTCTGGCCATCAGGTGACCAGCTCATGATTACCGCTGCGACTTGGTCACTATATTTCTCAATCGCAGCTAAGGCGTCAAGCTGTTCAACGGTCGTGACAGGGTGCTTTCCAGTTTCATTTTCAGCGGTCCAGTCTTTGGAGTCAGTCGTGTAAATGGGTTGTTTGGCGTTGTGATCGCGCAAGCCCTTGGAAATATAACCGTTGCCGGCCATGATTTCTAACGTTGGCCGTCCATTTAAGTAAGCACTCAGGTCATTGGCAAATGGTGCAGAAATATAAGCCCACATGCCATAAGTGGTTTCGAGATACTCACGGAAATTACGCAACGCGCGATCTAACTGCGGAAGATCACCTGATAGCTGATTCCAAATTTGATCGCCACGAGGATCACCCAATGGATATTTAGCGAGTAACCGTTGATACATGGTGTCTTGGAAATTGTCTGGTAGTAGTAATGGTGGCAATGGTTGTGGCAATAAGCCACGTGATAACAAACGGTCTGCTTCCAGTACTTGGTTGATCAAGAACACGGCATCGCTAAAGTCAGTGAATTCATCGCGAAAATGGTTCATCTGTGTGATGTAATCATTATCTGCGCCGGCATTAGGATTGAGTTCAGGTGCTGAAGCGGTCGTTTTTGGATGAAGCTGCTTTTTTAATTTACGTAGTTGCTTGGGATTCATTGACGACCTCGTTAGGATTTAGGCTCGTCATAGCCTAAATCAAGTTCTTCTTGGTGATCGATAGGGACTTCTTCACGCCGACTTTCACGACCATGCATGAATCCTTCGATTAGCTGGTAAACATCATAACGGTCTTGACTGCTGAGTGTGTCACCATTAAACGTTAAACGTTTGCCAGACAGGAAGAGACGACCTAGGTCATACTCGTCGAGTTCAGCTTTACCGGTGAGATAGTCAAGTGAAACATCGAAAAATTCAGAGAGCTTACGGACTTCGATGTATGAAGGCGTACGGATGCCACGTTCCCAGTTACCAATTTGTGAGGCAGTGTTGGGCTTTTCTTGGGGCGTTAAATTTTCATTTAAATCATCAGCTAATTGATCAAGCGTGATGTGGCGGCCACGACGAATGGCTCGCAATCGGTCAGGAAACATGCTGTCACTTTCTTTCTGCATCACTCAGATGCGTTTCAATCCAATTTAATATTAACGCATAGACCTGCTCATGGTCACGTTCGTTCAAAATTTCGTGCCGCATTTGTGGCCAAGTTTTTAGAGTAACGTCTGTGTAGCCAGCGTGGGTAAGATGCCGTAAAAGCCGTTTTGGTCCCTGACCAAAGCCACCGACGGGGTCATGCTCACCGCTGGTGATGAGCATTGGCAACTCAAGGGGAATACCATCAAACCAATGTCTACGCGTTGCTAAGTGCGTCAGCTGAAAAAGCACTTTGAAGCCGTTATTTGTAAATGTAAAACCAGATAAGGGATCGGCGTTATAGCGATGCACGTTGTCAGCGTTAGCAGATAACCACTGAAACGGAAAATCTTCAGGAAACCGTTTTGCATATCCGCCAAAAGCTAAGTTATCGAGAAAATGGTTAGGGCGTTTAGGTGCCACAGAATTCAAAATGGACACAATTGGACGAACCAGTGTCAAAATTGGGTGATAAGCAGATGTCCCGATTAGAACAGCGGCATCGATCCAGTGGCCATACCTTGTCAAAAATACTTGGGTCATCATTGATCCCATCGAGTGACCAATGATGACGTGTGGTAGTCCAGGGTAGTTTTGGCGCAAGTATTTGGTTAATATGAATTCATCATCGATTAAGTGATCGACAGGCGCACGCGTACCAAAGTAACCGAGTGGTGTTTTTCCACCTGTATGGCCATGACCCAGATGATTGTCGCCAGCGACAACCCAGCCGTTAGCGGTTAACCATTGGGCAAAATCAGCATAGCGGTCGATGTGCTCGGCCATCCCGTGAACCAGTTGGATGGTGCCTTTAACCGGTTGCGTGCTTTCGGGGCGCCATAATCGTGCTTCGACCGTGTGTAAACGATCACTTGAGGGAAAAGTGAAGGTAGTGACAGACATAGGAACCTCCGGAAAAGGGCTATTTTACAAAGGGCTCAGATAGTTTCATGAATTCATCGATGTCTTTACGAACTAGGTTGGCACCGGACTGCCAGAAGTCTGGTTGCGTCAAATCAACATCCAGGTGTTTCTTGGCAAGTTCTTCGGTGGACATATTCGCAGTGTCACGTAGCAGCGCAATATAGTTATCCTCAAAGTTGCCACCGGATGCCTGTGCCTTAGCGTAAATGCCAAGACTGAATAGGTACCCAAACGTGTAAGGGAAGTTATAAAATGGCACATCATCGATGTAGAAATGTAACTTGCTGGCCCAAAAATGTGGGTGATAGGTGCCGAGATGATCAGAGAAGGCCCATTTTTGAGCAGCTAACATCATCTTGTTCAAACGATCTGGCGTGACCTGTCCGTTTTGACGTTCTTTATAAAAATTAGTTTCAAAGAGGTAACGAGCTCGGATATTCATAAACATGGCGACAGGATTTAGTAACTTAGTATCGAGTAGGTTGATTTTTTCGCCAACTGATTGAGCAGATTGAACGTTGGCATCTGCGACAACAAGTTCAGCAAAGGTTGATGCCGTTTCAGCAACGTTCATAGCATAATCACGGCGCATTTCAGGCAAGTCTTTGACAGCTTCATAGTGGAACGCGTGGCCAATTTCATGGGCAACCGATGACGCATCTTCGGGGGTACCAGTGTACGTTAGGAAGATACGTGATTCCTTATTTTCAGGAACATCTTCCATGTACCCACCAGGTTGCTTGCCGGGGCGATCTTCAACTTCAATCCATTGGTTGTCAAAGGCGGTTTGCGCCAAGTTTGCCATTTTAGGGCTGAACTTGCGGAAGTTGTCGACGATAAAGTCTGCTGCATCATCGTAGGCGATGTGCTTACTTTCAAAACCGTCAACCATGATTGGTGCAGACTGATCTTGCCAATCGAACTGAGTTTTACCCAGCAAGGCTGCTTTGCGATCCATGTAAGGGATGAACATGTCTTTGTTTGCTTCGACGACGTTCCACATGGTGTTTAAGGTCCGCTGGCTCATCCGATTTTGTTCCAATGGGAATTTCAAAAAGTCGTCGGTACCGTGTAACTTATAGTTTTGTAAACGGAAGCCTGTCAGATGATTTAATGTGTCAGCGGCAATGCTTTCTTCCTTGCCCCAGGCAGTTTCATAAGCAGCCATGATCCGTTTGCGCGTGCTGTTATCAGGTGCACCGGTCAATTGATTGAGCGCTTGCCCTGCAGACAGAGTGTGTTCTTTACCATCGGCGTCAACGTAAGGGACAGACACTTGACTGGCAATGGTATCGTAGTGTGAGCTCCAACCATGAAAACCATCGATACTAAGCTTGTTAATAACACTTTCAGTTGCCTCATCCAGCTGTTCGTTTGCATGTTGACGAATTTCACTGAGGTTAAAACGGAGCTCCTGAAAGGCTGGTAAAGCGGCTAACTGCTTAAAATCATCATCATTTAAAGCAGCTAACTTTTTGCCAAATGAAACTTCGATGTCGTCAAATTCCGTGCTGACTTCGCTCAAATGTGCTAATTTTGGCCCAATCGCTGCATTTGTAAAGTCAGCAGATTGATGTGCGGTCCAGAAGACACCAAGCTGTTTCAAACCGTCAGCAATTTCATTACGCTTCGTCAGGTAATTTTGCAAAGCAGTGTATGTAGGCTGATCAGCTCCTAAGTCTAGATCAACTACGGTTTGCTTAAGTGTTTCGATCGTAGTAACGAGTTCATTTAAGCGTGCAGTTGCAGCAGGTGACTCAAAGCCACCTGGAAAAATGTTTTCAAGGTTCCAATTTTGTTTATATTTCATGTGTAAAAGCCTCCGTTTACAGCGATGTTACCGCTATTATAGCAGTCCCACCACGGAAACGCCCGTTGTGAGAGTAATCATTTCGTGGTAAAGTTGGCTGATTGAAGTAGGGGGTTGACTAAATTGAGTAAAAGAAATTTGCGCCACGCCGGTGACCGAGAAATTCATCATGGGCATCGAGGACTCTGGATTAGTTTACTAGTGGTTGTTTTGCTACTAGGCGCAGGGTTGTTTGGTGCTGGGGCGTACTTCTTTAAGGTGGCTGAAGTCCGCAGCCACAAAGCATTTATTAATAATAAACCGATGGCTAAAAGTGATCCATTGTATCAAAAGGATCGCTGGTTTCGGGAACAACCGAAGGCAACGTGGACAATTAAGGGCCAGCCGGGTAATTTGAAATTAGTGGCAAATTATTTACCAGCTGCGCAGCAAACGGATAAGACCGTTGTGATTGCGCACGGATTTGGTGGCAATAAAGAAAAAATGTCAGCCTATGGGACGATGTTTCACGAGCTGGGTTTTAATGTATTGATTCCGGATGATCGTGCGGCTGGCGCATCACAGGGTAAATACATCGGTTATGGCTGGTTGGATCGAAAAGATTATTTGAAATGGATTCGCCAGGTTGTTGCCAAAAATGGCCAGCAAAGTAAAATTCTGATGTTTGGCGTTTCGATGGGTGGTGCCACGACGATGATGGTCAGTGGTGAACCAGATGTCCCTAAGCAAGTAAAAGCGTACATTGAAGATTGTGGCTACACATCGGTTGAGGACGAAATTAGTTACCAAGCAAAATCAATGTATAATTTGCCGGCCTGGCCACTGGTTCCCGTTGTCAGTACAATTAGTCAGGTACGAGCAGGCTATAATTACCACGAAGCCAGCGCTGTTAAGGCAGTCGCACGTAATCACCGGCCAATCATGATGATTCATGGCAGCAAAGATACGTTTGTGCCAACAAAAATGGTGCATGAAAATTATCGCCATGCAAATGGACCGAAAAAACTATGGATTGTAAAGGGCGCGAAGCACGCAGCTTCGTTTAGACATGACCCCAAAGCCTATCAAGAACATATTGAAGCATTTCTAAAAGAAAATTTTAAATGATTTGAGTTATGTAAAAAAAGAGCGTGAATCATCAGTCCGTAGGCAGCTATTTAGGCTACAAGGGACTGATGATCCACGCTTTTTTGTATGGTCGATTTTTAAATCAAGGTAGGTGACTGAATAAAATGAATTGTAAGACAACTAGGGTTATCCCAGCAACGACATAATCACGGATGCTAATCCGTAGTACTTTTAAATGTGTTCGCTGGGCATTTTCTGTAAAACCGTGCGAGGTCATCGCCTCGGCTAAATTTTCAGACCAATTTAGTGCAGCCACGATCGCCTTAAATAGTAACTGAGGAGACCAAAAATGGAGATTCACACCGCGCATTCGCGCACTTGCTCGAATGATGGCAACCTCACTATGAATTTTAGGGACAAAGTTAAATGCACCCAGCATTCCGTAAACGAAGGTCGTGGGGATGTGACCGTTTTGCTCAAGTGACGCTAAGGTTGCATTGGTGGTCGTCGCAGCATTAAAGAGTCCACCCAGAAATGCGTAGGCGTATATCCGTGTCGACATCACCCAGGCAAAATGGACACTGTGAGCTGTAGAAAAGTAGCGAATTGAAAACCAAATCCCAACTGCTGGAATTAATGGAATTAGTAACAGACGCACAAAGGTCAGCCAGTGAACACGATATCTCAGCATAACCACGATAGCGATGGCAATAATGACGACATTGGCCCAGATAACCGAAGTAAAGGAAATTTCGAGACCAACCAATAAGGTCAGCAGTAAAAGTAAGGTTGGATTCATAAGGTCGCCTCGTAAGCCAACTGCTTAGTACTTAGATGGAGATGCAAATCTGCATAAGCCGCGACATCGTTTAGTTGATGCGTAATCATAATGACGGTTTGTTTCTGCAGGTGCACGGCATCATGTAACAATTGCAGCACAGTGTGTACAGACTTTAGATCAAGCCCAGTTAACGGTTCATCTAGCAGTAAGGTTTCGGTTCCCATGATGAGCATAATCAGTACTTGAAGTTTCTTCTTTTGCCCTTCACTCAACGAATACACGACCTGATTTTCATGGCCAGCCAAATTGAGTTGCTGTACGGCATCGGCAATGCGTGCTTTGTCCCAATCAGGCGTTAATTGGTGTTGTTGACTAAACGCAATTTCTTCCGCCATGGTGATGTTTAAAAACTGACTGCTGGCTTGTTGAAATACTAGTGAAACTCGTTGTGCATAGGTACGCCGGCGCAATCGCTTGATTTCATGCGAAGTCCACTTTGCTGATCCAAAATAGGGCTGTAGGCGAACTAAGGCATCAAATAGCGTTGATTTTCCCGAACCATTAGCGCCGGTAATAACGGTCAAGCGTTGCTGAAATAACTGCAGCGCATCTTGCTGAATCAGTGGCGTTGTGTGGCCAACGCTAAAGTGATCGAGTTCAAAAACGGGCGTGGCATCAGCAACAGGGAGTGCGATTGCTTGTTGCTGATGTTGTGTCGCAAACTCATCAAAGCGCGCCTTTGCCACTATGGCTGTCGCGGACTCAACTTGGTGCGAAGCCTCGTTTAAAATAAAAAGATGGTCGATGCGTTTTTGATAATCGGCTAAATCGTGATCAGCAACAATAATGGTTTTACCATGGTCGTGCACAAGCTCCGTTAACCGGTTAAGTAAAAACAAACGTGCCTCTGGATCAATGTTGGCAAAGGGTTCGTCCAGAAGGATTACCTGTGAGTCCAATGCCATGATGACAGCCAGTGAGACCTTTTGTTGTTCGCCACCAGAAAGTGTTGTAAAAGTGCGATCAGCGAAGTCGGTCACATCTGCAAAGGCAAGTGCAGAGTCAACGCGCTTAGGAATTTCAGTTGGCACTACCTGGAGATTTTCCAAGGCGAAGACAAGTTCTTCACGTGGTGTTGACATGGCAAACTGTTCACTTGGATTTTGGAACATCATTGCGACCAATGGAGCCCGCTTTGCAGGCGTGAGCTTTGCCACTAGTTGATTGGCGACATGGATTGACCCGTTTTCTAGGAAACCAGTAAAAGCCGGGTATAACCCGGCGATTAGCTTCAATAATGTCGATTTACCAGTTCCAGAAGGGCCAGTTAATAAATTAAAAGTTCCCTGTGTGAAGGATAACGTTTGGTCGTTAATAACAGGCGGTAAATCCTTGGCATATTTAAATGTAACATGGTTTAAATTTACAATTGACATGATGACTCACTTTCACAGCAAGTGCTAAATTTGCTAGGCGTTGCGGTGGTCTAGCAGGTGTGAACGATCTAAGAGCTTTGTGATGCCTGAGACGAGTAATGCACCAAAAATCCACGTTGAAAGTAAACGCGTAATGAATAACGCAATAATTAACCAAAGATGATATGCGCCATATCCGGAACGAACGAGGTCCCAGATGAAAGTGACGATGGTGGTTGTTAATGCGGAGAGGGTCAATGAAAAAAGATCATAACGACGGTATAAAGTGGCGGTGAAACCTAATTCTGAACCGAATCCTTGAATAAATCCGGAAATTAAAGTACTGGGTCCCCATTGACCGCCAATGACGGCTTCGACCGCGGCAGCAAGAATTTCACCAATGGTAGCCGCGCCGACCTTGCGAATCATGTAAGCGGCAAGTGGTCCAGCCATTGTCCAAAGACCTAACAAGATGTCATTGGCAAAAGGCGCCATCCCAAAGGGGGTCAGTAGTAAGGTCAAACCATTGTAGAGAAAGCCTGTAACAAAGAAAATAATGCCCATAAAAATAGCAACAATTGACATGAGGATGACATCACGTAGATGCCACCGGTTCGAATGTGTGTCTTGTTCCATAAGCTTAACCTCCGTGGGGCATGAACCAGCGTTCAACAACCAATTGACTTGATCCGGAATTTATCGCTCACATAGATAATTCTGTGACAGTAAAAAGACCCCTCACAAAGAATTACCTGATGTGAGAGGTCGTAATTTCGGATTGAAAATGGTCCCGTGGTGGGAACCACACTTACGTATCTCCCTTCGTCGGTACTAACCGAATCAGGTTCAATGGGTTTTATCTCAGCCGCTAGGCACCCCAGATATATTTTGGTACGAACCAATAGTAGCGGAAACCGCCACATATTTCAAACAATGTTGTTTACACAATTTAGCGAGCGCGGCGTAAGGCGAGCGTGGCGCCGCCGATAATCGGTACGATAATGACGCCTGCAATCATTTCAGCAATCCCGTTTGCCCCAACGAGTGAGAGCAAAATCCAAGTGAAGGTGCCACTGTGTGGAATTCCTGGAAAATACAGGTGAAATCCGACAATTGTAATCCAAGAAAACAGGACAACTAATAAGGTGTTTGTAAAGGAAGATAAAAAACCAGCCAGGATTAACGCCAAAGGTTGATGGTGGCGTTTGACTGCTAATTCTTGGAAAACATAGCCGACAACAATGCCGATCATAATACGCGGGACGATTGCTGTCACTGGGTTTCTAAACAAGAAGGCACCTAAGTTATAAACGGTTGTCCAGGCCTGAATAAATGATGCCAATCCCCAGACACCGCCAATCAGGCCACCCCACCAAGGCCCCATTAAAATCGCTGCGATGGTAACAGTGAATTGAATGATAACGATCTGCAGACCGATAGCCGTTAGTCCTAACGGAATGTATCCCAGGAAGGGAACGAGTACTTGCACCAAAATAATGGCAATAAAAAGCGCCGCTAAGACGAGATTGTGTGTGTTACGTGAAGTCGTTGATTGCATAAGACTTAATCCTCCAGCAAGCTAATGTGGTTAGGCAAGCAGCATCCGAATGCCCATGACGATGTTGTAGAACCATAAAACGACTGAGATAAGACACAGTAGCCCAAAGAAAAGACCAGTTAACCAACCTAACCCTGCATTAGCACCATTAGTTAAACCATAGATGGCAACGAAAAAGAATAAGGCAAATGCCATGATTGTTGGCAATAGTTGGCTCCAAAAAGCCTTTTTCGCATTTGTCGTGATTGTTTGTTCGCCACTACCGACAATCCACACGACTAGTGGAAAAATGACTGGTAAGAATAAAATACTGAAATAACTTAGTGCGTTGACAACTTTATGTTCCATGATGGCACTCCCCAAAATTTTGTTTTCATTTTACGCCACTGATTACAGCGACGCTAGTTTTTACATTTGCGATGTGTCAAAAATATTAGTCTGTTGGGGACATAACTGAACTAAATAAATCGGTAGTAACAAAAAAACGTACAGTCTCCGTGACAAAAATACGTTTGTCGCGGTGGCTGCACGTTTTTAATAGCGCTTAATGTTTTGCAAATAAGTTTGTCAAGAGGTCCATGAAATGAGCCAAGTAACGATCTTTATCAACGTCGACAGCAACCTTCATGTTGGTTGTTGGGTCGTTTAGGCGAGCACTGTCACCAATCGTCCGACCAACATCAGCTGGGTTAGCAGCATCGTCATGGGTAACCTTCATGTTAAGGTCAATTAGCTTAGCGTAACTTTCGTCGATTGAAATACCGACGGCCAATGGGTCATGAATGGCACAACCATTTTTATCGATGTCTAAGTCATAGTAGGCATCGATGTAGTAGTCGGTGATGTCGGCGAACTTTTCACCGGCAACGGTGCCCAAGTCACGCCATTGTTGCGTTTCTTTCTTAGTTAATAATGTCCGTAAAGTAACATCCAAACCAACCATCGTTGACTTCAATGGTGAACGGAAGACACGGTCAGCTGCAGCAGGGTCTTGGTTAATGTTAGCTTCCGTGAAGGCTGTTACGTTACCAGGAACGGTGAGGGCACCACCCATGAAGGTCATGTTACCAATTAACTTAGCAACTTCAGGGTCCTTTTGAATGGCAGCGTCTAAGTTCGTTTGTGGACCAGTTGGAACCAAGATTAAGTTGTCACCGTATTCGTGGGCTGCATCAACGATGAAGTCAACACCAGAACCACTTTCAACAGGGCGTTTGGCAGTTGGAATTTCAACTTCCCCAATTCCGTTGACACCATGAATCTTTTGACTGATTTCCATTACGTCAAAGTGATCAGTGGTGCTAGAGTGTGATTCACCAAGGAATACAGGCACATCAGTTGCGCCCAGTAATTCCAATAGGTTCAGTGAGTTTTCAGCTGATTTGTCCACCAATACGTTACCGTATGATGAAACGATCCCAATCAAATCAACTTCTGGTGCAGCAATTGCATAAGCCAATGCCAACGCATCGTCAACACCGGTATCCAAGTCAAGAATCATTTTCTTTGTAGCCATCTTGTAACCCCCGCTAAATAAGATTTAATTCAGTAAAACGTTTAATTACACTATTTATAATAGACGAATGTAAGCCCTTACTCAAGTCTGAATCATTTTTTCTCATTGCTTTGTTACGGGAGTTAGTTAAAAAGTGAAACATTTAAAAAAATTACGTGCAAGTGAAAATAAATGTATTATTAATTAACGTAATTGTTCATAATGAGGGTTAACAAATTAAGTTACTAACCTAAGACTGATCAGGGTGGAGAAATCATGAGCGACGTAGATGAACAAAGCGACGAACAAAAAGTAATTCAAATTTTACAACAGGGCTATATCGGTAGTTTTCGTGCAATTGAAAAGGCACTTTCGAAAATTCCCGCCTCATATGGCGCTAGCTGGGGTAGTCTTAGTCTACTAGATCAGTTATCACAGCAGCCTAACGCAACGGTTGGCGAGTTAGCGAAAATAAACCATGTCAGCAGTGGCGCGATTTCAATTCGGATTAGTGATCTACTGAAGCAAAAATTAATTCGCCTGGAAGTGAATTCAAGCGATCGTCGTCGGCATACAGTCAAGTTAACCAAAAAAGGGCAATCTGTACAGACGAATCAGCGTGAGGAAGCGGGGCGTGTGGCACGATTGATGCTTGAAAAAATGGACTATCAACAAATTTGCCAAATGAATCAGTCATTCAGTCAGTTGGCACAAATTTTAACAGAAACATTCAGTGAACAAAGCAAGGACTAATGTATGGGTGCAACTTTATTAAGTTTACTAATTTTGAGCTATTTTATTCGTGGTCAATTTGAATTTGAACGTCCACGGCGCTACAAGTACTGGTTAATTCCACTGTACTCGGTGTTTATGTTCTTCCAGTTGTTTAAAAACACGCCGGCAAATATTACCGTTGCTGGTGTGATGGTCATACTGGGGATTGCTATCGGCGTTACCCAGGGACGTTTAGCGGTGATCAAACCAACACTTAACAATGACGGGCAAGAACGCGTGATGATTCGTGGTGGATGGCATTATTTAATTGGTTGGGCAGCCATTTTAGTGATTCAAATTGGTGTCACGATCGTGTTAGCACATCATCAGATGGACTGGCATGAACTGCGGAGCGTTACAAACGATAGCATGCTTGAAGAACTACTACCGTTTAAGCGTATTCACGAAGGTGGCTGGTGGGTGTTGTGGGCGTTATCAGCCAGCGCCAGCTTAAGTTATACGTTGACATTAATGCAACGGTCGCCGGCATTTCGGACGACAATTAGCCGGCATCGACATGAACAGCGCGCACACCGGCGATAAATCAAGAGGGTGGGACAAAAGTCGGGAAGTAGCGAGCAAGACCTAGAACGGCCGTACGGATTGGTTTTCAATCCGGTAGGTTGTTCGTAGTCTGCACAGCGACTTGACTTTTGGCGCACGTTTTCGCTATTGAAACTTAGAAAACAACAATGGGTCCGAGACATAATAGTTATGTCCCAGACCCATTGTTGTTTTCTAAATATTCACTAATTTAGAGTTCGTCAATAAAGATGTTATTGGCGGCTTTGAAGCTGACATCAATGTCGTTACCAGCTTCGGCAGCAGTTAAAGAAATCGGACCTTCAAATGGTGCATGACTATTGACGGTGAATTCTTGACCAACCACGAAGTTTAAACTTTCGAGGTACTCGAGCAGATCGTGATTATCGACGAAGCGCGATAACCGAATCTTAGCACCATCATTAACCTGCGCTAAGGTTGTCCGACTACCGACTTCGTAATTGCCTGCGGGATCGGGGATGGCGCCACCATGAGGACAATGTTCTGGATGGCCTAGGTAAGCGTCTAGTTTATCAATCATTTGATCACTAGAACTGTGCTCCAGTTGTTCAGCCTCTTGGTGCACGGTCGCCAGTGTGTAATCCAACTTGTCGAACAAGAAACATTCCCAAAGTCGGTGTTTACGAACGAGTTCTTCGGCTGCTTTGCGCCCTGATTTAGTGAGTGAAATACCGGCGTAAGGTGTGTGTGACACCAAGCGTTCTTCCACGAGTTTGTTGATCATTTCAGTAACTGATGCGGCCGCAATATCAAGGCTAAGGGACAGTTGCTTGTTTGAAACTTTTCCAGAAACGCCACCTAACTCGAAAATCATTTTTAGGTAGTCTTCCTTCATAGGAGTCATTATTTTCCACCTGTTTATTTAAATTTGTGCGATACACCATTTATAGCCCTTTTATTGTGAAATAACAACTGTCGGCACGTCTCATTATCAACATTTTAATGAACCAGTTAAGGCGTCAGAACTTGAGTTATGATACTTGCGACACTTTGACTACAAGTGTAATCTTAAGCTAAATATTAAACGAGCAGGAGATGATCACCGATGGAAGCAACGATGCAAATTGAAATTAGCGATGCTGAGTGGGAAGTGATGCGTGTCTTGTGGACCTTGGGTCATGCAACGAGTCATCAACTGACCGAGATTTTAACTGAAAAAATGGGTTGGAAGCCGGCCACGACTAAAACACTGTTGGGTCGCTTAGTTAAAAAAGAAATTTTAAGTACCACTAAGCAAGGAAATGCATTTGATTACAAGCCACTAGTAGAAGAAACCGCTGCGATGAATGCAGCGACACACGCGCTATTTAGTCATTTGTGTCAAATGAAGGCAGGGCAAACGTTGGCGGACTTGATGACTGATTTAACGTTCAGTCAAGCTGATGTTAAAAAGCTGCAAGCTGTGCTTGAAAAAAAGGCGCTCACTGCACCAGAGCAAGTTCCCTGCAACTGTTTGCCTGATTGTGAAACAGGACAGTGCTAATCGGTCAACCATGAGCTTCTTAAGAGAGGCTCATTGGTTGACCTTTTTCGATTACAATTGTAAACTCTAGTTACTGATTACATATGTAAACGAAAAATGGAGGCTTGAAGATGGATGATATGCACATGCAGCATGATATGAGCGGAATGAATGATGAAGACATGCACATGGACGGTATGATGCACATGGGCAATTTACGACGAAAACTATGGGTGTCAATTGCCCTAACGATTCCGATCATCTTATTAACGCCGATGATGGGGATGAAATTACCATTTCAATTGACCTTTCCTGGCTCAGACTGGGTTGTGTTGGCGCTGGGGACGATTCTTTTTTTCTATGGTGGAACGCCATTTTTCTTTGGTGCAAGAGATGAATTAAAAACCAGAAAGCCTGCCATGATGTCGTTGATCACTATGGGGATTTCTGTAGCATACATTTATAGTTTGTATGCGGTCTTAGCGAATAATTTGTTACACGTGCATCCACACGTCATGGATTTCTTCTGGGAACTTGCGACGTTGATCGTCATCATGCTTTTAGGACATCGAATTGAAATGAACGCGGTCATGAACGCAGGATCAGCGGTTGATTCATTAGCAAAGTTATTGCCAAGTGTTGCGCATCGAGTTGTAAATGAACAGGTGCAAGATGTTGCAATCAGTGACTTAAAGGTTGATGATCATGTTTCTGTTCGTGCAGGTGAGCAAATCCCGGCCGATGGTACAGTCGTGAGTGGTAGTACGAATGTTGATGAAGCGATGGTCACGGGTGAAGCCAAACGGATTGAAAAGCAAATCGACGATCCAGTAATAGGTGGTTCGGTAAATGGTGATGGTACCTTTGAAATGATCATTACAGGAACTGGTGAAACAGGTTATTTAGCGAAAGTGATGGATCTTGTTAGCAAAGCACAACAGTCTAAATCAGCGCAGGAAAACATGGCTGACAAAGTGGCGGGTACACTTTTTTACGCAGCGTTGACCGTTGCCGTTGTGGCCTTTATTACCTGGTTACTCGTTGGTAATTTGGCATTGGCTTTATCGGTGGCAGTAACCGTTTTGATCATTGCATGTCCACATGCGTTGGGTTTAGCGATTCCGTTGGTGATTGCGCGTAGTACAGCGATTGCAGCGCGCCATGGATTGTTAATCCGTAACCGTGATGCAATGGAGCGGGTGCACACATTAAAGTATGCCTTGATGGATAAAACGGGCACCCTCACAGCGGGCAACTTTAAAGTTCAAAATTACGGTAGTTATAGTGATGAGTTAAACAATCAGCAGATATTAGCATTGCTAGCAGGATTAGAACAAGGATCGAGTCATCCATTGGCAGTCGGCGTGTTGACGGCAGCGAAAGAAGCATCTGTTACACCTGCTGTGATTAGCAATGTTAAGCAGCTGACCGGTGCTGGATTACAAGGTGAGTGGCAAGCAAAGTTATTACAGCTAGTTTCAGCTACCTACCTAGATGGACAAAACCTGACCTACGATAAGGACCAGTTTGATAAGTTAGCCAGTGCCGGCAACTCCGTTAGTTACTTGGTGCTGGATGGCACAGTGATCGGGTTTGTCGCACAAGGTGATGAGCTTAAACCAGCTGCTAAAACTATGATTGAATCACTAAGAGCGCAGGAGATTGAACCCGTCATGTTAACGGGGGATAATCTTCAAACAGCCCAATTAGTAGCTAAACAGTTGGGCATCACCGAAGTTCATGCACAGTTATTACCACAAGATAAAGAAGCACTAGTCAAACAGTATCAGCAAACTGGTGCGGTCATGATGATTGGTGACGGTGTTAATGATGCCCCTAGTTTGGCTCGCGCTGATATTGGTGTGGCGATTGGCTCAGGCACTGATGTTGCAGTTGATTCCGCTGACGTTGTGTTGGTTAGAAGTGATCCGCATGATGTCGTTGATTTCTTGAATCTTGCTCGTAAAACAACCAGCAAGATGACACAAAACTTGTGGTGGGGAGCTGGGTATAATATCCTTGCCATTCCTTTAGCAGCAGGCATTTTGGCACCACTGGGATTCATGCTCGATCCGATGGTCGGTGCCGTTCTAATGTCACTCAGCACTGTTATTGTGGCAGTTAACGCGATGACGCTGCGTGTTCGCTAAAGTAGTGTGGTGAGTGTCTCCGCCAAAACAGGATAACAGTGAGCTCACTGCGTTCGCGGGCGGGAAACTAGCGTGCCTTACCGTTGCGGTCTTTGCGAATTCTTCGCAGCCCTCCACTTT
>NZ_JQCB01000004.1:120661-120917 GCF_001437435.1 Furfurilactobacillus siliginis | reverse complement strand
TGTTACCCTGTTTTGGCGGAGAGTGTCGCTCGCTTTGCGAGCGGCACAACCGTTAGTGCCAAAGTAAAAGTCAGACGCAACATCAAATAACCGCTCCAACAGTTCTACGTACACGTAGAACTGTTGGAGCGGTTATTTGATGCTTGTAGTTAACTATTACATAGAGTGACCGTTGGCCGCTGCAGTCACAGTGGCGGCGAGTTTACTTCGATGTTCACTGCACTTGTGCTTTGCCCGCAGAGCGGGCAAAGCACTT
>NZ_JQCB01000004.1:116195-120424 GCF_001437435.1 Furfurilactobacillus siliginis | reverse complement strand
GCGGTAAGGCGCTACATCTGGTCGACGGTGAGCGAAGCGAACTTGCTAATGGCCTGGTGATGGGGGACACTGCCTCCGCGGTAGCCAATTAGTGAGGTAAGAAGTTGTTTGGGCGTACGGGTTTACGTGCTAGTAAAACTAACTCGGCGATCATCAATACGAGATAGGCAAGCAGTGTACTACCTGCAACGAGGAGGCTGTTGAATGCTGCTGTGGGGTCATTCTCGTTCACTTGCACTGCCATGATGACAAATTCCACGATGCCAATGGTCAACGTACTGGCACGTAAAATCCAAAAGCCACCGAGCCACCAACCAGGTCAGTTGAAATCATGGGAACGCCGAATCGCTAACGTCAGTTTTGGAATCAACGTAACGATGAAAAAGAGTCCTGCTATAATCGCAAATCCATTTGCAATGACGCTGTTAGCACCACCTGCGAAGAGCCAATGGTTTAGTTGCGGATTGCCTGTGCCCACGCGGGCGGTTGGATGTTGCTTGTAATCAAAAGCACGAATGTTTTGTGGAATTTGTAATACGATTGCGATGATGAAATTAATCAGAAAAGTCCACCAGTATTCCGCACGACTGGCGACTCCAGAAATTTTAAAAGTTTTTCGCCAAAAGTTTTTATAGGCTGTTAGCCACATGAGCATACCCCCGCTTGATATTTCGAAAATTATACCATGGACCGGAAATCTGGGCGAATGGATAGTTGATGCAAGCGTTGCAGTGCAGAAATCGTTATAATGTAGCGTGATGAAACGAAAGAGGGAGCTGCTCATGGAATTTGAAAAGTATCATCCAATTATGACGGCGCATTACGTACTTGACTGGCTAACAACGTATAAGGTAAAAGACGTGTTTGCGTTACGGCACGATGCATCTGTTGCGCAAGCAAGTGGCCGATCAGTAGATACGGATATTATGGCGACGGCAGCTTATGTCAATCATATGATGAGCTTGGTGATGAACAATAACGCGTTAATTTGGGGCGTTGGCGATAAAGTTACTAATGATTATCTGGGGACGTTCATGCTGTGGGATGTTTCAGAAAAATCAGCGGCAGTTGGTTACGAGCTATTGCCAGCTATGCAGCAGCAAGGGGTCATGGGTGAAGTTTTAACACATATGATCTCATTTGCTTTTGATGAATTACATTTGCAGCAGTTAATTGCAGATACCGCTTCAGATAATGCAGCATCACAAGCATTATTGGTTGCACATGGGTTCACGCGCCAGCCAGATTTTAATCGGGAAGACGCCACCGTGTCTGGGACACCGCAATTGATGTGGCGTTTCGTGTTAAATGCAAAAGAACGCTGACATTTACCAAACTTGTCTAAAAGTGCTACAGTGGATTTAACGAGCTGTCCCAGTTAATAAAGGACTTAATGGTGCCCGTTTCTTTTCCATAAAGTGAAAGAGGCGAAAATCATGGCTAAATTGAGTAAAGAAGAACGTAAGGCTTTGATCGAAAAAGTCGAACAAGATCGTGCAAAGAACCCACAACCTGCATCTAAGGTTTCCGGTTTTGCAACGATTGACGCAGATGCAAAGAAACTGGAAAGCGAAAACTAGTGTTCCAGTGATTGGCTGTCATTAAGCGACCAGATTAAAAGATCAGTTCCGTTATTAAACGGCAACTGATCTTTTTTTGTTGTCATGGGATGAATTCTGGTTGTTCATTTATGGCTTGGGGTATACTTTAGCTAATTAAAATTCATTATGGGAGGGACATTTGAAAATGGTTGATGCTTTAGAGTTAGCGCGCCAAGTGCGTACCGGTGAAACAACGAGTGAAGCACTTGTCCAAGCGTCACTAGCAAAGATAGCGACAAGCGATCAAACGCTAAACGCGGTCGTACATTTGCGTGAAGAAAAGGCGCTAGCGGAAGCACGCAAGTTAACGGACACAGGGCAACCATTTTTAGGTGTGCCGCTACTACTAAAAAATATGGGTCAGGATTTGAAGGGCGAACCGGTAACGTTGAGTTCACGGCTTTTCAAAGATGAAGTTGCCGGTACGACAGATAATTTTGTGAGTGCATTACAAGCAGCCGGATTCATCATTATCGGACAAACGAACGCGCCGGAATTTGGTTTTAAAAACATTACGGATCCTGTCTTGTATGGTAAAACGCGTAATGCCTGGAATCAGGATTATTATTCTGGCGGTTCTTCAGGCGGAGCAGCCACTAGTGTTGCGGCAGGTTACGTCCCATTGGCCGCTGGTAACGACGGTGGTGGCTCGATTCGAATCCCAGCTTCTTTTTCAGGTCTGATTGGATTAAAGCCAACGCGCGGGCGGGTGCCTGTTGGCCCAAATGGTTGGCGTGGCTGGGGTGGCGCTTCAATTAATTTTGCGTTGACACGTTCCATTAGAGATACAGCAACATTGCTTGATTGGCTGCAAACTTACCAACCAGCGGCACCGTTTGCCACCCCGGTAAACTTGTTGGGCTTTAATGATCAATTATGGGATCAAGACAAGCATTTGCGAATCGCTTATTCGACAGTTTCGCCAGTCGGTACACCAGTCTCAAAGGACGCTAAGCAGGCTGTGTTAGATGCCGTAGACTTTTTAAGTCATGAGGGCTTTGCAGTGACTGAACAGACCAATCCATTAGATGGTGTCGCGTTAATGAAGTCATATTATGTGATGAATGGTGCGGAAACAGTCGCGATGTTTGATGATGTTAGCCGATCATTAGGACGGTCTGTTGGTCCGGATGACATGGAGCGTCTAGCTTGGCTTATTTATCAAGCGGGGTTAGGCGTTACTGGTGGACAATACAGTGCGGCCATCAGTTTGTGGGATCAGGCGAGTGCACAAATGGATGCCTTTCACGATCAGTACGATCTGTACCTAACACCAACGACGGCCCACCCGGCGCCACGACTGGATAATCCACTGGTAGACCCTGCCATTGATGCACAAATTGACCATGTGGCAGATATGTCGCTGGCAGAGCGGATGCAACTGTTATGGGATTACTTTGAGCAAGAGCTGACGCAATCACCATTTACACAACAAGCCAATTTAACAGGTCAACCAGCACTTAGTTTGCCAACATACGTAACGAAAACAGGTCTGCCTTTAGGGATTCAATTTACTGCTCGAAAAGGCGATGAATTAACCTTGCTACGGATGGGGCGCTTGTTCGAACAGGCGGGCAAACTACAATTACGAGATAACTAACTTAACGGAGTATGGGAATTTATGAGTGAAGAAATGTATGATTTAACGATTATTGGTGGTGGACCGGTGGGGATGTTTGCCGCTTTTTATGCAGGCTTGCAAGAACTATCCACCCAGTTGATTGAAAGTTTGCCAGCAGTTGGTGGACAAGTAACCACGTTGTATCCTGAAAAAGAAATTTTAGATGTTGCTGGCTATGCTGGGATTACGGGTCAACAGCTGGTTGATCAATTATCTGGCCAAATGCGTGAATTTCCAATCACTGTTAAAACTGGCGAAACGGTGGCAAACGTTAGTGGCACCTTAGGCGATTTTACGATCACCACATCAGCCGGTGTGACACATAGTAAAACAGTGTTGATTACGACTGGGAACGGTGCATTTACACCGCGAAAATTAGCCGTGGAGAATGCTGAGCAATTTGAGCAGAAAAATTTATGGTATTTTGTGCCGCAAATGACGCATTTTAAAGGTCATGACGTTATGGTAGCTGGTGGTGGGGATGCCGCCATCGATATTGCCTTGATGCTTGAACCGGTTGCTAAACATGTCTATCTCATGCATCGCCGAAATGAGTTTCGGGCGTTACCATACAGCGTTAGCCGCTTAGCTGCATCAAGTGTGGAACAAGTGACTCCTTATTTGGCACAGAATTTAACAGCTGCCGAAGGTGATCGAATCACGGTTGATTTAAAGGAAATGAAAACTGACAATCATCGATTGATTACATTGGATGATATGGTCGTTAACTTTGGCTTTATCTCCGACCATAGTGTTTTTGAGGACTGGGACTTGCAGTTTGAGCAGAATCGTCAGCAAGTGGCCGTTGATTCAAGTATGCAAACCAGTGTGTCAGGTGTTTATGCTGCAGGGGATACAGCTAGTTATGACGGTAAAGTGGCGTTAATTGCGACTGGCTTTGGCGAGGCTGCGACGGCTGTTCACGCAGCGGCATTTGCAGCTGATCCACACCATCGTGGTCCGGTGCATAGCACGTCTGTACATTTGAATAAATAAGAGAGTGGGAT
>NZ_JQCB01000004.1:97922-115982 GCF_001437435.1 Furfurilactobacillus siliginis | reverse complement strand
TGCACAGCGACTTGACTTTTGTCCCACGTTTCCGCTATTGAAAATCAGAAAACAACAGTGGGTCTGTGGACATAATTAGTTATGTCCACAGACCCACTGTTTTGTTTTCTAAGCCTCAATAGTTGAAACGTGCGCCAAAAGTCGGTCGTTTTTTGGGGCGAGATTTAAAAAGGTGCTTGTTAGATCTTATGAATCTTACCAACCGCGATTGGCAACGTGACATGTGCATCATAATCACCAACTGCACCGGCTACACTATCAGGTAACACAAGGCTTTGCGGTACACCATGAATGTAGACGACCCGCTTGTCTAATGCGAGTTCCTGATCCTTGAATGTTTGCCGAAACTCATCTTCAATTTCTAGAAGGGGTACTTCCTTCGTATAGTCAAAATGACCATTTGCATCAGAAACTGGATAGGTATCGGTGGGGATGTTGAGTGTTTCTGGTTGATCGTTGAAGGGGACCATTGTCGTACCAGAGACGACACCAGTTTCTATTAAGTCCACATAACCATCACCGTTAACGTCTTGAGCAGCCGTTGCAATTTGTGCATCGCTACCGTCGGCAAAGCCGTGGAAATGTTCCCAGTGTTCGGTGTTAGCGGGGGTGTCGTCCATTGAAATATGAATCGTTAAGGTATCATTAGCGATGGTGAAAGTTGCTTTACCATGTGCCGCTGAGCCAATCTTTTCTGCATTTAAAGGTGTTAAATCTGCTTCGAATTGTTCTGTCATGTAATCATCCTTTCGCGTTATTGCTAATCAGTTTCTTAAGACACCATTAGTTTAATCACCGAATGATATTTGCGCAAAGGAAGTGCTCACTTATTTTTCACTGAATGCAGCTGATTGCTTCGTCGTTCGTGATCACCAATAAATAAGAGAATGGCGCCACTGCTCAGAACTAATTGTCCGAGAACGGGAAGCCACATGGCGATTAACAAAAGGACGATGACGCAGATGTTGCGGCCAATGGTGGCACGACTTGGCTTGCTAAATGGCCAGGATGCTAACCACTGGAGTAGTAGCAAGGTTGTAATCGCTAGGCTACTGAACAACCCGCGAATGTGGGTTAAGTCGGTGTCAGTAAGGTAACTGGTACTAAAAATAAGACCACTTAAGATGAGCAGCCAGACCATGTGTAATAGTCGGAACCACAATAATGTTCGAAAGTTACTGCCGACAACATGTACGTTATCCATTAGCATGTAGTACAGCCACCAGATACTGATAACGAAAAGGAGACTCAATACGAATGTTAAGAGTGAATTTAGCGTGGTGTGCTCTAAGCCGTGGTCGATAATATCAGCTAATGCTTCCCCTAAAACAATCATGGTGAACTGACCATAGCGTTCCAGCATGGCGCCTGATAATTCGAACGGTAAATTACGAACAGTATATTCATGGTCAAAGCGATGGCTCATAAACAAAGGCGCGCCGTAATCAAGAACGCCGGTTATCACTAAGGCAGCAACGGAGAAAGCTGGCTGATTAAAAATAGCCGCGAGTAGCAATACGATGGTTGCGATACCATAAAATCTGACATACGGCCATGAAGTTACTCGGTGGTCGGGATCAAAGTGACCAGTTGACCACCATAAATAGGTAATCAATACTTGTACAAGTAGGTAGGTCCACATGAATCCTTGCCAGTGGCCACTGAAAATAGCGGGTAGAAAAATTGCGACCAAGCTGATACCAATCACCTGGACAAGAAGCAAAACGGTCGTGCGTAAACTGTCATCACCATGTAGATCATAAAACCACGTGATGTTTTGCCAACTGTTAAACACGAGCGTGAAAGCTAAAATGAAAGTTGCAATGCCGATGAAATTCCAGTGCGTTGCAAGATTAACGGTAACTAAATGAATAATTGCAACGTACACTAAGTCTGAGAATAACTCGAGCCACGAAATTTTACGATCACTGATTTGATGTGTTATTTGACGCGGTGCGCGCCACCATCCGGATGTGTGCATAAGAAAAGTATCCTTTCCACTTATTACTAAGGTTTATTTTAGCAGTGTCTAGCGACTGTGAATATCTGAAAGGGTTATGTAAAATTTTATTACAGTCAGCCAAGCTGCTTGTCGTCGCCTTAATAGAATCGGTATAATAGAATAAATATGGACTAGCGACTAGTCCTAAGCATAAGTGAGAGGATGTGCGCATCATTAAAAAAGTTATGAGTTTGCTCTGGCCAATTATTATTGGTGCCGGAATTGCGTTTTTGATTCAATGGCTGTTTGTTGCTCACGTACGAGTTGACGGACCATCAATGCTCCCCAATTTGACCAATAATGAAAAGGTGTGGGCTTTTAAACAGGCGCCCATTCGTCATGACCGCGTAATCGTTTTTAATGCTTATGGCGTGGATCCGGAAGCAACTGATCCACAAGTGAAGTATGTGAAGCGGGTTATCGGAATGCCAGGCGACACCATTGATTACGGTGCCGACGGAACGTTGTCGATTAACGGGAAGAAAGTGTCGCAAAGTTATATCAGCAAGGACCAACAAACGACGGGAACCCTCGGTCGTTTGCCACATAGTAGTAACGGCTATAAGGGCTTTACGTTAAAGAGTCTCAGTTATGATGAGAATTGGACGCGTAACATTGGCGCCACGAAGGTTCCTAAGGATAGTTACTTTGTGCTTGGGGATAACCGAGCTGTTTCTAATGATAGTCGGTATTACGGATTTGTGCCTAAGAAAAAGGTCGTGGGTGTCGTTAAGGCTTACCCATGGGCGGCTAAACACGAAGAAATCAACGTTAAGTAATCAAATTCACAGTTTTTGCAGTAATCGTTCAGGTGCATTTATGGCAAGTGTCGCAGGTATTAATCCGGCGAGACAGCCGGACTGATTCGATTCTTTGCAGAAGCTGTGTTTTTTGTGGTGGTAAAGATCTGAAACAGACAAAGTTCTATGAGTACGGTACAATTTATGCAGAATAACGTTCGATGAGGGGGAGTGGCGTGATGGATGAACAACGACTACGTGAACGACCATGGCTACGGCGATGGTTTTTAATTCAGTTAGTGTTAGAAATCGCAATTATGGGAACATGGACGGGGATCCAGGACTTACAAGGTGGGCAACATCTTGTCGCACTCGTTCAGGCAGGCGGACTGCTCATTTTATTCTTGCTCGGCTTATGGTTATTGAGTCGGCGAGAACAACGGTTGCCAGAGTTGGGGCGGTTTAAACGCTGGTTATATCGAACCAATCATTATCTACAAGCAATTATTTTAATTGCGTTTCTACCAACAATTTTGCAACAAGCATTACGACTGCTGGCGAAAGTCAATGTACAAGGTGATGCGTTCCTGATTGGCGCCCTTGTTATTTACATGGTGATGTTTATTCCAATGGCAGTGTTTGCCTTGGGTCAGATTCAATCCTTGTTGGGTCGGCTACTCATGCTGTTCTTTGGTTTCTTTGACATTGTTTTTTCGACAAACGTTCTCACTGGCGGCGGGCTGACGTATTCCCACTGGCTAGTGACGGTTGCGGAGAGTGGTGTTGTGGGTGCCCTTGCCTTTGTCGTGACAATTGGTATTGCCATGCAGTGCTGGGGCTTTTCGTGGCCGTCAATTCGGTTATCGAAATCAGCAAGATGGTGGGTACTCATTTTAATCGCGTTGATTTCTGTGTGGTTCGTTATTTTTAATGCCTTTAGTACCGGCGATTCATGGAAGAACATCTGGTATGCCTACGCCTTTCATGTGAAGGCACCAACATTAGAAATGATTTTAGGTGGCATTGAGCCGGGGATCGCTGAAGAATGGTTGATGCGGTTTGCGGTATTAGGGTTGTTGTTGCAGGCATGCCGGCGTTTCCGCCATCCTGTCGCTTGGGCAGTCATTATCAGTAGTTTGTTGTTTGGCTTGGTGCATGTAACCAATATTCTAGGTGGACAACCTGCATTAGCAACGTTGGATCAAGTGCTTTCAGCGGCAGCAATTGGTAGTTTATTGGCAGCTATCTATTTGTACACCAAGAGCTTTTTATGGCCGGTTCTGTTTCATGCTGGAGTTGACAGCCTTGAATTCGTCAGTAGTGGTAGTCAGTCGATGACGTCACCTTCTGGCGCGTTCGATTGGCAGATCACGTTGGCGATCAATCTTGTGTTCATCGTAGCAGCGATTTTCCTGTTAACGGGTAAACGTGGTGTGACGGTTCGTGAAAATTTCCCTGACTTAACGATTTCAACTGCGAAGAAGCGGTTGAAACACTAATCAAATTCAATACTGTATAACAAAGGGTCTGAGACATAATTATGTCCCAGACCCTTTGTTGTTTTTTTGAGTTTCAATAGCGGAAACGTGCGTCAAAAGTCAAATCGCTGTGCAGACTACTTCCCAACTTTTGTCTCACTCTCTTTTATAATTATTGACCATCATCGGTGACTTCAGGCGCATCGGTATGATACAGGCTTTCAACGGATTTATTGCCGTTTTGGCTGTATAACGACGTACTCCCGACACCGCGATCACGCTCAATCTTTTGAGCCTGTTGTAACCCTTTTGCGTACTTATACTGTGTTGGATCAACTGGCGTGAAGCCCTTTGGTTTGTAGAAACGCAGTAAATTCTTTTGGTTCAGTGAATCAGATAAGCTGAGTTCATTTTCGACGTGCTTTTGTTGTTTATCGACGTGCTTCTTTTGCGCCGCAGTTAACTGTGCTTCCTGTCCGGTGGCATTATCGTAAACGGTGCCAGACAGTGACGTGTACTTAGGTGTGATGAAGTCTTGGTTTCGGAAGGCAACGACTTGATCGTGCTCTTTTGAGAACAAGTCAGTTCCGAATTGAACATACTTTTTGGTGTTGATTCCTAACAAATGCAAAATGGTTGGTTCAACATCGATTTCACCACCGTATTGATGCTCGATCTTGCCGTGATGATTACCAGGAATGTGCACCATGAATGGAACACGCTGCAATTGTGCGTTATCAAAGTTCGTCCAGTTGTCAGGATCCTTATTTAAAACGGATGCTAGGGATTTGTTTTCTGAGTTTGAAATACCGTAATGGTCACCGTAAATGACGATCATGGATTTGTTGTACAAACCAGATGATTTTAAGAAGTTGAATAATTCTTCGACGGACTGATCTAGATAATGGTTGGTAACGAAGTAGTTATTCACGACAGAACTATCAGTGTCGGCCGTTTTGAAGTTTGGATCCTGGTCTTCCTTGTCTAGGTTGAAGGGGAAGTGATTAGTAACGGTTAAATACTTCGCATAAAACGGTTGTTGTAAGTGTTGTAAGTACTTAACGGAGTCATCAAACAGTAATTTATCCTTCAGTCCGTAACCCATTGAACGGTTACCGCTGTGATTGTAGTACTGTTGTGCGAAGAAGTATTGATAGCCAAGGTTTGGATAAACATTGTTTCGGTTCCAGAAGCTTGGCACGTTTCCGTGAAAGACAGCGGTGGTGTAATGTTCCGGTGATTGTTGCAGAATGGCAGGTGCTGCTTGGAAGGTCTCGTCACTGCCAAGTTGTGCAAAAAGTGAGCCTTGAGGCAAGCCATAGGTACCAGTTTCTAGCATGTTTTCTGCATCGGAAGTTTTCCCTTGTCCGACCTGATGGAAGAAATTGTCGAAGCCGTAAGTATCCTTAGAATGATACAGGCTGTTCAAAAATGGGGTGACTTCTTTGCCATTAATTTTTTGATCAATCGAGAACTGTTGGAAACTTTCCAAATGGATGATGATCACGTTGCGACCCTTAGCGGCGCCAAACATCGACTTATCAGGGGCGGCATAGTGCTTTTGCGTGAAATTAGTGACATCGTTTAATTCTGACTTCGTGGCAGCGGCACGCATTGCGGAGGTGTGCCATTCGCTGACGCCATCATAAGCGGTAAAGAAATCGAGACCTAGATATTTAACAACATATGAACGGTCAAATGTCCGGGTCATTAATTGCGAGCGGTCGACTTCACTGATGGCCAAGTTAAATGTAATGAACATCAAAGCAAATGAAGTCACTGCTAACCCAGTTCGTTTCGGTAAAGCAAGCTTGTCGAACTTAAGCCAGCGAAATAAGAAGAGCAACACGATGATCACAATGTCGACCCAGTAGAGTGCGTCATGGGGCATTGTTAAAGCCAATGAGCTACCGGATAGTCCTTGGTTAACCTTGTCATATCCAGTCATGGTCGAGACTGTCATGTAATCCGTAAACTCACGGAAGTAAATGACGTTTAAGTACAATAACACGGTGTTCAAAATGTAGGTTAGCGCCAAGATTGGATAAAAAAAGCGTGCGCGCCGTGCGAAAAAAGCAAGCCCGAAAAGCAACAGACTCGTTCCGAGAGGGTTGATTAATAGGATGAAGCCTTGCAATGGATTACTAACACTTAAATGAAAATCAGCGAAGTAGGCCAACATTGTTTTTGCCCAGAAGACAACCATCAACAGCCAAAAAAGGCCGATACGCGTATTTAGTTTTGCCTGTAGCTTGTGCATGAAATGAGTAACCTCGTTTAATTAATCACCTGGTAAATTGATGCGGTGACTGATAATAGCTGCAAAAAATATATTATACAGTGTACCACGCCACCCAAATATTCGTGGATGGTGTGACGGGAGCTTAGGGAAAGTTTAACTCGCCGTTTATGTCATAGAGGGTCGTGTATAATGTAGATAAATACTGAATTAATGGAGGCTACGGATATGGCAGACGTGACTTTATATTTGGTTCGACACGGACAGACGTACTTTAATATCTATAACAAGCTACAAGGGTGGAGTAATTCGCCGTTGACCGACAAGGGGTTAGCTGATGCAAAAGACGCCGGCACACGATTAGCACATGTTTCTTTTGCCGCGGCATATTGTTCCGACACAACGCGGGCGCAGCAAACAGCTGCAGAAATTTTGGCGGCTAACCAAGTTTCAGACGTTAAGCAGCCGGTCAGCAGCCTGTTTTTCCGTGAGCAATTCTACGGTTCATTTGAAGGCGACAACATTAATTTTGTCTGGGACCAAGTTGGACGTCCTCATGGATTAACAAGCTTCAAGGAGATCGAAGCAAAGCGGTCGATTGCTGAATCAAAAGACATGATGAAAGCCGCAGATCCATTTCACGATGCAGAAAGTAACGACGAGTATTGGGCACGTGTTGACCAGGGATTTGCCATGATTCGTGCTAACAGTGAGTTGTCTGACGGTGATAATGTCCTAGTGATCAGTCATGGGAATACATTGTTGAGTCTCATGGAGCGCTATGGTGGTGGACAGTTTGACTTGAGCGAACGCCCCGCTAATGGTAGTGTGACGAAATTAGCACTAACGGACAAAGGGATTTCAGTGTTAAGCTACAACGAAAAATAAGGTAAATTGAGAAGGAGTTTAAGGTTAATGGGTTTGTTTAACTGGGGTAAGAAGAAAAAGGCCGCCGCAACATTGGATATTAAAAAGGAACAAGGGATTGATAATCCAGTTCATGATGACGCGGTTTCTGTTCGACTGGCTGTTTTTGTCGACGAACAAGGAATTGATCGTGAATTGGAGCTAGACGGTGGGGATGAGGCGGCCACCCATTACGTCGGCTATGACCGGAGTACGCCAGTTGTGACAGCACGGGTTACGAAGCTGGATAAAGATCTGTTACAGATTCAACGAGTTGCCACAATCGAATGGGCAAGGCACAAGGGATTTGCCCAGGCGTTGATGGATCAAATTACGAAAGATGCAAAGGCAGCTGGATACAAAAGCTTATATTTAGAAGCACAAGAGACGGCGGTCAGCTTCTATGCCAAGCAAGAGTTTGAGGCCTACGGACAGCCATTTTTAGAAGCTAACATTTGGCATCGTAAAATGATTAAGGAATTAGTGCCAGAAGATTAACGTCGGGGGGCGACAGTTTGGAGCGAGCAACATTACGAGAAGCAGCCAATGGAAAAATCTTCAGTACAGCCAACCTGATTTTTGGCATTGGTCAAATTAGCAAAATGACTGGGGTTTCGACGCGGCAACTGCGTTATTGGGAGTCAAAGGGGTATATCGAACCCAAGAAGCGTGCCGATGAACAGGCGCAACGTGTTTATGGATACGACACTTTTTTACGTGTGTCCGGTATCAAGTCAATGCAAGATGAGGGGTACACCTTAGCGGCGGCAGTGGAACGAACGGCAGCATTAATGGCAGAGGCAGATGGTATTCGCAACTTTTTGTTAGATGCTTATCATGGTATTGCTGAAGTTGATAACCAGGACATGTTGGACTTGGGCTTTCTGGATGCTGAGCATACACAGCGATTATATGCACGCAGTAAAGACCATCATGTGGAATATCTTGTGCGTCCCGCTGGAGAAGAGGCGACTGGAAAGTGATGTCAAAGGCACGTTTAGAAGCGTTTAGTGACGGTGTATTTGCGATTCTAATTACGATTTTAGTGTTGGAATTTCATGTGCCAGAGTATCATCAAGGCCACCTCGCAATGGCGTTGATTCATCAATGGCCAGAATTTTTGGCGTATAGTGTGTCCTATTTCTATGTAGGTACGCTGTGGTTGTTTCATCATGATTACTTTGCTAGCTTGAAAGTTATTGATCGAAAGCTGAATTTAATTAACTTGCTATCGATGTTTAGTATTACGTTGCTGGATTATCCAATGAGTTTAGTTGCGACTGCTTTAGCAGAGCGAAACGCGGCGGATATTCGGGTGGCGTTCATGATATATTCGGCTGTCGCATTCTTTATTTCAGCTGTGTACATCTTGATGTATCGCTATTTGTATAATCATCAGGACATGATGGATGAGAAGCACTTTGTGTTTGATAAGAGTATTAAGCTGGACCCCATCCGTTCTGTGACATTGTATGGACTAGCCATCATTACATCAATTTGGTCGAACTGGGTCGGCGGATTCTTGTTACTAGCCGGAATTACATTTCACTTTATTGCCTATCTACATTTGAGCCGTAACCGCCGACAAGACGCGGCGGTGGAGGAATAGTCATGTGCACCAGTATTTTTCAAATTGCAGTTGATGGCACGCATGTTTTAGCCAGGACGATGGATTGGTCAACAATGGATAATCGACCAGTATTTGTTCCCCGTAATTACAGTTGGCAAAGTGATTTTGATCATCAGGAACACGTGAATAAATACGCGCTGGTTGGTAGTGGTTTTCAATTGAAAAATCGTATCGATCTTTCTGAGGGTGTGAACGAGTGGGGACTGACTGCGCAGAAGCTGACGTTTGCCAACGGGTCGCAGCATGCCGAAGCTCGGCGCAATGATATTGTTCAGTTGGCACCCTATGAATTCCAATTCTGGTTACTGGGCAACTTTCGCTCAGTCGCAGATGTGGAAGCACATATTGATGAAGTTGAACTGATGGCCGATACCTTTAGTGACCGTAAATATGGGCAATCTGAGCTTCATTTTGCGGTAGCTGATAAGACCGGTCGAATGGTGGCAATTGAGCCAACCGAGCTGCCAATGCGCGTCGTTAATAATCCCTTAGGTGTTTTAACCAATGTTCCGAATTTTGAACGACAAATTGAACGGCTTCAGACATACATGGAATTCACGCCGGACTTTTTAGCTGGGCAGGTACCGTTAAACACTGCCAAAGTAACTACTGGCAACTTGTCAGGGAAGTCAATTCCGCCAGGTTCCTATTCACCTTCTTCGCGTTTTATTCGAGCAGCTTATTTCAAAGAACGTGCCAATCAACCACTGGATGAAGATGGTGCCATTATCAGTAGTTGGCATCTGCTGGATGGTGTTGCAGTGCCACGGAATACGGATCACCAGCAAACGTATTCGGTTTATCGTGCAGCCGCCGCGTGTGAGAGTCGGACGTTTTACTTTGAACCCTACAATAGGGAGAGCATCGTAAAACTACAATTGACGGATGATATGTTGGCGTGGACGCAGCCGGTATTTTATGATGTGACAGATGCGTTGACGGTGACGTCGGTTAAATGAGAGAGCGGGGGATAATTTGATAGGTTGCGCAGGGACCTGGCTTATGCCCCGCGTTTTTATGGTTCGTAAACACAAACAGGGTCTGCAACAAGTTGTATTTGTCGCAGCCCCTGTTTGTGTTTTTTGCTGTTATATGGTGGAAACGAGTTCGCCGACCTTGGACTCTGTGCCCAACAGACCGACCGTCCAGGGCTAAAGCCCTTACCGCCCTGTCTGTTGGTGCTCAAGTCCAACCCAGGTCGGCTCACTCTCTGATCTAAAACGAGTTCGCCGACCTTGAATGCTGTGCATTGCCTGCCGACCGTCCGGTGTCGTTGCACGACGCCTACCGCCCTGCCTGCAATTGCTCGCATTCAGACCAGATCGGCTCGCTCTCTGATCTTTTACCTATCGAAAAATTTATAATGTCTCAGTACCAGATATACTGCAAAGCCCAGCAGCACCATGATTAGCACCGTTATTTGCCAGCCGAACTGGTGGGTTTCAAATGGTAGCTTTACATTTTCGCCGAAGAAGCCGGAGACGATGGTCGGAACCGTCATGATAATGGAATAGGCCGTTAAAAATTTCATGGTGTTATTCAAGTTGTTATCAATCAACTTTGAATATGCGTTTGAGACACGTTCGACCACTTCTGAGGCCATCTGTGCCATTTCTAGTCCTTGTTGAGATTCAACCACGATGTCTGTGATGTGTTCACGTTGGTCATCGTTAACTGGGACAACAGGGGTGCGCTGTAGGTCTTGCAGCATGCTTGTATTCGCTTTTAGGGAAGTTAAGTAGTAAACCAGCTTCGTTTCTAAATCCATTAATTCATTAATGGCACTGTGTTCTGGATTGATTTTCAAATTCTGTTGGATCTTAGCCCGCCGCCGGTCAATTGCGTTGATTTTATCTAAGTATGTTGTCGTTAGCTTGTACATCAGACCTAAGATGGCATCAATTGGTTCTTGCTCTTCAATCACAGGTAACTTTAGGCTGGATGAGGAATTAATCACCAGATTATGAACGTAATTTGTATCGCCACTAGTAAACGTGAAGACACGTTTGCCTTTGAACAAAAAGCCGACCGGGGCAGTTGCTTGCTCAGGTGATTCATCGGTGATGACATTGAAAATAATGAGTGAAATACCACCATCTTTGTCAAATTCAATCCGGGCACGTTCACTGGGGTCGGTCGCATAACCATACATTTCCTCAGTGAGTTTGTAACTTCGAATCAAGCGTTGGTGTTCAGAATCATTTTCATCCTGCACATCGACCCATTCAAAACGATTATTAATTTCAATTGGTGTCAGCATACTAAAATATCCCTTCAAGTAAGTGAACGGTGTGTCTATCCGTAAAACCAGGGGATGACAATCGTTAAAATGATAATAAGTGCTAAAGCAACCCAGTGACGAACGCGGTGAAGCCAGGTTAATGCCGCGTATTCGCGGATTAGTCCACGCAGATAATAATGCGAGCCGGTTGGTGCAGCAATTCCCTGGCTCGTGAGCTTAAGGTTGGCCGCTAGCACACTGGCACGAAAGACGTGGAAATTACTGGTCACAAATTCAATGGTCGGATGTGGTTCATGAATCACATCAATTGCATACTGTAGATTTTCAAAAGTGCTGGTTGATTTTTCTTCTAAACGAATATTTTCATTTAAATAACCAGACTGTTTAGCGTATTCAGCCATCGCACTAGCCTCGGTGACTGTTTCATCTACGCCTTGACCGCCTGACATAATTAAAACTGGCCATGAACCGTCCTTTTGATGAGACGCTTTGGCAACGGCTAATGCCTTGTCAACACGTGCCTGCAGCAACTTTGAGAGTTGGTTGCCATTCCGTAAGCCACTACCCAAAATGATCAGATAGTGTTCGCCATTTAATTCATGATGTCTGGGGTATGTCCATGTGGCAACGAGAAAATCTAAAATTGTGATAACCATATAGCTACCTAGGAGAATTAAGCCTGTGTTGACATAGCGCATTGGCGTAATTAAATTAATTGGCCAAATGGCCGCGCGTAAAGTTGGTAGAATGGCGAGCCCAAAACCTAACAGGATACTTATTAAGGTGACAATTCTGAAGTGTTGGTGAAGTCCATTGAAGTGCCAAGCACCGAGCATAAGCCAGTCGGCCAAGCCGATACCAAGCGCAAATGTAGCTAGGCCACTTAAGATAAGCCAGCCAATTTGGTGAGTGTCAGATAATGAGGCTAGCAGAATAATTGGCATCCCTAATAAAATAGTGGCACCAACAACTAGAAACCAGGCATTCAGTAAACGTCGTGGCTCTTTACGGTATCCTAAAATTGCGAGTGTTACGGCGAGAATAAAGGTCGTTCCTGGAAAATAGATTAAGAAGTTTGTGACTTGGGTAAGTGAAAACATGGAATCTCCTTAATGAGTTTGATGACGAGTGGAGCGGGATAGTTTGTCCGTTTCTTCGGCAGGCTCAGGCTGCTGACCACCATTAAATGATGAGATAGTGGTCGTCTTACTGAGTCGTTCAAATAGCATTGGATAGGCTTTAATTGTGTGCGCCAGAATAAAATCGATGAAACAAGCAATCGCTAAGATCATAAAGCCGCCCACGACAAAGGGATGTGCACTCAGATTGGCTTCATTATTGAGCAAAGCACTGAAGCTGTTAAACAGTAAAATCAACGCACCGTAACAAACCACATTGCGAATAATCACTTGGGACCAAGAAGGGCGTTGCCATTTCAAAGTTTGAATTTGTAAATGGACGGCGCGTAGTCCGATTGTGCGGCCGTTGAATAAACCCTCAGGTAACAGGATGAAGATTAGGACACCCAGTGAAACCCATAGTGTTAGTGATGTTTCAAAGCCGAGTAGTTCACCGATTAAATAGACGAATAGTGCAGCCACACCGATGATTAGCCAATCGATTAAAAAGGCCGTCCAGCGACGAATTAAACCAACCCGTGTGGCCTGTTTAGCATTGGCAGCGGCAATTTTTTCACGACTTGGTAATAGCCATGTGAAAAATGGGGCAATCAGCCAACCGATAGTGCCACCAGTTGTGTTTAACAATAGATCGTCAACGTCGAAGAGCCGGTATGGACGTACGTACAATCCATACAAACCGCTTAATTGTGTGAGCTCAAAGAATAAGCTGAGGCAAAATGATAATAGAATTGAACTAATGATGCCGCGCTTGAAATAATAATGTAAGTAAAACCCAAATGGCATAGTCAGCACAACGTTGAAGAATGGCTGCTGGAAACCAGGCGCATGCAACGTTGGTATCCAAGTCGCAGTGTTTGCTAGACTGAACCCAGTTTCGCGAAACGCGTGACAAACCAAGAGGGGATGTAGATTATATTTTGGCGTTGTTAATGCTGCAACTGCACTTCTAGTTGGCAACGGCAGAATGATTAAAAAGTATGCACAAAGTAAATAGAAGAAAAAACTGTAGTTAACGAATACTTGCCAGCGTGAAATAGCACCATAACGGTGATAGTGATAGGCAAATAGTGGAAGTGCCATACCAATGGCAATCAGTGGAAATAAAATAATGGCAATTTGAATGGGTTCGAAGAATTGATGTAGCATTGGACACCTCCAGAATGGTCGTTGTCATGGGATTAATTGTACCACGCTGGGTGTGAGACACGTGGACGGTTGGGAAAAGTGGCGTAAAAAAACCAGTAATCGACTTCTTGAGGAGAAGGGATTACTGGTTTTTGGGTGGTGCTTTGCTTTTATATAGTGGAAACGAGCTCACCAACCTTGAATCGCTGTGCCTGACCTGTCCGCCATCCGTGGCTAAAGCCACTACTGCCGTACTTGTCAGTGCTCGGATTCAGAGCAGGTTGGTTCGCTCTCTGATCTAAAACGAGTTCACCAACCCATAATCCTGTGCATTGCCTGATCGCTGTTCGTGGGCCAAGAACGCCCACAACCACCGCTCCTGCAATTGCTCGGATCATACCCGGGTTGGTTCACTCTCTGATTTATGCGTCTTGCTTTGTTGCTGCGATGTCGACTTCACGGATGTTTACTTCCTGTGGCATGTCGTACATAAACTTAACTGTTTCAGCAACATGTTTAGGATCCAGGGTTAAACCACCCATAGTTTCCTTCCATGCGTTGTAGTCAGTCAAAGCTGAGTCACTCGTTACGTGTGTCAGTAATTCAGTTTCAGCAGCACCAGGTGCAACCATCATGACACGCACGTTTTTAGCGGCGCTTTCTTCACGAACAGTTTCTGATAAACCGTGGACACCAAATTTTGAGGCAACATAAGCAGCATGGTTAACGAATGTCTTCTTACCTGCTAATGAAGACATGTTCAAGATGGTACCGTGTTCGCGTTCACGCATGTCGTTCAAGACGATTTGCGTACCGTTTAAAACACCCATTACGTTGGTGTTTAACATTGTTTGCCATTCAGCAGGGCTTTGGTTTTGAACGTTGCCTAACAACATCAAACCAGCGTTGTTAACCAACAAATCAGTTTTGCCATATTTGGCTTCAGCCTTACGAATCGCTGTTTCAAATTGGGCATAGTCAGTTACGTCGACTGATTCGATCATAACGTTATCAAAGTCTTTAGCTAAGGCTTCAATCTTGTCAGTCCGACGTCCCAATAACAACATTGGAAAGCCGTCAGCGTTAAATTGTTTGGCGATTTCTGCACCAAAACCAGAGCTAGCACCAGTAATTACAACAAGTGGTTTCATTTTAAAATTCCTCCGAGAATATTTCTTAATTAAAGTTCAACGTGAGCTTTTTGCGACATAAGACAGTATAATAGGTGTCATTGAAAACGAAAAGTACGCACCTTAAGGTAACTACGCCAAGTGTGCCATGAAAGGATGTTGACATGCAAGCACGACCAACTACCACTGAACCACAATTTTTAAATGAATTTGATGCGACGATGCAAATGATTCAGGGGAAATGGAAAATCATGATTCTTTATGAATTAGCTGAGGAAGGTCGGCGTCGGTTTGCGGACCTACAGCATCATATTGAAGCCGTCTCGCACAAGACGTTAACGAATCAGTTACGCGAATTAGAAGCCGACGGGCTAATCACCCGTGATGACTTTCAAACGGCACAACCACACGTTGAATATCAGCTGACAAGCAAAGGGAAGTCTTTGATTCCGGTGCTAGATGCCATTTGTGACTGGGGCGACGAGCATATTGACCCAGCATTGATTGAGCGTTCACTGTGTGATGAATAGGTAAATAGTGTAAGGGTGTCACGAAGAGCGGAAAGCTTCTCGTGGCACCCTTTTTTGAGTTCGGGAGGATTTCAGCGACTGGAATCAACCACTTACCTGCTCACCGGCACGACATACCGGTTTTGGTCAGACGCCTGTGAGAGATCAGTCTAAACTGATTTTATTCAACAGGAGGCAATGAGAATGGAAATTTTAACAGCGGAACATTTAACAAAACATTATGGGCAACATATTGCCGTGAATGACGTCAACTTACACGTGATGGCGGGTAGTTTAGTCGCTTTTCTCGGCCCTAATGGTGCAGGTAAATCGACAACGATTCGGATGTTGACCACGCTCAGTCAGCCGAGCTCAGGCTTTTTTACAATTAATGGTAAAAACCGATTAAAAGACATGCGCCAAGACATTGGCATCGTTTTTCAGGAAAGTGTATTAGATAGTCGGCTGACTGTTCGCGATAATCTACGGCTGCGTGCGCGCTTATATCCGGACGTTTCACGACAACGTGTTGATGACCTCCTAACGCGTGTAGGCGCCGCTGAATTTGCGAAACAAGCTTATGGATCTTTATCGGGTGGTCAAAGACGACGTGTTGATATCGCTCGTGCCTTGTTGAATAAACCACGCATTCTATTTTTAGATGAACCAACGACCGGGCTGGATATTCAAACGCGGGCTGTCATTTGGAAGATTCTTCAGGAAATGCGCGAGCAAGACGGCTTAACGGTGTTTTTGACAACGCATTACTTAGAGGAAGCCGAAGCGGCCGATGATGTATATGTTTTAGACCAAGGGCGTATCATCGCGCACGGTGCTGCAGAAGTTTTGAAGCAACAATATACGCACAGCGAGTTGGTCGTCTGGCCAAGTCAGCATCAGATATTAACGATACCGACTAACTGGCACCATCATTTCGATCCACAGCACGGGACTGAGACTATTGAGATGCCGAGTGAACAGTCACCAATTGACTTTTTAAGTAGTCAACAGGCAAAGATACAAGATTTTGAATATCACAAAGGGAGTATGGATGATGTCTTTTTGGCATTAACGGGAAGGGAGATTCGGGGATGACCGCAATCTTAGAACGAAATTTAAAACTCTTTTTCAAAAACCGTGCGGGGGTATTCTTCTCCGTGTTGGGGCCACTCATTGTGTTAGGACTTTACGTGATCTTCCTGAAACAGAATATGTTAGCAGCGTGGTCAGCAGTGCCCCATGCTCAAAAGTTACTTGATCCATGGCTGATTGGCGGCATGCTAGCAGTAACGGCGATGACCACAACCCTGAGTGGTCTGCGACAATTAGTGGACGATCAAGAACACGCAGCAGTCGATTTCGAAATCACGCCGGTATCGCCATTTGTGCGACAGATGGGCTATTTCTTAAGTGCAACCATCATTGGAATCCTGATGCAGTTAGTCGTATTTGGCGTGGATATGTTGTATTTTGGCTGGGCGGATAACCTTGTTTTAACCGCCGGTACAATCGTGAAAGTCGTTGGGCTGATTTTCATCAATGCGATTGTAGCTGCTTGTCTGAATGGTTTATTAGTCAGCCTGTTTAAAACACGCAATTCACTGTCCACATTTGAAACGATTATTGGAACGCTTAGTGGTTTTTTATCGGGGATTTACGTGCCGATTGGCGACTTACCAGACAAGGCACAAACATTGATTAAGTTTTATCCAGGTGCCTATTCAGCTTCGCTATATCGGAGAGCGCTGATGGCACCTCAGTTAGATCAAACATTTTCTGCTGCGCCGACAAAGATACAAACACACTTTGAACACGTTCTTGGCGTCGGCTACAACCTGCATTTTGGTGCCACCACTTTTATGACTGAAATGTTGATTTTTATTGGTTGTGGTTTGCTAGCGATACTGGTTGTTTTGGTAAAAAGTTGGTTGCCGGAGCTGCGATTACGTCGGGTGCGTTACAATAACGGTAATAACACGCTCTAAGCGATGTTTAAAGCTAATGGGAAGACTGAGAGAACAACGCATGAAAATTCGGTTTGAAAGTGAATCTAGCATCGATACTGATGTAATCGAAGTGACGGTTCGTGCCAACGAGTACGATCAAAAAGTCCATGCCGTGATGGATTATCTGAATGATTTTTCGTCGCACACACCACAAGCCGTTTTGACTGCCAGTGATGGTGACCGAATTACGGTAATTCATGATGCGGAAGTAGTTGCGCTAGAAGTACAAGGCGAGGTGCTAATGATTGTGACAACCACGGCGACGTATACCAGCAGGCAACGCTTGTATAAAGTATTAGCGCAGTTGAACCACGCGAAATTCGTACAAATTTCGCGTGGCGTTGCAATTAATATGGACTATTTAGCTTCATTAGAAAGCGGCTTTTCAGGCAACATGACGGCTATTATGACAACGGGTGTTAAAGAAAATGTCAGCCGTAAATATTTGGGCGCTGTTAAAGAATATTTGGGATTGTAGGTGAAAGAGATGAAGACAGTTATTCATCATGCATTATATGGATTATGTATTGGATCAACGACATACTTACTATTTTCACTGGTGCCAGGTAACTTTAATGTTGTCTATTCGCGAACTGAAGTTATTAGCGTGATGCTAATGAGTGTGCTGATTGGTCTCTTGTCGCTGATTTTTCAGGTTGAGCGCTTAAAGCCACTGGTTGCATTGTTGATTCATGCGGTGGGGACGTTTGGTTTAGTGCTTTTTACAGGGGTCTACAATCAGTGGTTTACGTGGCAGACAGCGATTCAGCAAGGAACCTTGCCGATTGTGATTGCGTACTTGCTGATTTGGTTGGTGCTTGAGGCGGATCAATTAGTGACATTGCGGCGAATTAATCGGCGGCTGGCACAAACGCGTCGCAACCGGTAGTACCCAAAGTAAATGAGAGTGT
>NZ_JQCB01000004.1:93231-97340 GCF_001437435.1 Furfurilactobacillus siliginis | reverse complement strand
TTGAAAATCAGAAAACAACAATGGGTCTGTGGACATAATTAGTTATGTCCCAGACCCATTTGAGTTTGTAGTTAACTGTTATCGGTGCAGTAAGCGTGGTGCCGGTTAGAACGGCTTGCCGGCATCGATTGCTGCATCCAGCGCGGTTAGAAATTTTAGAATGACTTTGCGATCACTTTTACCGAAAGGTGCGGCCAGTTCAGCGTAGGTTTGCTCAATAGTTGCATTCGTGTCATTGAACTCGTTAGCAATCGTGTGTCCAGTTTCCGTCAGCGCAAAAGTAGTGATTCGATGATCGTCTTCACTGACAATGCTCGTGATTAACTTAGCATCAGCTAGCTTATGAATTGCTTTAGTAACGGCTGGTTTAGAAATATTAAAGGTGGTCGCAATCAAACTATTGGTGACCGGAAGGGTGTTTGTAGCGATTAAGTGAAGAATTTGTAGTTGTGTCAAACTAAGCTGTTGTGCGCCAATGTGTGGGGCAGTTTGCGCGTTCAACAACGTATTATCGTTTCGACGTACATGTTGTAATGTTTGTTTTAATTGGCGTGCAACAATTTCGGTCGTGACCTTAGCCATGGGTATAAAACTCCTTTGTTAAGTGAGGGCGTTTGGGTAAACGAGTTTGCCAGAAAAATGACGAAGCGCATCTGGGCGCAGTTCGCGTAGCATACAGATACCAGTTGCGAGCGGATTCGCGGTGATTCCAAAATCAAGCGCTGGTTGATAACCAAAGCGAGTTAGGTAATCTGGTGAACCGGTAATAGCGACGGCTTGATAGCCGCGAACAAAGGCGCGATGCTCTAGCTCATCGATGAGCTGGCGGCCAATACCTTGATTTGCATAATCTGGTGCCACCAACAAAGGAAATAAAATGGCAATGCGAGCGGTTGGCTGTCCAAGAATGTAACTATCTGATAAGGCACCGAGCCCAACGATGGTATTTGTCTGGTCCTTAACAACAAGCTCAAAGGCTTCTGTATAAGTACGTTCGTGACGCAATGCTAGTAGTTGCTGCTTGATGATCTGCATTTCGTCGGGATCGTTTTGATATGTTGTTTCAATAAGCTTGGCTTCTGCATCATAATCATGTGCATCAGCGGTATGTAGTGTGAACGTCATGAAAGCTCCTCATCGAATGATTAACCAATTAACTATACCATTATGACGCGGATTACCAAGATGAAATGTTAGCGAATTGGGTACAAAAAAACAGTCGATCTGAAATCGACTGTTTTTTCTATCCGTTTTAAACGTTATCATCCCTTCAGTAGTTCACCTAGGGAAGGTTGTGCTTTCGTGTCGATGTTGTAGTGCTTAGCAAATTCATCAACCGTTGCTTGTCCAAATTGTTCTGGATCAAGTGGCATGAAGGCCGTTGCAACAGGATCTTCAGGGTCGATGACTGCATTCAACACGATTGGTTTCTTGTTACCGCTGGCTTGTAGGTCCTTGATTTTGTCGAAGGCGACATTAAGCTCTGCGTTGTTACTTGCAGTCAAACCAACTGCGCCAAGACCTTCGGCAACTTTTGCCCAATCGGCATCTGTTAGATCAACGCCGTAGAAGTGTTGCTTGGTTTCTTGCTGTTCGTACCAGATGAACCCAAAACGGTCATTTGAAAAGACAATGTTGATGACCGGTAGTTCATAGCGTGCTTCTGTGATCAGGTCTTGTACGACCATGGAGAAACCACCATCACCGGAGAAACTCCAGGCTTGTCCATCAGGCACACTAAGCGCACCGGCTAGTCCGGCTGGAATTCCGTAGCCCATGGTGGCAAACAAACCAGATAATGCAAACTTCTGATTTTCGGTCATCTTGACGCCACGAACGGCGAATTCGGAAACATTCCCAGTATCAACTCCATACGTGTCGTTTGGACCAGCTAATTCGCGCGTTTTACGCATAACGGCTTCAGGTTCCAACCCTTTGCTGTCGTCATCAGCTCTTTGATCAAGCCATTTGAGCCAGTTAGCGCGATTGGTTTGGTTTGCCCGTAACCAATCTGTTTCAGGTAAACGTTCACCGGTATCGAGTAAAGCTTGCAAGTAGGTCTTGCCATCTGAAATAACGGCATAGTCGATCGGCACAACCTTACCGATATCGAATGAATTATCATTTACTTGCACGATCTTGACATCCTTTGGCCAGAAACGAGCGAATGGATATTCTGATCCGATAAATAATACGAGATCGGCGTGTTGCATTGCTTCAAATCCAGGTTTGGTTCCTAAACGACCATTTGTACCAAGGTAGTTTGGATGATCTGTTTCCATGATACCTGTGGCAGGCACTGTGGAAATAACAGGAATGTTAAAACGTTCAGAAACAGCATCCAATTCTTTACGAGCGCCCTTAAGACCAGTACCGATATAAAGTAATGGGTGCTTGGCTGCCTTGATCAAGGCTAACGTATCCGTGACAGCCTTTGGATCAACGACTTGGCTAAAGCTACTAGATACAGTAACCGGTGTCTTCACTGGTTCGTAGTCAATTTCCTTAGCAGTTAAGTCTTCAGGAATGGTTACGACAGCAACACCTTTTTGCCGATAAGCTTCACGAATTGCTTGGTTAATTACGTAAGGAAGTTGTTCAGCAGTTGTCACAGTGCGATTGTAAACCGCAACGTCAGCGAACATTGGACCTTCATCCATTTCTTGGAAGTAGTTCGTGTTCATCACAGGCTGACCAACTTGCCCAACCAACGCTAACACCGGTACATGGTCCATTTTAGCGTCATACAAACCGTTGAATAAGTGGGTTGCACCAGGGCCTGCTGATCCAAAGGCGACTCCAATCTTACCGGTGAACTTTGCGTCGGCCGCAGCGGCCATAGCACCGACTTCTTCGTGACGCACTTGAATATAGTTGATTTTATCTTTTTCGAGGTAGAGTCCTTCAACAGTATGGTTAATGGAACCGCCTGGAATTCCGTAGATGTGATCAACATCCCAGTCTTCCAGCACCTTCACTAACGCTTGTCCAGCAATCATTTTTGTCATTACGATGCATCTCCAATTCGTTAGATATCTGTTTCAACATTCATGATAGGAGCTTAAAATAAAAACTGCTAATAATGTTACTCGAAAGCTAACAAAAAGTAAGTTACTGGGAATAGCTGTAAAAAGGTACACTTAGAACAGTGAATTTAGTGAAGGAAGGTGGTACTTGGTGCAAAAATGGGTGACTGAGCAGACAATTACGCAGCAACAAAGTGGCATTAGTGTGCGTGAGCTGTTGCGTCTTTGGTTAATTCCAAAGCGGATGCAACATTTCCTACGTGTTCGACAAGATGTACTCGTGAATGGCGTGTATCGACCATACAGTATGTTAGTAGAGGCTGGGGATGTTGTTCGGTTAGTCGTTCAAGCTGATGAACTACAGACGCCGATGCAAACGTATTTATCGGATTCGCAGCAAGTGATGCCAATTCTGTATGAAAATGATGATTTGTTGGTGATTAATAAACCAACCGGCATTAAAAGCCACCCCAATCGGCCCGATGAAGCTGGCACGGTCATGAATTTTTTAACGGCGCAGTTGGCGTCACAGAATGTTCGACCCGCAATGGTCCATCGGTTAGATATGGCAACAAGTGGCGCGATGATTGTGGCGAAGACACCGATTGTAGTGCCGATTTTAGATCGCTTAATTGGTGATAAGACGATTGCGCGCACCTATAAAGCGTGGGTTGCGGGTCACTTTGATAATTTGAGTGGTGAATTCACTAATCAGATTGGACGCGACCCGGATGATCGACGTAAACGTGCACTTGATGGACTGCAGCCGCAGACGGCGCTGACCTATTACAAAGTATTACGCGAAGCGAAGACGGCGACACTAGTCGAATTGACATTGGCAACTGGACGAACGCATCAGCTACGCGTTCACTTGGCAGGTAACGGACATGCGATTTTAGGGGATCCGTTGTACGCGAGCGTTTTGGAACAGCGTGCGGCCTCGCGATTGATGTTACATGCAGCGAATATTCGGTTGAAGGTGCCGTTTACGGATGAAATTATTGATGTTGGCGCGGTGTTGCCGAAGGATTTTGTGGCGTATGATGGGTGA
The DNA here is from genome assembly GCF_001437435.1 of Furfurilactobacillus siliginis. Classification (GTDB taxonomy): domain Bacteria; phylum Bacillota; class Bacilli; order Lactobacillales; family Lactobacillaceae; genus Furfurilactobacillus; species Furfurilactobacillus siliginis. Next base: position 93,263 of record NZ_JQCB01000004.1, on the reverse strand, counting down.
GGTGTTTGGGGAGCTGGGAGCTGTTATGTAGT
>NZ_JQCB01000004.1:92799-93023 GCF_001437435.1 Furfurilactobacillus siliginis | reverse complement strand
CCAGCCATCTGTGCCCAACTGGCCGACCGTCCAGGGCTAAAGCCCTTACCGCCCTGCTTGTTGGTGCTCGATGCCTCTCGGGTTGGCTCGCTCTCTAGTCTTAAACGAGCTCACAGATCCATAATCCTGTGCATTGCCTGCCAGCCGTCTGGTGTCGTTTCACGACGCCTACTGCCTTGCCTGCAATTGCTCGGATTATAAGCGGATCTGTTCGCTCTCTGTTC
>NZ_JQCB01000004.1:74143-92618 GCF_001437435.1 Furfurilactobacillus siliginis | reverse complement strand
CCAGCCATCTGTGCCCAACTGGCCGACCGTCCAGGGCTAAAGCCCTTACCGCCCTGCCTGTTGGTGCTCGATGCCTCCCGGGTTGGCTCGCTCTCTGTTCTTAAAACGAGCTCACAGATCCATAATCCTGTGCATTGCCTGCCAGCCGTCCGGTGTCGCTTCACGACGCCTACCGCCTTGCCTGCAATTGCTCGGATTATAAGCGGATCTGTTCGCTCTCTGTTCTCTTGAAAGGAGATTTTCTTTGTTACATCTACTAAGCCAACTGTATGGACCATTTTTTGATGGCCATAACTGGGCGGCGGTATTAACCAGCGGAAATGACTGGTTGATCATCGGGTCGTTAGTTTTAATTGAATGTTTATTGTCCGTGGATAATGCGGTTGTACTGGCTGCACAAACAACGTCGCTGACCAATCTGCGTGAACGTGAAAAATCACTGTTTTATGGATTATGGGGTGCCTATTTATTTCGTTTTCTGATCATCGGTATAGGCACCTATCTAATTGATTTTTGGATTATCAAAGTCATTGGCGCAGCCTACCTATGTTATTTGGTTTATCGGTATTTTCATCATTTGGTGACCAAACGTAAACGCCATCCAGTTGATGGTACAGCACAACCCGTTAAGCCGCGACGAATTGCTGGGCTTTCGACATTTTGGTCAGTGGTTGTGCAGATTGAAATTATGGATATCGTATTTTCTATCGATTCTGTACTGACGTCACTCGCAATTTCAAACAATCCAGTAGTGGTGTTGATCGGTGGTTTAATCGGGATTTTATGTATGCGAGGGATTGCCGAAATCATTATGAATTTGATGCGACGAATCCCCGAATTAGAAACGATGGCTTACGTGTTGATTGGTGTTATTGCAGTGAAATTGTTCTTGTCAATTCCAGCAATTGATATTGAAATTCCAGCACCAATTTTTGGCCTGTTTGTGTTGAGTGCTGTGGGTGTGACATTTGTGATTCACTTCTTCAGACGTGCACATCACAAAACGACAAAAGCGAATTAAGTTATAAGTATCCGTTCACAACTGTGGGCGGATTTTGTTTTATAATGACCTCGACTAATTCAGATTGAGGAGGAATTTAACATGGCAGACTATCAGGCAAGCACCGCAGAAGGCAGCATTAAGATTGATGACTTGGCAAGCCTTGAAGGACGTGTCCGTGATCGCATGGAAGCTGGTGCTTTTGGCTACATTCAAGGTGGGGCTGAAGCGGAATGGACGATGCAAGAAAACACGGCAGCGTTTGATCATGCGCAGATCGTACCGCGAGTGTTGCGCGACATTCAGGATCCAGATTTACATACCAAATTATGGGATATTGATTTAAAGACACCATTGATTGATGCACCAGCGGCCGCACATGGACTTGCACATGTACATGGCGAATTGGAAACAGCCGCCGGTGTTGCTGCCGAGGGCACGATTATGTCTGTTTCTACGTACGCTAATGAAAGTGTCCCTGACATTGCCAAAGCTGGCGATGGTGGTGCGCAATTTTTCCAACTGTATATGAGCAACGATGATGGTTTTAATCACTGGATTCTCGATCAAGCGGTAGCGAGTGGCTACAAAGCAATTGTTTTAACGGCCGATGCCTCGCTTGGTGGCTATCGTGAGGCAGATGTGAAGACCGGTTTTCAATTTCCGCTGCCAATGGTCAATTTGGCTAATTATGCGAATAACGGGACTAGTGGTGAAGGGCTCAACATCATGGAGATTTATGCCCGGGCTAAACGTAATTTAAGCCTTGCGGATATTGAGGCGGTCGCCAGTTACACAAATTTGCCAGTGATCGTGAAGGGTGTTCAGTCTGCACCCGATGCGACACTTGCGATTGGTGCTGGTTCGAAAGGAATTTGGGTTTCCAATCATGGCGGTCGGCAATTAGACGGTGGGCCAGCTTCCTTTGATGTATTGCCAAGTATTGCGGCAGCTGTGGATCATCAAGTACCGATTATTTTTGATTCAGGGATTCGGCGTGGTGAACATGCTTTTAAGGCATTGGCTAGTGGGGCAGATCTTGTTGCCTTTGCCCGTCCATTGTTCTATGGGCTGAACCTTGGCGGCGTAGACGGTGTTCGGTCTGTGATTCAGCACTTTAACCAAGAACTAACGATCACGATGCAATTGGCTGGTACCAAGACAATCGCGGATATTAAACAGACGCAACTGTTGCGCAAACGGATTTATGACGGAACGCTGTAAATTTGTAAGTAAAACCCGTATACTAACGTCATTCAATATTTACGGGAGAAAAATATGGCACAAACAGTGACAACACAAGTCCAAATTGACGAAGCAACCGCCGATGGTTTGTCAGTGATTGATTTTTGGGCACCTTGGTGTGGCCCTTGTAAGATGATGGAACCAGTTTTAGATCAACTGGAAGCATCTTATGGTGAAAAAATTCACTTTTTGAAGATGAACGTGGATGACCATCAGGAAATTGCCGAGCAATACAAGGTGATGAGTATTCCCAGCTTGGTTGTGTTCAAAAATGGCAAGGCTGTTGAAAAAGTGAGCGGGTACTATCCAAAAGAAAAGCTGGCAAATTATCTGCAGGCAAAGGTAACTGAGAGCGAACTGGCCTGATCTGAATCCGAGCAAGAGCAGGGACGGTGGTAGGCGCTTTAGCTCCGGACAGCGGCCAGGTTCTGCACAGAATTCAAGGCTGATGAGCTCGTTTTAGCTATATAAACGATAACGATTGGTTCTGATAAGGACGTGTTAAAAAGGATTGAGAAAGTGTGACTTTTTCAATCCTTTTTTATAACTTATGAAGCCGCCACGGCTACTTGGATTGGTGCTGTACCGAATCTTTGTCCAGCGTAATAAATTGAAAATGGATACACGTGAAGTCTAAAAACGGAACTTAGTACAGTTTTCAAAAACAAATTCCTAAAATTTCCCCAACATCATGCCGCTTTGATAAATCGTTCCCGCTAACCGCGTTATAATTACGCCATTATCTTTTGGGAGCGACGAGATGCCGGAACACGAAAAACAGACTAAAGTATATAAATTGCCGCGGCAGGATCGGTTTATTCGCTGGCTGATTGGTTCATTGTGTGTCTTGCTGGTTATGGCCGGCGTGGTGCTTGGCTGGGAAGCCAGTGAACAAAAGGAATTGGGTCATGTGCAAGTTACATACAGTAAAACACCAACTGTTTTTGTTTCCGGTGACTATAGTAACTGGCTGACCTTTGGTCCGATGACCAAACGGTTGCAACGCTACGATATTGGGCAGGCTGTGTGGACGATTCACATTGCAAAAAATGGTCACGCACATATTGAAAAGCGCGGGCCACTCGGTAATAAGAATCCACTGATTCTAGTGCTTTTCAGCGATAATCATCATCCAATCCGGCAAAGCAAGCAATTAACCGCCGCTATGTACATGCTGAAAAAACGTGAGCATATACCGGCCGTTAACTTTGTTGGGCATTCCTCAGGTTGTAATATTATTTATCAATATTTAACGGGAAAGGCTGCGGATCAACGTGCTGATTACCCAAGGACAGATAAGTACATTAATATTGCCACAAACTTTTCGAAGCAAGAGAAGTCAGCTGCCGAACGTTTCCCACGTGAGGTGAAAGTATTGAATATTGCTGGGGATGTATTTGGTACTGGTGGCGACTTTGGGATTTCTGTTAAGGATGATCATCAGTTGGGAGAGATGCTAGCTGGCCGAGTCGACCATTATCAAAGTGAAACACTTGTTGGCGGGATTCTAGAAATTCACTATCTTTTACACCAAAATCCACATGTTGATCGTAGTGTAGCCAACTTCTTGTGGGATGCGAAGTATACACCGGCAACAAATTATCCAACACACTAATAAGCGAGTGGGCAAAAAGTCGGGAAGTAGCGAGCAAGACTTAGAACGGCCGTACGGACTGGTCTTCAATCCGGTAGGTTGTTCGTAGTCTGCACAGCGACTTGACTTTTGACGCACGTTTCCGCTATTGAAACTTAGAAAACAACAATGGGTCTGGCAGACATAATTAGTTATGTCTGCCAGACCCATTGTTGTTTATCGTTTTATGCCTGATTTAATTTAGCTAAAATGCTTGAAAGTTCTTGTTTACGCAGTTGTCGTGGGATAAAGGTACCGAATTCATCATCGTTAAAACCGACTTGTAAGATCTTGCGTTGGTCGTCAAAGGCAATTGGCCACCGCAACATTTTCGGATTTTCTGAAATAACGGTAACCATTTTGCGAAGTGGCAATGAGGCCATATCCATTGTTTTTGATAAGGCTTGCATTGCAAGCGAGCGAGGTGCGAGTAGTTCATCGCAGCCATCTTCACTGGCGGCTAGAAATTCGCGAACAGTTTCAACGGTTAGTTTTTCACGTGATTTAACAGTTAACTTAGCAGTCGTGTCAATTGGGTGTTCTTTGAATGGGACAGCGTTGTCCTTTAACCAAGCAATGGCGTGGCGGCATGAAGTTGATGATCCAATCGTGTAAATGTGTAGCATGAGCAAGTCCTCCTTAGAAAATGTGGATTTGTGTAATGTTGCAATCTACTATCTGAATCGTGTTTGTTAATGAATTTCTCACTAATAAATTAATGTTTCTGTATAACTATAATTATTAGCTTTTATAAATCATAATAAAAGCAACTTAAAACAGACTTAAAAAATCTTAATTTAGGCGATTTTTTTGACAAGCAGGTCAACAAATGACCGAATTAGTTCCTAAAGTGAACTTCTGTGATTGACGAGAATGACTGATATTACAGGATTCTTATGCATTTGAAAAAGAGGGATGTGCTAAACTGACCATATGAAAAATAATAATCAAACAGCATCGACCACGAGAATGCAACGGCATGAAAATAAGCCGATGAAAGTTCAACCAACGATTCGTAAAAGGCACGTTCACGGATTTTTGAGTTTTTTATTAGGACTGATCTTTATTCTGGTATTGGCAATTCGATTGACCGTTTTAAGCGGGCCTTTTATGGTGCGAGCAGTCCAATCTCCAGTAGTTGTTAATCAAGTACATGATTCTATCGCTACGCAACTGCAAGAAAAAAACCTTCCAGCCAACTTAGCGACCAACGACTTAATTAAAGCGGTTTTGAAAACAGGCACGCGGCAAACCTACGCGGGACAAGACGTTAACTTTGATGTTCCAACTGTACAAAATGCGGTGACGGATGATGTCAATCAGCAAGCTAGCAATGTTGGCATTAATGCAGGCGTCGCAAGCGCAGCGACGAGTACAGTTGCTGGCTTGGTACTGTCTGCGTTGACGGTGAATTACCAGAATGAATGGTTAACGAACTTTGCTGAGCATGTACATCAATATCAAGTTGAAGCAACAGTTGTCGCAGTAATCACGGGTGTTTTATGGATGCTACTAATGCGTCGAAATCGCCGAGTACGACGGGATCGTCGGGCATTGTTAGCGGTAAAGGAGTAATTAAAATGAAACTTGGCTTTATTGGTACCGGTGTAATGGGCGCGGCCATCGTAGAGAATTTGTTGAAAGCTGGCAATGCAGTGACGGTGTACAACAGAACGCAGGCAAAGGCGGCATCGTTGATTAAGCAAGGCGCTAAGTGGGCTGATTCACCAGCGATTGTGGCAGCAAAAAGCGAGATTGTGTTGACGATGGTTGGGTATCCAAAAGATGTAGAAAGTGTTTACTTTGGTGAAGATGGTGTTTTTGCTGGAGTCCAGCCTGGCAGCATCATCGTTGATATGACAACAAGTACACCGTCGTTAGCGGCAAAGATTGCTGCTGCGGCGCCTGTCTATCAGGTGACCGCCCTCGATGCACCAGTTTCGGGTGGTGATATTGGTGCTAAGGAAGCACGCTTGACAGTGATGGTTGGCGGCGAACAAGCGGCCTATGATCGTATTAAACCCGTGTTTGAGCAATTAGGGCAGGCAATTCATTTGTTTGGACCAGCTGGTTCAGGGCAACACGCGAAGATGGCAAACCAGATTATGATTGCCGGCACCATGACTGGTCTGACCGAAATGCTTGTTTACGCAAAGGCGGCAGGTTTGAACTTGCCAGATGTTTTGGCGACGCTTAGCGCTGGTGGCGCGGATAACTGGTCGATGGATAATTATGTGCCACGAATTTTGAAGAATGATTATACGCCGGGATTTTTTGCGAAGCATTTTCTGAAAGATTTACGGATTGCGTTGGATGAGGCTGACAAAATGAACATCGACCTGCCTGCGACAACAATTGCGCGGCAGCTGTATGAGCAGTTGGTTGATGAACGTGGTTTAGGTGATGATGGCACACAGGCGTTAGTGAAACTGTGGTGGTCATAGAATACTCGAGCAGAAGATGAAGACTAAAAAGCCAGGTCAATTTTGACCTGGCTTTTTAGTCTTCATCTGAATCATTTGAGATAAGTCGATACTCTGCTAACTGTGTTTGCAGTGACTGTTTAAGTTCGGAAGTATCGATAACATCGTTAATTTTATCAAGGGCAGTTAACTCAGCGGCTAATTTTTTGGTAGAGAGTCCATGGGAGGCACTGTTGCTGTATGTGACGTAATGATATGTCTGATAAGCATCGTACCAAAAAGTGTCGGCGTCACGAATGTAGCTGACATTAAACAGCTGATCTTCCATGACTGTAAGTGTCATATCGAAGCGTAAATGATTAGCTTCAATAATGTCTCTGCGATAGCATTTATTCCATAAGAATCCGCGAATATCACCGCTTGGTTTAATGATATCCTGTAACATCTCACCTTGGGTCAATGAACGTGATAATGGCTTGTTGGTCGAAGCCTTTAACAATTGACCATCCGCGAAATAGCCACAACAAGCTAACTGTACCTTTTGTTCAGTCATGTTGATCACAAAACGGTTAATGTAATCTGGTTCACACCAATCATCGCTATCGACAAAGCAGATAAAGGTACCAGATGCATTGTCCAAAGCTAGGTTTCGGGCGGCGGACACACCTTGGTTGGTGCTTTGGTGAAAGACATGAATGCGCGCGTCGTGTTCTGCCCAGAAATCGCAGAGCAACCCTGAATCATCAGTTGATTTATCGTCGATGACTAATAGTTCAACGTTTTGATATGTTTGCCGTAATAGACTGCCGAGACAATGGTCGAGATATAAAGCGGCGTTATAAACAGGAATGATAATTGAAACGAGCGGTTGCATACGGGGGCCTCCGAATAGGTGATTTTATCTTTAGGATACATGAAATGAAGTGGGGATGCATCTGGATATGGGAAAAGGAAAATGACCAGTACGTGCCGGGGTGGATGGGCGCGTACTGGTCATTTTTTGTGGACTAGGGCTTTAAATTGAATACGTTGTAGGTTCTATAGTCGAAACGTGCGATTCAGTCTAAAAGCCTGTGCATTGCCTGCTAGCCGTCCGGTGTCGTTTCACGACGCCTACCGCCTTGCCTGCAATTGCTCGGCTTTTAACCGGGCTGAATCGCACTCTGTTCTATAGTTCATCAAAGAATCCAAATAACTTTTCCTTGGTTAACTGTTTCTTTTCTTCACCACGTACATCATACGTAACCTTGCCGTCGCTCAGCACGATTAGGCGATTGCCATAGGTTAAAGCGTCTTCCAGTCGATGGGTGATCATCAGACAGGTTAAGTGATCTTGTGCAATGCGGTCATTGGTCGTGGTCATAAGCTGTTGCGAAGTCTTTGGATCCAGTGCCGCGGTATGTTCATCTAGCAGCAAAAGTTCTGGCTTACTTTCCACCGCCATCAAAAAGCTCAATGCTTGTCGTTGACCACCGGACAGGTTTCCTGTGGCAGTATTCAGACGATTTTCTAAATTGTTCTGCATTGAGGCAGCCATGGTTTTGAATTCAGCCATGTGGCTGCGCAATCCACGTAGGTGCAGGCCACGACGCTGTCCGCGATGTGATGCTAGGAGTAAGTTTTCCGCAACACTCATTCGTGGCGCCGTACCAAGTTTAGGATCTTGAAAGACGCGGGCCAAAAAGCGTGTACGTTGTTCTTCAGTTTCCTGTTTAACAGAGTCACCGTGTAAAAGCACGTCACCTTCATCAGCTGCTAGATTGCCGCCAATCACGTTAAACAACGTTGATTTACCGGCACCATTAGCACCCAATACCGTTATGAAATCGCCAGGATAAATGGTCAGATTTAAATCATTTAAAATTTTGGTGGCAGACGGGGTGTGTGCATTTACAATGGTGGAAACGTGTTTCAACTCTAATAATGGTACTGAACTAGTTGTGTTGGTCATTGCGGACACTCCTTTCGATGAGCCGGTCAAAGTGTAAAAACTTACGGAAGCGTGGTAGTAGTAAGCAAAGTGCCAAGATGATGGCTGATAGTAAGTTTAAGTCGTTTGCTGAGAAGTTTAATTGCAACACAATCAGTAACACGAAACGATACAAGATACTACCAAGCGTGACTGCGACTAGGCGTTGGGAAAGCGATAGTTCACCAAAAGCAACTTCACCGATGATAATGGAAGCCAATGCGATAACGATGATCCCAATTCCCATGTTGACGTCAGCATAGCCGTTGTTTTGAGCGACTAAGGCACCGCCCATGGCGATCATCCCGTTTGAGATCATCAAGCCCATGATGGTCATTCTGTCCGTTTTGATACCGATAGAACGTGCCATCGTGGGATTGTCACCAGTGGCGATGAACGCTTGACCAAGATCGGTATTCAAGAAGAATACCAATAGTACGGTAATGATAATGATTACAATCATGCCGACGAAGACACCGTCAAAGTATTGTGGTAATGAATCTAAGAAATTGTTTTTAAACAGCGTTGCTTTGCCTAACAGGCTCAAATTGGCACGACCCATGATACGCAGATTGATTGAATAGGCGGCGGTCATCATTAAAATTCCGGCTAGCAGAATTGGAATTTTTCCCTTTGTATATAGGAGACCGGTGATTAACCCTGCTAACATGCCGGCCAGAAAGGCACAGCCGGTGGCAAGTAGCGGATTCATGCCCTTAGTAATAAGGGCAACAGCTGTGGCGGCACCTAAGGGGAAGGTTCCTTCAACGGTCATATCGGGGAAGTCAAGAATTCTAAATGTGAGGAACAGGCCGAGGCCTAAGATGGCCCACAGGAGACCTTGTCCAATTGCGGATGTGATTAAGCTCATTTGTAAAGTTCTCCCTTCTTACTTGCCTCGTTGATGAGTGATTGTGGAACGGTGATGCCAAGTTCTTTAGCGGCTTTTAGGTTAACTGTTAAATCGCTATCAGTTACAAAGTCGATTGGTGTATTCGCGGGTTTGGCCTTGTGACGTAAAATGGCAACAGCCATATCACCGGTGTGACGGCCTAACTTGTACTGATTGATGGAATAAGTTGCCAAGCCACCTTGTTTAACCATTGTGTCCGCACCAGGAAATACTGGAATCTTCTTGGCATTGGTATTTTTAACCAGTGTTTGCATCGCGCTGGCGATGGTGTTGTCGGTTGGTACATACACAGCATCGACTTCATTTGCCATTGTCTGTGAGACTTGGTTAACATCATTGGTGCTAGCGATAGTGTAAGTTTTCAAAGCAATGTGTTGTTTTTCGCACAGGGCTTTAAATTGACGATATTGAGTTGCTGCAGAATCATCGCTTGACGTATAAATGATGCCTAATGTTTTTAAGTTTGGCGTCAATTGTTTGATTAAGCGTAGCTGCTTTTCCAAAGGCGGATGATCCGACACTCCGGTCACATTACCGCCAGGATGTTCATTAGTTTTAACGAGCTTAGCGCCTTCAGGATTCGTGACAGCGCCAAGGACGACAGGAATCTTATGCGTGGCGTTGGCGAGAGCTTGACCAGAAGGTGTTGCAATCCCAATGGCGACGTTGACGTGTTCATTGACGAACCGTGCGCTCATGCTTTGCAGATTGCTTTGGTCACCCTGGGCATTTTGAAAATCAATGTGGATGTCCTTACCAGGTTTGTACCCATGTGCTTTGATACTGTCGTCAATACCGCGATTAATGGCATCCAAGGCGGGATGACTTAATAATTGCAGTACTCCGACGGTGGGTACTTTTTCCTGAGCGGCCTGTTGTTTGCGTTCAGCGACGAAAGCGACGCCTAGGAAGATTAAAATAATGGCAATGAGGCTGTACATACGTTTCATGTAAATAACTCCTTTAGGTTAGAGAGTGGACCAGCCTGTTTTGAATCCGAGCAAGAACAAAGACGGTGGTAGTGGCTTTAGCCACGGACAGCGGCTAAGTTCTGCACAGGATTCAAGGCTGAGTAACTCGTTTTAGCTGCGAGTACATTTAAAAATAACAGGGGCGCCGTGTTGCTATGAAAACAAAAAAGACAGTCCGTGGTTTGCACGAACTGCCGTCATAAAAAAATCACCGGGCTCGCACATAGTTCCATGCGGACGCGGTGATGAATTCACATCAAAGTTAGTCGGCACAGATGTAATCGAAGAAATCTGTCTTCAGATTGCATCCATGCAAGATGGTGGTTGCGCAATCTGAATTACCGGCTTTGCCAAGTATTCAGTTGGGTATGTAAGTTGATAACCATCACAACTAACTTCCTTTCTCGAGACTGTCTTTAGAAAGTAGTTTAGGGGAAGGACCAAAAGATGTCAAACACCTTTTGAAAAAAGTTTGTCAGCATCCGCATAGATGCGTATCCTAAATATCAGTCATTTATATGTAGAGAAGGAATTATCATGAAGAAAATAATTGCGGTCGGTGGTTTTGCTTTTATTGGCGGTAGCTTACGTGAATTGCTGGAACTATTGTTTCCGATGACGTCACAATGGTTTGCGACAACAATTCTAATCAATGTGATTGGCGCTTTTTTGTTGGCAATGATCAACTTTTGGTTAGCAAATCGATTACCCTTACCGAGTGAATTAGTTTTAGGCTTGGGTACAGGGATGATTGGTGCTTTTACAACGTTTTCCAGTTTTTCATTGGAGTGTGTGAAGCTGATGACAACGGGGCACGTCGTCATTGTCGTTAGTTACCTGGCACTTTCCCTAATCGGTGGAATCCTAGCAGCACTTGGTGGTAAACGACTAGCAGTTTGGCTATTAGCAAGAACGGATGGTGAGCTTGATGCATAACCTAGGGTTAGCGGCCTTAGCAGGTGTTGGCGCAAGTGTTGGTGCGTTGCTGCGATACACAGTCATGCAGGTTAGCAAGCTATTTTCACGGCAACCACATTTTCCGTGGCCAACATTTTTGATCAACATTACCGGGAGTTTTTGTCTAGGGGTGACAATGGGCAGTCAGTTGGCACCATTTATTAAAGTTTTGATTGGTGCTGGTATTCTTGGCGGCTTTACGACATTTTCAACCATGGCTAACGAAATCGTCTTGCTGATTGATGAACGACGTTGGTGGACGGCTAGTAGTTATGTTTTAGCATCGACAGGTTGTGGGTTATTAGCAGCATGGATTGGATTTATCGTTCTCTAGACGTGCAAAACGCTGTAAAAATGAGTAAACTTTCAGTGACCGAGTGAATTATTAAACATGAAAACAGGTGAAAATGATGAAAATTGCGGTGCTGACAGACAGTTCGGCATACTTAACTCAAGCCGATATTGACCGGTATCACATTTATGTAGTGAATGATCCCGTCTTGTTTGGCAATCATGTTTATCATGAAAATGTCGACCTTGATAGCGATAAGTTTTATGCGATGTTGAAGACCGAACACGTGACGCCAACAACTTCCCAAGCGTCCAATGGAGAAGTGCAGCGGGTGCTGGATCAAGCACTCGCTGATGGCTATGACACTGCCATTGTGGTGGGGTTGTCGAGTGGTATTTCGGGCTTCATTTCAAATGTAACGGCGTATGCACCATCTGTGACTGATATCGACGTGCACGTATGGGATTCACGGATTGCATGTTCAGGCGCTGGTAACCAGGTGTTGCTTGCCGCAGCCTTGGCTGAAAAGGGTATGTCAGTTGATGAAATCTTTGAACGTTTAGCGCAGCTGCGTGAAACAACTAAGGTTATGTTCGTTGTTGATGATATGCGTCATTTGATGCGTACTGGGCGAATTTCGAATGGGCAGTCACTAATTGGGACGATGCTGCAAATCAAACCAATGCTCGCGTTCACACCGGAAGGTAAAATTGTTGCCACAGGGCGTGAACGACAAATGAAGCGTGCATTCACAACCATCACGACTAATTTTCATAAGGTTGTTGATAGTGTAGATTATCCGCTACGTGTCAGCATTGTAGATGCTAATAATCCGCAGATGAAGGCCCAGTGGTTAGCAGCAGGGGCAGCTGAATTTCCGTCTGTGACCTTTGAGGACAGTATTATTGGACCATTGATTGGGGTTCACACTGGTGAAAAAGCCATGGGTTTCATTTATGCGCGTGATTGGCAGAGCTTTTTGAACTAAACAACGATTTTAACGAGTAGGATTGGTCTAGATACCAACCCTATTTTTTGTGGATTTCTTTTGTGATGAAAACAATGCGCGCGTTTAGTGAAAATAAATGAAAAAAATTTAGCCTGCGCAAACGCTTGAAAATAGTGGAACTAAAAGACTGGTCTAGATCATTACTTGAAATGTTTCCTTGATATATCAGTGATTAACGGTAATATTATTTTCATTGGTATAAACGAACAAGGAGATTTCTGAAAACATGAAAGATTACTTCCAAAAGATTGGCCGGTCATTAATGTTACCGGTCGCAACATTACCTGCAGCAGCTTTACTAACAGGGATTGGTCACTGGATTGGTACAGGTAATGCTGCGGGGGCCTTTTTAATTAATGGTGGGATGGCGATTCTAGATTCGCTGGCCTTGCTATTTGCGATTGGCCTTGCTTTGGGAATGTCTGAGAAACAAGACGGTGCTGCGGCTGTTGCTGGTCTTGTTGCCTACTTAATTCCGAGTTACATGCTGAATCCAGTTAACTTAGCTGGTTTATTGCATGTCAAGGTCAGTGCAGTGAATCCTGCATTTACCGCGATTCATAACAACGTTTTGATTGGGATCATTGCAGGCCTAATCGCCGCTGCGTTATACAATCGGTTCCATGAAACCAAACTACCAATGGCGCTGTCATTTTTTTCTGGGAAGCGAAGTGTGCCAATTCTAGCGGCTGTTAGTATGCTTGTGATCACCTTGGTCTTATTGTTTGTCTGGCCTGCTGTGTATGGTGCGTTGGTTGCTTTCGGAACCATGATCGCCAAACTGGGCTGGGTGGGTGCTGGATTATACGGATTTTTCAACCGTCTGTTGATTCCAACCGGCTTGCATCATGCATTAAATGCTGTCTTCTGGTTCAATGTTGCCGGTATTAACGATATGGGTAAATGGTTGGCTGGCACCGGTACTGCTGGTGTGACAGGAATGTACATGGCTGGCTTTTTCCCAGTGATGATGTTTGGTTTGCCTGCTGGGGCCTATGCGATTTATCGGAATGCGAAACCTGAAAACAAAAAGCAAACTGGTTCATTGATGTTAGCGGGTGCGTTTGCCTCATTCTTTACTGGTGTGAGCGAACCGCTAGAGTTCTCATTTATGTTTGTTGCTTGGCCATTGTATGTTTTACATGCAATCTTTACTGGTCTTTCGTTGGCACTTGCTGCGGCGATGCATTGGACCGCTGGTTTTTCATTTAGTGCTGGTTTTGTCGATTTCTTACTGAGTACCCGGATGCCATTAGCGCACATGCCACTAATGTTATTGGTGCAAGGCCTATTTATGGGCGTGATTTACTTTTTCGGTTTTGATTTTGCGATTAAACGGTTTGATTTAAAGACACCTGGTCGTGAGGATGCGACGGCCGTTGTTGACGATACTGCAACAGATGCTTCAGAGGACAAGTATTTGCATCAAGGTCGGCGCATCTGGGCCGCTATTGGTGGTAAAGAAAATGTTCAGACGATGAGTAACTGTACAACCCGTCTTCGTTGGCAGTTAGTTGATACAGCCAAGGTCGATATTGCTGCTATCAAAGCGGCTGGTGCGGCAGCTGTTAACGTGTTGGATGTTCATAATATTCAGATTATTATCGGTACAGAAGTTCAGTTCGTTGAAGATGCTTTGGAACAAATCGCTCATGGTGAGGTTGCTGCAGTCGCCGCTGGACCTGTAGACGCCGCAGTTGCAACAAAGCCAGCCGTCACTGAAGAAGCAAAAACGACCACCACGAATTTAGTGGCAGTCGCTGATGGTCAACAAATTGATTTGGCTGACGTTGCTGACAGTACATTTGCTGGTAAATTATTGGGTGATGGTTATGCAATTGAACCAGTCGATGGCAAAATTGCGAGTCCGGTTGATGGCAAAATTTCAATGATTTTTCCAACTAAGCATGCGTTTGGCGTTACCACCGAGAATGGATTGGAAATTCTGGTTCACGTTGGTATCAACACGGTGGAATTAGACGGTAAACCATTTACGACATTACTAGAGGCAGGCACTACGGTTAAGGCTGGGGATAACGTTTTAGTAGCTGATTTAGACGCGATTAAAGCAGCAGACAAGGCCATTACAACAATGGTCGTGGTCACGAATATGGACGTTGTGACGGATTTAAATATTGTGATGCATGAGGAAATCACGCGTGGCGATGACATGGGTGTCGTAACAGTCCATTAATGACATCTGTTACTTGCGCAGATAAATGCGTATACTGTGGAATAAACACAGGGAGGCCTGATGATGTCTGAAAACGAAATTACAGCGCATCCGCTAAAAGGCGCTGGGGCAAGTTTGGTATCAAACACGATTCTGTCTGGCGACGGCATTTTAAAATACGCAATCCGTGAAGATTCAGTGGCGGACTCCGATAATGGTTGGCGTTTCTTTGCAGACGATGATAATGATCCATTGGCGACCGAACTAACGCCAATTGATTTCAACTTAATCCTGCAAATACAACCAGCTGTGTTCGGCATCTTTGATTACCCAGCAGGTACGACATTACAGTTAGTGATCAGTGATAACGGCGCAGCACAATGGTGGGACAATGATTTAGCACATCCGGTCAAGGTGCGGACGCCAAAGTTACCGTTTTTAGAAGAAGATTAAAAAGCGCGCGGACCAAAAGAAGTGCCCCATAATTGTTAGACACACAAATCTAACAATTATGGGGCACTTCAGTTTTGTCAGCACTATTATTTTTGGTGCATTTCCGCCCACTTACCATGGCGAATGTTAATGAGCATATACAAGACGAATATTAAAGTGGTCGCGGATGCAAAGAACCGCCCACCTTTACTACGTGTGTTGAAGTCAAAACCCATGCCAAAGCGACGTTTCTTGAAGATACGATGGTAATTGTGTGTTGGTTTATCTGGATGCATATGAAGTCCTCCTTGCGCTATTTGGCGCGTTCTAGGATCTTGATCAAATTGCCTTCAAAATCGTTCACGTATACTGCCTGCAAGTCGCCATCAGCAATTGGACCGGCAATGATAGGCACCCAATAGTTTTGCAAGTGGCTCATCAAGTCATCAATCCGATCATGTGCTTGCAAGGTGAAGTCAGGATGGGCGACATCAGTATGCGGTTCATGTTCAGAAACAGTGTTAAATGTAACGAGCTTGCCGCCGACCGTAACGGTCTCGGTACCGTCATCTAAGACAGTGTCGGGCATGTCAAACACCTCGTGATAAAAACGCCAAGCACGTTTGGCATCGACGACATTGATATGATATTGGCTAATGGTTCGAACGTTCATTGCTGAAGACTTCCTTGTTTGTGATTACCTAAATTGTAGCATAACGCCGGTGTGACTTCGCTGGATTGGTCTCAAACCGCGAAATATGTTATCATTTTATTCACTGTTAAATAAGTAGAACGGCAAAAAAGTGACCACTACTGGCGCGTACAGTAACTGGTTCAGTAACCGGTTGGGGAAGTTTACCATGCCGGTTTTTATTTATGGTGCTGCTGTTACAACGAAGAAAAAGAGAGTAGATAAACTATGAGTTTGTTAGAAGTTTCCGACTTATCGATGAGCTTTGCCGATAAGGATTTATACGAAGATGCCAGCTTTCAGCTGGAAAAAGGTGAACACCTAGGGATTGTTGGTCAAAACGGGGCTGGTAAATCAACGCTGATCAAAATTCTTACAGGGACGTTGTTACCGGTATCTGGTGATATTAAATGGCAGAAAAATATCCGCATTGGTTACTTAGACCAATATGCCGATATTCCTGACGGGATGACGTTGATTGAGTTTTTGCATACTGCCTATGCTGATTTATATGCAATGGATGCACAGATGCAGAAATATTATGAAGACTATGCCACTTCCATGGATGACAAGCTATTGGAAAAAGCTGGTCGCCTACAAGATGAACTAGCTGCGCGTAATTTCTATGAAGTTGAAACTGAAATTGAACGTGTTATCACTGGTTTAGGCTTGAATGAAATCGGTAAGGATCATGTTGTATCTGAAATGTCTGGTGGCCAGCGGTCAAAGATTATTTTAGCCAAATTATTGTTGGAAAATCCTGAAGTAATCCTGCTGGATGAACCGACGAACTACCTGGATGTGGCACATATTCAGTGGTTAGAGGACTATTTAAATAGTTATGAAGGGGCCGCAATGGTCATTTCACATGACTATGACTTCCTAGAAGCTGTCACCAATGCGATTTGTGATGTTTCTTTTGGAAAAATCACAAAGTATCGTGGTAGCTTCAAGAAGGCCATGCAACAAAAGGAAGAAAAGCGTGAATTCCAAGAAAAGGCCTACGAAAGGCAACGGGTCGTCATTGAAAAAAATGAAAAACTGATTTCGAAGTTCAAAGCTGGTTCACATTCAAACATGGCTAAATCTCGGGAAAAGATGCTGAAACGAATGGATCGGATTGATCCACCGTCAGATAATCTACAGGCACGTTTTGATTTTCCTTACCTGGATACTGGCTCGCAAAATGCCTTGGTGGTCCGGAAACTGTCCGTCGGCTATGAGCACCCATTGTTAGCACCTGTGACCTTTACGCTGGGGACTTCGAAGAAGATTGCCTTTGCCGGATTCAATGGGGTTGGTAAGTCGACCTTAATTAAGTCAATTTTGGGGATGTTGACACCGCTGAGTGGGGAAGCTGAATTTTCACCATCAGCTAAAATCAATTACTTCAGCCAAGATTTAACCTGGGATGACGATAACCAAACGCCATTGCAGACCATTCAAAATGAATTTCCAACTATGCTACCCAAGACGATTCGGACAAAGTTAGGGGCTGCTGGAATCAATGCTACTAATGTCATGAAGCCGATGAATCTCCTATCTGGTGGGGAACAGACCAAGGTCAAGATTGCGATCATGGAATTGACCCCAGCCAACTTCCTGATTATGGATGAACCGACCAACCATTTGGATGACGAAACAAAGCGTGCGTTGAGTGAAGCCTTACAGAAGTTCCGAGGGAATTTAATCATGGTCAGCCATGAGGAAGGCTTCTATGACAGCTGGATTGATGAAGTTCTGAACGTGGAAAAATTAAGTTTACGAAAGTAGGGTTAGCATGCCTGATCAGCCTGAAATTCGTGATCAAACGTTGTCGCTAGATGATGTGGAACCCGATACTGTTTATGTGAACTGTACGTTTACTGTATCTAATCAAGCGCTTCATCTGATGGATGTAACCTTTGATCACTGTATATTTGAACAGACTAACTTTGATGATGTTGATTTCACGCGTGTTCATTGGCATCACAGCCAAGTGCCAAATGCGAGTTGGCAACGAAGTACCTGGTTTGAATGTCAGTTAGAAAGCCTACAGCTGGCCGGTGGCGATTTTTCACAGGCCGTGTTACGTGGGACAACATTTTCTGCCTGCAAACTAACATACGCAAACTTTAGCGAAATGCGCGCGGAGCACAGTCGTTTTTTAAATTGCGATTTGTTGGAAAGCGCCTTTCAAGCCGTCACAGTGAAAAAGGGTTTGGACTTCGCAGGTTCCCGCATTACGGATGCAGATTTTGTGGAAACGCAACTGGCTGGTTTTGATTGGCATGAGGCTGAGTTTGAAGCGCTCCGATTAGATTCTCGGTTAGTAAGAGGACTGATCGTTAGCCAGTACCAAGCTGCTCAGTTAATTGGCATGTTTGGTATCGAGGTCAAATAGGGGGGCTTTGTCCCCCAGCGCCAGGCCATTAGCAAGTTCGCTTTGCTCACCGTCGACCAGATGCGACACCTTACCACTACGGGCTTTGCGAATTCTTCGCAGCCCTTCGTTCTCAGTGTTACATCTGGTCTCCATTGCTAATGACCTGGCGCTGGGGGAGTGCTTTGCCCGCCTTGCGGGCAAAACACAAGTACAGTGAACGTCGAAGTAAACTCGCCGCCACGGTAACCTACAGCGGCCAACGTTCACTCTAAGTAATAGTTAACTGTAAACTCAAATAGCCGCTCCAACAAGCTACGTACGCGTAGAGTGTTGGAGCGGCTATTTGCTTTTGCGTCTGACTTTTACTTTGGTACTAACGGGTTTGTGCCGCCCGCAAAGCGG
>NZ_JQCB01000004.1:46369-73932 GCF_001437435.1 Furfurilactobacillus siliginis | reverse complement strand
CTAGCCTGCCGGGAGTGAAGGGCTGCGAAGAATTCGCAAAGCCCGCAACGGCAAGGCTCGCTAGTTTTCCGCCTGCGAACGCAGTGAGCTCACTGTTACCCTGTTTTGTCGGAGACACTGACCCCCATCGCCGCAGAGAAAGCATCATCGTGAAGCAAGAAAGTCATGGGCGAGTTCATTATAATGGCGTTCTTCGTTGATTTTAGCTAAAAGTGGTAAATCATGCGTCGAGGCATTACCAGTGGCCATGAGCTTTTCGTATAAATCGACATAAGGAAAGTCATGTTCACGAGCAAATGTGAGTTCTGTTTGAATGTCGAACGGTACACGGCGGAAGTCGACGTCCGTGATACCGTGATCGGAAATTGTAAGTAGCAGATAACAAGCATCGCGATTTGTGAGTAACTGTGGGCGTTTAGACCAGTACTGCCCAACAGACCCGGGGTTTAAAATCATTTGGCCAGTTGTCGTGTACCGCCAAATTGGGGTATGCGTGTGTCCATATAACGCAACGTCGACGGAATCATCTGGCAGTAATTCATCGAAGTTCGCCTGTGCTTCAGGTGGAAAGAGGGTGTGACCAAAGTTGATGGTCGGTAAGTTATGGATAAGCGAAATTTCTGTATTGGCAATGTGCTTGCGTCCGGTCATTGGTAACTTGGCGAGCTGTTTATTTCGTTCAGGCGTTAGACGGGCGTAGTCATAATGTGACAAGACTAAAAAGTAAACGTCGGTTGGATTGCTTAAGTCAAAGTGACCTTTAGTTAACGCGCGATTGTAAAGCGATTCCCAGTTGCCCATTAGGTACTGAGTTGTGTTGATGCTGTCTAACAGGTCATAACACTCTGCTGACGAAGCACCACCAAAAGCCATATCACCAAGTGCCCAAAATTCGTCGGCATTATGCGCTTGTGCGTCTTTGATGACTGCTTTTAGTGCAGTGGCGTTGCCGTGACTGTCGGAAATAACTGCGATGGTTGTATTCATACCAATTCCCCCTAACGTTACTATTATACGGTGTTAAATCGGAAATACAATTTTTGAAAACTTGCATAAAAAAGCCGTGTCTATGACATAAATTACATTGTCATAGATACGACTTTTTGTGTACGAATTTAAAATAGAGAAAATGCGTGATAAATAATTTCCGATTAACGGTTTACCACCAGCCGTTAACTTGCCAGAATGATTGCGCATTGGCCCAAGAGCCATAGTGAGAAGTTGCGTATTGGGTAGCAACGTTCTCTTGGTTAGCACTTGAAAGATCACCATGGAGTTTATCAAGACTCAATTGATATTTACCATAGTACTGACCATTGGTAGCAGTGTAAGAGTTGCTAGATTCGCGGTTAGCAATCCAAGCTTTCGCTGCTTCATCAGCAGTTGTTGTAGATGCAGGTTGAGCTGGCTGTTGTGGTGCGGCTTGAACTGGTGCTGCTACAGGAGCTGGTGCAGGCTGTGGCGTTGCTTGTTGAACAGGCGCTTGCTGTACAGGTTGTTGCGCTGCCGGTGCGGGTGTTGCAGCCGCAACACTTTGTTGTGCAACCAGCGCTTGACTCGAAGCTAATGCAATACTATTAGCATTTGCTGCTTCACTTTGTGCAACGGCAATGCTATTGGCTGTCAAGGCCTGACTTTGAGCAGTAGCGAGGCTATCTGCAGTAGCTGCTTGGCTTTGTGCAAGTGCGAGGCTATCTGCAGTTAAAGCCTGACTTTGAGCCAATGCAATACTATTAGCGTTGGCTGCTTCACTTTGGGCCGCAGCTAAACTATCAGCGGTTGATTGACCATTGCTATCGGCGCTGGCAGCCTGACTTTGCACAGGCGCAACACTAGTAACAACAGGCGCAGCACTTTGGACAGGTGCAACAGATGCAGCTGCGGGAGCCTGACTTTGTGGTGTTGAAATGATAGCTCGTGGTTGGCTTATAGGTGCAGCTGGCTGAACCGTTGCTTGTGTGTGACCTTGTGCGTTGGCCAAACTGACGGAGCCGTTTGCGTTAACCGTTAATTTATTACCGGTGATAATCAAATCCGCATTGGTCATGTTATTCAGTTGCTGCAAGGCGGATTCACTGATGCCGGTTGCCTGACTTAACGCCCACAGCGTGTCACCAGGTTGGATAATGTAACTTTGCGGCTGTTTTTGGTGCAGTAAGGCAGTCTTAACTTGTTCAACGCTGTTAGCTTTCCATGAATCAGCTTTGGCGCTACTACCGATAACACCCATGGTTAAAAAGGTGCTGGCGATGAGCCATTGCTTACTCGTTTTGTACATATTGAATGGTTTTGATGCTTTATTATGGCGGTTACTCATGTGAAATCTCCTTGGTTAAAAAATAGTCGTACTGATTTTAAATGCACACATTATTTTTCATTACAGAGAAAACCATACGAATAATTTCAAATTAAGTAAATGTTTGAACTTAAACTGAACCAAAACTTAATTGATTTCGTCATTTTTGGGGGATATGGACGATGTTACGAACAAACGGTATACTCCAAATTAAAATATCATGAGGAGATTGTCATGCCAATTCCACTATTTAATTATGACGAAAATCAAACGAGTGTGGTGACACCGACTGAAGATCCTGAATACCAAGGTTGCAGTAAGTGTTTGTTTCCGTTTGTCAGCGAAACAGATCTAGAACCCTTGCTGGCAAAATATCACGCACATAAGGTGTATGAATTTGAAACGATCACTAAAGTGACACCAATTTGGGAGATAACGGTAGCTGGCCAGAACATGACGGTTGCGCAAGCGCCATTAGGTGCACCAGCAGCTGTGCAAATTTTGGACTATCTGATTGCCCATGGCGCAAAGCAAATTGTAAGTATGGGTAGTTGTGGTGTGTTAACTGAACATGCCGAAAACGGCTTTCTAATACCAACGGTGGCCTTACGCGATGAGGGCACCTCCTACCATTATTTGCCAGCTGCTGAAACAATCCAGCTGAATGTGAAAATGCAGCTGCAGATCCGCACCGCCCTAAACTCTGCAGGGTATGAAACAGCTGCAGTCAAGACGTGGACGACGGATGGTTTCTTTCGTGAAACAACTGGCTTGATTGAAAAATATCGGGCGCAAGGCTATGAGACAGTTGAGATGGAATGTGCTGCTATAGCTGCCTGTGCGGCCTTCCGTAATGTGGATCTGGGCCAATTCTTTTTTACAGCGGATAGCTTAGCAGATACGGCTAGTTATGATAAACGTAATTGGGGCATGGGTGCACGGTCCACAGCTGTGCAATTAGGTGTGGCGATACTTCGCGAGTTACCAGCATAATTTGCTCGTGTATCCTTTCGTTTAGTGATTAAGATTGTTATACTGAATTGAGTTTCTAACCATTTTCTAATTAAAAGTGAGGAAAAGTTACATGTTGAAAGAAAAGATAACAGCAGCCCTAGCTGGTGGTGCAAGCTCTGCATCTGAAGGCACGGCAGCAATCAAAGATGATCTGTATTTAGGTGTTAATGGTGATTGGCTAAAGACTGCCAAAATTCCGGATGATAAACCCACGACTGGTGGATTTGCCGATTTAGCGGATAACATCGAAAAGACATTGATGAAAGACTTCGGTGAGATGCTAGACGGTTCAGTTGAACCTAACAATGTCTTATTAGCCAACTTCATCGCTTATTATCAATTGGCGGCTGATTACGATGCACGTGATCAGGCCGGTTTTGAACCGGTGAAACCTTTGTTAGCAAAAATTTCTGCGCTAAATGGCTATGCTGATTTGCAAAAACAATTGGTCAGTTTTGCTAAGGAAGGCGTTGGCTCTATCTTTGGCATCGGTGTTGCGCCTGACATGAAAGACACGAAGCACAACGTTTTGTGGGCAGAATCACCTTCGTTGATTTTGCCTGACACGACGTACTATGCAGATGGAAACGAAGCTGCTCCTAAATTACTGACGGTGTTCCGGTCAATGATGATGAAGCTGTTAGCGCAGGCTGGCTTTGAAGAAGCAGAAGCAACGACTATTTTGGATCAAACGATTGCGTTGGATGCCAAGTTTGCTGCTCATGAAAAAAGCAGTGAAGAAATGGCGGATTATCCAAAGCAATATAATCCTCAGACCATTGCTGAATTTGGCACACACAGTACGGTACTTGATTTGGCAGCGTATGTTAATGACGCCTTAGCTGGTCGTGCCAACAAGGTGATCGTAAGTGATCCGAAATTCTACGATGCGGTCAATGAGATTGTGACTGCTGACAACTTTGCTGAAGTAAAGAGTTGGCTGATTGTGAGTGCAGTCCGTAATGCAGCCTCAACTTTGACCGATGATGCGCGGGTTATCAGCGGTGAATACAGTCGGGCATTGTCTGGTAGTAAAGCGGCCTTTAATCCCCAAAAAGGTGCCTTCTATTTGGCCTACCATCAATTTAGAATGGTTGTCGGCGATTATTATGCGCGTAAATATTTCGGCGCCAAAGCTAAGGCTGACGTCATGAAGATGGTGCACCGGATGATCAATGTGTACAAGCAACGGCTAACGAACAATGATTGGCTTAGCGAAAGCACGCGGAAGCAAGCAGTGGTTAAACTCGACACGTTGATTCCAAACGTTGGGTATCCTGACAAAATTAATCCACTGTATGCTCAATATGTTGTGAAGTCAGCTGCTGACGGTGGTACATTGTTTGAAAATGCTGCTCGTTTCCATGCAATCGCAGTGCAGAATAACTTTGACGAAATCGATCATGAAGTGGACCGGACAATGTGGCAAGACATGGATCCTGCAATGGTTAATGCGTATTACGATCCTTCAAGCAACATCATCGTGTTCCCAGCTGCTATCTTGCAGGCGCCATTCTACAGCTTAAAGCAGACTGCTTCGGAAAACTTCGGTGGCATTGGTGCCGTCATTGCCCATGAAATCTCACACGCCTTTGATAATAACGGTGCGCAATTTGATGAATATGGCAATATGCACGATTGGTGGGAAGAAAAGGATTTAGCTCACTTTAAGGAATTGACGCAGGCCATGATCGACGAATTTGATGGCCTAGAGTTGGCTGGTAGTAAGGTTAACGGGAAGCTAGTCGTATCAGAAAATGTCGCTGACCAAGGCGGATTAAGCTGTGCGTTAGAAGCAGCCAAAGAAGATGCAGACTTTTCTGCCCAAGAATTCTTCAAGAACTGGGGTAAAGTCTGGTGCATGAAGGCCAGCGTTGAATACCAACAATTGTTGTTGAGTATCGACGTCCACGCGCCAGCAAAGTTACGGGCCAACGTGCAGGCACAAAACTTGGATGATTTCTACACGGCCTTCGACGTAAAAGAAGGCGACGGCATGTGGCTGGCACCTGAAAAGAGAGTACACATCTGGTAGTAGAGAGAGCGAGGCGACCTGGGTATACTCCGAGCAATTGCAGGCAGGGCGGTAGGGGCGTGAAACGACTCGGACGGTCGGCAGGCAATGCACAGGAGTATGGGTCGCCGAGCTCGTTTTGGAAAGTAGAGAGCAAAACACCCCGGGTATACTCCGAGCAATTGCAAGTACGGCGGTAGTGGCTTTAGCCACGGACGGCGGACTTGCAATGCAGCAAACAGAGGTCTACTTTCGTGAGCGCGCTTTGGCCACATAACAGAGGATATGAAAATTATGAAAACACATCGATTGTGGTGGTATTTGGTTAGAGGTACATTTCATAGTGGAGCGGTAAAGGGTGCTGGTTGGTTATTAACGAATCCCAGTGCACGGGCCACTGAGTACTATATGACGCAATTAAAGCTAACGAAACATGATGTTGAAAAATTGACTCATATTCCGGCACTTGTGATTCCTGACGTTAACGATGGGACGATTGTTAACGTCAACGGTGCTTATTTGAATCAGGACGAATGGAATTATTTAGCAGAAACATTAGCAGCAGTTGCGCTGCAGCATGGAATTAAGCCATACGATGACACGCAGTATGTTGCTGGATCGACCAAAAGTTCTGATATTGCACATTTTTGACGCGAACTTTATTGACATAAAGGCGCTTGGAACATATTCGGTTATGTTTCAAGCGCCTTTTAGTGTCAAAAAAGCGGTTATCGGAATGTTGTCCGTTTTGTTAGTGTTGCGATGATGTGGCTTTGTTTTTAGAATCTTTTATCATAAAAATCGATAAAAGATAATATTCGGCATAAAAACACTATTAATGTGAGTTAATCTTAGGGCATAAAAATGTTAGATCATTGTGGAGAAATCATGCTGACTGCTTTTTTTACGGGTCTTGGACTCTATGTTTCAACGAGTATTGATAATTTAATTGTGTTAACGGTTATTTTTGGCTCAACACCAAGATCGGCCCGCTGGTCGGTTTATTGGGGTGACTTGCTGGGTGCCATCATTTTAGTCGTGGCCTGTTTACTATGTGCGTTTGCGCTAGGTTTGATTCCTCAACCGTGGTTATTAGGGCTACTGGGCCTAATTCCGATTGTTTTAGGGATTCGCTTACTAGTCGTGAAAGATGCTGATGATGAGGCACAAGTTGCCAATGAAATGAAAAAGAAGCGTCATGTGTTATTGAACGTGGCGTTAATTACCGTGACGACCTGTGGTGCGGATAACGTTGGAATTTATGTACCGTTATTTACGCAAACCAGTCGTAGTCAATTAGGACCGTTATTAACCGGTCTTTTTGTAATGCTGACAATCTTTTGTTGGCTGGGCTATCGATTAGCGACGATGCCACACTTGACCGGTCTCTTAAAGCGCTATGGCAGCCATATGACCGCCGTGGTCTATATTGTGCTTGGCTGTGCTGTGCTGTGGGAAAGTGGCACGATTACTCATTTTCTCTAGTGACCCCTGTTATTTCATAAAGGGAACGCCTACACTGTGACTATTAAGGGAAGAAGGCAGTTTATGAAAGCAAATCACTCATCATGTACCGCAATTTTGGTTGGTAAGCAGGCGACATTAGATGGTTCAACCATCATCGCTAGAAATGAAGATGGCTACGGCGCCATTGGGCCAAAAAAATTTATCGTTCATGCAGCACGTCATGGCGAACCAACAACGTATACCTCAGTGACGACCGGTGTTCACATTGATTTGCCGAAAGATGCATATCGTTATACCGCGGAACCTAGTGTGCCAACTGATGAAGGTTTGTATGAAGAAGCCGGCATTAACGAGCATAACGTTGCCATGAGTGCGACTGAAACGACCTTTACGAATCCACGTGCCCTTGGCGCTGATCCACTAGTGCATGATGGTGTCGATGAAGAAGCAATGGTAACGCTGGTCTTGCCCTACATTGATTCTGCCAAAGACGGTGTCAAACGCCTCGGCAACTTGATTGAACAATATGGTACTGGCGAAAGTAACGGAATTGCGTTTTCTGATAACGAAGATGTTTGGTATATGGAAACAGCGGGCGGTCATAATTGGGCAGCTGTGCGCTTGCCAGATGATGCCTACGCAATTGCACCTAACCAAATTAGCATTCAAACACTCGATTTTAATGATTCCGAAAACTACATGTGGTCAACTGGGCTACAGCAGTTTGTGACAGAAAATCAGCTAAATCCAGATCCAACCACGTTTAACTTTCGTGAGATTTTTGGAACGCATACGGAAAGTGATGCACATTACAACACACCGCGTAGTTGGTATGGGCAAAAGCTATTTACACCTGACTTGGAACAAGAACCAACCAGTCAGACGATTCCATTCATTCAACACGCAAATCGCAAACTGACAGTGGAAGATATCGAGAACTTTTTAACGTCGCATTATCAAGGAACCGTCTATGATCCGTTTGGTAAGGGAACTGAGGAACAAAAGCATACGTTTAGATCCATTGCTTTGGATCGTAATCAGATTTCGCATATCTTGCAGATCCGTCCGGCTGTTGCTGCAGCACATGCGGCCATTGAGTGGGTTGCAATGGGCTTCTTTGCCTATAGTCCGTATGTGCCATTCTTTACGAATGTGATGGATACGCCTGTGAACTACCAAAATACGACTGAAGCTGTTTCATTAGACAACGCATACTGGTTGTACAAATCACTAGGTGTTTTGATTGAACCGCATTATCATGACTTCATTGAAGAGGTAAATGAATATCGTGATGCGTGCCAGGCCTATGTAAGCCAGCGTGTGCGTGCGACTGATGCCGCAGTTGACAGGGATGTTGCTGATTATCTAACAGCACAAAATGAGCAAACAGCTGCTGAAGTGACACAGAGGACTAAACAACTGATGGATCACTTGGTTAAAGAAGCACTGGAGTTATCACCGATAACCTTTGAACCTGGGGATAATTTGTAGAAGAATTAAATAGCACAAAGTTGCGTATGTAAAAGTGAGTCAAAATGATGTGTTCGCGAGTTGAACAACGCGTCATTTGAAACTCACTTTTTTGTTGTCGAAATGATTTTCAAAAGGGGCCATACGTTGTACTTTTTGATGACGCCTGTATAATGAATAAAGCAGAAAGGCGGACGGAAAATGAAAACAGTTGATGTACATGAATTGCATGACAACCTACCGATTATTGGGCAGTTGCTTGATGTTCGCGAAGCTGATGAATTCAGTGAAGGTCATGTGCCGACAGCAATCAATCGTCCGTTGAGTCAGATCAACGCTTGGCTGAGTGAGTTAAGCGATAAAGTTATTTATACAATTATTTGTCGTTCTGGACGCCGCTCTGCACTTGCTATCGAGCAAATGCAATTGGTCGGAATTGATGGCAGTAACGTTACCGGCGGCACTTTAGCTTGGCAGGCAGCCGGATTTGCAACAGTCACAGAATGAGGTTTTCATGGCGGAAGCAGCACTAGCAATTTTAAAAGATAAATTTGGTTATGATAGTTTTCGTCCTGGCCAAGATCAGATCATCGATAAAATCATGAACCACGAGAATGTGCTGGCGGTTATGCCAACTGGTGGTGGTAAATCACTGTGCTATCAAATCCCGGCGTTGATGCTACCTGGTCTAACCGTTGTGGTGTCCCCTTTGATCTCTCTGATGAAGGATCAAGTGGATGCGTTAGCTGAAAATGGAATTCCAGCAACGTTTATTAACAGTACCTTAGACTATCAAGAAATCGAACATCGACTACAGATGGCGGCAATGGATCAAGTGAAGTTGCTATACTTAGCGCCTGAACGGTTAGACGATGAACGCTTTTTAAGTGAGTTGAGTGAACTCAATATTGTACAGTTGGCCATTGATGAGGCCCATTGTATTTCGCAATGGGGACATGATTTTCGGCCGAGTTATCTCAATTTAATGAACACGGTCCATCAGTTCCCATCACAGCCGGTGGTGGTAGCCTTAACAGCGACAGCCACCAGCAAAGTTGCGACTGACATCATGGCACGGCTGAACATTGCGCCTGCAAATGAAGTTAGTACTGGGTTTGCGCGGGATAACTTGTCTTTTCAAGTTGTTAAAAACCAGAACAAAGAAGCCTTCTTGCTTGAATATTTGAAGTTAAATCCGAATGCAGCAGGTATTATTTACGCTAGCACGCGGAAAGAAGTCGAGCGGGTTGCCCAATTACTGCAACACAAAGGCTTTAAAGCGGGGATGTACCATGCTGGTTTGAGTGAAGCAGTGCGAAATCAGAACCAAGAAGACTTCTTGTATGATCGCTTGCAGGTCATGGTCGCAACCAATGCGTTCGGGATGGGAATTGACAAGAGTAATGTCCGGTTTGTCATTCACTACCAAGTACCTGGCAATTTGGAAGCCTATTACCAAGAAGCCGGGCGTGCTGGGCGTGATGGTTTACCGAGTGAAGCAATTTTGCTGTATCAACCTTCCGATTTACAGATTCAGCATTTCTTTATTGAGCAGTCTGATATGGAACCGACGTTTAAGACGCGAGAATATTTGAAACTGCAGGAAATGTCGAAGTATGGCAATACAGAAGGTTGTTTGCAACAGTTTATCTTGAAGTATTTCGGCGAAGCTGCACCGGCTTGTGGACATTGTGGGAATTGTTTGGACGAACGCGACCAAGTCAACGTCACCGTGGACGCGCAAAAAGTATTGTCCTGCGTACTGCGCATGCGGCAACGCTATGGGAAAGCATTGATTGCGCAAGTGTTGACTGGATCAAAAAATAAGCGCATTAAAGATGAACACTTTGAGGATCTGTCGACTTATGGACTGATGAAGGGACAGACGCAAAAGGAAGTTAGTGATCTGATTGATTTTCTGACGAGTAGCGGGTATTTGAAACAATTAGGTGGCGAATACCCAACTTTGAAGGTCAGCGAGTTAGGCGGCAGTGTCTTAAAAGGTAAAGCGAAGGTGTTACGTCGTGGGGCTGTGAAAGCCAAACGAACGGTGGCAGTCGATGGCGACTTATTCGAGGCCTTGCGTCAACTACGATTGAACTTTGCAGAACAACAGCATGTGCCACCGTACGTCATCTTTTCCGATAAAACGTTGCAGGCCTTTTGTGAAGAATTGCCGGAAACGACATTGGATATGTTATCCATTAAGGGTGTCGGGCAAAACAAGCTGGATAAATATGGTGAAGCATTCTTGGAAGTTATTAAAGAACAGAGTGCAATTCAGCCCGGGTAGAACAGAGTGCGAGCAGGCCTGGTCTGAATCCGAGCAAGAACAAGTACGGTGGTAGTGGCTTTAGCCACGGACAGCGGACAGGTTCTGCACAGGATTCAAGGTCTGCTTGCACGTTTCAACTATATAATAGTTAAAAACAGCGGTCCCACTGACTTTTCATCGTCAGTAGGACCGCTTTCTCATTCCAATTAAATCTATTAAAACACCTTAATCAGCATCACACCGAGTACCATGACCACTAATCCAACAATCTGCAGTGGCACAATGGGATTACGCTTAGCGCTGAATAATCCAAATTGATCAACGACTAAACCACCGACGATTTGGCCAAATAAGACAATCACCACGGTCAAACCGGTGCCGATAATTGGTACCAGATAGACATTTCCGAGCACGAAGACGGCGCCAATGAAGCCACCAAACCAGATCCACCAGGGATTGTGGGTGATTGCACCCGTTGGCAAGCGAAGCGAGTGTTGCTGAATCAACACGAGGATCAGCAATAATAAAGCACCGATAATGAAACTAACGTAAGCACCTTGGATTGGCGAATGAAGTAGATGTCCTAAGTGACCGTTGATCGATGTTTGGCAGGCGGCGAAGGTTCCAAATAAAACACCAAGCAGCTGCCATAAACCACGATAAGGGACCTGTGTGTCCTTTTCAGCAGTCCCTTGATAACTGTCTTTACGGGCGCGTTCAGGTAGAACGACGGCAAAGATAATGCCGGCAATCATTAGTAGTGCACCGATAATCCGCAGAGCTGTGATGGCGTGAGTGGCGCCACCAAATAGTCCAAAGTTATCGATGAGCAACCCCATGAGAATTTCACCCAAAATCGGCATCAGCACTGTTTGAATGCCGCCGAGCTTTGGGAACAACAGAATATTCCCAGTCAGATAAACCACACCAAGAACACCACCAAACCACACCCACCAGGGATTATGTGCGATGAAACCGGCTGGAATCAGAAGTGAATGTCCGGTCACGAGTAGCAGAATGGTTAGGAAAACCGTCCCCATTAGAAATGAAATAAATGACGCGAAGTATGGTGACCGCAAAGTCGTTTGTAAACGTGAGTTAATGGCTGTTTCCATCGGAAGGGCGATCCCAATCGCGATGGCAATGGTAATGGCAAGCATGGTGTTCCTCCTATAATGTGCTCATTCCATGGTACCACGATCATTACGGGAGGTGCACGGAGGGATTTAACGATCGCTTACCAGACCTGTTCAGCAACATCACGGACTAAGTGCAACTTGGCCCATTGTTGAGCTTCGGTTAACTTGTTGCCTTCTTCGGTCGAGGCAAAGCCACATTGTGTCGATAGTGCTAAATTAGCGAGTGGGACGTGTGTGGCGGCATCGTTGAGACGATCAATGATTGCTTTGTGTGTTTCGAGTTCCGGGAACTTTGAGGTGATCAGACCTAGTACAAGGCGTTTGTGCGCGTCGTGATTCCAAATGGTTGCTAAAGGACCAAAATCACCAGCACGATCGTTATCGTATTCGAGGAACAGCCCGTCGTATTTTAATTGCGCCAGGTATTTGGCGACAACGTCATAGGCACCACTGAAGAGAAATGTGGATTTAAAGTTACCACGGCAAATGTGGGTCGTGATGGTCAAGTCAGATGGTAGATCAGCAATTGCTGAATTGATTAACGTGACGGAATCTTCAGCGAGCTTTACATACTGCGCTTGTTCTTCGCTACCAGCAGTTTCATTTAGTTTACTGATTAGAAATGCCCAGGTGGTGTCGTCGAGTTGAATATAGCGACAGCCGAGATCATAAAAATGCTGAATGGTGTCGTGATAAGCTTTTGCAACAGCGGCTAAATATTGATCCCAGGTGTCATAAAAGTTATGCCAATTATCACTGCGGTTGTCTCGAAATAATAGGGTTGGCGCGGGAATCGTCTGTTTGGCGAGAACACCGGCCGGTACGAGACTGTTTAAGAAAGTAAAATCGGCATAGAATGGATGCTCTGGGTTAGCAGCAACGGGCCCGATTAATTCAGCATTGTCTGTACGCGTGTGATCGCCATGAAATTTATAGCTTTGTTGATAATCATAATGGCCGACACCAGTTAAGCCCCATAAAAAGTCGAGATGCCACCAACTACGGTTGAATTCGCCATCAGTGACTGCATGCAAGCCAAGCTTGATTTGCTCAGCGACGACGCGTTTGATCTCTGTTTGCTGAATGCTTTTTAATTCTTCGGCAGTGATATTACCGGCGGTAAAATCTTGGTGAGCATCCTTTAGTGTTTGGGGACGCAATAAACTGCCGACGACATCGAAACGAAATGGTGCTGTTTGTGTAAGTGTATTTTCTGACATAGTGAATTCCTCCAATTTTTTGATCATTAAAATTAATCAGCATTGTACGCAAAAAAAACACATTCGTCCCCATTGTCCAGATTGGACAAATAGGGGCGAATGTGTCGCTTTACCACCCTAGTTCGCGTTTAAATAACGCCTCAACGGTACCCATGATACCCGGAAAGTTAACGGTTCCTACCGGTTTGTCAGCGTGAACTGGCAAACATTTTTCAGAGCTCATCTTCGCCGCAACGTTGCGTGACCTTTTCCAATAACCGGTCTTTCTGGGAGGCATGATTGTGGTTACTCTTCTCTTCAATGCTGTTTTATTAAAATTTAATGATGAATTGATGATAACTTACAATTATTTTTGGGGGATGTCAATGGGTAGTGACTTAATTTGTCCCACGTTTTTACTATTTAAGTTCGTAAATCAAAAAAGGAGTTTTAGACAAGATGACTTATGTCCCAAACTCTAGTAATAGCGATAGAAAAAGCGCTGCGGAATCGGTTAAACCGACGCTGCAGCGCTTAGTTATGGCGTGAGCGGTTACCCGTTCTACATCCGAAACGTGTTCACAAGCCCTGGCTTCTGTGCATCGCCTAGCCGCCGGTCATGGGCCAAGATCGCCCCTAACCACCGTCTTTGCAATTGTTCGGAACCAGAACGGGCTTGTTCACACTCTGTTCTTCTAGTCGTTAAACTGTCCGTTCTCGACGTCCTTGATGAACTTGGCCAAGTGGTCGAAGTAGACAGGGGCGTTATCGATCATGTGGTGGTGACCACCTTCAGGCGTTGTTTCTAAACGTGCGTGAGGGATCAGTTTTTGCATGGTCTTAGCGGTTTCGATTGGCATGGTTTCGTGTTCACCAAAGGTTAATAGGGTTGGTACCTTAATGTCCTTCAAGTTATTACGGAAATGCCAGTCCTTGAGCTTACCAGTGATGACGAATTCGTTGTCACCTTGGAAAGCGTTGTAGACAGGTGTGGCCATTGTTGAAATCAAATGTGCAATGGCAGCTGGTTGCTTACGGTCAACGTAACCTAAGTTCAATACATCAACGTCCTTTTGGTAACGGTCGTTGTCGTAATCATTCTTGGCTTCGCATTCCTTCATGTAGGCAACTTCTTCAGCAGGCAATGCTTCTTCACGAACCTTGTTGATGTGGGTGACATATTCGTCAATTTCATCAACCATTGAAGAAACAATGGCACCTTTCAAATGATCGCCATATTTAGCAGCGTATTCTTGAACAAGTAAGCCACCCCAACTTTGACCGATGAGGTAGAAGTTATCGATACCAAGCTTTTGGCGAACTTCTTCAACTTCATCCAGGAAGTATTCATAGGTGAGATACTTGTCAGCAGTTGCTTTGTCAGTGTAATCAGGTTGGTCAGAGTAAAACGAGCCGAGCTGATCGTACATGTGCACGGTCACGTTCAGGCCTTGTTTGCCGAGTTCTTCAGCAAAGTTTTCCCAGTATTCATGAGTCCCACCAGGGCCACCGTGCAGACATAGTAAGTGAATGTCGCCAGTGCCTTGAGTGTTAGTCCATAAGTGATACCCGTTGTCGAGCGTCATGATGGTGGTTCCTTGTTTCATGGGGTCAGCCTCCTTCGTGTAATGCATTCAGTTTATCACGTTTCACAGGGGTGGCCGCAGTTTAAGTGAAAAAGCTGCTGAAATCATGGATATATTGTGCAAACGATGCGTAAGTCCGCTAAAATGTACGTAATTAAGGCATTAGTGAGGAGCAAACGCAGATGAATATTTGGGCGAATTATGTGGCCAGTTGGCAGCAAATTTTTAACTATCATGGCAAAACGCGTCGTCGTGATTTTTGGGCAGGCATGATTGGGATACTCATAGCAACGATTGTGGTGGCGACCATTTTGTCTGCTGGAATGACGTTAGGCATGGGCATGGCCAGTGTTTCGCGGACTGTGCTGGTGATCTTCTTATTAGCGGAGTTCCTACAATATCTGAGCATGTCCGTGCGGCGACTACACAGTATTGCGCTACCAACGAACTATCAATGGCTGATGTTATTGCCTGGTGTGCACATGATCATCTTGCATGCCTTGCCAGAAGTTGATCGTGATCCGCGTGCACCTTGGTATCACATGGTCGATCCAGATGGTCAGCGAACCAATTTAGTCGTTGATCGCCATGGTTATATTCATGGAATTTTAGGCAATGCATTTGCGACAGCATGGCGTGACTTTTTTAATTTCAAAGGGACTGTCTCACGGGGAAATTATCTGTGGACACGGGTAGCCTGGCAGCTCTTTGGGATTGTTTATGGTGCCGCGTTAGGATTAGTTACCTTCATTTTTCTAGCGGGTCAAATTTTTCGGTCGATATTCGGTACTTTGATGCAATATCCGGGGATGAATCCGGCAATTGCTGCACAAAGTATTGATAGCCATCTGTCGGTTCCAGCGATGCTGCTGACAGTAGCATTTTTGATTATTGCTAGTATTCCGCTATGGTTCCCCATTATTTCGCTGACGGCAAGACGGTTGCATGATCAAGAACTAAACGCAGCGTGGGTATTGCTCTACTTAGCTGGCTCAATTGGTTCGTTAATTTTACTGTTACTGACATTGTTACCTGCTAAGCCAAATCAGATGAAGTATCCTGTGGCGGATGGTGGCCGTTTAAAGACGGTTAGCGAGAAATATCATGACGAAGCGTAGGTGGCGATTCGTTGCAGGTGGTTTGGGACTGCTGTTGACATTAATCTTGGTCGGCTGTCATCGTAAACCGGCTGCAACGCCAAAAAAGGCGGCCGAACCGACGATTACGCACGTGAATTTTGCCGTCGGTCCATCAATTGATGCGTTGCCGATCTATGTTGCTGAACAGCAAGGGTATTTTACAAAGCAGCACTTGCAAGTCAATATTACCAACGTTTCGACAGCAAGCGATCGGGTCAGTGGGATGAATACCGGTCAATTTACAGGTGTGATTAGTGGCTTGCCGGAATTCATTATGACCAGTGGCGCGCATCCAACCGGACGTTTGGTTGGGACGGCGACGAATTATGTTGCCTTGTTGACTGATGATCCAGACGTCAATAACGTGAAAGATCTGCAGGGAAAAGTGGTTGGGACACTTGCCAATTCAACGCAGGAATACGCCACAGACCTTTTGATGACGCAGGCAAAGGTCAATTCTGGCGATGTTAGCAAGAAGACAGCTAACAGCGAGAAGGATTTGATGACCGCAGCCTCGACACAAACAGCTAGTGCGGTTAGTTTGATGGATCCAAATGCCAGTGTGTTACGTCGTCAAGGCGCACGAACTTTAGGGCAGACGAAGGCCAGTCAGGTGAACACGGGCATCGTCTTTAGCAATGCGACCCTGACACATCATCCCCAAACGTCAATTAAGTTTCTGAAAGCGTATAATCAGGCAGTAGACTACATTAATGCGCATCCATCCAGCCAAACGTATCAAAATGTTTTGGTGACGAATCTCGGTTATCCAAATGATAATTTGGCAGCTTTAGCATTGCCGCATTTTAAGCACAGTATGAAGGTGACTGACACGCAGACAGCCGCAGTTCGAGAATGGCTGTTGACGAACAATCACGGTTTGAAATTGGCGCCTGTGTCACAGTATCGTGAGCAAAAAGCAGTGACAAAATAAATGAATGAGGCAGTGAAATCATGTTAATGAATATTCTAGGGTTTATTACAACTTTTGCCGTAGCAATCTACGGAATTTGGGTTATCGTATCCGCCCAGCTAAAGAAATCACGTCCGGAACAGCGGTACCAATTATGGTTGCTATTGGGCGGAATTATGGTGCTATGTCAGGTTTTGTTTAGCAATAATCGGTTGCTTGGTACGACGTTATTGGCACTTGGCTGTATCGTTATTTCAGTTACAAATTACTTAATGGAAAAGACGGCAGGAACCCCAATTAAATGGCGGAATCATAGTGTGCGTGCCTTATTGGAACTTGTCCTGGTCGTTTGGGCAGCGTTTGTAGGCTAGCCGGAAAGGGTGCGGGAGAATATGGCAAAAATCGTACTGATCACTGGTGCTACTCGTGGAATTGGTTATGCACTGGCAGAAAAATATGTCGCTGATGGCGCATTAGTATTGGTTGGAACACGTGATTTGGATCGCGGTCTAGAAGCTGTTGACGCGTTGCGCGAAAATGGTGGGCAGGCCCGTTTGTTACAAATCGATTTATTGGATCATGGTAGTGTGATGCAAGCAGCACAATGGGTCGGTCAACAATTTGGTCATTTAGATCTGTTGATCAATAATGCCGGTGTGTTTGATGATCACGATGTTAGTGCGAGTCATGAAGATGCAGAAAGCTTGCGACAGACATTTGATGTTAATGTTCTCGGTACATATTTAGTGACCCAGCAAATGTTGCCGTGGCTGCAAGCTGCCGAGGAGGGGATGGTCATTAGCATGTCCGACCAACTGGCAACGTTCAGTGACTTTGCAGCAGAACGTCCGACAACTGGATTAGGTCAACGTTTGTCGCGGATGAGCGTTAATGCCATGACCGTGTTATTCCAAAACGAAATTACTGACGTCCAGTTTCGTGCTGTGACCCCTGGCTACATTGCCTCCAGTCCAGCCCGTCAAGGTGGGCAACCGGTCGGCGTCGCTGTGGATTTGATCCAACAGATTGCAGATCACACGGCAGCCGATTGGGATGGCAAACTCATTGGTACAGATGGGATCGTTCCATTTTAATTGAGACAATTAAAAGGCTAATTATACTGACGTGATGATGAACGTCGGTATAATTAGCCTTTTTTGATGGATTAACTTAGCTAGTAACTAATTAGTGGTCATTTAATGAGCTAATTTTTCCTGTTTATATTATAACTGTCCCTTATGACAAGCCGTCTTTGTGCCCTGTTAAGTGGTATCATTTTGTTTAACTAAAAAATAATTGATTAGAATCAGCATCGGTTTTCACTGATGCCGGTAGCGGAGTTAGCAAGGTTATGCAGAATGTTGATTTAACAAATATTGTCGTTGCGTTATTC
The DNA here is from genome assembly GCF_001437435.1 of Furfurilactobacillus siliginis. Classification (GTDB taxonomy): domain Bacteria; phylum Bacillota; class Bacilli; order Lactobacillales; family Lactobacillaceae; genus Furfurilactobacillus; species Furfurilactobacillus siliginis. The sequence continues at coordinate 56,027 of NZ_JQCB01000004.1, read as the reverse complement.
GTGTTATATCTGGTTTTGAAACGACAATTAACGCCACAAGTGATTCGCTTGAACTTAACGACCTATTTATTCCTAATTGTGTTTGGTGCAGCGTCTGTGGCCGATGCGTTTAAACATCATCAGTTACATGTAACGTCAGGAATCACATGGTTTATTCTTGGCTCATTAATAAGCGCGATTTTATTCGGCTACTTGCGAACATTGTCGTATCACTTATGGGTTGAGGGTGGCTTGGTCATGCGTCAGGGAACGTGGGTAACCATTGTGTTGTGGGTTATTGGCTTATCGATTCATGGAATCGCAGACACAGCATGGCACGGGAGCAATGCCACACTTGTCCTCTATTTAGGAATTACACTACTGGTTCAACGTGGCTGTGTTTGGTTGCGTGCAAAGGCGCAATACCCTGAAGAAGTTGCTGCGACTAGTGCGGCTGCAGATAGTCGTCATGCAGAAAGATGGGAACGACGTGAAGCGCGGCGTGAACGCCGAAATGAACGGCGCCGTCGCTAGTTCGCAATAAATAAGATCAAACAAACCGACGTTGATTCAGGCTATTCGCATAGCTTGAGTCAACGTCGGTTTGTTTATAAGGTACTCATTAGTTACCGGAAGGGCACATCGACAAAACTGTCGTCCAGTGCGATGGAATATTGTAAATCTTGATTACCACGCACCGTCATGCCGAAGTCAGTCGCATAGACAACTAAGCCTAATTGGTGACCAGCTAAGAGGTGATGGAACGTGGGTTGGAGTTCAACGGTAACATCATAGAACTGATTTGGTTTTACAGGATCGTTTTTCCATGGGTGTTCGCGATTTTGTAAATTGATGTGGCCTTTTGTGATCATCTTGAATGGCGTTGTTTTGCTAGCCAACGTGAATTCGCGTAAAGCATCCTCACGCCAATGGAATCCGAGATCTAATCCGTGCGCAGCAATCGTCGTGGGAGTGACATTGAAGCGTTTGGCATCCCCGTAATCAACTAATTGAAAGCTCAGCATCCCTAATGGCTGATTAACAGCGACACTAACATGTACGACTGGTTTCCCATCGATGGTCTGATCATCGGTAAGCTGTGCCGACCGCATTAACAGACGATTCCCGGTCAATGGTGTTTTGGTTGTCGTTAGTAAGTCGTTTTCCCATATGGACGTATTCTTAACGTAACGGTCAAAGTCAGTTTGTGGTAATTGATCACTGAAGGATTTTGCGCCATGGTTCACGGCAACGTTACTTAATGCATCATCAGCAAAGTGGAAACGCTGTTTTGTCAGCGTTGGTTCTGACCAGTCTTCGTAAGCATTCCAGGTTTCCGGCGTGACATTATCCTGTACCAGCACGTTAGGTAGTAATTCCTTCGCGCCGTTATCCAGACCGTATAATTCATGACTGAGCCACAGGTTCATCATGTCTGTGTAGTCGAGTGATCGAAAGGCATTGATGTAAATGTGCTGGCCTTGATGAAGGATGATCTTTTTAGCAACCGGCAAGTCACGTAAACCAGCCCACAGGCGTTCGACATTTCGTGGTTTGACGTTCCAGTCGTTTAAGCCATGAATCATGACAATGTCAGCTTTGATGTTCTTGATGTTTTTACGATAATTACGTTCATCCCAGAAGGTATTGTAATTACCGGTTGTCCGATCCATTGCCGATTGCATCAACGTCATTTGTTCGTCAAAGAATGGTTTGATGGTGTGGTAGTCAGCGGGTTTCATCATGCGGCTAAAGGTTTCAACTGCGAGAACGTCAGCGTCTTCACCAGGAAAGCCATCAGGTGCGACAACGAGCCCATTGTCACGGTAATAGTCATACCATGAAGAAATTGCGGCTTCAGAAATAATTGTTTTAAGCCCGGCAACACCGGTCGTTGCGGCAGCGGTGGCCAAAGTACCAAGGTAAGAACGGCCTGTCATCGCGATGCTGCCATTACACCACCAAGCAGTGATGGCGACATTGTCGGTACGGTTGGTGAAGGCAACACGATCGCCGTTCAACCATTCAATGATGGCCGTAGTTGCCTTAGTTTGTTCAACGGACCCACAGGTTTGGACGCCATCAGAGTCAACGGTTCCAATACCAGCCGCATACACAGCGGCAAACCCACGGGCTAAAAAGTAGTCGTTGAGTGTGTAACTTTGCTCGCGCCCAAAGGTTTCTTCAGCGATTGTCGTCGTGTTCGTGATGGTACGCGCGGCTGGTAAAGCAATCGCTTCGTCCTGATAAGCAATTGTTTCATAGCTGGTGTCCGTTGGTTGCTTTTCGGTTAAGGGAACGTTGACGTTATGTGTTTGCGCATCGCCGGCCTCATCGTTGATACCTTGGTTGTAGGGACTTGCAGTGTATAACGCAGGCACTTTCAAACCAGCGTTAGAATCAAGTGGACGGATGATTTCTGCTTTGAGTAAATCACGATGGCCATCATGGTCGGAGTCAACATCGCTTTCAACATAGACAACTTCGCGCAGCAACGTATTTTGATCAAAGACCGGCTGTGCCTTCCCGTTGAAAAAAAGTGGCTTGTCTGCGATTGGTAGGTCATAAAAATTGGCAAAGTAACCTTGCGTGGCAAGTTGATCTAAATAAGTTTGTCCATTCTTTGTGTGCGTTGTCAGCAACAGGTACCAGGCAGCGAGTACATCGTCTTTAGTCCAGGCTGTGTCGGCACTGTGATGAACGGGCAGCTGAATTTTTGCCATCGCTGCTAATGGGTCTGCTAAGTCGTAGTCCACATCAGCGAGAAAGCCGGTGAGCTGTAAAGCGACACGGTAAAAAATGGCTGCCGTAACTGGTTGCTCCGTGTCTAACCAAGCGGCCAGGTTCAGTGAGGTTGTGGCAAGATAATTAGTCAGCTTGCCATCGAAGCTGCTGCCCGTTTTGGCATCTAAAAATGCTTTGCGCAGTAAAAGACGATAGGCGAAGACACCGTTACTAGCATGATCGATTGTTTCATCGTAGAAATGAATCCGTTGTAATTCCGTGATGGCAGTTTGTAAGGGGACTTCTTGGCGTGCAAACTGATTGTTTTTCATAATGACTCCTTAGTTAACAGAGGGATTTACCGCTCATTATACAGCTTCATAACGAAAAAGATGGCGAATCGATGAGAAATGTTCACAGTTGACTTTTTACTTATTTTCAGTAAGCTATGAGTAAGTACTTATATGAACGGAGGTGTTCACATGTTGATCAGTAAACAAACACAACAAATGAGTTGTTGCGCACAATGTCAGTGCGTTTGTTTTGCTATGGCGACACAAGTGATGAACACCCAGGGGCAGATTGACTAACGATCAACCTTGCTTAAAGGAGTTCGGTCACTTGTTGACTGGACTCCTTTTTTGTATCCGTATTTAAAATAACGCACCAACAGGAGCATACATAGTGATGGCACGATGTTGAATTTTTAATGTGGCAATCAGTTAGTTCGACAATAAAGATGAACGAGGCGAGCAAGATGAAAACAGGACATATTAACAAGGGACGTTTGATCGGATTACTAGCGGCTGCGATGGTGGCAACCGTGACGTTGACGGCTTGTGGGAGTAAAAAGACTGCTGACACGAGTAAGGGAAATGTACGTGTCGCTGCGACGGATGCGTTAGCAACGTTGAACAGCAGCCGGTATTCTGATGTGAGTTCTGGTGAGGCAATTCAAAACAGTATTGAAGGGCTGTATCGAATTGGTAGCGATGGCAAGCCAGTTTTAGCCGGTGCGAAGACAGTTAAAATCAGTGATAACCAGCGCGTCTATACATTCAAACTACGCGCGAATAAATGGAGCAATGGGGATGACGTGACTGCAGCCAACTACGTTTATGCTTGGCGGAAACTGGCAGACCCGACGACTGGCTCACCGAACTCGCAAAACATCGATCCCATCGCGAACGGGCAAGATGTTCGTTTGGGTAAAAAGCCATTGCGTGAGTTAGGCGTGAAGGCGCTCGATAAGCAAACGCTACAAGTAACGTTGGCCAATCCTGTCAGCTACCTGAAGGATTTGCTAACGACAGCGCCATATGCACCACAGGATGAAGCCTATGTGAAGAAGCAAGGCAAGGCATATGGTACCGATGCTAAACATGCAATCTATAATGGTCCCTTTACCGTGACCGGTTGGACAGGTACTAACGATAAGTGGACGTTCACGAAGAATAAGCATTATTGGGATGCAAAGGCAGTGAAGGTTGCGACAGTCTCAGTTACGACGGTTAAATCACAAAGTACGGCAGCCAACCTATATCAATCTGGCAAGCTCGACTACTTTGATTTGACGAATGAATATGTGAAGCAATATAAGGGTCGGCCTGGATATCACGTGCGCAAGGTGCCATCTGTTGGCTACCTGAATTTCAATACGAAGCGCGCGGCCACAGCCAACGTGCACATTCGTCGGGCACTGGCAACTGGATTTAATAAGAATCAGTTGACCAAGGATGTGTTACAAGATGGTTCAACACCATTGAACGGAATCGTGCCAGCTGATTTTGTAAAGAGCTCGGTTAACGGTGAAGACTTCCGGAAATATAGTGGCAATTTGGTACCATCTGATGCAGCATATGCACGGAAAGAATTTAAAACTGGTTTGAAGGAACTTGGCAAGCAAGATCTAACGTTAGAGTTTTTGTCAGCTGACACACCAGAAGCGAAGGCCGTTGCCGAATTCATGCAAAGTTCGTATGAGAAGACGTTGCCTGGCTTAAAGATTTCGGTGCGTGAAGTGCCACTGAAGCAACGCCTAAACTTTGGTCATAACTATCAGTTCGACATTGTGTATGGGCTATGGAGCCCTGATTATCAGGACCCATATCAGTTCATCACGGACGGTGGCGCCTATCATTTGAATTCTGACTACAAGAACCCAACATATTTGAAGGTAGTCAAAGACGTCAATGATACCTACGCAACGAACCCAACGAAACGATGGGAAGCATTACGCACGGCGGAACACCAGATCGTGAAGGAAGATGCGTTCACTGCACCGGTCTTCCAAGGTGCCCATGTGTACATGGAACGTCCAAGCGTGAAGGGACTGGTTGTGAGTCCAAATGGCTCGGCAAAATTCTATCGCGGGGTCACAAAGTAGAGAGCGAAACACCCCCGGTTATAAGCCGAGCACCAACAAGCAGGGCGGTAAGGGCGATTAGCCCTGGACGGTCGGCAAGTTGGGCACAGGCTTATGGGGTGTGTAGCTCGTTTTAGAAAAGTAGAGAGTGAACGGGCCTGGTCTGAATGCGAGCAAGAACAAGTACGGTGGTAGTGGCTTTAGCCACGGACAGCGGACAGGTTCTGCACAGCATTCAAGGTCCGAAAACTCGTTTTAGAAAGTAGAGAGTGAACGGGACTGGTCTGAATGCGAGCAAGAACAAGTACGGTGGTAGTGGCTTTAGCCACGGACAGCGGACAGGTTCTGCACAGCATTCAAGGTCCGAAAACTCGTTTTAGAAAGTAGAGAGTGAACGGGACTGGTCTGAATGCGAGCAAGAACAAGTACGGTGGTAGTGGCTTTAGCCACGGACAGCGGACAGGTTCTGCACAGCATTCAAGGTCCGAGAACTCGTTTCGGCTATGTAATAGAACCCCAAACCGCCCAACAGCACCGCCTGACTGTCGGTTTGAAACCAACAAAAATAGCGAGATAATAGTTCACAGAGTGCAATGCCCTGTGAGCTATTTTTATTGGGAACGGTTGGGTCGCTTGGCTGTTAGCTAGTCGAAACGGCCGGTCAACATCGGAATGCGCTTATACTAGTTATTTAATGCATTTTCAGTTACTATTGAAACCGATGTAAACCGCATGAGAATGCAGATTTATTGGTGATGGAGGACGTAACGATTGGCAAAAACCATTATTGAATTTCAAGACATCGTCAAAGAGTACGGTGATACGAAAGTACTTAAAGGAATCAACTTTGAGATCGAACAAGGCAAGTTCTATACCCTATTAGGGCCTTCTGGCTGTGGAAAGACGACCATTTTACGGATTATCGCTGGCTTCACTGATGCCACGCGCGGTAACGTGATGTTTGATGGCAAGAAGATCAATAACGTACCTGCTAACAAACGGAAGGTCAATACGGTCTTTCAAGACTACGCGTTATTTCCACATTTAAATGTGTTCGATAACGTTGCCTTCCCATTAAACTTACGCAAAGTTCCCAAGAAAGAGATTCGCACCAAAGTGTTAGATGCATTACGGATGGTGCAACTATCTGGTTTCGAAGAACGTGAAATTAGCGAAATCTCAGGTGGGCAACAACAACGAGTGGCTATTGCCCGGGCATTGGTCAATGAACCAGACGTGTTGTTGCTAGATGAACCTTTATCAGCACTAGATATGAAGCTACGTAAAGAAATGCAGTACGAATTGCGTGCCTTACAACAGCGGTTGGGGATCACGTTTATTTTTGTGACGCATGACCAAGAAGAAGCATTAGCGATGAGTGACGAAATCTTTGTCATGAACGCAGGTCAAATCTTGCAAACTGGGTCACCAGTCGATATTTACGATGAACCAATCAACCATTTTGTGGCTGATTTTATCGGTGAAAGTAATATCGTTCGCGGACACATGGTGGCGGACTATCGTGTGGCCTTTGCTGGTAAAGAATTTGACTGCGTGGACGCGGGGATGCGGCAAAATGAGCCAGTTGAGGTGGTTATTCGACCAGAAGATCTCGACATCACCACGGTTGAAAAAGGCGCCTTGACCATCACAGTTGATACGCAGCTATTTCGTGGCGTGTTTTTTGAAATTACAGGTCATGATGACACGGGCAACATGTGGCGGATTCAATCCATTCACAGTACGGAAGTGGGTGCCAAGGTAGGTGCGTACTTTGACCCTGAAGACATTCATGTCATGCGATTTAACGAATCGGAAGAAGACTTTGATGCCCGTTTGGAAACTTACGAAGGGGAGGACTCTGACCGGTGAAACAAAGTAAGGCGTTTTATTACATTCCTTATGGTTTGTGGATTGGTCTATTCGTCATCGCCCCAGTGGTCCTGATTGTTTATCAATCCTTCTTCAGCGTTAGTGGACATTTCACACTTGGCAATTATGCGAACTACTTTCATTCAGGCGTGTATTTGAAAATGACGTTTAACTCCGTGTGGTATGCGTTTTTAATTACGGCGTTAACGTTACTTATTAGTTATCCGACTGCTTATCTGCTGAATCAGTTGCGCCATAAACAGCTATGGTTATTGCTGATTATTTTGCCAACCTGGATTAATTTGCTCCTCAAGACGTATGCCTTCATTGGCTTACTGTCGCGAGGTGGTTCAGTGGACAACTTTTTGTCGATTGTTGGGATTGGTCCAAAACAGCTATTATTCACGGATGCGAGCTTCTTATTTGTCGCAACCTATATTGAAATTCCGTTCATGATTCTGCCAATTTATAACGCCATTGCGGAATTGAGTCCCTCGTATGTGAATGCGAGTCGTGATTTAGGCGCTAGCAGTTGGCAAACTTTTAGTCGGGTGATTTTCCCACTGACGTTAGACGGTGTGAAATCAGGTGTGCAGGCTGTCTTTATCCCATCATTATCACTTTTTATGATTACCCGTCTGATTGGCGGAAATCGCGTGATTACGTTAGGGACAGCGATTGAGCAACACTTCCTGGTAACACAAAATTGGGGCATGGGTTCTACGATCGGGGTCGTTTTGATTGTCGCAATGCTTATCACCATGTTGTTAACGGGCGAACGGCGTAAGAAGCGGAGGACAAACCATGCAAAATAAACTTTCTGGTTGGTCACGTGCTTATTTGATAATTGTTTTTATTATTTTATATACGCCAATTTTGTTTTTAGTGCTGTATTCCTTTAGCAAAGGGAATACCATGAGCAATTTTCATGGCTTTACCATGGCGCATTATCAAACACTTTTTAATGACCCACGATTACTACAAATTGTCTTAGACACGTTGATTATTGCGTTATTGTCATCACTTTGTGCCACGGTTGTCGGGACAGCTGGTGCTTTAGGTATCTATGAAACTCGCCATCGGTCAGTTCGGCAAACGGTGTTGTCACTGAATAATATTTTAATGGTCTCGCCAGATGTTATTATCGGTGCCAGCTTTCTGATTTTCTTCACGATGTTAGGCATTCGGTTAGGCTTTATTTCTGTGCTGCTCAGTCACATCGCGTTCTCGATTCCGATTGTGGTACTGCTGGTTTTACCAAAGTTAAATGAAATGAATGCTTCCATGATTGATGCGGCCGCAGACCTAGGTGCGAATCCCTGGCAAACGCTGACCCGCGTGATTTTACCGGCGATCATGCCAGGAATCTTTTCGGGCTTTTTCATGGCGTTCACGTATTCACTGGATGATTTTGCGGTTACGTTCTTCGTGACTGGAAACGGGTTCTCCACGCTGTCTGTGGAAATCTACTCGCGGGCGCGGCAAGGTGTCGATCTCGAAATCAACGCTTTATCTGCGCTGTGGTTCCTGGTGTCATTGTTGTTGATTGCGGGTTACTACTTCCTGAATCAATATAACCAAGGTCGCAAAACGAAGCGCCGAGAAGTGGGGGCGATCATTAAATGAAACGCCTTGTTAGTTTAATTATTACGATTTTAGTGGTCAGCCTTGGATTAGGTTTGACCGCGCATCATTTGCAACGTGTCTCAGGCGTGACTGGTTCCGGTGACAACGTGCTGAACCTATACAACTGGGGTGATTACATTGACCCGAGTTTGATCAGCAAGTTTGAACATGAGACGGGTTACCACGTGTCCTATCAAAATTTTGATAGTAATGAATCGATGTTTACTAAGATTCGCCAAGGTGGCACGAGTTACGATTTAACGGTACCGAGTGAATACATGGTGCAGCGCATGAAAGCCGATCACTTACTGCGTCCGTTAGATCCACATAAACTCACCGGTATGAACAACATTTCGCCACAGTTTAAGAATTTGGCGTTTGATCCACAGAATCGCTATTCGGTCCCTTATTTTTGGGGCACACTGGGCATTGTTTATAATGATAAATATGTGACACCTGGTTCCATTACAAGCTGGAATGATTTGTGGCAACCACGTTTCAAAGACAACATTATGATGGTTGATTCTTCACGAGATATTTTGGGGATGGCGTTGATGGCGCAAGGGCATTCCGTCAACACGAAAAAGTTGTCCGAATTAAAGTCAGCTGAGCAGAAGCTGAAGACATTAACGCCAAACATCAAAGCTGTTTTAGATGATGAAATCATGATGTACATGGAACAAAATGAATCGGCTGTTGCGGTTACGTATTCCGGTAATGCAGCTGAGATGATTAGCAATAATAAGCATCTGCACTATGTCATTCCAAAGGAAAGTACAAATTTGTGGATCGACAGCTTGGTCATTCCTAAGACGGCGAAGCATGTGAAGGCCGCATACGCGTTCATCAATTTCATGAATCGTCCGGAAAATGCGAAACAAAATGCTGAGTATGTCGGCTACTCCACGCCAAATCAGCGTGCAAAAGCCCTGTTGCCAGCTTCTGTCCGTAATGATCAAGGGTTTTATCCAAGCAATCGAGTTATCAGCAATACACAGGTCTACCAAGATCTTGGCATCAAAGAAACAGGCGTTTACAACGATTTGTTCCTACAATTCAAGATGTTCCGAAAGTAACCGGTTTGCTGGTCTA
>NZ_JQCB01000004.1:6201-45849 GCF_001437435.1 Furfurilactobacillus siliginis | reverse complement strand
CGTCACTGTTACCCTGTTTTGTCGGAGAGTGTCGCTCGCTTTGCGAGCGGCACAACCCGTTAGTGCCAAAGTAAAAGTCAAACGCAACAGCAAATAACCGCGCCAACAGTTTATGCGTAGACTGTTGGCGCGGTTATTTGATGTTGCAGTTAACTTTTACTTAGAGTGAACGTTGGCCGCTACAGTTACCGTGGCGGCGAGTTTACTTCGGCGTTCACTGGGTTTGTGTATTGCCTGCAAAGCGGGCAATACACTCCTCCACCGTCAGGTCATTAGCAACAGAGACCAGATGTAACACCGAGAACGAAGGGCTGCGAAAAATTCGCAAAGCCCGTAGTGGTAAGGCGTCACATCTGGTCGACGGTGAGCGAAGCGAACTTGCTAATGGCTTGACGGTGGAGGACACTCACCTTGCTGCAGTCGGCGTCGGACCGTCAGTCAACGTCCATTCAAGTCCTGCAGCGTATGTGCCACCGGTGACTTGTTGGGTGGGCGCAATGTCCAACTGACTGTTAGTTAAATCGGCGGCCCAGCTCACATTAGGGTCACCAGTCGTCTTGACTACCGTTTTATGTCCGTTATCAGGCAATTGCGTGAGCGGCCGATTTAAACTATCGACTAAACGGAGTCGATTTGCGCCGGCTTGACCTAGTTGCTGATGCGTCAGCGTGTTGGTGAATGGGGATAAGGCCGCAGTTAGCGTCCAGCCGGTGCTGTGTGGTCTGGGATCATAGATGTAAATTAGATTTCTATCGTTACCATCGAAAGTCGTTTGATTACGAACGTTACCTGGACTAACAGCGTGCAGCGTTGTTCCATGACGAATTTGGGCAATGGTTAAAGCTTGTCCATCGAGCGATGTAAACGTAAAGTTCGGGACAGCCTCCAGCGTCATCTGGTTACCCTCTAGAATGGTTAGTCTGGCCGAGTTGGTATTGGTTGTTTGACTGACACCACCAGGCTGAATCGTGGCGTAATAGTGATTACCATTTTGACTCATTGTGGTATTTTTGATTGTTAACTGACCGTTTTTAGTGCCATCCTGACCATTTGTAATTGCGAATTGAGCATTGTTATTGATGGTGGTGTCCTTACCGTCAGCAGCTATTTGATGCCAGGAACTGACAGCTGAACCACTTGGAAAGCCATTGGCACTAAACGTTGCATCTTGCCCTTCACCGACAATATTGTCTTGCAAGGCACCGACGTACATTGTTTTATGGGCGGTCAGACCGTTAGATGTTGTTGCGGTGACCTGGACGGGGCCATATTTGGTACTATCTTCGCTGGCGACTAAAGCGCCGGTTTGATCGATGGTCGCAATGTCGGTTCGGTCGATGGACCAGCTGATGGTATCTGTTGCGTTACTTGGTGTTAATACTGGGAGCATGTTTGTCCGGGAGCCATTTGGCAGTGTGTCGTAAGGTGCGTCGAGTTTAAAGCCGGTGGCATGCACAACTTGCGGCGATACCATTACTTTAATGGGATTGGACCAGTAGATGTTGGTTTGAAATAAACTGGCATAGGTAGATTGTACTTGATAGTAGATTGTTTGAACCTTATCAGTGGTAACGGTATTTGTATAGCGGTTTTGATTGCCACTGACCGGTGATACCTGTGACCAAGTCGCACTTTCATTGGTGGAGGCCCACCAGGTATTCGTTACCCGCGGCAAAAACTGACCGACACTGCCGACAGTATTGACGTTTAGCGTGTAGGGCTGGCCAGAGACAACGTTTTGCGAGACCGGTTGCTGTGTGAAGCCGCCGGTAAATTGCACGACCCAAATATGGAACGGTGGTTCACTGGGTGGCTCACGCTGAACGGTGGCTGCTTGAATGCCGATTGTAAACGTAAGCAATAAGCAAAAAAGGGTAACGGCAATGGTGTAGATGTGTGACTTTGCTTTCATGTTTAACAACAGTCCTAACTTTATTTTGTTGAGAAACGACGCTTGCCAAGTAAGTAACCGGCAATGACAAGAACGGCTGCGACCAATGCACCTAAGCTGATGTATAGCCAAGTCCAGTTGTGGTGTGTGTTAACGTGATTGACTTCAGCTGCCGCCTGTCTAGAAATCGTGAACGGGCGATCTAGCTGCCACGTGTGAGAACCGGATTTTCCTATCAGGTGCATGTGGTAGTGGCCTGGGGCTAAGCGTTTATGCAAGGGGACGTGGTAATCAAACATGCTAACAGGCGCCACGGCATAATTATGGCTGGTTGCTTTGGCGATTTGGCGATGGGAGTGGCGTGGAAAAACGGTTGCTGTTAACGTTAGCTTGCCGAATAAAATGGGTTGTTTGTTGGTAATGGTGGCCAAAAGTGTCGGTTGTTGTTGTGCGGCACTGGCAGTTACATGTGTTAACGCTAATGCGGGTTTTACGGTCAGTGTTGGTTTCTCTTGTAAATTGACAGCAATCGCCATGGCATAATGGTTATTTATTTTGAAATTGCCATTTTTGGTACCAGCAGTTGTTTTGGGATCGCTGACATAAATACCACCGAGAATTTGTCCGGCAAACGGCTTTGTCGGAATTGCTGCCGTAAACGTAACGGGTTTGCCTTCATGCGCGGCCAGATCAACGGTGACACCTGGAGTGGTCAATTTTGTGAAGCGTAACTGCGTGCGCGGCTGCCGAGCGCGATTGGGGCTATACGATACTTGACCATTATCACCAGTCCACGCATCAGTCGGCGTGACAGTTAAGGTGCGCGCATGATTCGTCAAATTAATAACACGAACGGTTAAGGCTTGTGCCGTGTTGGGTTGCACGTGGACATTGAAAAAAGAACTTTGCCCGGGTAATTGATTGTCGGGCAACACCGCTTGTACTGTGAATCCGGACCCGGAATCAGGGGTGTTGGCAGCGAGGACAAGCTGTGTACCTGCCAAAAGAATGCCGAACAAACTCGCTAAGAACCACAGGCTATGTCTAAAAAATGATTGCCGCATGAAAAGACTCCTTTAAAAATAAATGGCGAGAATTCAAAAAAGGGAGCGTGGGCCAAAAGTCGGGAAGTCGCGAGCAAGACCTAGAACTGCCGTACGGATTGGTCTTCAATCCGGTAGGTGGTTCGTCCTCTGCACAGTGATTTGTCCCACGTTTTAAATAAGAGTGCAATGCACAGGGTCATGAGCTGAATTGCACGTTTTCACTATTTAAGCCCACAAATCAAAAAGCGAGTTTGGGACAAGATGACTTATGTCCCAAACTCCTCCTCAGTGATTATGCTTTTGCTGGCATTGCCGTTGGTGCATTGACTAAACTCCAGTACAGCGTTGCTTGATAGGTGCCTGGTTGAACAGCGGTTTGTTTTTTGACGAGTAATTTCGTTGCATCAGTGTTGTAAGTTGTCGTATTTTGTCCTTGACCCTTGCCAGCACTGGCCTGCCAAACGCTATTTTCTTGGACACCCTTGTTGGCATCGTTAGCGGCAGTTGCGGCTAATGTCACCGATCCAGGCTTATTGAGGCCGGAATCAGAGGTGGTTGTGTTCGGTGCCAACGTTAAGCTGGCATCGGTGATAGTGCCTTTAGCACTGTTACTAAACTGGCCGAGAGACGCCAAAACATGCCAGCCATTGCTACTACCAGTGAAATCGGTGACAGAAAGCGCAGCCTTACTGTTACCATCGTAGTTTTCGTTGGCGTTAACGCTGCCACTGACATAGTTAAGGGTCGTGTCGTCCTTGATGATGTCACTAACGTTAGTTCCAGCAAATTTGAGATTTGGCACGGCGTCTAACGTTAAATCACCAGGTGCAACTTGAAATTCAGCGGTCGACCGACCGACAGCAGCGCTGGTAGCGTCTGTACCGTCAGCAATAAAACCTTTGCCGACGGTGGTTGTGCTACTGATGTTGTCAGTTGCCGTTCCAGGTCCGTGCTGATTACCAGTTGTCCGATCTGCGCTTACTGAAACGGTGCCGAGGCTTAAAACAACGGCCGCAGACAGTAGAAATTGTGTGGTCTTGCTCATTTTTTATTCCTCCATTGAATAAAAATTAGTGAAGTAGAAACATTGATTAATCGGCAATCAGCGCACTTTTTATTAATTTATTTATACTGTTTTATAAATATAGTAAATAAAGTAAACTGTTAAGCGCATTAACTACCGTAATAAAGTATAGCAACCAATCCATATTTGTACAATAAATCGTCTTATGGATTGATTGCTATTAAGTGTGCTTAGTTTGTTTCTGTTAGTAACTTACTGTGATGAATACCGTAAGTGAAGTAGATAAGCAGGCCGAGTGAGAACCAGATGATTGAAGCAATCCAGGTTTCTAATGGGAGCCGGAATAGTAATACCATGCAGGCGAGCCCGGAGATGATTGGGAGTACCGGGTACCAAGGAACTCGGAAACCAGTTGTGTGGTCAATATCTTGTCGACGCCGAAGTGGAATTACACCAAAGGAAACAAAAGTGAAGGCAATCAACGTGCCGATGTTAACTAGGTTTGTCAGTTGCTCCAGTGGAACGAGACCACCCATTACCGCAATGATAATGGTAACGGTCGTTAAGCTAGCAGTGGGATTCCCATTTTTGTTATCGACGTTACCAAGCCATTTAGGCAAAAGCCCATCACGTCCGATGGCATAAACTAATCGTGAAGATGAGTAGATCATGGCGAGCATCATCGTGAACATACCGGCGAGGGCACCAAGAGAAACTAATCCTGCCCCCCAGTTTTGTCCAACGGCTTGTAGGGCAAATGCAACGGGATCCGCCACATTTAAGCGTTTGTAAGAGACGATTCCAGTCAACACGATGGAGACTGCTACATAAAGAATTGACGCTACAATTAATGTGCCAATGATTCCGATTGGCATGTTGCGTTTAGGATTTTTAACTTCTGCTGCAGAAGCGGCGACAACATCGAAGCCCAAGAATGCGAAGAAGACAGCTGAAGCGCCAGCCAGTACGCCACCTTTATATGGATAAAAGGGATGCCAGTTGGCTGGCTTAACATAGAACAAACCAACGACTACGAAGATCAAAATAATGGCAATTTTGATAACAACCATCAGATTTTGCACGTGCGTAGAGGTTTTCATGCCATGACTGAGTAGCCAAGCGACAAATAAGACAACGAGAACGGCCACCAAATTGATATAGGTACCATGTGCGGGATCAAATGCGCCAGTTAAGGCGTGTGGTAAATGAATGTTGAAGCCAGCCAGTAATGCATTAAAATAAGCGGCCCATCCAGTCGAAACAGCGGCGACGGATAGCATATATTCCAGTACTAACGCCCAGCCAAGTAACCAGCCGATAAATTGACCGTAGACGACATTACCATATGAATAAGCGGACCCAGCAATTGGTAATGCCGAGGAGAACTCTGCGTAACACATTGCAGCTAGTCCACAGACGGCAGCAGCGATGACGAAGGATAAAATGATGGCAGGACCAGATTTGGTGGCGGCCACGGTACCAGGTAAGATGAAGATCCCAGTGCCGATGACGGCTCCAATTCCGAGGGCAATCAGATCACGTGCTGACATAGATTTAACTAAACGTTGATCTGCGTCAATATAATTTTCGAGTGATTCACGACGACGCATTTTTTCTAAAAGTGACATATGAAACTCCTATTCTGATTTTACTGTTAAAAAAGCCGACAAAAAGACCGTTTGGATGAAGTTGCATTGTTTCATCCAAACGGCATATGTAAACACACTTAATAGGCGCTTAACCGAATGGATGCAAACCGGAAGTTTACCGTGCTTGCATCCATTAACTGATGCAAACACTAACCAAACAGACTAAACGCGCCGTCGTTAAAGTTCTTTGAACTGATTAGTGAATGTGTCATGTGCGACCCCTTTACGAAGATGAGAATTTTCTCATTTAATGGAATTTACTATAACGATTTTAATAACATGCGTCAAGGCAAAGTTTTTAAACGAACACGAATGGTGTAAACTAAATTCTTGGTAGAAATGAAACGGAGGATTCTCATGAAGAAACGTGTCTTTGTCATTACTGGTGCGACCGGTACTGGCAAAACCACCGTCAGCGATTACTTACGGGATTATTATCACATGCCCAAAGTAATCACCCATACCACCCGACCACCTCGTAAAGGGGAAATGAACGGCGTGGATTACTATTTTGAAGATGCAGCCTCATTCGAACAAAATCATTATTTGGAAGAAGTTGAATACTCTGGTTATCGCTATGGCTCTTCGCATGAAGGGCTTGATGCAGGTTTTGAAAAGAACCCGTACATTACCATTGTGCTAGACACCAAAGGGGCCATCACATATGCACAAGAGTTAGGCGATGAAGCAGTGATCGTTTTCTTGACAGTTAGTGAGGATGAAGCATTGATTGACCGGATGACAAAGCGCGGCGACGACACTTTGATGTTGCAACAGCGCGTCGACAGCCCTGAATATCGACGCGATTTGACCTTGCCCAAAGCATTACAAGATGTGGCCCACGTCATCGTTAACGACGATTTAGAAACGACCAAGGTTAAAATTGACGCCTTGGTCAGTGAGATCATTGCGACGGATTAGTGTTGCTATAAATTTATTCATGAATCTGTTACACTTATTAACAGTAATGATTACGATTTGATGTAGGGAGGCTTCCTGATGACGAAAACAGTTGATGATGCAGTGGCAGTGTTGCAACAAAACCACTTAAAAATCACCAAGCAACGACGCACGATGCTTAGTTTTTTGTGTGCGCGACCTGACCATTACACGGAGGTCACTCAAGTCGATGCGTATATGCGTGATTTTTATCCGGGGATGAGTCACGCGACCATCTATCGGAATATCAAAGAGTTTGAGGAACTTGGTCTCGTTGAACAGCAGGTGGAAGGCGAACAGGCACGGGTTAAGTTTCAGTGCGATTTTGCAAACATGCATCACCATCACTTCATCTGTCGTAACTGTGGACAAGTAACCGAATTAAAAATGTGTCCGTTAGATTATTTCAGTGACCAGTTACCTGGTGCTAAGATCGAGGGCCATCGTTTTGAAATGTACGGCCTGTGCGCAAATTGTGCAGCAACCATTGAAGCTTAACGAAAAGATCAAAACTTATTAAGTTCCAGCTAAATAAAACCCGTCAACGTGTTGTGTTGGCGGGTTTTGTTTATACTAAACATGCTAGTTACAACGAAAGTATCAGTGAGTGAGGAGTTAATTATGGATCGTCGAATTCCACCTTTTGTCACACCCGTCGCCGTTGTGTCTGTTATTTTGGCACTGTCGGCAACAAATATCGTGGTGAATAAAGTGACTAATACATCAGAAGGGGCCCCCGTAACGCGGACGGTACCTAATAAGACTAGTGATCAGTCATCAACTGACACGACCACTAATCATGAACAATCGCATAGCGATAATCAAACAGATACTTCATCAACAAAAGAGCAGTCAACACAAGCATCAACGGACAAGCAACCGACGACAAACGGACAATCACAAGCACCTGCGGAAAAACAATCATCTGCAGCAAGTTCGTCTGTTTCAACACCGACCACCGCTAACAGTGCTAGCGAAGGTGGTGCTTCACAAGCGCCAGCAACAAATAACGACAATACGACACATTAACAGGGAGGAATGCTGATATGTTAAGTTTGCTCGACATGGCCAATCACTTCCTGGGATACTTTAATGTGAACACGAAGTTGAAGGGCCGCATTTATACCGTACTTGGTTTTTTAGGCGACTGGTACTTGCTCTATGTTGGTTGGCGGTTTATTCAAAATGGTGGTTACGTGCGTGGCGGTCTCATCGTGCTTGCCTTTCTATTTTTGATGTACTGCACCTTAGTCAATTTCTATTTTTACTTTTTGAAAAAACGGTTTGTCTTGGACCCGTCTGAACGTATCGCCCAAGTTTTAGGGGATGAACGCTTAAAGGAACAAGATAACCGCTTTAGCGAACGGGATCGTTTGAGTCACTTTGCGCCGGCCACAGGTTTGTATGATGATAAGCAGGTAATTCCGGCAAAGGTCGAGGTGTCTGGGACGCAACATAAGAACTTGGCACAGATTGCCGCGGAGCTAAAAGACGCACAGTTACTGCCCGAGGATTATGCTGGTGCAAGTGAGGCAGAAGTATTAGCACAGGCCAAAGAAACGGGCAAACCAGTTTTTGCGATTGGAGATGGGGTGCCGCTACCGTTCTTTGATTTACGTGAAGAAAGCGAACACTTTGTGGTGTACGGTGGCATGAATCAAATGACCGCATTGCCAGTTGGTCGCATCACCAGAGTTGGCTTGTCGGATATTAAAACGGCCAATGCAAAATTTAAATTATTTGTGGCGACAGCGGTCCTGCAAGGCGGGACTGCGAAGTCTGCAGGACGGTCAGGTGCCATTGAACGTCAACTCCCATATACAATTAAGGTTGAAGTCGCATTTAGTGAGAAAGCACCGGTAAAGACCAATAATTAGGTCAACTTTAAAAGTAATTTTAAAAAAAGGGCGTGTCGAGTTAGGTTCTGCTTTGACACGTCCTCTTTATGTGGACTAAACTTAGTAAATGACCTTGAGAATCGAAACCGTTTGCAACGGCAGAGCAGGGCAAGACTTATGTGAGGGTGAGGAACCAACTATGTCAATGATTGAATTTCATGATGTACAGAAATATTACGGCGATTTTCATGCGTTAAAAGACATCAACTTAACCATGGAAGCCGGAGAAACGGTTGTTTTAATCGGACCTTCAGGTTCAGGTAAAAGTACGCTTTCTCGGACCATCAATGGTTTGGAACGGATTCAAAGCGGACAATTGATCGTTAACGGGCAGGATTTAGCGAACCCTAAGACAGATATGAACCGGATCCGTAAGAATGTCGGAATGGTATTCCAACATTTTAACTTGTATGAAAACAAGACGGTTTTGGAAAATATCATGTTGGCACCACGGATCGTATTGCATAAGAATGAAGCTGAAAACAAGAAATTAGCAATGGAATTGTTGGATCAAGTTGGTTTAGCTAACAAGGCTGACAACATGCCATCCGCTATTTCTGGTGGACAAGCACAGCGTGTTGCCATTGCCCGTTCATTAGCGATGCAGCCAAAAGCGTTGATCTTTGACGAACCCACATCTGCATTGGATCCAGAAATGATCGATGATGTTTTGGGTGTTATGAAGACCATTGCCAACGATTCTAGTATGACCATGCTGGTTGTTACCCATGAAATGGGCTTTGCCCGTGAAGTGGCCAACCGGGTTATCTTCATGGCTGATGGTGAAATCTTGGAAGATGATGAAACCCAAGAATTCTTTGACCACCCGAAGGAAGAACGGGCCCGTCAATTCCTGAGCAAGATCATCAACCACTAAAGCAGGAGGCAGTCGCATGAAGAAGCGATTTAGAGTTGCGGCCCTCGTTGCTGGACTTGGGGTATTACTCCTAAGTTTGAGTGGGTGTGGCCAATCATTATCAAAACAAAATGTATTACAAAATGACAAGGACGCGAACACCATTAACTGGGGTGTTAAGGCGGATACGAAGTTATTTGGTCTGATGGACGTGCAAGACAACAACATCAAGGGATTTGACGTTGATATGGCAAATCATATCACGAAGCATATTCTTGGCAAAAAGGGTAAGGCACGCTTCATTCAAGTAACGTCACAATCACGGATTCCACTGTTGAAGAATGGGAACATTGACGCCATTATCGCCACCATGACGATTACGCCAGAACGGCAAAAAGTCGTTGATTTTTCTAACTCCTACTTTGATGCAGGGCAATCTATTTTAGTTCCCAATGATTCTAATATTCACAGTGTTAAAGACTTGAACAAGCCTGGCACAACGGTATTAGGGGTTGTTGGTGCAAATTCGGTACAAAATATTAAAAAAGTAGCGCCGAACGCACGCGTCTTGGAATTACAAGATTATGCGCAAGCGCTGACTTCATTAAAAGCTGGTCAAGGGGAAGCGTTGACCACAGATAACGGGATCCTTTATGGGATGGCCGTACAAAATCCTGGGTTTAAAGTCGTCGGCGGTACCTTTACCCGTGAACCTTACGGGGTCGCTGTGAACAAAGGGCAAGAACCTTTTGTTAAAGCGGTTAACAAGGCCATCAAGGAAATGGAAGCCGATGGTGAGTACAATGCCTTAATCCACAAGTGGTTTGGGAATGTACCTGGATTTAATTACAAGGAGTTGGAGCGATAATGGCAAATATTATCTCTAATCATTGGCAAGAACTGCTAACTGGATTGGGTTGGACACTGCTTTCAAGTGTTTTGGCATTATTCTTCAGTTTAGTAATTGGTTCATTGTTTGCCATCATGGAAGTGACTGAAAATAAGGTAGCGCGGACAATTGCCCGTGTCTATATTGAAATTTTTCGGAATATTCCACTGCTGGTTATTACGAGTTTCTTCTACCTAGTAATTCCGTTATACATTACAAAAGTTAACGGCTTTACTGCTGGTACGATTGGGTTGACCATCTATACGTCTGCATTTATTGCTGAAACGGTGCGGTCAGGGATTCAGTCAGTGGACTCTGGTCAAATGGAAGGCTCACGTGCAAACGGATTGTCATTTTGGCAGGCAATGCGCTATGTGGTGTTACCACAAGCGTTCAAATTAGTCATTCCACCGCTTGGTAACCAATTCGTTAACCTAGTTAAGAACTCATCTGTTTTAGCTTTCGTGGCTGGATTTGATTTGATGTACCAAGCAAACAACATTGCTTCAACAACATTTGATACGATTAACAGTTATATGGTTGTTGGTGTCATGTACTTGATCATTACCATGCCAATCAGTTACTACATGCGTTACCTAGAGAAGCGCTTAGCGTAGGAAGGGGAGTTAACTAATGAAGTCATTTATTGATGCATATTCATGGATTAACCTCCGGTACCTACTTGAAGGACTTTGGGTAACCGTTGAGGTGTCTGTTTTATCTGTTATTTTTAGTTTCATTCTTGGCTCAGTATTGGGAATCATTCGCTACACCAAAATCAAATATTTCTCCGCAATTGTTGGATTTTTAATTGATTTGGTGCGTAACTTACCATTGCTGCTGATAATTTTCTTCACGTACTTTGGTTTACCAAACTTCGGTTTCAAACCAGCGATTATTCCAGCCACCATCTTAGCCATGACGATTTTTGAATCAGCCATGTTAGCTGAAATTATCCGGTCTGGGATTCAAGCGGTCCCATCTGGTCAAATGGAAGGTGCCCGTGCCAATGGATTAACCTATTGGCAGGCAATGTTCCAAATTATCTTGCCACAAGCGTACAAGAAGATGATTCCAGCATTGGTCAGTCAGTTTATCTCACTGATCAAGGATACGTCATTGGCAACCATCATTGTGTTACCAGATCTAACGTATCATGCACAGATTATTTACGGACAAAATGCAAACTACATCATTCCGATGTTCTTAGCGTTGGCCGTAATGTACTTCATCGTTTGTTATGGGCTGTCAGTATTGGCAAACTATATCGATCGGCGATTAGCTTAATAATCTCATTTACTACTAAACGTTTGGTGACGGCTTTGGCTGTTATCAAACGTTTTTTCTTTGTTTTTGGCTATGGGTGGGGTGCTGGAGAGTGTCGCCGGGACGACCAACTACTAGCAAACTCGCTACGCTCGTCGGCCAGATGGTGTTATCCCTTACCGCTTCGGGTTTGCGAATTCTTCGCACCCTACGCTCTCGGGATGACACCGTCTGGCCATTGCTAGTAGTTGGTCGTCCCGGCGAGTTTTGTCTGCTTTGCAGACAAAACCAGAACCAGAATCAAAGTCAGAATCAAGCCCAAAGTCGAGATCAAAACCAAAACCAAAAACAAAACCAAAACCTGCGTACAGTGAGTTATGTCGTTTAAAATATGAGCATGCTCTCATAAATGTTTAGATCAACAAATATGATGAGGATGTTCTAATGATTTGCCATATTATTTAATTGGTTTAGAGATCCTATTGTGATGCGGTTTTGACGGCTGTGAGCGCTTAGTCTGAAGATTCCGTAACGTTCGCAACGCGAACGTTACTCACTGATACTGATAACATTTGCGATGGCATGACGGCACCACGACGCGAGTGAAGTGCGCGAAGAATTCGCAAGCACGTAACGGAAGTCGTAATGCTGTCATGCCGACGAGCGGAGCGAGTTAGCAAGTGTTATCGGCATCAGTGACATTTACCTGAGCCACTATAGAACAATTACGAAAAACTGATGTAATATTAACAAACTAATAATTAGTCTTGAAAATTAGAATTTGATTAGCTATACTCTGTCTAATGACTTTTTAATGTTTGAGACTAAGACCACTTTTCACCATACAAAACGGGCAAGGTTTGGTGCACGTGAAAAGGGGCCCCGGAAATGAGGGAGTAGTATGGCAACAGATGAATTTTTAGCAATTAAAGACGTCAGCACAGCCTTCAAGATTCACGGTAGTTACTACAAGGCAGTGTCTGACGTCTCTTTAGATATTCACAATGATGAAATTTTGGCCATTGTCGGCGAATCCGGCTGTGGTAAAAGTACACTTGCCACAACGATTATGGGATTGCATGATCCTGCTGAAACGAAAATTGACGGTGAAATTGACTTTGAAGGTCAAAACTTATTGTCTTTGACAGAGGATCAATTGAACGACGTGCGTGGTGCCAAAATCGGCATGATCTTCCAAGATCCCTTGTCAGCGTTGAATCCATTAAAACGAATTGGTGAACAGATTCAAGAATCTTTGGATTATCACACTAAGATGACTGAAGCTGAAAAAAAGGCGCGTGTCTTAGAACTCGTCAACCAAGTGGGAATTCCTAATCCTGAACGGGTCATTCGGCAATTCCCACATGAATTATCAGGTGGGATGCGGCAACGGGTCGTGATTGCCATTGCGATCGCCTGCAAGCCAGATTTAATGATTGCCGACGAACCAACAACTGCTTTGGATGTGACGATTCAGGCACAAATCCTTGACCTGTTAAAGGATATTCAACGTGAAAACCATGCCGGGATCATTTTAATCACCCATGATTTAGGGGTGGTTGCTGAAACGGCTGATCAAGTTGCTGTCATGTACGCTGGGCAGGTCGTTGAACAAGGTTCCGCACAGCAGATTTTTGATAATCCTAAACATCCTTATACACGTTCGTTGCTGCGGTCAATGCCGCAACGTGATAAGGAAAATGATGACTTGTATGTCATTCAAGGGTCAGTGCCTTCGTTACAAAAGATGCCTGTTGATGGCTGTAAGTTTGCGCCACGTGTGCCATGGATTCCAGAAGCTGCACATGAGGAACATCCATCAATGCACGAAGTCGAACCAGGCCATCAAGTTCGTTGTACGTGTTACCAAAGTTTTGAATTCCAGGATGCTAAAGTTGGGGAGGTAGAGGCATGAGCTTAATTGAAGTGCACGACTTAGAAGTCCACTACCCAATTCGGTCTGGTTTTTGGAACCGGGTAACAGATGAAGTGTTGGCCGTTGATGGTGTTAGTCTCAGTATCGAAGCCGGGGAAACGTATGGGCTTGTTGGCGAATCGGGTTCTGGTAAATCAACGACTGGTAAAAGCATTGTCGGGTTAGAAAAGCCCACACATGGTCAGGTGATTTATAAAGGAAAGGACATTACGAAGTCTGCTAATCGACAAAAACTAGACTATAACCAAGACGTTCAGATGATTTTCCAAGATTCATTATCAAGTTTGAATCCTCGGAAACGAATCGAAGATATCATTGCTGAGCCACTTCGCAATTTTGGCAAGCTGAGTAAAGATGAGGAAAAACTGCGGGTTTTGCAATTATTGGATATTGTTGGTTTAGACGCCGACGCATTATATAAGTATCCGCATCAATTCTCAGGTGGTCAGCGGCAGCGGATCGGGGTTGCTCGGGCTGTTGCAACGAATCCTAAATTAATTGTGGCCGATGAACCCGTATCTGCTTTGGATTTATCAGTGCAGGCCCAAGTGTTGAACTTTATGAAAAAGATTCAACGCGACTTTAATGTTTCTTACTTGTTCATTTCACATGACTTAGGGGTTGTCCGGCACATGTGTGACAACATTGCCATCATGCACCGTGGCAGAATTGTCGAAATGGGTACCAGAGACGATATTTATAACCACCCAATGCATATTTATACACGACGGTTATTATCAGCCATTCCTGAAACGAGTGTCGCTCATCGTGAAGAAGCCCGTGCAAAGCGGGAAGCTGTTGAAAAGGAATTCCAAGAAAATCAACAACGCTACTATGATAAAGACGGCAAGGTATTGCCGTTGCTTGATGTAACTAGCACCCACAAGGTTGCCTTACCCGCGGATGAAGTTGCAAAACTACAACGGGAGGCTGATTAATCATGTGGAAAACAATTTTACGGCGTGTCTTAATCATCATTCCTGAAGTCTTTGTCTTGAGTATTTTGGTGTTCTTGTTGGCCAAAGCGATGCCTGGGGATCCCTTTACCGGATCGATTAACCCACATACGAGTTTGGCGCACATTCATCATTTGATGAAGATCAACGGTTTATACGATCCTTGGTACCAACAGTATTGGAACTGGTTAGTGCATTTATTCCACGGTGACTTGGGAATGAGTTATGAATACCAAGAACCTGTGACCAGAATTGTTGGCGAACGGGCGATCAATACACTGTGGTTAGCGGTCTTTGCCACAGTTTTGACCTATGCAATTGGTTTGCCAGTGGGGTTATATGCTGGTCGTCACCAAAATTCACGTGGTGATCATGCGATTCGGATGTACACCTATGTGACCTACGCGATCCCATTTTTCGTTATCCTCGTTATGGGACTGTGGATCTTTGGTTACTTGCTCGGTTGGTTCCCAACAACTGGATCGATTGGTACTAACGTTGGCAGTGGTTTTCCAGCAGTGATATCAAGGCTACAACACATTATCCTACCTGGGATTTTGCAGGCCTTATTCGGATTGGTGGGTATCGTGCAATATCTTCGGTCAGAAGTGATTGATGCTACCCATTCTGATTATGTACGGACAGCCCGTTCTAAAGGGGTACCTGTCAAAGATGTCTTTAAACATCACGTCTTCAGAAACTCACTGTTGCCAATTACGGCGACGGCTGGGTATTCCATCACTGGATTGTTAGGCGGCTCAATTTATACTGAAACGGTCTTCTCTTATCCAGGTATGGGACTATTGTTCGTGAGTGCGATTAACTATCGTGACTACACGGTTATTACTGCACTTGTATTGATGTATGGGGTTTTGAGTATGTTGGGAACATTGTTATCTGACATTATCATGGCTGCTGTAGATCCACGAATCCGGATTGAATAGGGGGTAAATCTAATGGCTCAAAATGATCCTTTAAACAAAAAATCGTCAATTTCCGCCGAGGATTTAACCCGGCTAAGCAAGGAAGCGGAAGCAACTGCGACACCTTCGTCACGGCAAATTATCTGGAAAGAATTTAAGGCGGATAAAATTGCCTTAACCTCTGCCATTATTGTTGTGGGCTTCATTTTATTCGTAATCATTGCGTCATTCTTCATTCCTGCAGGTAGTTATAAAGCAGTTAATATCATGGATTACTTTAATAAACCATTCACACCTGATTTTTGGCTCGGTGCTGATTCATCAGGACGTTCAGTGGCGAAATTATTGATTGTTGGATCACGTAATTCAATTGGAATCGCAATTGGATTAACGTTGATTTCAGGTACCTTTGGGATTGCCTACGGGTTAATCTCCGGCTACTTTGGTGGCATGACGGATATGATTATGTCACGGATTTATGATTTTATGCTGATGCTACCAACGTTGATGTTCATCATCGTCTTGGTCACAATTATTCAAAATTACAATGCGATCACGTTGACGTTGATTTTAAGTCTGTTCCAATGGATGGGCTCTTCTCGTTTGATTCGTTCACGGGCACTGGCAGAATCACGTAAGGACTACGTAGCCGCCTCTAAGACCTCAGGAACGAGTAACTTCAAGATTATCTTCCGGGAAATCATGCCAAATATTTCCTCGTTGATCATCGTTGAAATGACCTTGGCCTTCGCTGGTAATCTTGGGGTTGAAACGGGACTTAGCTTCTTAGGCTTTGGGTTGCCAAACGGCACACCATCCTTAGGGACGCTGATTGCCAATGCGACCGATCCAACTAACATCACCCAATACTGGTGGACTTGGCTTTTTGCCGCACTAGAGATCATCGTTTTATGTCTGGCTGTTAGTTATGTTGGGCAAGCCCTGCGCCGCTCAGCTGATGCCTCACAACGGCTTGGTGACAAATAAAGTAATGGAAAAAGAAGTTCTCATTTAAAATAATGAGAACTTTTTTCATTTATTTCTTTACATTTCTTAATGTAAGTTCTAAACTCAAAGTCGTTATATTAATTCTGCAATTATATTCACATAATTTGGGGACACATATTGAGGAGGAAATTTCATGTCAAAATCAAAACTAGCACTTGCTGGCATGGCTGCCCTTTCAGTATTAACCTTGGCTGCTTGTTCTAACGGCGGTCAAAGCTCATCTGATAAGACGGTTAAACTACCAAAGGCGTATAACAACACACAGAAAGCAGTTAAAGGCGGCACTCTAAAGATTGCTGAAGTTAACGATACGCCATTCACTGGGATCAGTGATCCTAACTTATTGTCTAACGCTGAAGATGGTGATGTATTCTCACCATCGACGCAAGATCTGTTTAACACCACTAAAGACTACAAGTTTACTAATGGTGGTCCAGCTAACTTTAAGTTGGACAAGAGTGCGAAGACGATCACAATTACGTTACGTGACAATTTGAAGTGGTCTGATGGTCAACCAGTGAACGCTAAAGATGTTGAGTATGCACAAGAAGTTATGGCTGCTCCTGATTCAACTTCACAAAACTACTCCGATGCAATGGGGCAGATCGAAGGGATGGACGCGTTCCATACTGGCAAGTCGAAGACAATTTCAGGAATTGAACTGCCTGATGGTGATAACGGTAAGAAAGTCGTTATTCACTTCAAGGAAATGTCTCCAATGATGGAATATGCTGGAGCAGGCTACTTCTCAGAATATGCTGAACCATATCACGCTATCAAAGATGTCCCAATGGCTAAGTTAGCTTCCTCTACGCAAGTTCGTAAGAATCCACTGACCTATGCACCTTACAAGCTAGATAAGGTCGTCGCCGGTGAATCAACCACATTCTCACCTAACAAGTATTACTGGGGCAACAAGCCTAAGGTGGATCACGTGTCGGTTCAAGTCGTATCTGATTCTGCCATTGAGCAGGCTTTGAAGTCACACAAGTATGATTTCACTTTGGGAACTTTACCAACTTCTAAATATCCTGATATCAAGAAGACCTCTGGCTACAAGATCCTCGGCGAACGGTCACGTTCATTTGGTTACTTTGGGTTTAACCTTGGGCACTTCGATACCAAGAAGGCTGAAAACGTTAGCGATAAGAACAAGAAGATGGCCAATGTTAAGCTACGTCAAGCAATGGCATATGCCATTAACCAGGATGAAGTTTCTAAGAAATTTGGGAATGGCTTAGATGAACGTGCAACTACGCTTGTACCAAAGTTCTATGGCAAACTACACAATGACAAGGAAAAGGGTTTCCCATTGAACATCAAGAAGGCTAACAAGTTACTTGATGAAGCGGGTTACAAGAAGAGCGGTAAGTGGCGTCAAACACCTGATGGCAAACCATTGACGATCAAGTTTGCTTGTATGAAAGGTTCTTCAACGTTGCAAGCAGCTGAAGATGATTACCTCCAACAATGGAAGAAAGTTGGTTTGAACGTTAAGTACGTGAGTGGCAAGCCAATGGAAATGAACAGTTTCTATTCAATGCTGCAAGCACCAAGCTCAGATAAATATGATATGTACTTGGCTGCATGGTCAGTTGCCACTGCACCTGAACAATCACAGGCTTACGGTAAGGGCGCTCAGATGAACATGGGACACTTTGTTTCTGACAAGAACACCCAATACTTGAACAACATGGATTCTGCTAAGGCATTCAACAGTAGCTACCAAAAGAAGCAATTTGATGGTTGGCAGAAATACATGAACGAACAAGCTGCATATATTCCTCGTAATGAAGGAATTGACTACATGCCTATTAACAAGCGTGTTAAGAACTACACCAGTCTTACACAAAACCAAGAATTCTTTGCCGATATTGCACTTACATCTAATTCAGCTGCAACGAAGTAATCGGAATCAAAAAGAAGCCACTTTGGCTTCTTTTTTTGTTTGCGGTATTCAAAAAGGGCCTGGGACATAACTAATTATGTCTACAGGTCCATTGTTGTTTTCTGATTTTCAATAGCGGAAACGTGCGTCAAAAGTCAAGTCGCTGTGCAGACTACTTCCCGACTTTTGTCTCACGCTCTTTAATCATATTAATCGACGCGGTATTCGCTAAACCGTTGGGCTGACTCATCTGTCAGTTCGACGGTTATTTTAGTGCCCTCAGCAACATAATCTGTTGACAGGATATGTGCCTTTTCGTTCAGAAAGTTCAAGATGTTTCCTTTATCAAACGGAATTAATAGCGTAACCGTTTGATAGTTTTGGAAGACTTCCTCGCGAATCATCGTGATGAGTTCTTCAAGTGAGGTATCATCGCGGGCCGAATAAACGAGCTGCTTGCCTTCACGAACAGGGTACTTAGCGTCGGTCATGTCAGCTTTGTTGAAAGCGACGATCATGGGGATGTCAGCAACTCCGATGGAAGCCAACGTTTCATTAGTGGTTGCCATCATGGCATCACTATTGTCATCGGCATAATCAACCACTTGAATCAGCAAATCAGCATTAGCGGCTTCGGCTAAGGTTGACTGGAATGCTTTGACTAAGTTATGCGGCAACTTGCTGACGAACCCAACCGTATCGGAGAGTAAAAATTGCTTTTGATCAGGCAAGGTAATTTGCCGAACACTGGTATCTAAAGTGGCGAACAACATGTTCTTTTCAAATACTTGTTTTTCGTCGCTGGAACCATATTTACGAACCAAACCATTCATGGTCGTCGATTTACCAGCGTTGGTGTAACCGACCAAGGCAACGGTTGGCAAGCCGTTTTTTTCGCGCTGCACACGTTGCGTCTCACTTGCTTTAGTAATGTCAGCAAGTTCTTCTTGCAAGTGTTTAATGTGGTTCTTGATGGTCCGGCGATCCATTTCCAACTGACTTTCACCGGCGCCACGGTTAGTAAAGCTCCCGCCACCGGCACCGGTTTGTTGATCCAGGCGTTGGTTAACACTGGTGTGCAGACGGGGGAGCTGGTACTGTAACTGGGCGATTTGCACCTGTAACTTGGCCTCACGCGTTTGGGCGCGGTTAGCAAAGATATCTAAGATCAAGGCGGTGCGATCCAAGACAGTTGCTTTAGTGATGGTTTCGATGTTGCGAATTTGTGAAGAAGTCAGTTCATCGTTAGTGACGATGGTTGTGAGATTTTCACTGGCAACAATTTCAGACAATTCGGCAACTTTTCCTTTACCAAAGTAAGTCCCTGGATGTGGACGTTCTAAACTTTGACGAATCTCTTCCTTAACGACCATGTTGTTGGCCGCGACTAAGTTGGCTAACTCAGTCATTGAATATTCAAAACTATGATCACCGGTATTCAAGCCAGCAATAATAACTTCTTTTGGTGCAATTGCGGTTTCAGCCACGTTCATCCCTCATTTCTAAATGAAAACTGCTTTGCGACAAGTATAGCATAGTGCTTAGTGTCTCCCTCAAACTAGGGTAACAGCTAGTTACGCTCGCGGGCGCGATTCACAGCGTGGCTTACCGTTAGTACCCAAGTAAACTTACGGACTAAACTAAAATTGTCGTCAGATCAGTTTAACCTTAGTGATACTGAACTAATGCTGTATTTGGTTGTTAACTTGAATATAGTGAATTTGAAGCAGGTTCGGTTTCTGGTTTGCTTACTTAATCGGTAACTGGCACTTGTGCTGTCTGTCCAGAGGGCAGACAGCACTCCACCAACGCCAAGTCATTAGCAATGGAGGCCAGCTGTCGCGCCGAGAGCGGAGGGCTGCGAAGAAATTCGCAAAGACCGAAGCGGTAAGGCGTCACAGCTGGCCGACGGTGAGCGAATGCGAACTTGCTAATGGCTTGGCGTTGGTGGACACAGCATTGTAATCGCAATAATGCTGATTAAATGAAATTTCTAATCAAATCCCCGCAAATTTACAAAAATAACAAAATGCTAATGGAATTTTGCAAGATTAGGAATCGCTTACATATCGTGTGACAACAAAGCAAAGCCTTGATATAATCGCCTTGGGTTGGCTAAACTAAATTGGCTGACGAGATTAGTAATAAATGGGAAGAACTTGTTTGACATTCACTAAATTCTCATTTAATATATTAAACAAGCTTTTCGGAATTTAAAGTTCTTGTTTGCGGAAGGTCAAGACACTAGTTACCAGAGTAACTAATCAAAGGAGTTGGCGATATGAAACTGCGTAGAGTTTTAGCACTCGGTGCTGTTGCAGCTATTGCCGCTGTGACACTGACAGCGTGTGGTAATGGTAGTAACGGTGCTTCCTCACATAAAGGAACACTGAACTTAACCACTTCAGCAGAAATGCCTGGATTGGACACCTCAAAGGTGACGGATAACTCATCTTTAACTGCTTTATCGAACACGCAGGAAGGGATTTACCGGATCGGTAAAAACTCTAAGCCTGAAAACGCCTTGGCTACTAAGACCACCGTTTCTAAAGATGGTTTGCACTGGACGTTTGATTTGCGGAAAAACACTAAGTGGTCAAATGGAGACAAGGTTACTGCCAAAGATTTCGTTTATTCATGGCAACGGACCAATGATCCTAAGACAGCGTCACAATATGCTTACCTGTTTGAAGGCGTGAAGAATGCCACTGCCATTCAAAACAAGAAGGCTGACGTTAAATCATTAGGTGTTAAAGCGGACGGCGATTACAAGTTAGACGTTACTTTAGAAAAACCAATTCCATACTTTAAGTTGTTACTTGGTTTCCCAATCTTCTTCCCACAAGACCAAAAGGTTGTTGAAAAGTACGGTTCACAATATGGGATGAAGGCTGACAAGCAAGTCTACAACGGACCATTTAAGGTTGAAGACTGGACTGGAACTAACACAAAGTGGAAATGGGTTAAGAACTCAAGTTACTGGGACAAGCAGGCCGTTAAGACCAACACCATTAACTGGCAAGTGGTTAAGGAAAGCAACACTGCGTTAAACCTCTTTAACTCTGGTAAGGTTGACCGGACACAGCTACAAGGTTCACAAGTAGCTAACTACAAGAATAACAAGAATTATGTTTACTACCAAGGCTCTACTTCTGCCTACTTGGAATTAAATGAAGCAAAGGTACCAGCATTTAAGAATCAAAAGATTCGTCAAGCGCTATCCATGTCACTTGACCGTAAACAATTGGTCAACAACGTGCTGCAGGATGGTTCAAAGGCTGCCACTGGTTTGATTCCAAGCAAGTTATCAAAGAATCCACAAACAGGTGCTGACTTTGCGAAGGATTCACAAGTACCTGACGTAACTGATCACAACTTGAGCAAGGCCAAAGCCCTACTTAAGGAAGGTGAAAAGGAAGCCGGTATTTCTGACTTGAACTTCACGTTGCTGGCTGACGATACATCAACTGCAAAGCAGAACGCTGAATTCTTACAATCACAATTTGAAAAGTTACCTGGCGTGAAGGTTTCACTTCAAAACGTACCATTTAAGAACCGTTTAACGAAGTCTTCAAATGGTGACTTCGATGCCGTTATCACGCTATGGGGTGCTGATTACAACGACCCTTACACATACTCATCATTGTTTACAGCTGACAACAGCCAAAACAACGGTAAGTGGGCAAATGAACAATACGACACTGACATCAAGAACTCTGCTGACAAAGACGCTAACGACAAACAAGCTCGTTACAACGACTTAGTTGATGCAGAAAAGACCTTGACCAAAGAAGTTGGCGTTATCCCAATGTACTGGGGAACTGCTTCAGGTTCCGGTCCAATGCTTCAAAAGAGCTACGTGAAGGGTGTTATCTACAACTCAGCTGGGGTTAACTTTAACTACAAGAACGTTGAAGTTAAGTAGTTGATTAAGCACCAATTTTGATTAACAGGAAACGTGAGGAAAAGCCAATCGAAACTGGTTTCTCCCCACGTTTTGCTTTAAGATAAATGTTAATGATTTTCAGCAAACTCTCATTTGTTGAAAATCCAGCAATTATACTGTCAGGTTCAGATTGTGAGGAAGTAAGTTTATGGCAAAATATCTGCTAAAGCGTCTGTTTTACCTCCTCTTAACGTTATTTTTGATTGCGACAATCACCTTTTTCATGATGAAGTTGCTACCAGGGACACCGTTGAGTAATGAGTCAAAACTCTCGCATGCACAAATTCAAATGATTTATCACACGTATGGCTTAGATAAGCCAGTGTGGCAACAATATCTGATTTATCTGGGCGGCATGGTTCAAGGGAACTTCGGTTTATCATTCCAATTTGATAACCAACCTGTTTCCTACCTATTAGCTACCCGGATGCCTGCATCGTTCCAATTGGGGGTTCAGGCGATGATCGTCGGTGTGTTACTGGGAATTATCGTTGGTGGGATTGCTGCCATTCGTCGTAACACATGGGTTGATGGAACGATGACCATCATTTCCATCCTGATGATTTCGATTCCAAGTTTCGTATTGGCCATTTTGTTACAGTACTACCTTGGTTTGAAGGCCGGTGCTTTTCCAGTTGCCGGTTGGGGGAACTTCGCCTACACGATTCTACCGACGATTGCGCTGGCGGGCTCACCATTTGCGACTACGGCGCGGTTCATCCGAACCGAAATGGTCGATGTCATGAGCTCAGACTACATTGAATTAGCGAAGGCTAAGGGATTAACGCAGACTGGGGTGGTTTATCACCATGCCCTGCGGAACTCACTGATTCCACTGATTACGTTGATTGGACCACTGACTGTTAACTTAATGACTGGGTCGCTGGTTGTTGAAAATATTTTTGCGGTTCCTGGGATTGGGGAACAATTCGTTAAGTCTATTACGACCAACGATTACCCAACCATCATGGGAATTACGATGATGTACTCTGTCTTATTAGTGATTGTGCTGCTAATTACGGACATCGTGTACGGAATCGTTGACCCACGGATTCGTTTACAAGGAGGGCAAAGCTAATGGCTGAAAATGTGAATGTTCCAAACGATGCCTTTCAACCGTTGGGCCAAGAAGAACACTTGGACAACGAAAAGATTGCCGCGCCTTCCTTAACGTTTACGCAGGATGCATGGCGGCGGTTAAAGAAAAACAAGATTGCGTTGATTTCGATGTGGATTTTGGTAGCCATCTTCGCCATTTCCTTGGCTGGGCCAGTGATTTCACCACACCAACCAAATAACGCGCAACCAGCCTACACGAATTTGCCACCAAAGATTCCCGGTGTGCACATTCCCGGTTTAGACGGGACTAAAAGCGTCGATGGCGGACGTGTTGATGCTTACGAACAGCAACATGTTCCTGCCAATAAATACTGGATTTTAGGGACCGACTATCTTGGCCGTGATTTATTATCACGGATTATTGCCGGGACACGCGTTTCCTTGATGGTTGCCTTGATTGCCACCTTGATGGATTTGACCATCGGGGTCGGATATGGGCTCACGTCAGGGTGGCGGGGCGGTCGGACGGATATGATCATGCAACGGATCATTGAAATCTTGTCCTCCGTTCCTAACTTGGTGTACATGATTCTGTTATTGGTTGTGATGAAGGGATCGCTACTATCGATTTCCTTAGCCATTGCCATTTCAGGCTGGACAACGATGGCACGGCTGATTCGTGCTGAAGCGCTGACCTTAAAGAGTCAGGAGTATATCTTGTCAGCACGGACGTTAGGTGAAAGTTCCTGGAAGATTGCCTGGAAACATTTGATTCCAAATATGAGTTCCGTGATCATCATTCAGACGATGTTTACGATTCCAAGTGTGATCTTCTTTGAAGCGTTCCTATCTTATATCGGAATTGGGATTCAACCACCAACAGCTTCACTGGGGACGTTAATTTCTGATGGACAAAAGAACTTCCAGTTCTTGCCGTTCCAGATGTGGTACCCAGCCATTGTGCTGATGATTATTCTGATTTGTTTCAACCTGTTTGCTGACGGCTTACGGGATGCCTTTGACCCACGTTCAAGAGAGTAGGTGAAGTTTAATCATGGAAAACACTGAGAATGAAAATTTAATCGAAGTTAACAACCTGAAGATTAACTTCAACACCTATGCGGGTAAGGTTAAGGCGATTCGTGACGTTTCCTTCCATTTAAAAAAGGGTGAAACGTTAGCCATTGTTGGTGAATCAGGTTCAGGTAAATCAGTTACGACGCGTTCCTTGATGGGCTTAAATGCTGATAACGCAGAAATTGCCGGTGGGGAGATCTTGTTCCACGGTGAAGATGTGCTGAAGAAATCTGAAAAGGAAATGCAAGAAATTCGGGGCATGGATATCGCGATGATTTTCCAAGACCCAATGACGTCTTTGGATCCCACGATGAAGATTGGTCGGCAAATTGCTGAACCATTACGGATTCACAAGCATATTTCTAAAGATAAGGCGATGGCACAAGCGTTGGAAATGCTGAAGCTCGTTGGCATTACTGATGCTGAACACCGGATCAACGATTATCCACATCAATTTTCTGGTGGGATGCGGCAACGAATCGTGATTGCCATTGCGTTGATTTGTTACCCAGAAGTGCTGATTGCTGATGAACCAACCACAGCGTTGGATGTAACGATTCAGGCACAAATTCTGAAGTTAATGAAGGAATTACAAGAAAAGATTGAAACGTCAATCATCTTCATCACCCATGATTTAGGGGTGGTTGCAGGGATGGCTGACCGGATTGCCGTTATGTACGCGGGTAAAATCGTGGAATACGGTACCGTAGATGAAATCTTCTATAATCCACAACATCCATATACATGGGGCTTATTAAATTCCATGCCGACGTTGGATACCCAAAGTGGGGAGCTATCTGCAATCCCAGGGACACCGCCTGACTTATTGGATCCACCCAAGGGTGATGCTTTTGCGGCGCGTAATTCGTACGCTTTAAAGATTGATGCAGAACAAGAACCACCGTTTTTCCAAGTGTCCAAGACGCATGCTGCAGCTACTTGGTTGTTGGATCCACGTGCACCGAAAGTCACACCACCAGCTGCCATTGCAAAGCGGCAGGCACAATGGGCTAGCATGCATAATGAAGCTGGCGAACTGGTTCGCCCAGAGACCCCAGTCACACCAACCACGACCTTCGATGATGATCGTGAATAGAAAGGAGACGTCAGTATGGATTACACGAATCGTAAAAAGATTCTTGAAGTCAAAGGATTAAAGCAGTATTTCAACATTGGCAGAGCTGATGAAGTGCATGCTGTGGATGACGTTTCCTTCGATGTTTACGAAGGAGAGACGTTTGGTTTGGTCGGCGAATCCGGTTCAGGTAAGACGACGACCGGGCGCGCAATCATTCATTTATATGATCCCACTGCAGGTGAAGTGCTTTTCAACGGCAAGGATGTTGCTAAGATTAGAGATCGCAAATCACAACTGGAATTTCGTAAAGAAATGCAGATGATTTTCCAAGATCCTTATGCATCATTGAACCCGCGGATGAAGGTTAAGGACATCGTGGCTGAAGGTATCGACATCCACCACTTGGCTAAAAATGATGAAGAACGGTCACAAATGGTTGAATCATTACTGGAGACAGTGGGTTTGAATAAAGACCATTCGAGTCGTTATCCCCATGAATTTTCCGGTGGGCAACGGCAACGGATTGGAATTGCCCGCGCGTTAGCGGTTAATCCAAACTTTATCATTGCTGATGAACCAATTTCAGCATTGGATGTGTCCATTCAAGCCCAGGTCGTTAACTTGATGAAGGAATTGCAAATTAAGCAAAACCTGACTTACCTGTTTATTGCCCATGATTTATCAATGGTGAAGTACATTTCAGATCGTATCGGAGTTATGCATTATGGTCGGATGCTGGAAATCGGACCGGCTGACGAGGTTTATACGAAGCCACTGCATGACTACACGACGAGTCTGTTATCAGCCGTGCCTGTGCCAGACCCTGAAATTGAACGTGCCCGTCAGGAGATTCACTATGACGCATCTCAAGAAGGTGACGACAAACCACGGACAATGGTAGAAATTGCACCGCACCACTTTGTTCGAGCTGCGGAAGATGAAATTCCTAAGTATCAGGAACGTGCACGACAAGCTGGATTAGAAGTCTTATAAACATTAAAAACGCCACCTTTGCGGGTGGCGTTTTTTGTTGGATTGCGGTCGATGTTTTGTTTTCTAGAGAGTGGGACATAGGTTATCTTGTCCCAAACTCGTTTTTGATTTACGAACTTAAATAGTAAAAACGTGGATCAAAAGTCAAGTCGCTGTGCAGACTACGAGTGATGCCGGATTGAAGACCAATCCGTACGGCCGTTCTAGGTCTTGCTCACGACTTCCCGACTTTAGCCCCACTCTTTGTTTACCGATAGTCAGGCATCAACAAGAAGTCGTCGACTAGGGTCATGAGGTCGGCTTGAGATAGTGCTGTCGTGGTTAACTCACCAGCATCAATGGCGATTAGGTAATTGGTGATGATACTGAAGACACCTTCTGCTAGGAATGAGGCGTCATAAGGTTTGACGATCTGTTGTTGCTGTAGTTGTGCAAATTGCGTGAAGATGGCCGTGAAAAATGCACTGTCGGAATTTTTAGGCAAACGTGGGCGCCATTCGGGTTGCTGACGAAATAACAAAATGATGCGAATGGTGTCGGGATGTGCGAGTCCCAACTGAACCATCGCTGTGACTAATTGATGTAGCTTTTCTTTAGGCGACAGCGTCTCATCTAAGACACTGGTTAAAGCTTCAATCAAGCGTTGCTGATGTGCTGCAAAGACAGCCAACAGCAACGCTTCTTTATTTTGAAAGTAGGAATAGATATTTGATTGGGGCGTCTTAACAGCCTTAGCAACTTTAACGGTTGAGACGGCGGTTAGACCTTCGTTAACGATAATTGTGGTCGCAGCAGTGAGAATCTGTTGGCGTAATGCTTCACTTTTTAATTTCATGAATAGGTCTCCTTAAGTTCAATCATATACGAAAAGTTTGTAGTTGACTAGATATAGTTCTATCGTTTATACTCGCTTTATTATTTAAGAGATAGAACTATACTTAAAGGAGTATTAAACATGACAAAAGTTGCAGTTGTAACAGGTGCCTCATCAGGCATTGGTCGCCAAACCGCGTTAGCTTTGAAAGCAGATGGTTATCAGGTTATCGGTGGTTCACGGCACATCAGTGAAGATGTTGGGCTCAAGGCGGCAGGTATTGACGCACATAATTTAGACGTCACTGATCACAGCAGTGTGACAGCTTTTGTGGCGTATGTGATCGATACGTATCAACACATTGACATCTTAGTGAATTCTGCAGGCTATGGGTTGTTTGGCGCACTGGCGGAAGTTTCCTTAACTGAGGCACGCATGCAGTTAGAAGTGAATGTTTTTGGCATCATGGACTTGATTCAAGGATTCTTGCCAACGATGATGGCCGACAAGCGTGGCAGAATCATCAATATTTCCTCTTTAGCTGGACAAAGTTACTTTGCCATGGCTGGTTGGTATCACGTTTCTAAGCATGCCTTAGAAACGATGACTGATGTGCTACGGTTGGAATTAGCAGATTTCGATATTGATGTGGTCATTGTTGAGCCTGGGATTACAAAAACGAACTGGGCCAATGTCACTAATACGGAATTGTTGGCAAATACGCCACAAACTTCACCGTACCGGAAGCTCGCTGAAAAACAGGCTGCAACCATCACGCAAGCTACACAGACGGTTCACGATGTGGCGGCTGTCATTATGAAGGCTGTGCACGCAAGCAAACCAAAGATTCGTTATCAAGTACGCTTTCGTGAGCGGCTGATGATGAATTTAACGCGGCTCACTGGCTTCCGATTACAGGACCGAGTTGCAAGGCATATGATGAAGTAGGATATAAGGTCGGGTGAGAGTGGGCTAAAAGTCGGGAAGCTGTGAGTAAGACCTAGAACCACGTTTTCTCTATTTAAGTTCGTCAATCAAAAAGTGGGACGTCAATGACTGATGTCCCACTTTTTGATTGACGTACTGCTTTTTTGTCAGCGCCAAAAGTTGATGGCAACCTGAATCATCACTTTTTGAGGAAACACACGGGTATTTTAGCTAGCGACGTTGTAAACTAAGAGAAACGAGGAGGCGCACACATGAAAGCAAAACACATTCTTGCCACGGCCGCATTGGTCGCCGGCGCAACGCTGGCTGCAGAGGCTAAGCTAGTGGAGAAGCGCAGCGTCAGTAGTAAACTCTTAGAGAATCTTGTGCGACTACATCCCAAGCAGATGTTTAGTCCTTATAAACATGCAGAAAATCTCGTGACGTATGATTACTACCTAAAAAAGAACCAGCAGCCTTGGGAAATGGATGCACGGTTGGCGGAAAAGTAAGACGTTCAGGTGCCTACGACTTATGAAGATACATATGAGTTCCATGGCAAGTATGATGATCAAAGCTACGTGGTTTTATACCTACATGGGGGTTCATTTTGGAATCAACCACGCGGCATGCAGGTCCGCTTTGCGCGTCAACTAGCCGATGTGATTTCTGGAACGGTGTTAATGCCTATTTACCCACTAGCACCAACCCATGATCATAAAGATGTTTTAAACATGTTAGACGGCTTGTATCGACAGATTTTGACGAAAGTGGCACCAGACAAGCTGATTCTCTTAGGCGACTCCGCTGGGGGCGGCCTGGCGTTGAGCTTAGCTGAACACTTAAAGGAAGTTGGGTTGCCACAACCAAAGAATGTTATCGGATTATCACCTGTTTTAGACGTTGGCTTAACTAACCCAGCGATTGCCAGTTATGAAAATAAGGATCTTGTTTTGGATCGTTATTCACAACAAGTGATGATGGGTCATTACTATGCGCGTCATACCACAACGGATGATTGGCGTGTCAGTCCGATTTATGGTAATGTACAAGGATTAGGGCACATCGCGATTTTTGTGGGTTCTGACGAGTTGCTTTATCCAGATGCAGTAAAATTCCGCGATCAAGCACAAGCAGATGGCGTGCATCTTGATTTCTTTGAGTTCCCTCATATGATGCATAACTTCTATACGCTACCGATGCCTGAAGCAACCGTCGCGTTTGATCAACTTGTGCGTTTGATCGAACAACCGGTTGCTGCCGGCTAAAGGAACAGTTTTCGTCGTCTGTTTCAAAGCGGTTGACTTTGATTTTGGGAAGCACTATCATACTCATCACATTTAGAAATTGGTGAGGTGGATCAGGATGAATGACGTAATTGATTACTTAGTGCAACACATTGATAATGATGAGTTACTTGGCAAACTGGTGCGTGATTTAGTCACCTTTACACCAGCAGAATCACAAACTAAAACACGGCAGTTGACGAACAACATTAACCAGGTTGCACGTCGATTCGTTGACGGCAGTGAACAAGAAGACCTGACCCATGTTCATCGAGACCCTAAGGCCGCGTTGGCAGATGCGTTACGTAAGCAATCAACACGGAAAGCGGTGTTGGAGGGTCAACCATTGCTGAGTGCACCTAGGTACACGACAACGCAACAGGGTTAAGCTAATCGTCAGCGACGTTGAGTTGATAGCTTTGATGTAATGATGAAAAGGAAGCGTAACTAATGACATTGAATCCAGCACAACGCGCCGCTACTCAGCGTGAGTTTCGCGCCAACTTTCAACGCGCAGGTCTAACAGTTGCTCAAGTGGCGATTGATTTAGGGATTAGTGAAATTAAACTTGAACATATGCTGAACTTGACCCAACTGACATATGAAGATGTGTGGATTTTACGTAATTATGTGTTAGATAAAGTGCAGGCGGCCGGACAAGTGCCGGTTCCATTTACTGCATTAGCGGGGGATTGGCATCAGTACTGGTTTTTAAACAGTACAGTTATTGATGAACGCCGCTTGTCAGCAGGCGATTTGTAAACGAAGTATACGAAAAATAAAAAAGTTGTTATCGAGCACTCAGTTTGAGGGCTTGATAACAACTTTTTTGAGTTTGATTAGTCAATTGATGTTAGTCGGTCGCTGTACTTAACAGTGACTGTAGCATCATCAATGACAAGCTTAGTGACACTACCATTGCGGGGGCCAGGTTGCGTTGGCAAGTCAGTCGCATAGTGATCAAGCACATGACGTAGATAGGTCCCATGAGTGACAACTAAAACGTTATCGCCGTCTTGACTGTTATCACGTAACAATTGAATCCCAGCTTGAATCCGCGTCCAGATATCCGCATAAGTTTCAGCATGATGATACTGATCAGCGGCAGCCACTAAGTCTGTGGTTTCTTGCAGACCATATTTTTCAATGAGTTCATTGTAGGAGTTACCACCACGCGGTGAGCCGACCTGATGCCATAACAAGCCATCATCGTAGCCTTCCCAGTAGCCAAAGAATTGTTCACGGAATTCTTGGCATGGTGTC
Organism: Furfurilactobacillus siliginis; assembly: GCF_001437435.1. Lineage (GTDB taxonomy): Bacteria > Bacillota > Bacilli > Lactobacillales > Lactobacillaceae > Furfurilactobacillus > Furfurilactobacillus siliginis. The sequence goes on along the minus strand of NZ_JQCB01000004.1, from coordinate 15,237 downwards.
GTAGCAGTGATTCCACTACCGTTTTCGGCAAGGATCAGCTTACCCGTTGCCTGGGTGCGAGCTAAATCGCTGGAATACGCAGCCGTAAAGGGCACAGCTGAGAGCAATTCACCTGCGTGGGTGCCATCAGCCAAGCCTTTTTCTGTCAGGGGTGCGTCGGACCAGCCTTGCATCCGATGATACAAATTTAGGTATGTTTGACCGTGACGAACCATGTAAACGTTAAATGACATAAGCGCCTCCGCGTGATTTGATGCTTCCATCATAGCAAACATCGTTACGATGCCGCAAAGTCATTTCACATTAAGGCTCGTAGAAATGGTTGCTGTGGCGTTGAAAGTAGCGCACTAGTCCCATGATGAAGCCAGGCACGATTCCGATTAGCGCAACGGCTAGGAAGATCCAAGCGAAGTGAGCCTGTACAAATGGCAGGCGACCAAAGTAATAACCTAAGACGCTGCCAACGGTGACCCATAAGCCCACCCCAATCACGTTTAAAAGTGCAAATCGGCGTTCACTCATTTTAGCTGAGCCAGCCAGCAATGGTACAAATGTCCGAATGAGGGGGACGAAGCGGCCGAAGATGACGGCGCGACCACCATAGCGGGTGAAGAAGGCCTCGCCACGTTCAATGCCACCGCGCAGGCGTTTATTAATGAAGTCAAAGTGTAATAACCACATACCGATGCGAAAATTAAGCGTATCACCAAGCACCGCTGCGAAGAAGAAAATGGGCACCAGTACCGCGATGTCTAGGTTAGATTGGGTGGCGGCCGCAATGGCACTGGTCACGAAGATGAGTGATTCACCAGGTAGCCACGGAAAGACGACTAAGCCTGTTTCAGCAAAAATCAGCAAAAATAAAGTAACGTAGCTCCAATTTCCGAGCCATGAGAACAGGGGCAAAATGTAATCTTGTAGGTGACTTAAAATGTGAACGAGTTGGGTCATCCAAGCGCCTCCTGACGTTTTCTTGCTTCAAGTGTAAGGAACCTAGTGCTTAATAGCGAGTTGTTAGAATCGTCTTTGCAAATTTTTACGACTTCTTGCGAAAAAACATTGTCGGTAACTGGACTTCATGTTTTACTAACGGCGTCTAAATGAGCTATAATATTTAGTACGATTTTTGAAGTTACTAAGCTGTGCAAATGAGGCGCAGTGGATTATTGTCGTAGCTTTTAACAGAGACGAACGTAATGGGGGCAATCATTTGGCAGAGTCAATTAGAGATCATGAACAACAGCATTTAGATGCAGTTGTCGATAAGGTTAAACAGGCTGAAGTTGTCGCTGAACAAGACATCAATACTGCCGCACGGGATCGCAAGGATATCGAACGAGCCTTTGGCGAAGTGCATTTAAATACTGGTAGCTATGAAGGAATGACCGACACGGCCATGTCTTTACGTGCGCAACAGCAGATGCTGGATGAACGGCAAAATAGTTGGCAACGTGCAACGAGCCGGTTAGATGTTTTACAAAAACTGGAAAAGACCCCATATTTTGCGCGAATTGATTTTCAAGAAGGCGCTGCTAACAAACCAGAATCGATTTACATTGGCCTCGGTTCCTTTGCTGATTCGCCAGATCATTTCTTGATTTATGACTGGCGCGCGCCAATTTCTTCCATCTACTATGACGGTGGTTTAGGCGATATTACCTACCAAACGCCGGATGGTCCACAAACGGTCGACGTTAAGCTAAAGCGCCAATTCCAGATCAAGGACGGTGCGATTTTGACCGTCTTTGACACGGATGAAGTCGTTGGTGACCAGATGCTGATGGAAGCGCTGGGCAATGCTTCGGATACCAAGATGAAGAGTATTGTTACCACCATTCAAAAAGAACAAAACCAAATTATTCGTGACACAAAGTCAGATTTACTATTCGTTCAAGGGGCAGCCGGCTCTGGTAAGACAGCCGCTGTCTTGCAGCGAGTTGCATGGCTGTTATACCGTTACCGTGGCAACTTAACGGCTGGACAAGTCGTCTTATTTTCACCAAACCAACTATTTAACGATTACATTAACCAAGTGTTGCCCGAATTAGGGGAGCAAAACATGGTACAGATGACTTATCTGCAATACACGAATCGTCGCTTACCAAAGATTCAGGTGGAAACGCTGCAACAGCGATTTTCGGCAACGACGAGTAATGATTTTCGTAATGTTGCAGCGCTCAAGGGAAGCTTGGCCTATTTTGACGTTGTAACAGCCTATGCGAATCATCTAGAACAGGCTGATATGCATTTCCGTGACATTAAGTTCCGTGATCAAGTGTTTGTTAGCAAAGAAAAGATTGCTGAAATCTACTATTCATTTAACGAAAACTACCATTTAGGGAATCGTTTATCGGCAACCCGTGAGACCTTAATCAAGATGCTGAACCGTCGAATTAGTTCAGAAATCCATGATAAATGGGTGGAAGAAACAGTTCAGAACTTGACTAAAGAACAAGTCGACACATTATTTGGTGATCAGCCACGTGAATTTGATAGTGAAGAAAAGGAATATCGGTTCTTAGCACGACAAATTGTGATGCAGGCCTTTAAGCCGGTTCAACTAGCGATTTCTCGCAGTCGGTACTTAAATATCAACGCACAGTATGCGCATTTCTTGCGACATGTACCGAAGTTATTGAATTTGGATGACTATCAAGTCACAGATATGCAGTGGAACGACAGTGTCGATGCCACACTAGCTGGTTATCGTGACCACCAGTTGTCCTTGGCAGATACGTCAGCTTATTTATATTTGTATGATTTAATGACTGGTAAGAAAGGTGAAAAGGAAATTCGTTTTGTCTTCATTGATGAGGTGCAAGACTATTCAGCTTTCCAATTAGCCTTCCTGAAGTTCAGTTTCCCACGTGCACGGTTTACCTTACTAGGTGATCTAAACCAGGCAATCTTTACACAGGAAAATAGTCGCACACTACTTGGCGAGCTATCCACAATGTTCGATCCAGAGAAGACGCGGGTCGTGCAGTTAACCAAGTCTTACCGGTCAACGCAGCAGATTACCGACTTTACGAAGGACTTGCTGGTAGATGGCGAGCAGATTACGGCGTTTGATCGGACAGGTGATAAACCACATGTCTATGTAGCAGACACTCAGTCGGCACTACATGCGCGACTGATTGACCAGTTAACTGCCAACGATGCTGCTGACGAAACAACGGCGATCATTGGGAAAACGTTGGCTGAATGTGAAGCCGTTGCTGAGGAGCTGAAAGCTGCCGGTGTCCACGCCACCTTGATTCGGACCGAGAATCAACGATTGGTATCTGGCACATTAATTATTCCAGCATACTTGGCTAAGGGACTTGAATTTGACGCTATTATCGTATGGGATGCTTCGGCGACCGTGTATGGAGACGAAAGTGAACGGCAGCTGCTGTACACGATTTGCTCACGGGCAATGCACCAATTAACTATTTTGGCGCAAGGCGAACTAACACCGTTGATGAGCCACGTTGATCAAGCGCTATATGTAGATGAAACAAAATAAGTAACTCATTTGGGAGTGTTTGGGGCATAAGTCATTTTGTCCCAAACACTCCTTTTAATTTGTGGACTTAAATAGTGAAAATCTGGGCCAAAATTCAAGTCGTTGTGTAGACTACGGATGATACCGGATTTTAGCCCAATCCGTATGGCAATTCTAGGCCTTGCCCACGACGTTCCTATTTTTGGACCACGTTCCTTGAATTACTATTCTAAATGGTCTAAAAGCAGCGTTATTATGGGCTTATATGCTATACTTTAGGAGATTTTTGAAGAAAACATGGTGAATGATGATGGTAGAAAAGTTAGGGAATTACGATCGCTTTGAACGTGATCATTGGCGTAACCTGTTTGATGCCGAAACAGTTCCATTGGACCAAGTTGATTTGGATGCGATTCAGTCATTAAATGACCGGATCTCCGTTGCGGATGTGAAGGAAATCTACATGCCATTAGTGCATTATTTGCTCATGCGCTATGACGAATTTCAACGCGTCAATGATGATCGCAGTGCATTTTTAAAAACACCGCGGCGGCATGTCCCTTTTTTGATGGGAATCGCAGGTTCAGTGGCAGTTGGTAAATCAACCAGTGCACGACTACTGGCATTACTGCTGCATCATCTACACCCTGAGCTGAATGTACAACAGATCACGACGGATGGTTTTTTATATCCCAACAGCGTGTTAGAAAAAAAGGGGCTGCTGGATGACAAAGGTTTCCCAGATAGCTATGACATGGGGAAGCTGATTCAGTTTTTAAACGATGTAAAGCAGTCAAAACCAAAGGTGACGGCGCCGAAGTATTCCCACCAGGTGTACGATGTTATTCCAGATGAGGTTGATATCGTGGATCAGCCGGATATCCTGATTGTCGAAGGAATTAATGTCCTACAGCTACCATCACAAGCTGAACTATTCGTGAGTGACTTTTTTGATTTTTCACTATATGTCGATGCTGATCCTAAGTTAATTGAACATTGGTACTTAGAACGCTTTGGCATGTTACTAGACTCAGCTTTTAATGATCCGACAAATTATTATCATGAATTGGCAACGAGTTCCCGAGAGGATGCATTCTTATATGCACGTCAAGTATGGGATGCGGTCAATTTGCGTAATTTAAATGAGTACATTTTACCAACACGTAATCGGGCAAACGTGATTCTGCATAAAATGCAACATCATATGATTGACGCGGTATATTTGCGACAATATTAGTTAAATGGCAATTGGGGACTGATCCGTGTACAGCGGAGAGTCCTTTTTATAATTATTTTGATAAAAGGAGGTGGCGACATGCAGGAAGCATCAGCTATGAATCAAAAACGAAAATTTAGCTGGCCGTTATTTTTAAGTCCGTTTATTTCACGATTAGGGGATGCACTTTACATATTTGGACTGAATTGGTTCATTGTGAAGGCTACTGGAACCGCCTCTTTATTAGGAATCGTTCAGGGGATAGGCGGGTTGGTACTGGTATTAGCTGATTTATTGGCTGGGCCACTGGTTGATAGCGTCAATCGGAAGCAGGTCATGCTATGGTCGGACATTATTAGTTTTGTAGCGTGTCTGTTAATGGCGCTGATCGTGGATGTTAATCATCCGATTTTCTATCAACTGGTTCTATTGACCGTTATTTTAGATATTGGGTTAGGGTTTAACTTCCCTGCTGCCAAGGCGATGGTTCCGGAGTTGATTGAAGAACCTGAGCTACAGCGATTCAACGCGTTATCAAACACGTCGTTGAACTTAGCAGATATCTTTGCACCACTGCTAGGTGGGGCATTGCTGGCAGTTTCATGGATCAACTTCCGGGAGTTTCTCTTCATTAATGCGGCGTCATTCTTATTGTCGATTGCATTACTGCTGGGCATTCGCTACAAATATCAACCAACGACAGGCAAGAAGCTATCTATCTGGACCAGTCTTCAAAGTGGGTTTAAATACGTTGCTGGCAAGCCAGTCTTAGTCAAAATGGTGGCAATTGACAGTGTGGTTAATATTTTCTACGCGGCCTTCAATTTATTACTACCATATGATGTGAAACACTACTTTGGTGGGGATGAACATCTGTATAGTTATTTAATGGCGGTGATGGCGATTGGCGGCATGCTTGGTGGCCTGAGCCTGATTCGTGCAAAGACGACGCGGACCCTGCCGCAGATTGAACGCGACATTTATTTGCTGGCAGGCGTTATGCTTTTGGCCGGATTGTGGCGACCGTATCCAGTCTTACTCACCATGACGGCACTGTATGGATTTCTGATTTCCAGAATCGGAGTGGGGCTGTTTACATTAGTTCAAAATGAAACTGAGGTCGCATTTCTGGGACGGGTGTTTGGGATTTGGTTTATTTCCGTCGATTTCATGCACCCGGTTGGGAACTTTATCTTCGGTTTTGTGATCGATTGGCTGGCTGATGATACCTTTATTTTGATGGGTGTTGCACTAGCGGGGGCACTTTTGTTAGTCGATGTCTTATTTCGTCGAATCGGTCAAAAACAGCACTAGCAATATGAACGTGCTGCTTTGAAAACGTAAAAACATACTAAAACAGCCACAGATAACGTGTCGATTGACGCATTGTCTGTGGCTGTTTTGATGTGGATAAATGCTGATACGAAAGCAATTAGGGCCATTGTGTCATTAGAATTGAGCACGCCATTTAACCGCGTCTTTTGGCAAAAATCAGGTATAAGTCGTTACTTTAATAACTAAACCAATTATTACGAAATGTGTCAGATTCCGCTTTATGTGACAAAATAGCGGAAATTTGTAATGTCGTCGGTATTTCTCTGTTATTTACACTCTGTATAGTGAACATCGTTGAGTTACAAAATAACTTTAGCCGGAACTTATGGTTAAAGAATAAGCCACGTGAGCATTTCGATGCTTACCAAAAAATTAGGAGTGTAATTTTCTATATGAAGATCAAACAAGCTTTGTTATCTACTGTTAGTGCCGGTGCTTTATTATCAATTGGTACTGTTGTTGCCAATGCCGACACAAACGTTACCGTTAAGAGCGGCGACACTGTTTCTACGTTAGCAGCTGCTAACAACACAACCATTGACGCAATTGTTAACGCTAACCACTTACAAAACGGTGGGAACTTAATCTTCGTTGACCAATCATTAGTTATTCCTGATGCAGATGGTGCTTCAACCACAACTTCAGCACAACAAACTACTACTTCAGCTGCTACTGCAACTCCAGCACAACAAGCTGCTCCTGCAGCTGCTGCGCAACAAGCAGCCCCAGCACAACAAGCCGCAGTTCCGGCCGCTTCTGGTTCAGATGCAGCTGCTAAAGCTTGGATTGCTGCTCGTGAATCAGGTGGTTCATACACTGCTACTAACGGTCAGTACTACGGTAAGTACCAATTGAGTTTAGACAAGTTACATGGTGACCTGTCAGCTGCTAACCAAGAAGCAGTTGCGACACAATATGCTACTTCTCGTTACGGTTCATGGGCCGGCGCCCAAGCCGCTTGGCAGTCACAGGGTTGGTGGTAGACAACCACGGCTAACGCCACAAATCAATTTACAATTAAGCAAAGGTTCGTCCGAAATGGACGAACCTTTTTTTGTCATTTATTTCAGTCGATTTCGGTGATAGACAATCTTAGTTTCTAGAAAGGAGAGTGTGTTCTCTAAATCAGCAACTTGTTTTTGCAACGTCGCTTTAGTGTCCAGCAGTGTTTGGATCAACTCAGCATCATGGTCTGGATTATCTAATATGTGGTGAATTTCAGCGATGGTTAAACCAGCTTTACGGTAATTAACGATGGCATTCACAGTTTGGCAAACATCATCTGGATAGTAGCGAATTTGATGATCGTTTCGCGGAACATTTAACAAACCAATCTTTTCATAATAGCGTAGTGTGTACGCACTAATGTCAAATTGTTCAGCCATTTCGCTGATGGATAAACTGGTTTCTGTAATTACTTTCATAACGAGCTCCTTTTGACTTGCGTTAGAGCAACTCTAACATGCTATTATATTTAACACAACGAGTCATTGAATTTGTGACTTGTTACCTTCAAGGTCACGTATAATTGGGGGATGTCATAAGGAGGTAGAGACGTGAAGGGACGTTTTGGATTTTTAAGCATCGTGTTATTTGGGATTAATGCCATTATTGGATCAGGAATCTTTTTATTACCAAATACCGCGATGAAATTGATTGGACCAGCTAGTTTGCTGGTTTTTGTGTTTGATATGTTACTGGTGGTTAGCATCGCCTTTTGTTTCGCCGAAGATGCCAGCCTATTCAAAGAAAATGGTGGGCCGTACGTTTATGCTAAAGAAGCCTTTGGTGACTTCGTTGGGTATGAAGTGGGCTTCATTATTTGGGTAATCAGTATTATTGCATGGGCAACCATGGCGGCTGGATTGGCAACGGCATTGGGTGCATTTTGGCCAGTATTAGCACAGCCAATGTGGCGAGCAACGATTATCGTGGTGCTACTAGTTGGTTTGGGGACGATCAACATCTTAGGTGTTAATGTCACCAAATGGTTAAACAATGTGGTGACTGTTGCGAAAATCGTTCCGCTAATCTTATTTGTCGCGATTGGCTTATGGTTTATGCATGCAGGGAACTTTACACCGCTGTTTCCACATGGACACTACACCAGCGGTTCGTTCGGACAGGCTGCCATTGTGATGTTCTATGCGTTTACTGGATTCGAAGCCATCGTGATTGCGGCAGAAGACATGAAAAATCCGCAACATGATGTGCCACGTGCCATTGTGACTGTGATGGGCATCGTGGCGTTATTGTATTTCTTGATTCAAACGGTCTCTGTTGGTGTTCTGGGACCTAAACTGGCGCTGACTTCCGCTCCAATGCAGGAAGCTTTGGCACAGGCGATTGGACCGGTTGGTAAATATTTGATTGGTGCAGGGACGATTATTTCCATCTCAGGAATTGCTGTTGCACAGTCATTCACTGTACCGCGTAGTGGCCAAGCCATGGCTGATAATGGTGTGATGCCACGTGTCGTTGGTAAAGTAAACCGCCGTGGTGTGCCATATGTGGCAGTTATTATCTCAGTATTATTGGCATTACCGCTGGCACTTACTGGTACATTTAGTACGTTAGCTGCTATTTCGGTTGTGTCACGTTTTGCACAATATGTGCCAACAATTCTAGCAGTCCTTGTTTTCCGTCGGACACGTCCAGATCAGACACGGTCGTTTAAAGTTCCATTTGGTCCGGTGATCCCGATTGTGGCGTTACTCGTTTCGTTTTGGCTATTGTCACAGGCAAAACCCGTTAACCTGATTTGGGGCTTAGGTGCGTTAGTCGTTGCCGTACCATTTTACTTTTTGACGAAGAAGAGTCGAGCGGCGATTGAACGCTCAACTAACCGTAAAGACTAGTCTTGGGGCTTTGTCCCCCAGCGCCAGGGGAGTGCTTTGCCCGCTTTGCGGGCAAAACACAAGTGCAGTGAACGACTAAGTAAACTCGCCGCCACGGGAACTACAGCGGCCAACGTTCACTCTATGTAATAGTTAACTGT
>NZ_JQCB01000004.1:0-5995 GCF_001437435.1 Furfurilactobacillus siliginis | reverse complement strand
GCTATTTGATGTTGAGTCTAACTTTTACTTGGATACTAACGGGTGTGCCGCTCGCAAGGCGAGCGACACTCTCCGACGAAACAGGGTAACAGTGACGGCGGAAAACTAGCCTGCCGAGAGTGAAGGGCTGCGAAGAATTCGCAAAGCCCGCAACGGTAAGGCGCGCTAGTTTCCCGCCTGCGAACGCAGTGAGCTCACTGTTACCCTGTTTTGTCGGAGACACTCCCGTAGACAAGCAAAGGCAAGACTTTCATCTAGTCGAAACGTGAAAAAAGGACCAGTTTCCTGTGCATTGCCTGTCCGCCGTCCGTGGCTAAAGCCACTACCGCCGTACTTGCAATTGCTCGGAAACTAACCGGTCCTTTTTGCACTCTGTTATTTAATTGCTTGTTTGATCATGTTGGCTTGGAATTCAGCAGCAAACTGTTTGCTTAACTTAGCTTGTTTGGCTTGATCCTGCATGATGCTAGGATCTTTTTGCGCGGCTGCTTGCATCTTAGTCTTAACGTACGCTTCGGCTTGTTGCTTTGTCTGTGCTTGTGCAGCAGGTGTTTGCATCTTGGCCATCTTTTTCTTCAGCGTCGTTGCTTGCTTTGTGGTGATGTGAATCCAGTTATTTGGAATGGTAAAGGTATTCACACGTTTGATTAGCTTATTGTTGTTACCTGAAATGCCAAACCAAATCTTAGCACCTTTATTGTACTGCCAACGTGTTTCAGTCGTTTTTAACGTTGCTTTAGCAGCGCTCGTCCGCTTTACTTTGTTGGTTGTAAATTCATTTGGTTGTGTGTGACCAGGTGTCTTTTGCTTTGGCTTAGTGGCATAAATTTGGACATTTTCTGTACCCTTAGAACCAATTGGTTGGTATAAAAGGAGGCCCATTTTGCCGGTTGCGTCAGCAGAGTAGATCTTTTTTGTTTCAGTGGTTGTTACTTTATGCATGCCATAGTGATCATGGTCATTTTTGTTAATCATCACAAGTGATGTAATCAATAGTACCAATGATAATAGGGTACCGATTACGCGCCAAGTCATTGGCTTGATGTAGACGAAACAAATGAACAAGGCGATGGCACCGATAACTAAGGTTGCTAAAATCATTATGCTTCACCTCCATTATCTGTGGTTGTCTTCAAACCGGCAGCAGTGTCGCTCGTCACGGCAGCTGATGAACGATTTGAACCCTTTAAGAAGAATGCTAGGAAGAATCCTAAGATACAGAAACCAACCGCAACCCAGAAGGTCGCATGGTAACCACTTAACGTTGCGTTAATGGCACGAACTTTGTAGGCCAAAGGTGTTTCCGTTAAAACGTGGTGTCCAGGCATTTGTGCCTTGGTAACGTTTGATAAAACAGAAACTAGGATAGCAGAACCGATTGAGGTTGCAACTTGGCGAGTTGTGTTGTTGACGGCTGTTCCGTGTGAGATAAGGTCGAATGGCAAAGCGTTCATCCCAGCAGTGGTTACAGGCATCATGACCATGGAAATCCCAAACATCCGGACTGCGTATAAGAACGTAATGTAGATGGTTGGTGTGGTTTTTGTAATCATAACAAATGGAATTGTGCCAGCTGCTAATAAGAACATACCGGCGATGGATAGACGACGAGCACCCATCCGGTCAAATGTTTGACCAGTGATTGGACTCATCACAGCCATCATCAAAGCACCAGGCAATAGCGCTAATCCAGAATGAAAGGCGCTCATGCCGTGAACAATCTGCATGTATAATGGTAGAACCATTTCGACCCCGGTCATGGCAATCATAACAACGGAGCTTAAGATTGCCGCAATCGTAAATTCACTGGACTTAAATACGCGCAGTTGTAAGAATGGTGTCTTCATGGTGAGTTGACGCCAAACGAATAAGGCAATCACCACGACCCCAATGGCAAGCATGCTCAATACTTTAACTGAAGTCCAGCCGTCGTCACCAACAGAGGAGAACCCGTATAGTAATGAACCAAACCCGATGGTCGACATCGCAACTGACAGCCAGTCTAACTTAGGATTTTCCGTTTTGATAACAGACTTCATCCAGAAGAAAGCCATGATGATAACGATGGCCACGATTGGAATGATCATGCCGAAAAGGTCACGCCAAGAGTATGAATCGATGATCCATCCAGAAAGCGTTGGTCCAATGGCAGGAGCGACACCGATAACGATTCCGGCAAGTCCCATGGCAGCACCACGAGAACTTGCTGGGAAGATTGTTAGCATTAATGTTTGTAATAGAGGCATGGCGATCCCAACCCCAACGGCTTGGACAAGTCGACCAGCCAACAAAGTGCCATAGTTAGGCGCAATGAATGCTAAAACAGTTCCGGCTTCAAAGATGATCATGGCTGAAATGTACAACCATTTTGAATTGAAGCGGTTAGATAGGTAAGCAGAGATTGGAATCATAATTCCGTTAACCATTAAGAATCCAGTGGTTAACCATTGAACAGTAGACGTGGAAATGTCGAAGGCTTTCATTAAAGTAGGGAAAGCGGTCGTCAAAATCGTCTGGTTTAAAACGGTACAAAAAGTACCAATCAGCAAGACCACAACCATTAAGGTACGGTTATAAGGTTTGCCATTTGTGTCGACGGCTTTTGCCATGAGTTAATCCTTCTTTCGTTACGTAAATTCACAATGTAAAAAAGTACGAGGATTAATATAAGTCTTTACGATATGAGTGTCAAGTAAGTTGACAAGTTTATTTAAAAATATATAATCGTTTAAGTAAACATGACATCGATATACAATTTTGTGACAACGTTTTCATGAAAATGAGGAAATTTAATGGCTAGAATGATGGATGAAATTGGGAAGCCAGAATGGTTTCGCAAGCTGGTAAGCACCGACCATGTCGCAATGGGAATTGGTGATTTATCGCGAGCAACAGGTGTTTCACCGACGCAGTTACGGTATTGGACAGACAAAAACTACATTGAAGTAGATGAACATGCAGAAGGTAAACACAAGTACGCCTACGAGACAATCTACAAGGTACGAGCAATCAAATCGTTTTTAGATGATGGATTTACGCTGTCAGCGGCTGTCTCACGAATGGCGGAGCATCGGGCGATTGTTCATGCGTTAAAGCATGTGGTGACTGACCGCATTGAAGATGTTGAAGTAGATGGTAATGAGCATCTGTTTGATTTTGGTCCATTTGATCCAGATCCGACGTGTCATTTATTGGCCAGGGTCAATGAATCCGGCACGACGTTTGAATTGCAAAAAAAGGCGGACTGATGAAAACGTTCTACTTGTTGTGCTTCGCAACTGATGCTAAGCTTAGGGCGTAATGGGAAGCGATGTTGGCGACCCAAAAATTCCCAGGAAATGGCCGATCTTTACGGCTGGGTCATTGCTTCATGTTGTTGAGTGTTTTTTAGACGACTTTTGTTAAAAGAGTTTGATAACTTGCGCATAATGCGCTCGAGCATCATCCTTCCGGGATGATCAGTGATCGTATTTTCAAAACAATATGTTTCATGAAAATCAACTAAAAATTTTCATGGTGTCGTTAACGACCCATTACAGCCACCTCAGTTAAGGGAATCTGAGGTGTGTACATAAAGAAGTACAAAAAGGCGCGGTAGAAAGTGAGCAAGAACGGGTGCGGTGGTAGGAGCTTTAGCTCTGGCCAGCACACTGGCTCTGCACAGCTTGTTACCGCGCTTTTTTTGTGTTTAGACGCGTGGGTTAATCTCTTATGTACGGTGAACGATTATTATCATCGTGGACGTAAGGTTTACTTTGGCGTTCACTGTACCTGTGTCATTGTCCTCGCGATAGCGCTGGCAATGCACTCCTCCCACACAGAGCCATTAGCAACAGAGTCCAGATGTAACACCGAGAACGAAGGGCTGCGAAGGATTCGCAAAGCCCGTAGTGGTAAGGTGCCACATCTGGTCGACGGTGAGCAAAGCGAACTTGCTAATGGCTCGGTGTAGGAGGACACCTACGGCCAAGACCATCCACAAGGGTTACGTCTGCACCGTAAATACGGTACACTAAACATTGAGCCGAAATGTAAACGCTTACTTAAAACAAAAAAGGAGCCTAATATGCAACCTAAACTTGATTGGCTAGACGATCCGGAGACCTTTCGGGTTAACCAGTTACCAGCGCATAGTGATCATCGCTGGTATAAAACACAAAATGAAGCCGCGACTAAGATTAGTGGCTTTGAGCAATCGTTAGATGGTGATTGGCAGTTCGCCTTTGCTGAAAATCCACAAAAACGTTTAGTGGGGTTTGAACAAGCGACAGCTGACCACACAGACTTTCGCACGATTACGGTGCCGAGTCACATTGAATTAAACAATGATGCGCAGATTCATTACATAAACACGTTGTATCCTTGGGAAGGTAAACAATATCGTCGTCCGGCGTATTCTTTGGGCGATAAAAGTGGCATGCCCGGGATGTTCAGTGAAGCAGCAGATAATTCTGTGGGGGCATATCTAAAATCATTTACACTCCCAGAAAATTGGGCTGGCAGTCGCGTTGCGGTTCAGTTTGATGGTGTGGAGGAAGCTTTTTATGTATGGCTGAATGGTCAATTTGTCGGGTATGCAGAAGACAGTTTTTCACAATCAGAATTTGACCTAACACCGTTTTTAACGATTGGTGAAAATTTATTGGCTGTTGAAGTGTTTAAACGAAGTACCGCTTCATTTATTGAGGATCAAGATATGTTCCGCTTCTCAGGGATTTTTCGGAGTGTGCGATTAGTTAGTCGGCCACAGGTACATGTTGAAGACTTAGCAATTGCGGCACATGTTAATGATGACTTTGTGACTGGAACCTTTGGACTGCAACTTAAACTAACGGGGGACTTCACGACTGCGACGACAGTGTCGGCAATTGTCACTGATCCGGATGGCAAAGAGTTAGTGAATGTAATTAACGAAGGCAAAAGTGCTGTGCAATTAGATCCGGAATCAGTTGGTGATATACAGCTGTGGGATCACCACGCACCAAAGCTGTATCAATTGATGCTTACTGTTCGAGATGAAAATGGTCACATTCTAGAGGTTGTTCCTTATCAATTTGGTTTTCGTCGCATTGAAATTAAAGACAATGTCATTTTACTAAATGGTAGACGGTTGCTGATCAACGGTGTGAACCGACACGAATGGAGTGCGACAGGCGGGCGCTGCATTACACAGGCTGAGATGGATGCGGATTTACAAACGATGGTTGATAACCACATCAATGCTGTGCGGACGTGTCATTATCCTGATCAACATCCGTGGTACCAAATGTGTGATGAAGCCGGAATATACATGATGGCCGAAACAAATTTAGAGTCACATGGTTCTTGGCAAAAGATGGGTGCTGTTGAGCCTTCATATAATGTGCCAGGTTCGTTACCAGAATGGCGGGCGGCTGTTTTGGACCGGGCCAAGAGCAACTATGAAGCATTTAAAAATCATCCGGCAGTTATTTTCTGGTCACTTGGCAATGAAGCCTATGCTGGGGATGATATTGAAGCGATGAACACGTACTACAAAACGGTGGATCCAGAACGATTGACGCATTATGAAGGGGTGATTCGTAACCGGGATTACGAAGCGACCATTTCGGATGTTGAAAGTCGCATGTATGCATCACCGGCTGATATTCGTGACTATTTGGCAAACGCGCCAGCTAAGCCATTTATGAGCTGTGAATTTATGCATGACATGGGAAACTCGCTGGGCGGTTTTGATGAATATATGCACTTATATGATGAGTTCCCGTCATATCAAGGCGGCTTTATCTGGGACTTCATTGATCAGGCACTGGCGGTGAAAGATGAAGTGACAGGCAAGACGGTTCTTCGTTATGGTGGCGATTTTGATGATCGTCATTCAGACTATGAATTCTCTGGTGACGGCTTGCTGTTTGCCAATCGTCAACCTAAGCCAGCAATGCAGGAGGTAAGTTACTTTTATGGTAGATTGTAAAATTAATCCGAACGCTGTTCGGACAAAAAAGATCAGCTTCCT
>NZ_JQCB01000039.1 GCF_001437435.1 Furfurilactobacillus siliginis | reverse complement strand
GGTAGATTGTAAAATTAATCCGAACGCTGTTCGGACAAAAAAGATCAGCTTCCTTTAAAATGGTGTTTACCACAAACCCATCTTTTAGGAGCTGATCTTTTGTCTAGTATAACCTATTCCGAACGAATTAAAATCGAAACCTTTTGTGAACTAGGGCTGTCCAATATCCAAATGGGCGTTCGGCTGAACCGATCACCGTCAACAATTTCTTATGAATTATCTCGATGTCAACCTTATCAGGCTGAATTAGCACAAACAGATGCCGAATACAAGCGATCACGATGTGGTCGGAAAACTAAGCTGAGCGATGAGTTAAAGCAAAAAATTCTCAACCATTTACGTCTAAGCTGGTCACCAGGAATGATTGCTCACGAATTTAAACTAGCTACTAAATCTATTTATAATTGGCTAAATCAGGGGAGAATTGATTTCTCCTTGAATGATCTACCTGAACATGGCGTACGCCAACGGCGTAACGTTGACCAACGATCCAAATATAATCAATCTTTGGGGCGATCAATTGAACAGCGTCCCATGATGATTAATCAACGTAATCGCATCGGCGATTTTGAACTAGATACAGTCGTTGGTCCTCGTGGGCATAGTAAGGCAGTTTTATTAACTTTAATCGATCGCAAATCACGGTTCCTTTGGGCATACCGGTTAAAAGATCGGACGACAGCGACTGTTAATGAAGCACTAACTAAGTTCCTAACCACTTTTAATGGTCCGGTGCACAGCTTTACTGTGGACCGTGGCACTGAGTTTAGTGGGCTAGTATCACTTGAATCACAATATGGTATTAAGACCTATTACTGCCATGCTTATACGCCAGCTGAACGTGGTAGTAATGAACGCTTTAATCGGAATTTACGTTATTTTTATCCTAAAGGGACTCGTTTTGAGCACATTAGTGCTCAAGATCTAACGACGACGTTACTCCAAATTAACCAGCGACCGCTTAAAATACTCGACTGGCAAACACCGTATCAGGTTATGCTGACAAATTTGTCCAAAAATTCGGATTAAATTTGCAATCTACC
>NZ_JQCB01000038.1 GCF_001437435.1 Furfurilactobacillus siliginis | reverse complement strand
GGCGATGTTACACTCCAAGTGCAACACTTATTGAAATAAAAAATACCCATGACAGGGTAAAATGTTAAATGACCAAATCCAACATTAAGGAGCCCTGTCATGAGCTATCACCATCTTACAATATACGAGCGTGAAAGTATTCTAATTGGACGCATTCGTGGCGATTCAATTCGCAAAATAGCCCAAAAGTTACAACGCAATCCCAGTACCATCCTACGTGAGATACGACGTGGACGCAGTGGTCGTCACGAGTATTCACCAACTAGGGCGCAGAATAAGTATCTTAGGCTACGAAAGAAATGTCATAAACCTGCTCTTTTACCTCTAGATCCGAAGTTACGAGTCTTAATCGGACACTATATCGAGAAAAAACATTGGTCACCAGATGAAATCTCTCACCGATTCAAAATAGAGGGTGCGGCCAATATCAGTGCCACCACCATTTATCGTGATATTAACCGATACAACCTTGGACGTCCTAAAACGAGACGTGGTGACTATGGACTACGCGGATTCTTACGGCATCGTGGTAAAACACGCCATCCCAAGGGGCAATTACGTCAAAAACGTCCAGAAGTTAACTATATTCCAATCCAAGAGCGTCCAAATTTTATTAATAATCGCACCAGAATTGGTGACTGGGAATTGGATACTGTATTGGGTAAGACCGCTGAATCATTATTAGTTACACTCGTTGAACGAAAAACAAGATATTCACTTATCGGACGTGCTAAATCTAAAACGGCTCTGGAAATTAATCGTGTCGTTTTTGAGCTCTTAAGCACAATTCCTAAAGAATTTGTTTTATCAATTACACCAGATCACGGGACAGAATTTCTGATGTTGGATGAAATCTCTGATGATTTATCTGCAGTGATTTACTGGCCTGATACCTATTCACCCCAGCAACGAGGAACCAATGAAAATACAAATGGATTGATCCGAGAATACTTTCCTCGAAATCAATCCATTGATTTAAGAACTAATGACGACATTAAATCCTGTCAAGAGTCTCTAAACAGACGGCCTAGAAGGGTTCTTAACTATTCAACGCCATCTGAAATATTCTTTGATAAAGTGTTGCACTTGGTTTGACAGTTCGCTG
>NZ_JQCB01000037.1 GCF_001437435.1 Furfurilactobacillus siliginis | reverse complement strand
GCTGGTCTAGCGACATTCAAGGCGTTGACCAATTCTTTAAGCTGTTGCGACAAGATCATCAGTGGCAGGTCATCGTCTGTGGCAGCGGTAACGGCGGCTTTTGCAGCGGTCGGCAGCGTCTTAGTGGGTGCCGGTTGTGTAACAAGCGGGGCCTGTTGCGTTGCTTCGTAGACGTTTGCAGTGGCTGTATCATCAGCAACCGGTTGCATTTTTTGCTGAGGTGCTTCGTCTAAATCTTTAGCAAACAGTGGTGTAATTGTTTGTTCAGGCGCTTCGCTGACGGTTTGGTTAATAGGTTCCGTTGGTGTTTGTATTGCAGGTTGCGCAGCAACCGGTTGGGAGACCTGTTGGTCGGCAAACGCAGATGTACTCGTGGAAGCATATAATGATTGCTTGATCATTGCGTCAGCAATCGGTGTCGTCATGGTTGCATGTGGCTGCTCGGCGGCCACGGTCTTTTCATTGCGATTTTGGTCTTGTGCTTTTTGCGCCTCGGCGCCAGCACTTGAACTTATCCCTGCATTTGATCTAGCACTTGAACTGGCATTAGCATTTGCCTCAGCACTTGAACTGGCATTAGCATTTGCCTCAGCACTTGAACTAGCATTTTCTCTGGCAGTTGAACTTGCATTTGTTAACCAGACTTGTGTCATGCGAGTTGGATCGGCGGGCACGAACTTTTGTGGTTCAGAAATCAGCTGTGCGGGCTGGTCTTGCTGCCGAATGAAGTAGGCTTTGCCAAGAATTGGTTCGAGCCTGACGGGCTGAACTTTTTGTGCATCATTGCTGCTTGGATGCAGGTCAATCGTTTGGAAAGGCGTTGTATCAGCGTCGTGAAAAATTTGAATGGCACCGAGCCGGTCGTAGACGAGTTCGATGTGTGGATCCTCAGTGTCAGGCATTGGTTGATTTGCGATAGCTGGAATTTCGCGAAGAACATAATGGTCAAATCCAGGTGTCGCAATTTTGAATGACTGACCAACTGGCCCAAAGATTGTAAGTGGATCCAGCAAATGCGTTCCATCAGACGTCACGTAATCAATTGTGATGCGATTTTGTGCATAGGTTGCTGCTGAATCAAGGTCAGAAGATGAAGTACTTGCTGCCAACATAGAGT
>NZ_JQCB01000036.1:1142-1375 GCF_001437435.1 Furfurilactobacillus siliginis | reverse complement strand
GCTGATTCAAGCATAAAAAACACACTGCAAGGAACTGGTACCCAGTATAGTGTTGCAGATGATGGAACAGTAACAAAAGTAACTTCAAATAATATTAGTTCTAACACAACACCGTCAAATGCCCGATCAGAAGGACAATCTAAGGTTACAGTGCATTATGTGGATAAGGATGGCAAAGAATTAGCAACACAAGCGTATTCATATGGTTATCCAGCAGGTTCAAAGATTGCGGC
>NZ_JQCB01000036.1:0-465 GCF_001437435.1 Furfurilactobacillus siliginis | reverse complement strand
ATCACACTGCTTCTGTCGACTTCACACGTCAAGTCTCAACTGACGCAGTAACTGGGGCAAAGACGTATGGTGCTTGGTCAGCAGATCAAAGCTTTGCCGCAGTCAAAAGTCCTGAATTAAAGGGTTATACCGCTGACAAGGCGCAAATTGACAAGCAACCAGTTAACGGGGACTCAAAGGACTTAGAATTCACGGTTACCTATACCAAGAACGCGCCAACGATTACGACAATGAAGAAGACAGTTTATGAGACCATTCATTATCAAGGCGCTGGTAATCAAACTCCAGCTGATCACACTGCTTCTGTTGACTTCACACGTTCAGTCTCAACTGACGCAGTAACTGGGGAAAACACGTATGGTAATTGGTCAGCAGATCAAAGCTTTGACGCAGTCAAAAGTCCTGAATTAAAGGGTTATACAGCTGACAAGGCGCAAATTGACAAGCAACCAGTTAACGGGGACT
>NZ_JQCB01000035.1 GCF_001437435.1 Furfurilactobacillus siliginis | reverse complement strand
CTAATACCTTGTACCTTAAACCGGTTCAAACAGAGCTCTTATTGTACCGTCAATGGCTGCTTGATCATAAGCTGGATTCTGAATGGCTCTTTCCGTCCATTCAACACCCAGAACGGCATATTACGGAAAAACAGTTCTATAAAATCATGAGCAAAGTCGGCGATCTTTTAGGCATTAATTATCTAGGGACCCACACTATGCGCAAAACTGGGGCTTATCGCGTTTATACGCAATCCAATTACAATATTGGCCTAGTCATGCACTTATTAAATCATTCCAGTGAATCAATGACTTTAGCTTATTTAGGCTTGGATCAAGCAAGTACCGAAAGTATGTTAGATCAAATTGATTTTGGTTAGTTTTCTTTGAGTTTTTAGTTGTTGCCGAAGGCAACTTCTGAGACAGGTTTTTAATGGGTCTAGCACAACATAGAATAAATTCTATGTGTAAGTGCGCATTAAACTCATTTCATTCCGTTTAATGACGCTAAAAAATAGCTAACTTGATCATTAAAATAAAAGGTTTTTTTTAGTTCAATGCGCACTTACACGTCAACTAACTTTGACGTGTTTCGATACCCCAAAAATTGTATTAGATTTCGCTGCGCTCAAACAAATCTTTTTAATTGCTTTACACCGTTTTTCTTTCTAAACTTAATCACAATCTTTGAATAACTAACTATAAAAAGATGCCTTTAATTTAAACCTGAAATAATTAGCTAATGTTAGGAGTAACTCAGATGGACGAAAAGAAAGTATTAAAGCCAATTGATGAAATGCTTGCTGATCCTTGGCAAGTTGATATTCAAGAATTGTTTGAAGCTTCTGTCAATGAACCTGACGAGATCAAAAAGAATTTGTATGATTCCCTATATACTTATATTTTACAAAAAAGACAAGAAGATATTATTAATCGTCCTGGCTTCGTTATTTAGCCCTCTAAAAAGTCGCTGAGGGCTTTTTATTTTGACTTTGGTATAAATGTATATAAATAGCCTTAAAATCGCTGAGAACAAAAAATAAGGCCCTTAAAAACGAATATAGCAGTTAAAGTCTTGTTAATATTCAGAAAAACTAACTGTTTGCTGTCAATGATAGCGGACGAGCAAAGCGTGGGAGCATAAGGAATTGACAGCTATTAACTAGTCTTAACACTGATTTGGCGAAAGCCAAAGTTTCTACAAAAACTTTGCTTTCTTGCCTAACGGCGAGTGAAAAAACGGTCAAGCTGGTTCAGCTTGGACGGGGTTCGGGGCGTTAGCGCCCGATTAAATGTGGCTTGCCACACCTTTTAAGCAACGAACAGCGTGAGGCGCAAGGAGCTGTGCGACTGGAGTTTAATGTGGGCCGTTTTTTGGCTCACTCCTTTGTGTTTTTTTTTAGGTTTGTATCTCGTACAGTGGTGCCTCTTATATACCTCTTTTATAAACCTCTTTTAAACCTCTTTTAGACCCCTCTTGAGCCCTACTCTCCCAAGGCTCACAGAAGGTTATCAAGTAGGTTTTGTCTGTTTATCAAGTAGGTTTTGTCTGTTTATCAAGTAGGT
>NZ_JQCB01000034.1 GCF_001437435.1 Furfurilactobacillus siliginis | reverse complement strand
TTAAGACTAATGTGTAAGGTTCCGATTTAGTTCCTTAGAAAGGAGGTGATCCAGCCGCAGGTTCTCCTACGGCTACCTTGTTACGACTTCACCCTAATCATCTGTCCCACCTTAGGCGGCTGGCTCCTAAAAGGTTACCCCACCGACTTTGGGTGTTACAAACTCTCATGGTGTGACGGGCGGTGTGTACAAGACCCGGGAACGTATTCACCGCGGCATGCTGATCCGCGATTACTAGCGATTCCGACTTCGTGTAGGCGAGTTGCAGCCTACAGTCCGAACTGAGAATGGCTTTAAGAGATTTGCTTGGCCTCGCGACTTCGCTGCTCGTTGTACCATCCATTGTAGCACGTGTGTAGCCCAGGACATAAGGGGCATGATGATTTGACGTCGTCCCCACCTTCCTCCGGTTTGTCACCGGCAGTCTCATTAGAGTGCCCAACTTAATGCTGGCAACTAATCATAAGGGTTGCGCTCGTTGCGGGACTTAACCCAACATCTCACGACACGAGCTGACGACAACCATGCACCACCTGTCTTTCCGTCCCCGAAGGGAACGTCCGATCTCTCGGATTAGCAGAAGATGTCAAGCCCTGGTAAGGTTCTTCGCGTAGCTTCGAATTAAACCACATGCTCCACCGCTTGTGCGGGTCCCCGTCAATTCCTTTGAGTTTCAACCTTGCGGTCGTACTCCCCAGGCGGAATACTTATTGCGTTAGCTGCGGCACTAAGGGGCGGAAACCCCCTAACACCTAGTATTCATCGTTTACGGCATGGACTACCAGGGTATCTAATCCTGTTTGCTACCCATGCTTTCGAGCCTCAGCGTCAGTTACAGACCAGGTAGCCGCCTTCGCCACTGGTGTTCTTCCATATATCTACGCATTCCACCGCTACACATGGAGTTCCACTACCCTCTTCTGTACTCAAGTTATCCAGTTTCCGATGCCCTTCTCCGGTTAAGCCGAAGGCTTTCACATCAGACTTAAATAACCGCCTGCACTCCCTTTACGCCCAATAAATCCGGATAACGCTTGCCACCTACGTATTACCGCGGCTGCTGGCACGTAGTTAGCCGTGGCTTTCTGGTTAAATACCGTCACTACCTGATCAGTTACTATCAGATACGTTCTTCTTTAACAACAGAGTTTTACGAGCCGAAACCCTTCTTCACTCACGCGGCGTTGCTCCATCAGGCTTTCGCCCATTGTGGAAGATTCCCTACTGCTGCCTCCCGTAGGAGTCTGGGCCGTGTCTCAGTCCCAATGTGGCCGATCAGCCTCTCAGCTCGGCTATGCATCATTGCCATGGTGAGCCTTTACCTCACCATCTAGCTAATGCACCGCGGGTCCATCCTAAAGTGATAGCCGAAACCATCTTTCAAGCGAAAACCATGTGGTTTTCGTTGTTATGCGGTATTAGCATCTGTTTCCAAATGTTATCCCCCTCTTTAGGGCAGGTTACCCACGTGTTACTCACCCGTTCGCCACTCATCTAAATGTCTTATCAATCCAGTGCAAGCACTATCAATCTAAAACGAAGATGCGTTCGACTTGCATGTATTAGGCACGCCGCCAGCGTTCATCCTGAGCCAGGATCAAACTCTCAAATTAATGAGTTATCTGAAATAGCTCTTGTTTTGTTACTTTGGTTATAAAGTGAATTGACTTTACAATTTGTAATTGTTTTGAACCGAAGTTCAAAGACCTCACACATTTGTTTCGTCTTAACATTGTTCAGTTTTCAAAGATCTAC
>NZ_JQCB01000033.1 GCF_001437435.1 Furfurilactobacillus siliginis | reverse complement strand
CATAGGTTGCTGCTGAATCAAGGTCAGAAGATGAAGTACTTGCTGCCAACATAGAGTGGGTTTCTAAAAAAAGGAATGAAGTGCACCAAAAAAGCTGAACAAAAATGTTCAGCTTTTTTCTGTTTCATCAGTATTATCGAACTATAAATATTGCGGATTGCTTAAGAAGCATAACATTCTATAAATGATACGGCTCTCTATTAGTTAACCCCATACAACTAATTACTTGTGGTGGTAAACTATTTTTTGTGAAGTTAAATGTATATAACAATATGCCGTTTGAACAGGATACATAATTTTTGTATACACTTCTAAAAAATAATTAAAGGAGTCGTTCATGTTAGCCCTCAATGTTCAAAACATCGACGAAGAAACACGTCTCAAACAAAAAATAGCTAATCTGGAAAATCAGCTGGCTACTGCTAGAATGCGTTGCTCTTTATATGAGCAGTTGGTCGGATCGTTAACACAATTACCGATATCCCAAAAAGCAAAATTAGTGTCCATGCTCCATGGTCAGTACTCGCTGACGAAACTGCTCAATTTAATTCAGCTCCCCCGAACAACTTATTACTATAGGAAGAAACACAATTCTAATTATGATAAATATGAATCATTAAAATGTTTTATTCGTAAGACCTTCCTCAACTCGGATGAGACCTATGGTTATCGCAGGATTTGTCATTTGGCTAATGAAGCAGGGTTTAAGTGCTCACCCAATACAGTTTTAAAATTAATGGGTGAGCTTAATTTACACGTAACCGTTTATTCAAAACATGATGATAAATATAATTCTTACGAAGGTAACAATGGTTTACAAAGCGACAACGTTCTTCAAAAAAAGTTCGATGCGGTTCAACCCTACACGGTATTGCACACCGACATCACACAAGTCCGATTGCGCGATCATCGTTGGGGCTACATATCCGCAGTACTTGATGAAGCTAGCCGCGAAGTTCTCTCGGTAGTTGTTACCGCAAGTCCGGACAAAAAACAGATTAATCAAATGCTCGATCAACTGAAAGAACGATTGCCAAAAGGATCCTATCCGATTATGCATTCTGATCAAGGATGGCAATATCAACAACCGGATTATCATTGGCGATTGAAAGAAATGGGTATTATTCAAAGTATGTCTCGAAAAGGTAAATGCCATGATAATGCACCAATCGAGAATTTCTTTAGTATTTTAAAGCGAGAACGACTTGATCGATACCCACCACATACGCTGCATGAATTAAAGGAAACAGTAACCGCGTATGTAGACTGGTATAACCACAAACGAATTTCTTTAACCCGAGATGGACTGCCACCTGTTTTATATAGAAATGAATATGTATCCCCGAGTGTTCAAGAAGTTTGAGGCGTCTAGCTCAAATAATTGCATTAATAACTAGTTTTGCTACTAAACTTTTACTCACTCAAAAGGTTGTGAAATAACACTCTTTTTTGTCAAAATAAGCCATTAATTCTGTTGATTTTTAAAAGTTATATCATCGATTAGTTACCTTTTGTTAGCGCTACAATCACTGATTTAAAAGCATTCCTATGATTTCCCTCCGTCTATAAATCACACACAACTTAAGTATGCGAAAGTAATTCACAAAATGTTGTTGCAAATGAGTAACAAACAAATATAATTATATTTAGTTATCCGACTTTAACTTTTTCTTAATGATTGAAGTATCGTTTAACAAAACACTTTACTAATTATATTTGTAAAGACAGGGAGGGACTCTATGTTGGCAGCAAGTACTTCATCTTCTGACCTTGATTCAGCAGCAACCTATG
>NZ_JQCB01000032.1 GCF_001437435.1 Furfurilactobacillus siliginis | reverse complement strand
CAGGTTATGCTGACAAATTTGTCCAAAAATTCGGATTAAATTTGCAATCTACCATTTAAAAACTGGATTAACTCTTTATTGCTCAATAATGCCATGTAGTTCTTAAAGTAGTCAGAACTTGCAAAGTCGTTTTCACTGGCCTCCGATAAGTAATACCGCCACGTTGGCATAATCAATATGTAGTTCTTAGTCGGCTCATTTATTCTTTTATATAGATTATCGAATCTAGAAAAACCAGTTTCAATCACCTGCCCATTCCGATACCCCAGTTCAGGATCAGAAATAGCCTTATATTCATCTTTCGTAGTAGTAACAAAAAAATCAAAACGCGTTCTGGCAAAACCGGCATTTTTTTCAACATTATCCTTCGTTACACCATGTTGTAAAAAAACAAATTCAAGTTTGGGGTTCAACCAACTATATAGGATTTTAAATTCTCGCCAATTCATTTGCTTCCATGGGGCGAAATGTCCGTCATGTGTTGAAAGTACATATCTAGCTTTGAACATCATTTTCATATGCCGAAAAGAAGAATGTTCAACCACTTCACCGTACTTTGTAACCGTCTCAAAAACGGGGCTATCTTTCGTAAGATAATATGCAGTAGGAATATCAGCATGTTGTTCTCTTAAATATTGAAAGAACATAAATGCGTTATCTTTTGCATCCGGTCCTTCTTCGCCGATTAGCCAAACTTTACTTGGTATTGTTCTATCAAACTTTGACGCTATGAAAGCACAAAGCACCACAGGAAATTGAACTAATGCAATCACTAGCTTTATGAAATCTTTGAGCTTGATTTTAGTTTTTATATAGCTTTTTAATTTATCTGTCAAAATTATTTAATCCTCATTAAAATCTGTTTTTCATAGTCTTGATTATAAACTTTTTCTACTGGCATAGAATTTGCTAGTTCATTATTGAATTTAGTCGGAATTGGAATTCTTTTAAAACTATTCCGAATGAAATATTCATACTGTAAATCGAAATGGCCTATATCTATCGCTTGAAGTCCAGCTCGTGCAAGCCGCGCAGAAAGAACTGTAGCTGTAGGCCCTAGTGCTAGCAAAACAAGTAAATCATCAGAGCGTTTTCCGTACTCCACTGCTGCCATTTCCATTTCATCAATTTTCGTATAGGCATCTTTTTGAGGTCCAACTATCCGTTTAACACTACGGCTTTCCTCCAATAAATCATTGTTTACTCCAAACTTAGTATCCTTTCCTTCGATAACTAATACATTTCTATGCTTCCATAATCCTTTAGTAGCCATCACGTGCTTTTGAATATCTGTTTTGTTCTTTAATTCAGTTACCGTTCTACTAAAATTTGTGTCTAAATATACTGGTACCTCATTAAATCCAGTGCTTATTCTTTTATGGTTTTTAGAAACATAGTTCCACCAAAAAAACTTTATTGAAGCTTTGTACAAACTGGTACTCACAAATCCATGTGGTAACGCAAGAAATAGATTTTCTAACTTATTATCAACTAAAGACAGAAGTTCGTCCGCTAAATCAGCATCGTACTTTTGAAAACCAATTCCACGCTGATTAAACATAATGTTCATTTCGCCATCACCGAATCTGGCTAAGGATTTTTTGTTGGTCTTCAAAAGATCAACGGTCTCTTGAGGCGTTACTATCTTAAAGGTAAAATCCTTCTTGTAATGCCAGTAAAACGGATATTCAACAAATCTAATATTTTTTAAAAGCTCAACAATTTTCAATTTCCTAAATTCCATTTTAAAATATGCCTACTCTCTCAACATCTTTTTATATAAAATTGCTCTCACACGCGGTGGAACACTAATATTTATCATCATTAACACAATACTAACTACAAATTGAGTAAATGTAATAAATCTTAACTTATGGTAGATTGCAAATTTAATCCGAATTTTTGGACAAATTTGTCAGCATAACCTG
>NZ_JQCB01000031.1:2376-2896 GCF_001437435.1 Furfurilactobacillus siliginis | reverse complement strand
TTAGGGCCTAGTACTTTTGGAATGGAAATACTTTCCAACACCAAAAATTCTAGACCCGATAAAATTAGTGATTTCCTGATAATTGAATGGGATATTGGTGGTGTTAATATGAGGAATCATGGTCAATATCTGATTATGATCAATAGGGATCATACCAACGTAGAAGTTGTTTAAATCAATAACGGTCAAAGAATTAGGAACACGCAGTTTAAGCGCTTCTTGGGCTAAAGCTTTCATATTATAGGCATTATTATCAGATATTAAAGTAATATCACTGCCTTCACAAAGGTAGAAATCTGCTGAAGCAACATTACCAAGTAGCTGAAAAGTTGACTGATTCATGATATCTCCCTGACTATTTACAAAAAAGTGCTTTATTTTGCAGAATTAGTCATGTTAATTTTTCTTCTGCTAGTATATAATAAAAATTATGGTAGATCAATATAATTGATCCGGAAGGAGTTTATAATGGAAGAAAAGAAATTACATTATAAAATGTATAAAGATGGCAAAAAATTCG
>NZ_JQCB01000031.1:1553-1753 GCF_001437435.1 Furfurilactobacillus siliginis | reverse complement strand
GCAGCTACTGCAGTAAGCAGTGCCAGTGATACGACGAGTGCTGCTCAATCAGCAGCTCCTGTAGCAAGCAGTGCCAGTGATACGAAGAGTGCTGCTCAATCAGCAGCTACTGCAGTAAGCAGTGCCAGTGATACGAAGAGCGCTGTTTCATCAGCAGCTACTGTAGCAAGCAGTGCCAGTGATACGAAGAGCGCTGTTTC
>NZ_JQCB01000031.1:0-1244 GCF_001437435.1 Furfurilactobacillus siliginis | reverse complement strand
CTGATGCTAATGGTAGTTCTACAAAAAATAGTACACGGCGGCTGTTAACTCAAAAAAGTTTAAAAACAAACTCATCGTTACCAAGTCAAATTTCAGATTTCACAGTATCTGTAACAGCCAGTGACGGAAGCACTATGAACAATGGCAGTTCATTCAAATTATCTGGTCAGTCAGCACACCTAAAGGCAATTAACCTAGGATTCACGCTAACACAAGATGGTACGTTAACTCCTGGATTAACTATTAAAATTCCAGTTAGTGTCACTAATAATTCATCAGATTTAGTTGGTTCAGCACTTAGTTCAGGGACTAGCTTGGATATCCAAAACGTTGGT
The DNA here is from genome assembly GCF_001437435.1 of Furfurilactobacillus siliginis. Classification (GTDB taxonomy): domain Bacteria; phylum Bacillota; class Bacilli; order Lactobacillales; family Lactobacillaceae; genus Furfurilactobacillus; species Furfurilactobacillus siliginis. The sequence goes on along the minus strand of NZ_JQCB01000031.1, from coordinate 909 downwards.
ACAATTAAATATCAGATAGATGGTCGCTATGGTACAAGTGGAAGCTATATTATTACTATTGGCGATAGTTTTGACCAAACTAGCGGGAAAAAAGTAATTGCTACTGTAACGGAGCAACCCGGTGAAACTTCTTCACTGGTTACTACGAATAGTAATCAGAATATTGTTTTAACTATTGGTGATAATACTTTCACTTTTGTGCCTGTAAAGAGAATTTACGAGAAGGATACTGGTGACTATAGAAGTGGCGACTTTGCGTATGGTCCTACTGCGAGTCAAATTAATACTGGTACAACGATTACTGATCCCAACTATCTTAATAATGCCCTATCAGGGGCAAAAAACACACCGGCAGATACCAGTATTCCAACTGGAAACATTATAAATATAGAACGTGTTACAACTGGAGGTTCAGCACTTACACAAGTTAATTTGGGTAAATACATTGGTAGTGGCACGTTGAAAATAAGTGAAGATGGAACTTATCTGATTAAAAATGATAATTCCGTTGGAAAAGATTTTGGACAGGGCAGCGGGGTTACTAGTCGGATAACTTTACCAGCTGGCACTAGTGATGATGATATTTTAGCTGCGCTAAATAAAGCTGGTAAGCACTCCGGTGTTGTAATTAATGAAGGTAATGGACAATATACTATTGCCTACAATCTTGGTAAGGTAGTTGGTGATGGTGCCTATACTTTTCATGACTTATATCCTAATGACGATGCCGCAACACAGGCAGATGCTGCGCAAGAAGTAAACCGAACGGATGGTTTAAACTCTGAACTTAATAAAAAACTGGCCACTCTATATGCCTTCCACAGTATGGGCATTCAATCAGAATTTCGTTTTGCTGATTCAAGCATAAAAAACACACTGCAAGGAACTGGTACCCAGTATAGTGTTGCA
>NZ_JQCB01000030.1 GCF_001437435.1 Furfurilactobacillus siliginis | reverse complement strand
GAATGTTGTTCATTGAAAACTGAATCATGATTCTTTTTATTAGTAATAAAACCGAGAACACCGCGTTTTTTGAGTTTTTTAACAAGTTAAATTGTTTATCGCTAAACTCATAACCGCAGTTCTTATGAACTGTTAGGTTAAGTTAGAAAGGGCGCACGGTGGATGCCTTGGCACTAGGAGCCGATGAAGGACGGGACTAACACCGATATGCTTCGGGGAGCTGTAAGTAAGCTTTGATCCGGAGATTTCCGAATGGGGAAACCCGGCCAGTTTAACCGCTGGTCATCACTAGGGGAATACATACTCTAGTTGAAGGTAGACGTTGTGAACTGAAACATCTAAGTAGCAACAGGAAGAGAAAGAAAAATCGATTCCCTAAGTAGCGGCGAGCGAACGGGGAAGAGCCCAAACCAGACTGCTTGCAGTTTGGGGTTGTAGGACTGAACATTTGAGTTACCAAGGACCTTGATAGTCGAAGACGTTGGGAAGCGTCGCCAGAGCGTGTGATAGCCACGTAGACGAAATCAAAGTCCCTCAGTTCAGGATCCTGAGTACGGCGGAGCACGTGAAATTCCGTCGGAATTTGCGGGGACCATCCCGTAAGGCTAAATACTCCCTAGTGACCGATAGTGAACCAGTACCGTGAGGGAAAGGTGAAAAGCACCCCGGAAGGGGAGTGAAATAGTTCCTGAAACCGTGTGCCTACAAGTAGTTAGAGCCCGTTAATGGGTGATAGCGTGCCTTTTGTAGAATGAACCGGCGAGTTACGTTAACATGCAAGGTTAAGGTGGAAAGACCGGAGCCGTAGCGAAAGCGAGTCTGAAATGGGCGATTGAGTATGTTGAAGTAGACCCGAAACCAGGTGACCTACCCATGTGCAGGCTGAAAGTGCGGTAATACGCACCGGAGGGCCGAACCCGTGTCTGTTGAAAAAGGCTGGGATGACGTGTGGGTAGCGGTGAAATTCCAAACGAACTTGGAGATAGCTGGTTCTCTCCGAAATAGCTTTAGGGCTAGCCTCGGATTAGAGCATCATGGAGGTAGAGCACTGTTTGAACTAGGGGCCCGTCATGGGTTACTGAATTCAGATAAACTCCGAATGCCATTGATGTGTTATCCGGGAGTCAGACGATGAGTGATAAGATCCACCGTCGAAAGGGGAACAGCCCAGATCACCAGTTAAGGTCCCTAAATATATGCTAAGTGGAAAAGGTTGTGGAGTTGCATAGACAACTAGGATGTTGGCTCAGAAGCAGCCACCATTTAAAGAGTGCGTAATAGCTCACTAGTCGAGTGATTCTGCGCCGAAAATGTACCGGGGCTAAGCATATTACCGAAACTGTGGGTGCCACGTAAGTGGCGCGATAGGAGAGCGTTCTATGGGCAATGAAGTCAGACCGTGAGGACTGGTGGAGCGCATAGAAGTGAGAATGCCGGTATGAGTAGCGAAAGATCAGTGAGAATCTGATCCACCGAATGACTAAGGTTTCCTGGGGAAGGCTCGTCCTCCCAGGGTTAGTCGGGACCTAAGGCGAGGCCGAAAGGCGTAGTCGATGGAAAACAGGTTGAGATTCCTGTACTAGTTAAACTTGTTTGAACAATGGAGGGACGCAGAAGGCTAAACGATCCAGACGATTGGAAATGTCTGGTCAAGCAGTGAGGTGTGAAACGAGTCAAATGCTTGTTTCTTTAACATTGAGCTGTGATGAGGACCGAATTTTAAGTAGGGAAGTCGTTGATGTCACGCTGCCGAGAAAAGCTTCTAGTTAGAGTTTAATTACCCGTACCGCAAACCGACACAGGTAGTCGAGGAGAGAATCCTAAGGTGTGCGAGTGAACTCTCGTTAAGGAACTCGGCAAAATGACCCCGTAACTTCGGAATAAGGGGTGCTGCACGCAAGTGTAGCCGCAGTGAAAAGGCCCAGGCGACTGTTTATCAAAAACACAGGTTTCTGCAAAATCGTAAGATGACGTATAGGGGCTGACGCCTGCCCAGTGCTGGAAGGTTAAAAGGATGGGTTAGCGTAAGCGAAGCTCAGAATTGAAGCCCCAGTGAACGGCGGCCGTAACTATAACGGTCCTAAGGTAGCGAAATTCCTTGTCGGGTAAGTTCCGACCCGCATGAAAGGCGTAACGATCTGGGCACTGTCTCAACGAGAGACTCGGTGAAATTATATTACCCGTGAAGATGCGGGTTACCCGCGACAGGACGGAAAGACCCCATGGAGCTTTACTGTAGCTTGATATTGGGTGTTTGTATAACTTGTACAGGATAGGTAGGAGCCGTAGAGCTCGGGACGCTAGTCTCGAAGGAGGCATTGGTGGGATACTACCCTTGTTATACGACCACTCTAACCCACGTCACTTAGCGTGACGGGAGACAGTGTCAGGTGGGCAGTTTGACTGGGGCGGTCGCCTCCTAAAAGGTAACGGAGGCGCCCAAAGGTTCCCTCAAAATGGTTGGAAATCATTTGTAGAGTGTAAAGGCACAAGGGAGCTTGACTGTGAGACAGACAGGTCGAGCAGGGACGAAAGTCGGGCTTAGTGATCCGGTGGTACCGCATGGAAGGGCCATCGCTCAACGGATAAAAGCTACCCTGGGGATAACAGGCTCATCTCCCCCAAGAGTCCACATCGACGGGGAGGTTTGGCACCTCGATGTCGGCTCATCGCATCCTGGGGCTGTAGTCGGTCCCAAGGGTTGGGCTGTTCGCCCATTAAAGCGGTACGCGAGCTGGGTTCAGAACGTCGTGAGACAGTTCGGTCCCTATCCGTCGCGGGCGCAGGAAATTTGAGAGGAGCTGTCCTTAGTACGAGAGGACCGGGATGGACATACCGCTGGTGTACCAGTTGTTCCGCCAGGAGCATCGCTGGGTAGCTATGTATGGATGAGATAAACGCTGAAAGCATCTAAGTGTGAAACTCGCCTCGAGATGAGATTTCCCATTCCTATATGGAAGTAAGACCCCTCAGAGATGATGAGGTAGATAGGCTAGAAGTGGAAGTGTGGCGACACATGGAGCGGACTAGTACTAATCGGTCGAGGACTTAACCACGAAGTGGTGGTCCGGTTTAACTAATAAAAAGAATCTGATTCAGTTTTGAGTGGGTAACACTCAAAGTGTGGTGATGATGGCACAAAGGATACACCCGTTCCCATGCCGAACACGGAAGTTAAGCTTTGTCGCGCCAAGAGTAGTTGGGGGATCGCTCCCTGCGAGGGTAGG
>NZ_JQCB01000003.1:167406-192991 GCF_001437435.1 Furfurilactobacillus siliginis | reverse complement strand
ATCAGGTTATGCTGACAAATTTGTCCAAAAATTCGGATTAAATTTGCAATCTACCTTGTGGTTAATTACTTACGATTTAGTTTAAAACGCCTCTACGTGCGTTTTATTGACGTTAAACAACGTTCTGTGGTGTGAAGTGCAGTAAAACATCTTGATAAGTTAAATTAATCAAATATTGGCTAACATTCTGTTGCCTTTTTCTGTTCATAACCTGCGCCACCCATCATCAGTAGTTCATACATAATTCTGTTGCGTTCTGTGTAACTTAGTTCGTTGTACGAAACAGCTAAGTAAAACTGTTCGTCATTGATGTGACCGATTCCTAATCGCCTTAGCCTGTTATCAGCCCAAGTGATTGTCTTCCACATGTCACCGTTATGATCCTTCAAACCATCGGCCATAAAGTCGTAGAACGCTTGGTAGCACCGATGATGTTCAATAGGCGTTAGTTTTTTAGTGTTGATAGTTAGTCGCCTCCATCCAGTTGTAAAACGGGTCAGTTTTAACGATTGGCTTAGGTGTCTGTGCTTTACCAGTTAGGTTCAGCTGCTTAGTCACGCCGATACATGCTGCTTTGAAGTCGTGCTTGCGAACAACTACAGCCTCAACTGGCACACCCATCTTCATGGCGAATAGTCGGAACGTTAGCTTATTTCCCTGGTCAATGCCGTACACACCGAACGAGTTCTTAACGTCATACACATGCAAGATGTGCTTGAAGTCGTCATAGACCACGAAGTCAGGCGTGTACTTGATGCTGTTAATCACGGCACCTTGTTCAACCGTTGTCTTCTCACACAGCGTGAAATGGGGATGAATTGAAAGGTTGTCGGGTTTCACGACACCCAACAGAAATCGCTCGTAAAAGTCGAGTTCTTTCTGGCTGTCCCATTTTTCTCCCCACTTCTCAATCTTTGTACCACGTTTGTTCAGCGCAGTTGGTGAGTTATTCATCATTTCATCCACCTACTAATCAAAGCCGATTGAAACGTTAGCTTTGCGAACCTGTGTGACAACTTTCTTGTTGAGCTTATCAAGCAGTTCTTCGTCATTGATTTCAACGCTAGAAGTAAGATTGTCAATACGACCTTGAACAATTCCCTTAACTTGATTAGTTGCAGTTCCACCATACATAGCGAAAGCATCTGCAATAGCGCTGCGGACAGAAGTGTGAATCTTCTTGTCAATCATCTCGTTGATTTCTTCTTGATGATCTGCAATGTATTTATTGAATCGTTCCGAAAGTTGTTCCTGCGTTAATACTGTTAGTTCTGCCATTTCCGTTCTCCTTTTATCAGTCTCACATCGCACACCACGAACCCAATCAATACGACTACGGTTAGTGCTGCGGTGAGGTAATCAATTAAACTCATTAAATACTCCCAAACAGTTCTACCAACACGGCGACTACTCGTTGCCACCAGGTAGGACGTTTTTGTGTGTCTTCGACTAATTCATTCGCCATTGCTACGGATATGAACGTTGCTGTTCTATGCTTCATCGACTAATCAATCCCCTTCAAATCCGTAAACATAATCTTCTGTGGCAAAATTCCATGACATACGTAGCAGCTCTGATAAGTTGGTGAATTCAGTTCTAAGTTATCAGGACTTATAAATTTAACCCTTGGATACATCACCAACATTTCGAACTGATACTTGCGGAACATTTCCATTCGCTTCTTTGCGTCAAACAGTCCTGCCATATTTCCTACCATGGCAAACGGCTTTCCTAAATCAAATAATCGTTGATAGATTTCATTTCTCATACTGAATGGTGGGTTACTAACAATAGCGTCACATTCTTCAAATGTACTGAAGAAGTCCCCCCCGTTTTCGATATGGGAACAAACTACTTCGTGTGTCTTGGACAGCACCTTAACGAAGTTGCTCTCTGGCTTATCAAACGGACACCATATTTTGTTGTATGGTCTAACAAATGGCTCAATTGCCATAACAGCATCAACAGGTGTGTACCATTCATCTGATTTTGCTTTCTGTCTCTGTACCATTACTTCACTTCCTCCCACCATTCCGGCTGAATCCATGACGGTGCGTCTGATTTTTCCTGCTTGGTGAATTCAAACTTGATTTTTTCCTCATAGTCGTCTTCAACAAATGGATACGTATCGAACTCTCCGATGATCGATTTTCTTAAAAAAAGTGGTTCTCCTAAATATGAAATTTCTGGAATCCGTGCCCGATACTTCTTCGGCTCCTCACGTTCAGCTAGCGGTGTACGTGCGTACTCGACAATCAGGTCGAATAGCTCAGTTTCATTTGTAATCTGTTCACCGCCTGACATACTCATTTCATTCAACAAATTAGTTGAAACTCGTGCAAACCAGACAAAGCAATCAAAATTCGATCTGATGAATAAATCTCCATCATGATTTTTAACGTAAAATCCTAAATTCTTAACCCTGGCTTCTAACTCTCTTGTTTTCATTCCGTTTCCTTCAATTCCCGTCCGCACCAGGGACAATCACTTATTTCAACGAATCCACTAGTTCCACTCCAACCTTCTCCATCGAGAACCCATGAGCTCAGAACAAAATCATTGTCTAACAGCTCGATTTGGTAGATATCATCGCTTTTCCCATCCCATGCCAGAGCGGTCTTCTTCTTGAAAGGTTTGTGGCAGTACTCACACTCGCGTTGTGCTTTCGTTTCAGTCAATGTCTTCACCTAGCTTTCTGCCGCATTTCGGACAGTAATTGACCTTAAAATTAAATAGCGATTCTGGATTAAATCGAAAGAAAATTGATGCCTGTAATTTTGGTCGTTTTCCGTTCAATCCGGTGATACGAACGCTAACCTTTTTTCTTGGCTTTGTTTTCTTAAATTCGTCCCACCATTCCATACGGTCATACAACGTGCTGCCATGGAATCCTTTTACGTCTGGCTGGACATGGCAAAACTTACAATTAATTTGTTCTTCAGTTTCAGTCATTTTCAAACCTCCCGATATAGTCTTCTAAATTCATGATCTGGCATTACGTTCTTATCACCCCAATAGTCGGTGACAACGTAGCAGCCTTTCTCGACATACCAATCGTCCCCTCCTGTAGTGAGATACCAAGTCAACGTCTAACTACGACTGCCTCAATCTGTTTCTTTGCTTCACTGTACTTCATGTTTACTCCTCCAATTTCACGATTTCCCCTGTTTCCTCCACACGCCAGATTCCTAGTACCCATGCACGGGCAAATGTGTCGCTATTATCGTGAATCCAGTCAAAGACTGGCTGGTCTAAAGTCCACTTTGTCATGGCATCGAGCAGTTCATAGTGACCGGCCTTCGCGTCTTCGATGTACTCACTCACCACTTTTGGAATCACTGGCAGGTCATCTGGCAAGGCTGCGTCACTGGCTACAGAGTAACGGGTGCTTAGGCCATCATAGGCCATCTCCCAACTACTACCCTGCTCGCTGAACTCTTCCAATGCTCTCAATGCATCCTCGAACACATCCTGCTTCGTCTCATTACTCATCGTATTTCTCCTTCTTGATCTTCACTAACCCCGCAGTTTTCAGAATGTGAATACGATCGGAATCAGTGATGTACGTTGATTCTCCATGATTCATGCCAGCTTGCCATGATGTATCGCTTTGGTTTGCCTTGAATATGCTCTCAATGAGATCAGGGTTTATCCAGCTACCGTCTTCCAGCTCAACGAATGCCATCGTCAGTCACCTCACATGGATTCATTTCTTCCTCGTCGTAATAAACATTTATAGCAACCATTTCGGCCTCCTGCTCGCTTTTGAAATGATAAAGTGGGTCATCAAACATTGCTGCGAATTCCCCAATGACGACCTTTTGACGGCCTGATAACTTATCAAAGTAATAGTTGGTTACGCCTGCTTCATCGCCTTTAACAACCCATGCCATCGTCAGTCACCTCTTCTTTCTCGAAGTCCTGCAAGCCATAATACTCTATTTCAGTCATTGTGAACTGCAGGGCGGTTGTCATCCGGTATTTGTTGATTAACCACTCCCAAACAAGTGTCCCATCTTGTTCCTTTGACCAATAGTATTTATCTTCACCACACCACTTTTTTGGCACTTTGACGTTGTACTTATTTTCCTTTACCACGTTGTAGCCGTTGACGTAAGCTTTCATCAACAATTCTTCGTCTTTTCGATTGCTGCTATAAATAAAGGTAGCTGGGAACACTTTGACATGCGCATCTTCAACGATTTCGGCTTGTTCCTTGGTTAGGACTACCTTTTCAGGTTTCTCAATCAAAGTGACAACTTGGCCATTGTTTTCTTCTGCTATTTCTTTTGCTATCTCGTAGTTTTTAAAATGGCTTATTAAGCTATCGCTCCAGTTTGGAATCACGCGGTCTCCACTAAAATAAAATTCATCATCTGATCTTGATTTGATGACGTACAGTTTTTCTTCGCTCATTTTTCTTCCTCCAATTTTTTCAATTCATCTCGCACGATTGAAACGGCTTCTTCGCCTGAGCGTGCCACGCCGTAAATAACATTTTTATCTCGTAAACCGTTCGTCGCTTGTTCATATTGCTTGTGTTCAATCACTCTTCTACACTCCTTCCATCTGTCGGTGATCATCGATCCCTTTGAAGGTCAATATGAATCCTTTAGAGTTTTCTGTTAAACGGCTCCATATTCTTGCGTCGTAGGCATTAACGATGTCATTTTTGTGCAGATTGGTTGTGATAACTGTTGGTTTATTTTGCCGTGCTTCGAAAATGCTCAGTGCTTGATCCATTGCATATGGTGAAGCTACATCCCGATTGGCAAGTTCAGCACCAAGATCATCAATTACGACTAGCTCGGCCACCTTTAGCTCATTGATTACTTGCGTCATCATGGAACCAGTTGCTTTGTCATTGATACCCTGCTTGAGTAGCTCAAGTAAGTCTCTAAAATTACAGTACAGAACGTGTCGCGCTGTCGGTGATGAGTATTTGCGACCCGCAGAATCTGTTATAGTCACGCGCTTGCCATAATTTGTTTGTCGCAAATATTCCCACAATATCGACATTGCCAAGTGACTCTTACCGACGCCTGTTTCGCCAGACATGATCATGTGATTGGTTCCCCCAGCGACAATTTGCTTAACGAAGGCTTGTGATTTGTTGTAGACGTTTTGCTCGACCTCATTGCTCGCAATAAAGTCGCTGAATCGTTTGGACCACATTCCTGTATTGCTGATGACGCTATTATGCTTCATATATCTGATTGCATTTGATCTGACTGATGACATCGTGAGTTGCTCTGGTGTTAATACGCTTCTAACAATCTTATCGTCAGACCCCTCTTTGTATTTACAATCTGTATTTGGACAGGCATATTTTGGGTGACCATCTTTATACATTTTCGATTCCTTGAAACAATACATCGGCCCGCCGCAAATTGGGCAGGGATAGTCCGCTACGCCCACTAGTTTGCGATTACCAAACATCTTGTTTATCGCTCCAGCTAAAGTTCCATCTTCCATCAGAAGTCCTCCACGTTATCCAGATTTAGGTGCTCTCGGCTAACTATTGCAGACCCGTTTTTCTTATTAGCCAAATGCTGTTTGTTCGCTTGCGTTGCCATTTGGTAAAAATGCTTGCGTAGCTTTTTGACTGACAAAACATTTCCCGACCAAAAGTTGTCGCTTTGAGACCAGTCAATCATTTTGCGAATTTTAGATGGCTCCCGTTTATCTCGCTCAATCATTAAGCGCACATCATCCGCCCAACTTTGCAGATTTGGTTCTTTAACATCCGGATTATTAAGTTTCATTTTTTCTAGCAAATAACTAGCCAAAATAAGTTCCTGAGAGTCAGAAGAATACGTGCGAGTTTTTTTCGCACTATTCTTTTTATTATCTTGTTTATCTTGTTTATCTTGTTCTAATGTGTCCACTTGATGTCCACTTGATGTTCGGTTGCTGTCCACCTGTTGTCCGACTTTTTGATACTCGTCATACTTAATCACCGTCACGACGCTATATCTGTTGGTTGCTCGGATGTCCAACATTCCTGAATCTCGAAACTTTCTCATCCATCTACTGATACTTGTGGCTGACACTTGCTGACCACTTTTTACGCCAGTGTTGTACTCATCCCGCAGTGTATAGCGTCCTGTGACGAACTGACCCCTGTCCAAAGAAACTTCCTCGCCATTGAATAAAAACCTAGTTAGTTTGATGCTTGCCTTAAATAAACAGATTTCCCATAGTTTAAGAACTCGCGAGTCAGTCCATACAAATGAATTTTGGATTTTTCTTTGAAGGGAGATCCACCCGCTTTCCATCTGGGTCATCTAATCTCCCTCCTAAAATGGCAAGCCTGATTCGTCTATGCCAGTTGATCTCTTAAATGGATCTGCTGCACTCGAAGTGTTTTGAGTTTGCTGCGCATCTTGTGACTCGTTGCCTTGTGTTCGAGGTTCAAGTAATGCAAAGTTTTCAACGACCACTTCAGTAACGTAGACCTTCTGACCTTGCTTGTTATCGTAGTTCCGCGTTTGAATGCGACCTTCAATGCCTACCAAGAATCCCTTGTGAGTAAAGTTGGCAAAATTTTCTGCTGATTTACGCCACACAACACAGTTGATAAAATCTGCTTCCCGTTGTCCTTGCTGGTTAGTGAACTGACGATCAACTGCCAATATGAACGTAGCAACAGCAGTGCCTGATTGTGTGTAACGAACTTCTGGGTCTCTAGTCAAACGGCCAGTTAGAACTGCTCTATTAATCATTTCCTGCCTCCTAGTCTGCTGCTAAAATCTGTCCGACATCGATTGCCGCATGAATCGACTTATGGCCCCGGCAATACTCACAATGTCCGCAAGCTTTTGGTGCGACCTCACCAGCCAACACCTGCTCCACTCGATCAATGTTTTCTTGAATCCATGACTCTTCTGGATCTAACCAGATCGAGCTGGGACTAATCAACTGCACGTCACTAGGAGTCTGCTTGCTAACCGCCCAGATAAAACAGGTAAATGGCTTGCCGTACTTCTGTTCAAGTAGCTGCCTGTACACCCACATTTGTGGCAAATAATCGCGTGCTCTAATGAAGTCAACCATGCCGTAATACTTGTCTGACCAGTTGCGCTTGGCAATGTCGTCCACCGTCTTGTAATCCATGAAAAAGCCTTGCTCAACGTTCAGGGCATCAACTTTGCCCTTCCAGTCGTAACCAAACAATTTGCCGGTGACTATTACTTCATGTTCACAAGTGCTGTCCATATTGGTAAACAGTTCTTCGTGACACAAGCGGTTGATCATGTGTTCACCAGTTTTGTACTGGGACTTCAAATGCCCCTTACTAGCACCACGAGTGCTGATAATTTCTGGGTGTGCATCAATGAATGCTTGATGGGCTTCTTGGCTCTCAAAGAATGAATGAACGAAGTTACCAACCAGAATAGCATCCTTGTTTGATGGTTCATAATCGCCTTTTAGTAGCGCCAGTTCAGCAGCCTCACATTGCATCATCATCTTGAAAACTGATGGACTCATGTACTGAAAATCAGTATCGTGGTTGTAATAGTTATCACTTGTGAGGGTTATCCGCTTGGTTGAAGATGTCGCCTTGGTGGACGTCTTTTTCTTTGTCAACTGTTTCATCCCCTTTTGATGATTGACTCTGTTCGTAATCATTGATAATATCTTCCGCTGTCGATACGCTGGTTTCTACTGAATTAGCACTGGTGCTTGCTGATTGTGATGCTTGGCTAACAACTAAGGACTGTTGTGATTGGCTACTATCTTGAAAGCCATTCAATAAATCCTGTGTATCTTTTGATTCTTTGGCTGGCGTAATGTCCTTACGCTTGTCGTTGTCATACTCATCAGACGTTGTGTCATTAATGGACTCAACCAATAAATCAGAATCATCAGACGTGTTAAGAAAGTTTTTAGCAGCCCGATTGATGACCGTCCGTTTTGCCATTTCCTGTGGAAATTCTTTTTGAACATCACCATGGTTTTGGCGATGAGACCACGCTTGTTCAATCTCGGCCTTAGTCATTACGGTGTAAACTTGCTCGCCATCAGTCTTCTTAACCACTGCAAAGGCACCAATCAATGGCTTATCCTGATTAGCAAATTTTGGTTTAAACTCGGCCACCACTGTCCGGCCATGGTCAGCACCAATTTCAAAGGTGTCATCTTCATGGATAACTTCGGCCCAAATATCATCAACGTTTGTTAGCCGTTTGACTGCCGCTTGCGTCCCAAAATAAGAGCGTTGCAGTTGCAGTTCATTCCCCCGAACAATGAAGTAAGCTTGGGTTTTAGCCGGTGATAATCCCTGTGTCACCATATTTAACAAGGAATTGGCAACAGACTCTCTCGTAACGACCTCAAGAGCTGGGCGTCGATTTTTGTCTTGCACTTTTTGAATTGTGAACCATGCCGCCTTCAACGCATTGTTGGCGTTGTAATTGGCTGGTAACTGTAATCCATCTTGTTCTAGCCCTTTGATGCGGCTTGACACTTGATCAGTAATGTCCTTTTGATTAATAACTTCATTTGCCATTACGCCGCATCCCCTTCGTTGATGATGATTGCGCCTAGATCGTTGAGCATATCGAGTGGTGTATCATAGCCTGCATCCTGGAATAACATGTCGAGTAACTCACCGGCATAGACGCCCGTCAGCTGGCCTAACAGTAAGCTGCTGTTGTGCTTCTTAAGTTGAGCGAGTAACTTACCAGCATCCTCTGCCTTGAACAGGTATTCCACACCGTCAAGCGTCAGTGATCGAATTTCGTCGCAAGTAAATAGCTCGTCACCTTGGAAATCTCGATCAAATAAAACACGATCATCAACTGGATCAGCCACCATGTGATTTTCGAGGTCTCGTGGATTAGTCATTAGCAGCCTCCTTAAGGTCCCAGAGGTAGTTATTGATGTCATCGTAAATATTCGTTGCCATTAGCATCTGGCCTGCTTTGTATTCATCTAGGCTTCGTGTTGCGAGCAGCTGCTTACGCAATGGTTCAATCCGATTCTCAATAAGAGTGATAAAATGCTCTGTAGTTTCAATTTGAGCTTGAGTAACATATTGATTTACTTCTTCTAAATTCATTTGCGTTTATCTCCCTTTGCGTAGATAATATTGGTAAGTAAAATTTTTCTATCCGGTCGATTGAAGTTGCCACTCCGATCGGCCTTTTTTCGTGGTTGCATTGACTGCAAACCTGCTAGTGCTAATTTTTCGTTCACGATTGCCACTCCTTTGAAACAATATCTAGTTACCCTTTCCTGATAATTCTCGTAAGTCGTGCTTCAACGTTTCGATCGGATGGATTTGCTTCCAGTGGTCAAACATCGTGCGACGATTAACGTATGAGTATCGAACTGCCAAAGTTGCCAAGACAATCAGTACCGTGTAATTGAACATTCCTAAACCTGTGTAACTGTTAAGTTGGAACATGTTGTTTTCTCCTTTATGCCTGCCCGCATATTTTAGAGTTCGTAATTTACTTGTTTGGTCTTGATAATCCAGTTCAAACATTCTCTGGGAATGTAACGCCACTTACTCGGTGGATCACCAGGCACAATCTCAACGTGAGGAAAGCCTGGTTCAAACTTGTAATGCTTATTGAACGTGTCGTAATCCACTTTTATCCAGCGCGTATACAATTCTTTTTGATTGACCTGTTGCAGCGGATTGTCGTTGCGTTCAACTGTTTGTTGCATGTAATCACCAGCCTTTAAGATGCCTGCTGTTCGAGCAACAACTTGAATGTTTCTCTGCCTTTAGGTGTGATAAGTGTTTGGATAAATGTCTTGTCCGTCCATTCACTTACTGACTCACGATATTCAAACAAGTCATGATCATACTTTGCGTAGTGTTTTAACTGCTTGTTACGCCCATTGTTTCGGTACACATACTTGTGTTCTAACAGCCAATTAATGAATGCTTTCTGACCAATGTGTAATTCCTTGGCCGTGTCGCGGAAGTTAGTTAACAGGTTTCGTTCAACCAAGTCATCGAAGTAATCAACTTTCGGCTGCATCAACCGCTTTTCTTCATTCAACTGCTGAACCTCTGCTTGCGATTCCTTGTACCGAGTCAAAATCTCAATCATTGTGTCTGGATTGCTAAGCAATTGCTCAACCTTGGCTGGTTCCATATACATCCCCTGCTCACGAATGGCGGGAAGAACCATGCTAGTCACCCAATGCTTGAACCGCTTGGCTGACGGAAGCTTGCTACCGAAGATCAAGGAGTAGACACCTGACTCGGTGATTACAGTCATGCCACGGTTTCCGCCTAAAGTACCGTTTCGGTAGTTTTGACGATCCTCTTCCTCCACATGTCTATTGACGTCACGATTACCGTTCACATATCCAAGTGCATTGGCAACGTCATTAGCAACAAACATTGGCTCATCATCAACAATTACCGTGCGAACTTGATTACCTTCAAAATTGAAGTTTGTTAAATCATCCATTTCCTCACTCCTTTAATTTCAATAAATCGGATTTCGTGGTTGTTCCATAATTCAATTTTCATTACTTTTCATCTCCTCTACTCGGTGTTGTCGTGCTAACGAATCTTAAATGTCTCAATGATGTTGAGCACCAAAGCGTTAGCTGCCGCAGACTTGCGATCGCCGCTCAACACTTGCGTCATGTACATCTTTCCGACACCGAATGTAGTAGCTAAACTTGTGATGCTGATACTGTTTTCATCGAGATACTTCTTAATCAATTCCCGTCCTGCTAAAGTTGTCGGCATTTTTTAACCTCCTTTCTTATGTATGTAAGCTAATTTAATTATTTTTTGCAGAAATTCGTTGACCGATTCTACATAAAATTGTAGACTTAGGGCATAGTTAAATAACACAGCAGAGCCTTTTGCCGTTGGGGAACGTTGATTTGCTCTACTCATATTGTGGAAATAACTAAATCAAATTAGCTTACAGGAAAAGTATATTAAATAGTTTTGTAGATGTCAACCAATTATCTACAATTATTTTTAGACAATTCCAATAAGCACTCAGGGAGTACCTCTATGCCGACGTTTGACATAATTAAAAAACTTGCAGATAAGAATAATATTAGCGTTGTTGAACTTGAAGAAAAGTTGGGATTCAGTAGAAACTCACTTTATGCCTGGAAGAAAAGCAAGCCGTCTGTAGATAAATTACAAAAAGTCGCTGACTTCTTTCATGTTTCTACTGATTATCTTCTTGGAAGAACTGACAACCCAAATGTTGAAAACAATCCATCTGAACCAATTGATTTGGATGAAGCCTTATCCGAAGAAGGCATGGCGATGTTTGACGGAAAGCCATTGTCTGAGGAATATAAAAAAGCCCTACTAGCAATGCTACGGGCAAATAAGAATAGCGGTGAGTAGCATATGCACGAAGAGCTTTTCAAGAAGTTACTTTATATTGCTGATAGATCAGGAATTACCATTACAGACATTGAAGGTTCTTCATCTGATCCAGACATTGCATTTTGCAAGCAACGAATCATAAATTTAAATAGCAACTTCGACAGCGAGATTAGTGTGGCCTTTCGCTTGGCCCATGAGATTAGTCATATTCTATTTTCTAAACCGACATTTCTGTACACGTTCTCGCCATACACTAAAAATAAAGAAGAACGTGAAACTAACGAACGTGCAATACGTATGATCGCACGACTCATGTATGAAGATGTAACAAAAGATCAGATTAACTGGTTAAATTTTATGAATGAATTTAATTTGCCGAGTTGGTTTGAACCACTAGTTAAAAACATTATTTACGCTTAATTATTATGTCCAAATACTGAAGACATTAAAAGCTGACATTATTCTAGGGGGATTTTTATCATGGCCAAAAAGATTACAGGCTCTGACGGAAAAACTTATGTACAAAAGAAGCCATTCTATAAACGAGTATGGTTTTGGATTCTGGCAGTCGTTATTATAATCGTTATCGGATCTGCTGTTGGAGGAGACGGTGATAGCTCTTCGAGTTCATCTAGTTCTTCATCAAAGACGGAACAATCTAGTTCGAAAAGTTCTTCTAGTTCGAAGCCTAAAACTTCTGCAACTAATTTAGCTGCTTTAGCATCAGCGAAGACCTATTCAGATACAATGCACATGTCTAAACAGGGAATCTACGATCAGCTAACTTCAGATGCTGGTGATAAATTCAAGCCAGAAGCTGCACAGTACGCAGTAGATAATCTTAAGGCTAATTATGATAAAAACGCATTGGAGGCTGCAAAATCTTATCAAAAAGATCAAAACATGTCACCCGATGCCATCCACGATCAATTAACGTCCGACGCTGGGGATAGATTTACCCCTGAACAAGCAGACTACGCTATTCAGAATTTAAGTAAGTAACATAGAATAAATAGCTTTTAGGACTAAACACAAAGAGCACATCCCCTCCCGCCAAGAAGTTGGATGTGCAAACATACATATAAGGAGTTTGCTATGGAACCAAAGATTAATACCGTTTATATAACCGGAAAAGATGATAAAATTCCAACTCTCGCAATTAGGAAGCCTAAAACAGGAGAGTTTACCATTTACGTCCACGTCCAGTATATTTACTTCAACTTGACTCCGTTTGTTGTAAATATCAGTGTAACTGATCAGAATGACAAAATTATTTTGCAACCGTCTGGTAACACCTTCGATTTTTCGAATGTTAAAACTGATGGTCATGAAACTGGTATCAGCGAGGTTTCTTTCTATATTGTCATACAAGCAGCGGAGGTTGCTGATTCTAATCGTCTAACGGCTCATGTAAAAATTGGTGATGAAGAATATAATGTATCTGTATTCTTGACCGGAGGTTCTAACAATGGCTAAGATTGCGAAAGCTGAACAAGGTAACGTTGTTTCAGGAGATTTTGGCAACTCAAACGGAGGTGGAACCATGGATAACAGACACGTAACACACGAAGAATTAGATCATGCAATAGACAAAGTGTCAGATAAAATTGATCTATTGAGTGCTCATATTGATACTAAATTTGAGAAGCAAAAGAATTGGTTCTATGGAACTGGTATCAGTATAGTTGTTGCTGTCATCGCCGTGTTAACTTACATTTTGAAATAAAAAAAAGCACACTCATTCCCCCGCCAAGAGTCCTGAGTGTGCTAAGCAAGCAAAGTCTTATCTCTAAGACTTTTATTAAGTGACCGCTATGGGCCTCAATGTGTTTATTCTAACTGAAAGAAGGCGATAAGTCCATGTAATCCTCCGTTATGCCTGCCCGCAAAAACGAAAGGAAATAAACATGGCAAGTTATACAAAAAAATATGGTAAATGGCAAGCACGGTTCTCTTATGATTACCATGGCACCAGAAAATTTAAGAGTAGGAATGGCTTCACTACGAAGGCTGAGGCACAAGCGTGGGTGCGCAAAACGCTCACAGAGTCACCAACGCCTAAAGCATTGTTTAACGCTAGCCAGTCGCTCTACACATACTACATGAATTGGTACGAAGTGTTTGAAGAGCCTAAGATTGCATTGGGAACCAAGGGCTGGTACAAAAACACCGCCAGAATTATAAAATTAGTATTTGGCAATCAGCCAATGATGAGCATCACACGAACACAATATCAAAGGTTTCTAAACGATTTTGGAAAGACGCATTCAAAGAACTCATCAATATCTGTTCACAGTAAAATCAAGATGGCCGTCAACTCAGCTATGGACGATGGTGTACTAACGAAGGACTTCACAGCACACACTCATGTAACTGGTTATAAAGGCCAAGACGCCTCAGAAAAGTATATTGACGCTGCCAATATGTGGCGACTAATCGAATACTGCGAACGCTCGATTGATGAAGATCATGTTATTGAGATGATGATCATAACTTCCCTATTCACTGGCTTTCGGTTAGCTGAAACAGCCGGATTGCAGTGGACCAACCTCGATGAAATTAATCACACGTTATCAGTTGAAAACACATTTGATTGGACGACTGGCGGTTTTAAGCCAACAAAAAACGCACAATCTGTGCGTACTGTTAAGGTCAGCTCTGAATTGATTGATGTGCTTCATACACTACGAAAGCGACAACACTTAATCGACAATAGTAAAGGGCTAATATTTGCAACTAATAATCTAGTGAAGGTTCCCTATTCCAATACAGTGAACACCCGCTTAAAAGAAATACTGACAGAACTAAATATAACACCAGTGATCACCTTCCACGGATTACGGCACACGCATGCTAGCTATTTGATTTCTCAAGGCGTTAGCATCTACGCAATCAGTGAAAGATTAGGCCATGCAAATTATACAACCACACTGAATGTTTATTCACACGTTCAGCGAGAATTTAAAGCCAAAGAATCTGAAAAAGAGGTTCTCGCTTTTGAAAATGGTGCACGGAATGTGCACGGTTTGGAAAACAAGGCTTATAAACGCCTTTAAATCAGCATTCCTGGCAAAAATTAAATGCCCAATTATAGCATAGAACCGCCCTCACCGTCAGCAGTGTCAGGGCGAAAACCAGGAAAGCAGTGTGCCTTAAAAGACACTTTATGAATTCCTTAATGCGTAACTAAAATCAAAACATAAATCCAAGAGCGAAATTTATCTGAAGCTTTAACCACGGACAAGCGACTACCTTCTGGATTAGGTTCGCGTAATCCAAGTTCAAAAAAGGGTCTGGGACATTAATTATGTCCACAGACCCATTGTTGTTTTCTGAGTTTCAATAGGGAAAACGTGGGACAAAAGGCAAGTCGCTGTGCAAACTAATTCCCGACTTTTGTCCCACTCTCCACTGGTTCATTCCTTAAATTACATCACTTTTAATTCGCGATCTGCAATAACCGCTTCTAAATCGATTTCTGCATCAACACGTTCAATTTCTGCACCTAAGGCAGCCAATTTCTCATGGAAATCGCAGTATCCACGGTCCAAATACTTCAAGTTTGTAACGGTCGTGTAGCCATTAGCTACTAATCCTGCTAATACTAACGCGGCTGCAGCGCGTAAATCCGTTGCAGCAACTTCCGCGCCATTAAACGATGTTGGCCCCTGTAGCGCCACCGTGCGACCTTCAATCGTAAACTGCGCGTTCATCCGCCGTAATTCATCTAAATGATTGAAACGATTTTCAAAGACCGTTTCCGTTAACGTACTCGTCCCATCAGCCATCAACTGTAAAACCGAAACTTGTGGTTGCATGTCCGTTGGAAAACCAGGATGTGGTGCTGTCTTAACATTAGCAGGCTTCAACGTTTCTGGGCCAATGATCCGTAACCCATTGGCCTCTTCGCGAATGTCGACGCCCATCTCAGCTAATTTAGAAAGCAATGGCTTGTTATGTTCTGGAATCGCATCAGCAATCAATACATTCCCATGGGTAATCGCTGCAGCGACCATAAACGTCCCTGCTTCGATCCGATCTTGAACGACACTGTGCTCACAACCGTGTAAGCTAGGAACGCCTTCGATTCGAATCGTTTCGGTTCCGGCCCCAAACACCTTCGCACCCATCTTGTTCAACACATTGGCGAGATCAACGATTTCAGGTTCACGAGCGACATTTTCAATCAAAGTTGTGCCCGTTGCTAATGTTGCTGCCATCATAATGTTTTCGGTCGCACCGACACTCGGGAAATCCAAGTAGATATTGGCACCGGTTAGATGATCAGCACGTGCTTCAATATAGCCGTCATGTTGCTCAATCGTAGCACCGAGTGCTTCAAAACCCTTCAAGTGTAAATCAATCGGCCGACTACCAATGGCACAGCCACCAGGCATAGCGACGCGCGCACGACCTGCCCGAGCCAATAGCGGTCCCATGACAACCATTGATGCACGCATCTTGGAGACATATTCAAATGGCGCTTCGGTGCCCAATGGCTTCGTTGCGTTAAACGTCACCGACTTTACATCACGATCAAAATCGACATTGATGTTTAAAAAACTCAGTACCTTATTCATCAAAAATACATCTGATAAAGCGGGCACGTTCGTTAAAATCAATTCACCTGTAGATGCCAAAATCGATGCTGCCTGAATCGGCAATACAGCGTTCTTTGCACCCTCAATATGTACAGTACCAGAAAGCGGTTGACCGCCGTGAACGATGATCTTATCCATGAGAATATACCTCCAAAATAGATTCACTTATTAAACTAATTGTTATTACCAACTGCCAGTTAATCAAGGACGAAAGCCGATGATTGTTTGGCCTAAATCAATAAAGAAGCTACTACATGTGTAACCTACAACGATTGCTAGCAGCACTAATAATACCTGTGCTTGTCGTGGATAACGGGGCATAATTTTAACCAACGGCAATGGTCGTAATGCCCATAAAGCAAACCAAATGAACATTAGTTGAAAAAATATTTTTATGATTCCAGCAACGCCATAAACCGCCATTTACGTCTCTCCTTAATCCATTCAAGCAAGTTTATCATAAAGAAATTAATGAAATAGGAAAACCTACTCATAAAAAAGAGACTTACTAAAAATTTAGTAAGTCTCTTGTATGATGAAATTATCAGTCTACTTGTTTCGCCGAGACGATCCAATGTTGATCCGATTAATCGCACGCCGCAACGCAACTTCTGCACGTCGTAACTCATCAGCATCATGTTCTTGCTGTGCATGTTTGATGGCTGCTTCTGCACGCGAACGTGCATTTTCAGCCCGTGACACATCAATATCACCTTGCTGTTCGGCAGAATCGGCTACGATGGTCGCAACATTATTCGAGAATTCAACAAAACCACCGTTAACAGCAATTTCATCTTCTTCAGAATCATGTTTAACCCGTACTTCATCAATCTCCAAAGTTGCAATTAACGGAATGTGATTGGGTAAAATCCCAATATCACCGTTCGTCGTCTTCGCAATGAACATGGTTGCATGTTCATTGGTATAACAATTCCCGTCAGGCGTCACAATGGTGACTGTCATTTGAGGTTCAGCCATTGATTACGCCTCCCTTAATTGTTGCCTTGTAGTTGTTTAGCTTTGGCAACTGCCTGGTCCACAGTTCCGACAAGTCGGAATGCTTCTTCAGGAAGGTCATCATACTTACCATTCAAAATTTCCTTGAAGTCTTTAACCGTGTCTTCAACGGATACGTATTGACCGTCAATCCCAGTAAACTGAGAAGCGACAGAGAATGGTTGACTCAAGAAGTTTTGAATCCGCCGCGCACGCGCAACGATGGTTTGTTCTTCATCAGATAATTCATCCATCCCAAGAATTGAGATGATGTCTTGTAACTCATGGTACCGTTGCAAGATCTGTTGAACCTGGGTGGCCACTTCGTAGTGGTCTTGACCAACGATTTCAGGCGTTAAGGCTGAAGAAGTTGATTCCAATGGGTCAACAGCGGGATAAATCCCTTGTTGCGTCAGGTAACGTTCCAAGTTGGTCGTTGCATCCAAGTGCGCAAATGTCGTTGCAGGGGCCGGGTCGGTATAGTCATCGGCTGGCACGTACACGGCTTGAATTGACGTAATGGAACCCTTTTGAGTTGAAGTAATCCGTTCTTGCAACTGACCCATTTCTGTAGCCAGTGTTGGTTGATAACCAACGGCTGATGGAATCCGTCCTAACAGGGCAGACACTTCTGAACCAGCTTGCGTAAACCGGAAAATATTATCAATGAAAAGTAACACGTCTTGTCCCTTAACATCACGGAAGTATTCCGCAATTGTCAAACCAGTCAGGGCAACACGCATCCGGGCACCAGGTGGCTCGTTCATCTGACCATAGACCATGGCCGTCTGCTTAAGCACACCCGATCCTTTCATTTCAAAGTACATGTCGTTACCTTCACGAGTCCGTTCACCAACACCGGTGAAAACGGAAATCCCGTTGTGGCCTTGCGCGATGTTATGAATCAATTCTTGAATCAGAACTGTCTTCCCAACACCGGCACCACCAAAGAGTCCGACCTTACCACCACGTACATATGGGGCAAGTAAATCGATAACCTTAATCCCAGTTTCTAGGATTTCGGTACTGGTTGCTAATTGGTCGTAGGCTGGCGCTTCCCGGTGAATCGGGTCACGTTGAATGTCTGCGGCCAAGTCGGCACCGCCATCGATTGGTTCCCCTAAGACGTTAAATACCCGACCTAATGTCTCTTCACCAACGGGAACTGAAATTGAACCACCTGTGTCTTCAACTTCCATTCCACGTTGCAAGCCATCGGTTCCGTCCATCGCGATTGTCCGGACAACTCCATCACCCAATTCAAGGGTAACTTCAACCGTCAAATCTTTTTGATCGGGACGCTTAACTTGTAAGGCATTATTAATGGCAGGTAATGTGCCGTCTAGAGGGAATTCAACGTCGACAACGGGACCGATAACTTGAACAATCTTACCAGAACTCATTCGCGTTGCTTCCTTCCAGTTTATTTTTCAACCATCACATGTGAATACACAGTTGTCATGGATTTTAAAACTACTCTAGTGCCGCCTGACCACCAGTAATTTCGGTGATTTCAGTCGTAATGGCACTTTGACGTGCACGGTTGAATTGCAAGCTTAAGCTATCAATCAAATCGTGGGCGTTTTCAGAAGCAGTCTGCATTGCAGTTGCACTTGACGCATGTTCCGATGTCTTACCATCAAGAATCGCACCGTAAACTAAACTTTGAGCGTACTGTGGCAATACAACCTGTAAAATTTCCTCAGCGGAAGGTTCCAGTTCATATTGTGGCGTAATCTCAATTTGTTTAGCTTGAAGTTGCTGCGTTTCATCACCATCTGGTTTGCTCTCGGCAATCGTGTCGCCAGTAATTGGTAACATTCTGGTTGCACGGAACCGAGAGGTCAGACGATTAACGAAATGACTGTAACAAACGTACAGTTCGTCAAAGACACCATTGTTGTACATCGCAGTTACCGTTTTAACAATTTCCCGAACCTCAACAAAGGTTGGTACATCACTAACACCACGATATTCATAGGCGACATTCAAGCCCCGCTTCTTATAGAAGTCAGCCCCATTGCCACCAACTGCGAGAACAACATAGTCATCATCGGTTTTACCGTGTGACTTGATGAAGTCATTTGTCGACTTAATGATGTTGCTATTGTAGCTCCCTACCAGTCCACGGTCTGATGTAATCACCAGCAAACCAGTCTTTTTAACTGGCCGTTGTGTGATCAAACTGCTAACTGGTACATCATCGGCCTTACCATCGCCAGCTGCACTAACGTCAGTTGACTCCAATAAGTGTGATGCAGCAAGGTGAGTCACAACGCTTTCCACCTTAGAGGCATAAATTTGATAATCACCAGTGTGATGCTGAATCTGACTCAATTTAGACGTTGAGACCATTTGCATGGCCGTTGTAATTTGAGCCGTCTTCTGCGTCGACGTAATCCGGCGTTTAACCTCATTTAATGCTGCAGGCATTTGCTCACCTTCCTTTCAACTTATTTAGTGGCCGCTTCAGCATCCACCTTAGTTGGCTGGAAGGAATCAACAAATGCTGATACAGCAGCCTTCATGTCGTCATCGTCAGGTAAGTTCCCAGTGGTCTTAATTGATTCCAACAAGTCAGCATGGCTGGCGTCGAAGTTATCAAATAATTCACTTTGGAACCGCGCAATATCACTGATGGCAACTTTATCCAAAAAGCCACGTGTCAAGGCATACAAGATCACAACCTGTTTTTCAACGGGAAGTGGCGCATGCAATGGTTGTTTCAAGACTTCGATGGTCCGTTGTCCACGGCTCAACCGGTCTTGCGTTGCTTGATCCAAATCTGAACCAAATTGCGCAAATGAAGCCAGTTCTGCGTAGGATGACAAGTCCAACCGCAATGTCCCAGAAACTTTCTTCATTGCCTTGATTTGAGCATCCCCACCAACACGGGAAACCGAAGTTCCGGCATCAATGGCTGGCCGAACACCTGAATAGAATGAATCAGCATTCAGGAAGATTTGACCATCGGTAATGGAGATAACGTTAGTTGGAATATATGCAGAAACGTCCCCTGCTTGTGTTTCGATGATTGGTAAGGCAGTCATTGAACCGCCACCCATTTCATCGCTTAACTTAGCGGCACGTTCCAGCAACCGTGAATGCGTATAGAAGATATCCCCAGGATAAGCTTCACGACCTGGTGGCCGACGCAAAATCAGGGAAAGTTCACGATAAGCAACGGCTTGCTTAGAAAGGTCATCATAAATGATCAAAACATGCTTACCGTTGTACATGAACTCTTCACCCATCGCTGCACCGGCATATGGTGCTAAGTACAACATTGGGGCTGGTTCTGAAGGACCAGCGGAAACAACAATCGTGTAATCCATGGCGCCCAATTGACGAAGGGTTTCAACTTGTGCACGCACAGTTGATTCCTTTTGACCAATCGCAACGTACACACAGATCATGTCCTGATCTTTTTGATTAACAATTGTGTCGATAGCCAAGGATGTTTTCCCAGTCTTCCGGTCACCAATGATCAATTCACGTTGACCACGGCCAATCGGAACTAGGGCATCGATGGCCTTAATTCCAGTCTGTAATGGTTCACTAACGGACTTACGTTGCATGACACCAGGAGCCTTATATTCAACGGGACGCGTGTGATCAGTTTTGATCTCACCCTTACCGTCGACTGGCTGACCCAATGAGTTAACAACACGACCGATTAAAGCGTCACCAACGGGTACTTCCATGATCCGGCCTGTCCGTTTAACAGAAGACCCTTCCTGAATGCCATCATAGGCACCCAGGACAACGATTCCGACATCATCGGATTCGAGGTTTTGAACCATGCCGTATACGCCGCTGTCAAACTCAACCAGTTCGCCAGCTAATGCATTATCCAGACCATGAGCACGAGCAACCCCGTCACCGACGTAGGTTACCGTTCCTGTTTCTTCAACAGTGAGCTCTTCTTGATAATTCTCAAGTTGTTGCTTAATGAGAGCGCTGATTTCTTCAGCTTTGATGCTCATGCGGATTTCACCTCTTCGTAAAGATTTTTATCGCGCCAATACTTGGCGGATGTGGTTTAAACGTGTACGTAAGGAACCATCGAGCACAGTATTATTACTGTTCACAATGACACCACCAATGATGTCAGGATTAACGATTGCGTTAATCTGAACTGTCTTGGCTCCCACACGCTTAGCAATTTGCGCTGACAAACGTTGCTTTTGATCGTCATTTAGGTCAACAGCAGTTGTTACATCCGCGTAAACTGTTTGTGTTTGTTCATCATAGAGTCGTTTGAACTCATCAATGATTGCGACCGTATCATTCAGGCGGCCGTAGTCAAAAAGCATTTGTAAGAAATTATGCACGAGTGGACTCGCGGCATCCAACAAAGGCTTCAAGAGGGCTTCTTTCTCGGGGTTCTTTAGACCAGCGCCAGTTAGCACCGTTCCAAGTTCCGGAACAGATTCAAACACGCCCTGAACTTGGATGAGCTCCTCATAAACCGACTCTTGTTGCTGTTTGTCGTGGGCAACGTCAAACATGGCGCGGCCGTAGCGACGAGCAACTTGCGATTTAGCGAGTTTGGTCATCTTTTCCCAACCCTTCGATATAAGAATCAATTAACGCCGTTTGATCATCGGCATTTAATTGCTTGTGAATGATCTTGGAAGCAATCTCAATAGATAAATCAGCCACGTCTTTACGTGCACTTACCAAAGCATCCTGACGTTGTTGTTCAATGTCAGCTGAGGCTGCTTCACGCAGTTTTTGCGCATCAGTTTGTGCGTTCGTAATGATTTGTTCACGCTGCTTGGATCCAGCATCCTTGGCGTCAGCCACAATGGTTGCTGCCTCTTGGTGTGAGTTTGACAGTGCGTCCTGGCGTTGCGCTGCTAACGTTTCAGCATCTGCTCGTGATTTCTCAGCAGAATCGATATCATCAGCAATCTTCGTTGCACGATCATTCATCATCTTCGTGACCGGTTTCCAGGCAAAAATCTTTACGAGCCACATCAGTAACACGAAAGCGACCATGTAGAAAAGCATATCTCCGTAATCGAAGCCCTTTTCAGCCGCTAATACTAATGGTGAAAACATCTATTGGCACCTCCTTTTCAGAATTAATTTCTTGTTAGTAGTCAGCAACTAATTTAGAAAATTACTTGTTCATTACTAAGAAGGCGATAACGATAGAGATGATTGGCATGGCTTCGATCAAACCAACACCGATAAACATCGTCCCACGTAATTGACCTGAAAGTTCTGGCTGACGAGCCATACCTTCCAAGGTCTTTGAAATAACCATCCCATCACCGACACCGGCACCGATGGCAGCCGCAGCAGCGGCGATTCCAGCAGCAATTGCTCCCATAATATTGAATCCTCCTATTTTTTTATTCCTCGGCTGAAACTTTGCGAGAAATGTATACCGTACTTAAGGTTACAAAAACATAGGCTTGGATTGCCCCGATAAATACAGAGAATCCCTGCCAAGCAATCTCGAGTGGTAACGCAACAATCATTGTTGGTAGGCCATGCGAGAAGGCAAGACTTCCAATCAACTTCAGTAACGTTTCACCTGCGAAGATGTTCCCGTAAAGCCGCAAGGCCAACGTTAACAAGTTCGTGAATTCTTCGACGAGGTTAATTGGTAACAAAGCTGCGAACGGCTTTAAATAAGAGTTCGAAACGTAGCCACCAAAACCAAACTTAATCACCCCCAGGAAGTGCGCTAACGCTAGTGTAACCATAGCCATCGTTAACGTAATTACTGGGTCAGCTGTCGGACTCTTTACAAAGTCCACACCGTTAACTGCCACCTGAAGGAATAAACCTAATTGGTTAGCAAAGAAAACGAAGAGAAACAGTGTAAAGGCAAACAGCCCTAATTGACTACCGTCACGTCCAGGTAATTGACCACGAACAATACCGTTCGTAAAGTCGATCACCCACTCCAAAATATTTTGTCCACCAGTCGGCTTCATTGAGATCTTACGAGATAAGAAGAAAATGAAAGCAAAAACTAAAATGAACGCGATCGTGATGGAGATGATGTTGGCAGTGTGAAAAGTTAGCCCCAAAAATTGGAAGGAATCCACTAAATATCACCTCTTTTCGTAACCCTAGTTATGTTGCAATATCGTGAACCAGCCTGTTGATGATTCTAAAAAAGAGCCATCAAATCCCAGGCCCCTGCTGTTCAAAATACAAAAACATGATACCACCATTGACAATCAATCGCAAAGAAATTTCCGTTTGTTAAGCAAATCCTCATCCTTAGAGCCGCCTAGCATTGAACGTGATGGAACCGTTGCCATCATCATTAGGAAAATTATTTACATTTATAAAAATACTCGCTTATAAGACAAACATCGCGAACTGTTTCACATATCTTTGCAAATTTATTTTTATGACCATCAATTAATCCACTCAAACTTACTTTTACTCAACGACTGCTTCACTGATTATGACAACAAAAAAAGCATCAATCACCATTATTTCTGTCGGTGAATGATGCCTCATAAATTATTTAGTTCCAAATAACCGGTCACCTGCATCGCCCAAACCAGGCACGATGTAACCATCTTCATTTAAGCTATCATCCAGGGCAGCGGTATAAATATCGACATCTGGGTGTGCTTCTTGTAAAGCTTTTACACCTTCTGGCGCAGCCACTAAACACATGAATTTAAAGTTGTTCGCACCACGTTGCTTCAATGCATCAATCGCCATGATTGCCGAACCACCAGTAGCTAACATAGGATCAACCACAAAAATCTGACGTTGATCAATGTCAGCTGGCATTTTAACAAAGTACTCAACAGGTTGAAGCGTTTCTTCATCCCGGTACATTCCAATATGACCAACCTTAGCGGCAGGAATCAGGTTCAAGAAACCATCAACCATCCCTAGTCCGGCCCGCAAAATAGGTACGATTGCAACCTTCTTACCAGCCAACTGCTTTTTCACAGTCTTAACAATCGGTGTTGTAACCTCAACATCTTCGAGGGGCATGTCGCGGGAAACTTCATATGCCATTAGCGTTGAAATCTCGTTAACCACCTCGCGGAAAACTTTGGTACCTGTGTCCCGATTACGAATAATGGTCAATTTGTGCTGAATCAGTGGATGGTCAAGAACCTGAAATGTCCCCATGGGATGCCACACTCCTTTTATTTTCTGCTCTCAATTCTAGTCGATTTTCCCTGTGAACGCGAGGGTAAATCAGAATTAATTTACATTAATGGGATGTGCATCGGTTAACGCGCGTACTTTAACGGCTACTTCTTGAGCGACACGGCTATCCGTTGGATTTTGAATCATCTGCAAAATCAATTGCGCAACAGTTGCACTTTCTGCCTCATCAAACCCACGTGTGGTAATGGCAGGTGTTCCAATCCGCAGTCCAGACGTCACACGCGGCCCTTCTGGATCATTTGGGATTGCTTCTTTATTGGTCGTAATATTCACTTCATCTAGTAAATCTTGCAACGCTGCCCCAGTTAGTTCGGTATCTGTTAAATCGATTGTCATTAAATGATTATCGGTACCGCCGGTCAAGACCTTCAAATGCGCATCAGCATTAAATACGGCTGCCATTGCCTGCGCATTTTTAATAACCTGCTCACCATACACTTTGAAGCTAGGTTTTAAATCTTCTCCAAAAGCCGCTGCTTTACCAGCAATCACGTGTTCCAACGGACCGCCTTGTGTGCCAGGGAATACCGCTGAGTTAATCTTCTTGCCGTATTCTGCTTTGGCTAGGATCATCCCACCGCGAGGGCCGCGAAGCGTTTTATGAGTTGTCGTCGTCACTACATCCGCATATGGTACTGGACTTGGATGTAATCCAGTTGCGACTAACCCCGCGATATGTGCCATGTCGACCATCAGCTTAGCACCTACCGCATCAGCAATCTCACGGAACGCTTTGAAATCAATAGTGCGACTGTATGCTGAGGCACCAGCTACAATCAGCTGCGGTTTTACTTCTTGTGCTTGCTTTAAAATTGCATCGTAATCGAGGCGTTGTGTTTCAGGATCCACGTGGTAGCCATGGAACGTGTACGTTTTACCACTGAAGTTAACCTTCGAACCATGTGTCAAATGACCACCATCATCCAAGGCCATACCCATTACAACGTCACCAGGCTTGATCAGTGCCATGTACGCCGCCATATTCGCCTGCGAACCAGAATGCGGCTGCACATTCGCATATTCTGCACCAAATAATTCTTTGGCACGATCAATTGCTAATTGTTCCACCACATCGATATATTCACAGCCGCCGTAATACCGATGACCAGGATACCCTTCGGCATACTTATTGGTTAAAACAGAGCCTTGTGCAGCACGCACAGCGTCTGACACAATGTTCTCTGACGCAATCAACTCGATGGTGTGTTGCTGACGCTTACCTTCATTCGAAATTGCATTCCATAATTCTGAATCTTCATCTTGATAGCTCATGGACATTTCCCCCTCAGCAGGTCGTCATGTGATCGCGACACTAAACTGGTTTCATTCTACCGCAGTGGTGATTTCACTGGCAATCCTTAACTGCTGTGTGTCTTCAACACTATAAGGGAGTGTCTCCGACAAAACAGGATAACAGTGAGCTCACTGCGTTCGCAGGCGAGAAACTAGCGCGCCTTACCGTTGCGGGCTTTGCGAATTCTTCGCAGCCCTC
>NZ_JQCB01000003.1:159994-167235 GCF_001437435.1 Furfurilactobacillus siliginis | reverse complement strand
TTTCCCGCCGTCACTGTTACCCTGTTTTGACGGAGAGTGTCGCTCGCTTTGCGAGCGACACAAGCCCGTTAGTGCCAAAGTAAAAGAACACACTAAAGTAAATAGTCGTCGTTTCAGTTTACGTTAATGTAAGCTGAAACGACGACTATTTGAGTTTGGAGATAACTAAGATATAGAGTGAACGTTGGTCGTTGCAGTTCCCGTGGCGGCGAGTTTACTTGGTCGTTCACTGCACTTGTGTTTTGCACGCAAAGCGGGCAAAGCACTCCCCCAGCGCCAGGTCATTAGCAATGGAGACCAGATGTAACGCCGAGAACGAAGGGCTTACTTGCTAACGACCACCAGTGACTTGATTGCTTCACGTTTGTCCATCGCGGTGTAAGCTGCTTCAATGTCATCTAGGGTGAACTGCTTTGTAAATACTTGTCCAGGATGAATTTCACCCTTCAAGACGGCATCCAACAACAATTCGCGGTCATACGTCGTAACGGCAGCAATTCCGCCGCGCAAACCAATGTTTTGGAAGAACAAGTTGTTTGTGTTCATTTCAGCAGTTTGGGGAATCCCCACACGCCCAACAACGGCACCAGGACGTGCAACTTTAACGGCGGTTGCCACGGATTGTTCTGTCCCAACACACTCTAAAACTGCATCCGCGCCTGCACCATCAGTCAGTTCCATCACGTGTGCAACGGCTTCATCGTCACGTTCAGGTACGACATCGGTTGCACCGAACTGTTTTGCCAAAGCTTGTCTGTCTGCATGGCGACTCATGATGATAATTCGTTTGGCACCTAGTAGCTTCGCACCAATTACACCACACAAGCCAACCGCACCATCACCCATGACAACAACAGTTGCGCCATCTGTTACTTCAGCTGTTTTAGCTGCGTGAAAGCCAGTTGCCATAACGTCTGATAATGTCAGTAAATCATTTAATTGCTCATCCGTATAATCTTCTGGTTTTCCAGGAACTTTCACTAAACCCCAGTTGGCGTTCAAGTACCGCAAGTACTCACCTTGATACGCATGCTCAGCATTTTTAGCATTTTGACAGTCACCGTCGAAGCCTGCGAGACATGCTGCACAATGACCACAACCATGGGTAAATGGCACGATTACGAAATCTCCCGGTTGAACGTTCGTAACATCACTACCAACGCTTTCAACAACACCGATTGCTTCATGGCCGGTCATTGAGCCTGTTGGCATATTTGAAATACCACGATACCACCACAGATCTGATCCACAAACACAAGCGCGTAATACCTTTACAATTGCTTCTTCGCTATTTTGTAATTCTGGTTTTGGTCGGTCTTCAACGACCATTTTCCCTGGTTCAATAAATACTGCTGATTTCATTGTTAATCTCCTTTTCGTCTATGCTTCAAAAAAAGTGTTGCCAGCTGATTTTTTCAACCGGTTCATGTATGCAAGACCGATACCATCATTGCTAAAACCCTCTGCCAGGATATCTTTAATATCAGTTTCGTCATCAAAGTGCCGTAAGCCGTCAAACAAATGATGGCTGGCCGTCGTCACATCTTGGCCCAATGAATAAGCTTCCACGTTACGAGGCACAGTTAGTTGGTGTAACCGGTCATCCGTAATCATAAGCCCCAATTGAACAGGCTGTTTTGCCGCCCATGCCAGTGCCTCTGCCCAATCACCATCGTTCACAATCAATACTTGGGCACTAGGTGCATAGTGCTTATATTTCATGCCTGGTGCTTTGGGCGTTTCTTTAGCACCCACCTGGTGAATTTCTGTCGCAACCGTCTGCCCGATCACCGCTTCTATTTCAGCGGCAGTCACGGCACCAGGCCGTAAAATAGCCGGTTGATCAGTCGACATGTCTAACACTGTCGATTCAACGCCCACCTTCGTTGGACCATCATCCACGATGCCGGCAATTTTACCATCTAAGTCATGGGCAACATGCTGTGCAGTCGTTGGACTGGGCTTGCCTGATGTGTTCGCTGACGGTCCGACCAATGGATGACCAACCGCTTTAATCAAGGCTAACGTGGTGTCATTAGCAGGAAAGCGAAAGGCCGCTGTGTTCAACCCACCTGTAACAGCTTTGGACAAGACACCTGGTCGCAGGTTAAAAATCATCGTCAATGATCCTGGCCAAAAAGCAGTCATTAGCTTCTTAGCGGCATCCGATAATGGTTGTGCCAATCGTTCGACCGTTTGAATATCCGCAACATGCACGATCAACGGATTATCACTTGGGCGTCCCTTTGCTTGATAAACCTGTTTTACGGCTGTTTCATTAAGCGCATCAGCGCCCAAACCATAAACTGTTTCAGTTGGAAAGGCGACTAATTGCCCCGCTTTTAAATCCTTGGCAGCTGCTTCAATTTCCGTGTTTTTAAAAATTTTTGTTTCCATTACGCAATAGCGCCTCCAGTTACAAGTTGCACACGAACCATCCGATCATGCCCGTTGATATCTTGTTTGAGTGTTACTTCAGCCTCCGGTAGTGCTCGTTTCATTAAAGAAACAACCGCTGATCCTTGGGCAAACCCAATTTCAAAATAAGCACATCCCTGTGGTGTCAGGTGTTGCGCCAATTCATTTGCCAAACGTTGGTAAATCGCTAAACCATCGTTATCCGCAAACAACGCTAGATCAGGTTCAAAATCTAAGACACTTTGATCCATTAATGGGCGTTCAGTTTCACTGATATATGGCGGGTTACTGACAATAACATCATACCGTTGTTGGCCTATGCCGCTAAATAAGTCGCCTGTCGTCCAGGTCACTTTGGCCCCTAGCTGATCGGCATTTTGATTCGCCACAGCAATAGCTGCCTCACTGATGTCAGTCCCGGTTACCTGCCACGTGGACCGTTCTAGCGCTAAACTAATCGCTAACACACCACTGCCTGTACCAATATCCAGCATTGATTTCATTGTGTCTGTCGGATTATCTGTCAGCACCCATTCAACCAATTCTTCTGTTTCAGGACGCGGAATTAGGACTGCCGGTGTTACCTGAAAAGACCGACCAAAAAATGGTGCCCGTCCGACGACGTACTGTTCTGGTTGACCCTCTGCGACAGCCAAAACCGCTTGCTGATACCTCTTCCACTGCGCATCAGACAGCTCGCCACGGCGGTTCATCAACATCTCAGTCCGTGTCCATTGAAATAAATCTTCCATTAGTAACTCCGCCAACTGAGGATCTGACGTTTCTAAATGGTCGTTAAAATAAGAAGAAGCCCATTGCTGGGCTTCTAGGATGGTTGAATTAGCCATTATTCAGTGCTTCCATCTTTTCTGCCTGTTCATTCAATAACAGTGCATCAATAATGTCATCGAGTTCGCCGTTCATCACCCGGTCAAGTTTGTTTAATGTCAGGTTGATGCGATGATCTGTAACCCGGTTTTGAGGGAAATTATAGGTCCGGATGCGTTCGGAGCGATCACCAGTACCAACAGCAGATTTCCGCTGTTCATCATACTCATTTTGCTCGCGAGATGCGTAGTAGTCATAAACCCGTTGCTTCAAGATTTCCATGGCTTTGGCACGGTTTTGTTGTTGTGACCGTTGATCTTGCATCGAAACAACCACACCGGTTGGTAAATGTGTCATCCGCACAGCTGAACTGGTCTTGTTAATATGCTGACCACCGGCACCAGAAGAACGGAACACATCAGTCCGAATATCTTTGTCTTCCAACTTGATATCAACGTCCTTATATTCGGGCATCACACCCACAGTCGCTGTACTAGTATGCACACGACCAGCAGACTCAGTAACAGGCACACGTTGGACACGATGGGCGCCATTTTCAAACTTCAGCTTGGAATACACCTTTTCACCTGTGATCATCAAGGCGATTTCCTTAAAGCCACCAACTTCTGTGGCGTTTTCATCGATCACTTCAACTGTCCAACCTTGCTTTTCAGCATAACGGCTGTACATATCAAATAAATCTGCCGCAAACAGACTGGCCTCATCCCCACCAGCTGCACCATGAATTTCCATGATGATGTTTTTGTCGTCATTGGGATCCGTTGGCAGCATCAAAATGGTGATTTCGTCTTCTAAAGTCGTCTTTTCGTCGTCGAGTTCCTTCAGTTCTGCTTTGGTCATCTCTTCCATTTCTGGATCGAGCTTTTCTCTTAGCAGCTCGTTATCATCACTGATTTCATCGGTAACTTGGCGATAACGACGGTACTTTTCAACAGTTTCCCGCAGACTGCCCTCTTCGCGTGATAGCTTCATGAACCGGTCAGAATCTGCAATCACTTCAGGATCACTCATTAATTCATTGAGCTCCTCGTAGCGATCAGCGACCGATTGTAATTTATCAAAAATCTCATCCATAAAAAGTCGTTTCTCCTCGGTTGTTAATCTGTCATTGGTGGGTTGAAGTAGTGTTCACGACACACTGGATAGTAGCTTTCGTTACCGCCAATTTGAACCTGTTCACCTTCGTAAACTGGTTTGTGGTCATGAAAACGTAAATTCATGATTGCCTTGCGTTGGCAGAACCAACAAATAGTTTTCATTTCTTCAATCTTATCAGCATACAGCAATAAATATTTGGAACCTTCAAATAATTCGTTACGGAAGTCATTCTTTAGGCCAAATGTCATGACTGGAATGTGCAGGTCGTCAACCACATGGGTCAGTTCAATAATGTGATGTTTCTGTAAGAACTGCGATTCATCAACCAAAACACACGCAGCGTTGGGATCGATTTCTTGCACTGCATCAAATACGTTTGTGTCAGCTTGAATAGAATGTGCTGGTCGTTGCAAGCCAATTCGACTGGACACAATGCCAGATCCTTCACGGGTATCCAATGCACTCGTCATGATGATCACTGACTTACCTTGTTCTTCATAGTTATGAGCGACTTTTAAAATTTCAATCGTCTTCCCTGAATTCATCGCACCAAACCGGAAAAATAACTGTGCCATGTTGTTGCCTTCTCCCCACCGAATTTTTAATCGCCTTTCATTATACCGAATGCACCAATACTTGAACAGGTGGGCGTCCAAAACGGCCCTCAATTTACCAATCATGTTGCAATTTATTAATCAGTCGTTAAGGCTAGACCGCTAACGGCGCATTGCAAGCAACTTGTGCTAAACTACTTAAAGTTAATTAACAGTGATAAAGGAGTATTTCATGTCATTACGTAGTGGGGTCGCAACGGCCGTTGGTAAATCTTCATATTGGTTCTTACACACCTTCATGCACGGAGGGTCTTCATTGCCTGGCAAATTGGCAACGCGGATCGATCCCGAGTTACTTAAAACACTCGGGAAAAACTACGATGTTATCGTGATTACCGGAACCAACGGTAAGACGCTGACCACTGCGCTAACTGTGCGCGTGCTCCGCGAAAAATACGCAGACGTTCTGACCAACCCGACCGGCTCTAACATGGAGCAAGGTATCGTCGGCACCTTTTTACACGCCAAACGTTCCAAAACCGGTCGTCCCCTCGCTGTGTTAGAAGTTGATGAAGCAAACGTCATTAAGGTAACGCAATATATTAAACCAATTGCCTTTGTGTTCACTAATATCTTCCGTGATCAGATGGATCGTTATGGTGAAATCTACACCACGTATAAAAAAATCATCGACGGTGTTAAGTTGGCACCAGAAGCAACCATCATCGCAAATGGTGACGCACAGTTATTTAACTCTGTCGACTTGCCAAATCCAAAGATTTTCTACGGCTTTAATCATCAAGAACAAGGTGACATGATGGCACCAACCAACACGGATGGAATTTTATGTCCGCGCTGTGAACATGTCCTGCACTATCACTTCATGACCTATGGCAACTTAGGCGACTATTTCTGTCCTAACTGTGGCTTCAGCCGTCCTGCGCTAAACTATGCCGTCACGAAGCTGGGCAAAATGACACCAACAGCTTCTCAGTTTGAATTGGATGGTGCACCTTACCAAATTGGCATCGGTGGGTTGTACAACATTTACAACGCTTTAGCTGCGTACGCAGTTGGTCGTTTCTTAGACGTTACTCCCGAGCAAATTCGGGCTGCTTTTACCAGTGACGAACGCGTCTTTGGCCGACAGGAAGTCATCCATGTTGGCGATAAAGATGTCACTTTGATTTTGATCAAAAACCCAGTTGGGGTAAACCAAGTAATCGACATGATTCTAACTGAACCAGAACCCTTCTCCTTTGTCGGTTTGCTAAACGCTAACTATGCAGACGGCATCGACACCAGTTGGATTTGGGATGGCGAATTTGAAAAGCTTGGTGCAGCTGGTACTGGAGACAATCCTCAGATCAAGGCCTTTCTTACTGGTGGTGAACGATACAAAGACATCACGTTCCGCCTAAATGTCGCGGGTGTTGCTGATCCTTCTGTTGAACCTGATTTAACGAAAATCATTGCGAAAATCAAACAACTACCAACGCAGAAGGTTTATGTGCTCGCAACTTATACAGCTGTGCTACAATTACGAAAACAATTAGCAAACGATGGCTTAATTAAGGAAGGGATGGATGCTTAATGGCGACATATCAGCTTAAAATCGCCCACCTATACGGCGACCTCATGAATACGTATGGCGACGTTGGTAACATCTTAGCAATGGACTACTACGCTAAACAGATGGATACTGACATCTCCACGCAATTAGTCAGCTTAGGCGATCATTTTGATCCAAATGACTTTGACATCATTTTCTTTGGTGGTGGCCAAGACTTTGAACAAACCATCGTCGCTCAGGACTTACCATCCAAAGCTGATGCCATCACTGAGTTCATCGAGGCGGGTGGGCCGACCCTCGCCATTTGTGGTGGCTTCCAATTACTCGGTCAGTACTACATTGGTGCCGATGGCGAAAAAATCACTGGTACCAAGTCAATGAGCCACTACACCAAGAATCAGAAGGATCATCGCTTTATCGGTGATACCATCATCAAAGATGAACAAACTGGCGAAGTTTATCACGGCTTTGAAAACCATCAAGGAATGACCTTCCTAGGCGATGATGAAGCCCCACTGGGTGTGGTCTCTGAAGGCGCTGGTAACAATGGTCAAGACGGAACCGAAGGCGTTCATTACAAAAACGTCTATGGCACTTACTTCCACGGCCCAATTTTGACGCGTAACGGCGACATTGCCAAGCATTTACTCGTTGAAGCCTTGAAACGAAAGTATCCTAATCAAGACTTTTCAGCACAAGCCAATATGGAAATTCCTGCAACATTTTAATTAAAAAAATAGTGAGTGGAA
>NZ_JQCB01000003.1:131015-159787 GCF_001437435.1 Furfurilactobacillus siliginis | reverse complement strand
GGAAGTCGTGAGCAAGACCTAGAACTGCCGTACGGGTTGGGTTTCAACCCGGTAGGTAGTTCGTAGTCTGCACAGCGACTTCCCGACTTTTGTTCCACGTTTTCGCTATTTAAGTTCATAAATCAAAAAATAGTTTGGGACAAATGATTTATGTCCCAAACTATTTTTGATTTCGTTCAGTTATTTAGACCTTGGCACCTGGTTCGCTAGCAATGATCTGAACATCACCACTAATCGTCCATTCTTTAATGTCGACGGGCAAAATAAAGTGCATTCCCTTCGTTAAGGTGTAGGGAGCTTCTCCAGGTACCGTTAGTTCACCACGACCAGCAAGTACTGAAGCCAGCGTATAGGGTGCTTCACCACGTTTGAAAGTAGCAGATCCACCTGCTAGGCGCCATTCACAAACGGCAAAGAAATCAGAATCCACAAACTTTGTCACTGTTGCATCCCCGACCTGCATCTTAACGATATCCAACTGCGGATCAACATGTGGTACCGTTGTCACATCAATACTTTGCTGCTTATGCAAAGGCCGTTTATTTCCCTTCGCATCAGTTCGATCCCAGTCATACACACGGTAAGTCGTATCTGAACTTTGTTGCGTTTCTAAGACCATAATACCGGCACCCAACGCGTGAATCGTACCGCTTGGGACGTAGAAAAAGTCACCAGCTTTGACTGGCACCGTCCGAAAAAGCTGATCCCACTTATCGTGATTGATCCAATCGGCTAGCTGTTCATGTGTCTGAGCATGATGTCCATAATAAAGCTTAGCACCGGGTTCCGCGGCAATCACGTACCAACATTCCGTTTTGCCTAATTCGTGCTCATGCTCAGCCGCGTAGGCGTCATCAGGATGGACCTGCACCGACAGATCTTCATGAGCATCCAAAATTTTCGTCAACAATGGGAACACATCACCCTTGGCATTGCCAAACACTTCCCGATGTTGCGCCCAAATCGTGTCCAGAGATTCACCACGAAATTCACCATTGATAACGGTTGCTGGCCCATGTGGATGTGCCGAAATCGCCCAAGCTTCGCCAGTGTGATCAGTCGGTAGTTCATAGCCAAACCGTTCGTGTAGGCCAGTACCACCCCAAATTTTGTTGTGAAAAACAGGAATCATAAACATTGGTTCAGTCATGTAGCGAGACCACCTTCATTAGTTTTGTAAGCTGTTACATTCTAGTGTAGCACAGCCGTTTAGGAGATTCTCGCCGCTTCATTCAAAAACGTTCGGTAAAAATCAGGCCGCCATTTTATAAAGCGTTGATTCTGCTGCGTTGGATGGACACGATTCGTCAAGCAAATTGCACCTTGATGTGTCACCCGGTCCAAAATAAGGATAGTCCCGGTAAAACCAGTGTGAAATGAAACAAGATGTGAATTATCGCTAGCTGCGAGCAAGTTCCAGCCTAAAGAGCGACCTAAATTACGCTGTGGCGTTTGGTCCGTTTGTAACAAATCACGTGACTTAGCTGATAGTACCCGATCATCATCGCTTAAGAACCACTGACTAAACTTAATTAAATCGGCCAAACTTGCGAATAATCCAGCTGAGCCACAATGTGCGCCAAGAATCGCGGCCTTCGGATCATGAACACGCCCACGTAATAGACCAGTGGGCTGTAATTCTGTTGGAACACATTGTTTCGATTTCGGTGTAAATGTCGCTGTTGTCAGCCCCAACGGACGGAGCACCTGTTGCGTGATAACTGTTTGTACTGGCTGCTGATACACATTTTCCAAGATGTAGCCGATAAAAATCAATCCGATATCCGTGTAATGATCTCGTTGCTCAAAACCTGGTCCCACGGGCAACTGTAGTAGCGCTGCCCGCAGCTGATCGGCTGACAACTCATTACGATGCGGAATGAAACCGCCAATCGCTGAGGTGTGCGTCAACAAATCGCGTAACGTTACGCGTGTATCCTGCCATGCTGGCACAAATTTCGTCAACGTATCATCAATGGACACGCGGTCTTGCTCAACTAACTGCATCAATGCTGTGGTTGTCCCAACTA
The DNA here is from genome assembly GCF_001437435.1 of Furfurilactobacillus siliginis. GTDB lineage: Bacteria > Bacillota > Bacilli > Lactobacillales > Lactobacillaceae > Furfurilactobacillus > Furfurilactobacillus siliginis. The sequence goes on along the minus strand of NZ_JQCB01000003.1, from coordinate 157,757 downwards.
CCTTCGTCAAGGAAGCGAGGTCATACAACATATTTGGTTGTAATGTCTCACGCTGTGGCCACCAAGATGCCGCTCCTAGTACACGTTGATCCACCTCAGTGCCATCTAATAAGGCATACGACATCCCTGGAACAACGTGTTCATTGACCAATCGTTCTAAACAAGCCTTCGTCTTCGTATACGCATGCATCGCGACACTCCCTGATTATTTTCTATCACTACCTTACAACTCTTTTTGAACTGACATAAGAGCCCCGTTGCAAACTAACTAAGCCTTTATTTAAAAACGTGTGCTTGAGACGAAGTCGTTACCGTCCTAAGCACACGTTTTCATTTGCTGAATCAACCGGCGCACAATCTCGCCGAAAAAAATGCTCACTTAGTTGCTTGACTAGGATCAAAGCGTTTTTGTAACCAACCCAAGACGACATCAGCCACAATCGCCATTAAAGCCGTCGGCAACGCCCCAGCCAAGATAATCGCACCGCCATTCGTCGCGTTGGTTCCACGAATAATAATGTCGCCCAAACCGCCAGCCCCAACAAAGGAACCGATGGCAGTAATCCCAATCGCTAACACTAGTGCATTACGAATACCCGCCATGATCACAGATAGGGACAGCGGCAATTCAACGAATCGTAGCAATTCAAAGCGTGTCATTCCCATCCCTTTTCCGGCATCCACCACATCGGCGTTCACATTTAACATGCCGGTATAGGTGTTTTTAATAATCGGTAGTAACGCGTACAAGAAGACGGTCACAATCACCGTGTTCACGCCTAAGCCAAGTCCTAGCATCAGCACCGACAGCATCGCTAATGACGGAATGGTTTGAATCACATTCGCAATACCAATCACCCAACCACTTAATTTGCGGTACCGCGCGATTAAGATTCCCACAGGAATTCCAACAATTGCCGCAAAGAGTACACCATAAATTGAGATCAGAAAATGATGATTAAATTGCGCCAGCACATACAAGCCATTTTGCTGAAAATAAGCAATCAGTTGCTGCCAAACATTTAGCTTTGCCATCTTACTTACCCTCCTCAAAATAGTGGTGTGCCCGCAAGTATCGTTGCGCAACGGTTGCAGGTTCTTCCAAATCATTATCAACTTGATAATTCAATTGTTGCATCGTGTGGGCGTCGAGCTTGCCGTTTAGGCGTGCAATTGTCGGTCGCAAAGCAGGAAATCGTTTCAAAGCGGCATCATTTGCGGCAGCGCTACAGTTATACGGTGGAAATAAATTGCGGTCATCAGTCAATACTTTCAAATGATAACTGGCAATTCGCCCATCCGTTGAATAACCAAGTACGGCGTCCATTCGAACATTTTCCAGTGCATCATAAACCAAACCAATTTGCATCGGATAGACATCGTTAAAGGCGTATCCATAGACACGTTTGAAATCGGTATACCCGTCGCCATGACGATTTTCCCAGATTGGATCAATCCCCACCTTCATGCGTTTGGCAACTGGCTTTAAGTCACTCACAGTCGTTACATGATTCTCTTTGGCAAAGTCCTGTGTCACCATCCAAGCATACGTATCTGCAAAGCCATAACTCGGAAAGTACGTCATGTGATAGTGCTGTTTAAAGTAGCGCGTAACATACGCATCTGTCTGCGCCGGCGTGCGACTACGGTCAATCTTTTTACCCATGATTGATTCCAAATCCGTACCGGTATAACGCGTGGCAGTTACATCAGCATCACCGCGCTTCTGCGCATTAAATGTCACATTACCTGAACCTAAATTGGCAATGATCGTACTCTTATAAGGCGTTTCATGTTGTATTAAATCCTTGAGCATTTCTGCCATAATTTGTGATTCTGTGGTGGATTGGGCCGCAATTCGGACTGTTCCGGTGCGACTATTATTTAATCCCGGAAAGCCACAACCGCCCAATGCCAGCATTAATCCTGCGCTTGCCAACAGCAATCCACTTACTTTGAGCCATCTTTTTTTCATGCGACAGAATCCTCCTTTGCAGCGTCCGTTTGGGCTGTAAAGACATGCTCCAACTGCCCTAACAAGAAATCAACGACTAAAGCAAGCAGGATTACTGGAATTGATCCGCCTAAAATTAGGTCACCACGATACAGATTTAGCCCATTAAAAATGAAGTCCCCAAGGCCACCAGCACCGATGTACGAGGCCAATGTCGCCCAGGCAATCACGTATGTGCCAGACAGTCGCACACCAGCCATGATCACTGGTGCTGCTAGTGGTAGCTCAACCATGCGAATGGATTCCAACTGACTCATGCCCATTCCTTTAGCTGCATCTAGGACACTCGGATCCACATCAGCTAATCCCAAATACGTGTTACGTAAGATTGGCAGTAAGGAATAGATGAATAACGCGATAATCGCAGGCTTTGCACCGATCCCAAACAGTGGAATCATCAACGCTAGTAACGCCATCGCAGGCACCGTTTGAAGCACACTCGCTAAACCAATAACAATCCCTGCAGCTTTTTTGAACCGGGTTAAGACCACACCAAGTGGCACAGCGACCAACACACCTAAAAATAATGCAATTCCAGAAATGTACAAATGCTGCCAGGTTTTGAACAACAGTTGCCCACCGTAATTCTGTAAAAAGGTGATCACAATTAAACACCTGCCTTACTTGCTGCATCCGCCTGCCCATCAGCAGCCTCGTCACCAAATAACGCATCATAAACAATGTCCACCAACGCAGCGCGCGTTACGATTCCCACTAAGTGTTGCTGATCATCCACTACGGGTACGTTCTTATAGCCATGTTTTAAAATTCGATCGACCGTATCACGAATAACGGCATTTTCATTAACGTAGAAAATTTTCGTATTGACGATGTTCCTTAATGCTTGTTGCGGTGCATAATTATCACTGAAGCTTTCAATATCCACAAACCCGATCAACTTCTTGTCGGTATCAGTTACCAACAGCGTATCTACGCGTCGCTCATGCATTAATTTCAAAGCTTGCGACATCGTTTGATCAGCCGTCATGGCAACTGGTGTCTTAAGCATGACTTGTCCAACCGTTGTGATACTTGGTTTTGCTTGAATTAACCGGTCATGACCAATTAATTCTTCCACAAATTCATTGGCAGGATGGCGCAAAATTTCTTCCGGTGTCGCTACTTGAACCGTTTTTCCATGCGACATCACGACAATTCTGGTTGCCAATTTCAGGGCTTCATCCATATCATGGGTGACAAAGACAAATGTTTTACCAGACTTTTGCTGCAGGTTTTTGACTAAATCTTGGAGTAATTCGCGCGTCACTGGGTCTAACGCACTAAACGCCTCATCCATTAAAATGATGTCTTGATCCGCAGCCAGTGCACGGGCAACTCCGATACGTTGTTGCTGACCACCAGACAGTTCGGCTGGATAGCGATCTAAAAAACTATCGGGCAGCTCAACTAAATCAATCATTTCTTTCGCGCGCTTATTTCGCTTTTCCTCTGGCCACTTTAATAAGCGCGGCACCAATGTAATGTTGTCCCGAATGGTCATGTGTGGCAGCAATCCAATGTTTTGAATCACGTAGCCAATCCGTCGCCGTAGTTGCACCGGGTTCATTTCAGCAATATCTTGACCGTCAATTTCAATGGTTCCCGATGTTTGGTGCAGCATTCGATTAATCATGCGCATCGTCGTCGTTTTTCCAGATCCTGAGGTACCGATAAAGCAGATAAACTCACCCCGTGCCACTTCTAAATTAAAGTCCTCAACTGCGACTTTATTGCCAGCATACGTCTTGTTCAGATGATTCATGGTTAAAAACATTTGTCGTTGTTGCCTCCGTTTCAATTGCCAAAGTAATAAAAGCTTTCTACCACCCTAACGTGGTTCACCCACTGAATGCAAATTAGTCTAGTGTTATCTCATGATTAACACAGAAAGGCGATCACCATGAGTTTCAAAGAACTTCAACAGCTACGTGAGCGTCTGCAACGTCGCCTCATCAATGCGATTGTGCTGGCAATTGGCTTGCTTGTTTTACGTCAGTTCACCACAACAATGATTGTCGTTTTCGCTTTTTTTACGTGCGTGCTATACACGGCTGCGATCCTGCTTTTATGGAGTTGGGTCTTGTGGCAACTGGCCCATCGATAAGCAGATTTCATGCGTCTTAATTACACGCATGTTATAAATAAGCTAGTAAATCATAATCACATAGGAGGTACTTATCATGTCATTTACACCAAAACACATTCTGGTTCCGACTGATGGTTCTGAAAATGCCAAATTAGCACTAACAACTGCGATTGAAATCGCTAAAACAAGCGGTGCTGACATCGCACTACTGCAGGTGGTTGCGCCGGTTTACACCACCACCGAGCCGTTGATGCAAGATATGCCAAGCCAAATGATGGAACAAGCACGTGGCTACCTTAGTCGCTTGAGCAAAGATGCAACCGCATCAACGGGCTTCGCCAACATTTCAACGCACGTTATTCAAGGCGCCCCTAAGCCAACCATTGCCAAGGAATTTCCACAAGAACATGACATTGATCTCATCGTTATTGGGGCCACCGGGACAAACGCATTTGAACGTGCCCTGCTAGGATCAACAACTGGCTACGTCGTTCGCAGTGCTGCGATTGATGTACTCGTTGTAAAGGAACCTGCTTAATATTAAGGCTTAATCAAAATCGAGAGTGGGACAAAACAACAATGGGTCTATGGACATAATCAGTTATGTCCACAGACCCATTGTTGTTTAGTGCTGTTATCTATGCGATTTTTGACAACCGTCTTATATTGCTATAAAAACGCACGACAGCCGCTGTCAAAAAAGCTACAATAATGTGTACATCATTTTTTGACAGGAGTGTTCTTATGCTAAATATCCTCATTGTGACCTTATCATTCAACCTAATGGCTTACCTATTGCTGCGGTTACGGCCGCGACTCTTTCACACCCAATTATTTAAGCCAATGCTATTGAACATTCGCCTCTCATTAGCACCCCTACTGATCCTAGTGCTCGTTGTTATCGGTGAATTAGTAGTCGCCTACCTAATCGCCTTGGCAAATGTTGTCTGGCTCTCTTACCTAGTGCCTATTTTGGCAGTTATTGGGGTAATCGTTTGGTTACTATTCCTGCCAAATTCTGGCTACCTGGTAACCGAATTGAATTTAACTCATCGTGAAATGGACACCCATGAAGTGCCCATTTGGTACGACATTATCGCCGTTTTATTCCTGGCACTTTCAGGCGTTATTAACATGTGTCTCAACGTGTTGTTATTTCAGTTTGTCATCATTTTAGCAATTGATCCGACGCATCTCAGTAGTCTTAACAACCCTGTTTTCTGGGGCTTCACGATTTTACTTTTCTTCGTCTTAGCCTTCGGTATCTACATGGGTCGTTACATCCGCTTTAACTCATGGGACTTACTACACCCACTTAGCTTTCTCAAAAAATTAGCTGATCATTTCTCTGCTAAAGCCAACTTACTTGCCGGATCATTATTTACTCTTCTGTATGGCGGCTTCTTTGCCCTTTTCTATCAATTCGCGTTTCTACCGCCACTGCTCACTTTTATGACCAAAAAATAGCGACACAAATGGGTCTGGGACATAACTAACTATGTCCCAGACCCATTGTTATTTTCTAAGTTTCAATAGCGAAAACGTGCGCCAAAAGTCACGTCGCTGTGCAGACTACTTACCGAGTTTTGTCCCACTCTCGATTTTTAAACATATTTAGTCAGATCATCTTGATAATGCGCTAGTTTATGATCGATTTGCCAAAGCTGCTCCTTTTGCGCAGCCATCCTTTCGACAACTCGCTCCCGCTGAGCTTGCAGTAAGTCAATCCGAGCGTTCAATGTTGCTGGTCCCTGTTGGATCAACTCATAATAGTCAGCTAGTGCTTTTACAGACATACCCGTTTGCCGCAAGTACCCGACTAATGATAGCCAATGGATCGTTTCGTCGTCATACAAGCGATGTTGATTCGCATCTCTTGCCGAGGGCTTAACAACGCCCTTTCGCTCATAAAAACGAATCGTTCTGACAGACAGACCAGTCATTGCAGCAACTTCACCAATTTGCATCATTTTTTCGATAATTTGCTTGACCTCCAGTTACGTCAGGGGAATACGATCAGTTTATCACAGTTACTAGAGAGGATTTTAAGTATGGCTCAAAAATTTACATTAATCACTGGTGCCGACCGTGGCATGGGTTTTGAACTTGCACGTCAGTTAGGACTAGCCGGTCAACATATCTTAGTCGGTGCGCGGCAACAAGCACTTGGTGAACAAGCAGTAACACAACTGACAAAGCTTGGCATCACCGCGACATTAATCTTGCTTGACGTCACCGACGAAGCCAGTATCAAAGCGGCAGCTACCACTGTCGCAGCCCAGTTTGGCCACCTTGATATTCTCATTAACAATGCTGGTGTTGCGCTCGACGGCGCTCATAAAGCGTCTGAATTACCACTAACGATCATCCGTCAAGATTTCGACGTTAACTTCTTCGGCTTAATTGCCGTCACACAGACGTTCCTGCCATTATTAAAACAAGCACCGAGTGCCAAAATTATTAATATTTCAAGTGCGGTCGGCTCCCTCACATTGGCATCGGATCCCACAACCAGCATTTACCAGCATAGCGCCATGGGCTATCAAGCTTCTAAAGCTGCTGTCAACATGTTTACGATCGATTTGGCCAATGAATTATCAACTTCATCCGTCACCGTGAACGCAGTCAATCCTGGCTGGGTTGACACGACCTTTGGCGGCGGTGGCGGTAATAAAACGGTTGCTGAGGGTGTTGAACGTACCGTTGACCTAGCGCTAGCATCGACAAACACCATCAACGGAATCTTTGCTGACAGTGACGGCACTTATTCAAATTCCGATGGTATCGTTCCGTGGTAGCAATATGTTTTCCAGCTACTGTTCCTGCGCTATAATGACGGTGTTCATTAATCTATGGTAAAGGGAGTTTCGCTTATGGAAACACTGCCACTTGTGTTACAACAATTCATTACCACCACAAACGCCGCCGACAGTGACGGCTTTATCGCATTGTTCACCGACGACGGCTCGATCAATGATTGGGGCAACGTATACGAAGGTCGCGACCGTGTTGCTCGTTGGAACCAAACGGACAACATTGGCAAACAATCGCAGTTCAAGCTCGTCGATGGTAAACAAACTGCGCCTGCTCAATGGTGCCTGCAAATTCACGTTGCTGGTAATGGTTTTAACGGTACCAGCCCCTTTGAATTTACCTTGACGCCTGATCAACAACACATCTTAACCATGGTTATCGTTCCAGATTAAGCAAAGAAATTAATAAAGAGTTTGGGACACAAGTCATCTTGTCCCAAACTCATTTTTTGATTTACGAACTTAAATAGCAAAAACGTGGGACAAAAGTCAAGTCGCTGTGCAGACTACGAACTACCTACCGGGTTGAAGCCCAACCCGTACGGTCGTTCTAGGTCTTGCTCACGACTTCCCGACTTTTATCCCACTCGCTTTTTATGAACACAGTTTAAAAATTACTGGCGTTACCGATTAAATTGTTTCAATCGGTAGGTGCATGCCCTTCCAGCCTTCTAATGCACTCGCTAATTCATAGGCATCAAACCCAGCTGATAACAACGTCAACAACGCTGCCTTACCTAAGGTTGTCCCAGCAGTCCAGTCATAGACCACATAAGTTTTACTTTTGTCGAGGTCGTCCAAGTGTGCTGCCAAATCCTTAGCTGGCATTGCTACAGCACCCTTGATCTGGTCTTGCTTGACTTGTGCAGGGGCATTTCGTACGTCTAAAACTACATACTGTGAAGTTTCCTTATCCATATCAGCTAACACCGCTGTATGGTCAATGTATAAGCTCAGGTATGTTTGTAATAGTTCAATTTTCTTGTCATTCATAATTAATTTCCCTCATTTTCTTGATTTAGTTGTTGGGTACCCTGTTTGATTTTTTCTAGTAAACCCGTTAATGCTTGCTGATCAGGTTTAGAAAAATGTGCAAAGATCGTGTCGACTGCCTGAAAGTTACTGGGTAAAAAGTTCGTTAAAACAGCCTGACCGCTTGCCGTTAGTTCGATGAGAACGACCCGTTTGTCGACCGAATCATGTCCCTTTTGAATAAATCCACTGCGTTCCATGCCTGTTAGCAATTTACTAACAGTCGCCCGCGTTGCACCGAGTTTTTCGGCTAGCTCCGACGGCTGCAAGCGATGCCTATCAGCGCGTTCCAGAAACATCAATAAGATAAACTTCGATTCTGACAGATGATGTTGATCCAATACGCGATCGTAAGCCTTTTGCATTTCACGATACGTCCACTGCACGTTTAGGAAGAGTGTTGTCAACTCAGAGTCTGAACTACTCGCAGCCGTGGCCAGCGTCGCTTTAATTCGTTCATCGTTAGGTCGATCAGAAAATGAAAAGTCCATTTTAGTAGCGCTCCTCTCAATGTAATTAGCCGGCTAATTACATTGAATATACCATCATTTTAGATAAAGTCAACTGTTCGTGCTCTCGGTACGATCCGCTATTTTGAAAGTCGCTTTACTGGTGTGATAACAAGCCGTTCGTTAAAATTAATTTACGGACATTCAGCCAGTTCATTACTTGCTGTCGTCCTAGCTGGTAAGTGTTATCCGTTCTCGTTCTCACCATATTCCAGTAAAAGGGGTGAGAACAGATGACACTAAGCATAAGGAGTTTAGGTCGGTGATACAGTTCGCTGTATCTATTTGCTTGATGGCTAGAGCATTCAAATTCTTTGCTCAAGGCTATCAGGCAATAAAAAAAGCTAACCGCAAGCGCGATTAGCTAAAGGTCTAACACTTATTCCAGCGGGTAGTGAGTGTTTACGGCGCTCGCTACCTTTCCATAGACATATTATATCAGGTTTTGTCTGTTAGGCAATAACTTAGATTTGGGGATGCGCTCACTCGAGTGCATCCCTTTTTACTACTTTCTACTACACCTTTTTTAACGGACAAACTGAACAAATCGGACACCATAAAGAACTGCCTAAATTACTTAGAAAGAAACGGGCTTACTGATAGGACTAGCTTTACATGTTTTAGGATTTAACTCAGAAAATAAAAAAAGCGCCCTCCGAAGAAGACGACCCGCTACCAAAACTCTGACACCGCTTAGTGTACTAGTAATATGATCAAAATAAAAGACGTGCCACAGAATGTAGCAACGCCTGACCCAACCACCCGCCGGTGATGTGTGTTTTTATGTGATTAAGGTATACCAATCTAAAATAGTTGGTTCATGGTGCCACTAGATTGCTGTACGCGCTGTGTAGCAAGCAACTAGCAGTACTTTATTTTTACCAAAGTAGCTAAATAAGTGCTTTGGTATGGTAAAAACAGTCTATTTTCCGTCTTCGTGGTGCCACTGTGGTGCCATTTAGTTCCAACTCATTCCCATGTATTTAAACAAAAAAATTGCCTCAATGCTGATATAACAGCGTTGAGACAATCTTATGAAACCTGATGAAACTCATCAATTGGGTATACTGGATTCGAACCAGTACATTACGGATTCAGAGTCCGCTGCCTTACCAATTTGGCTAATACCCAATAATTACTTTAAAGTCGTAAATCTGCTAAGCAAGCGCCTGGGTGACTTTAAATCGCCCCACCGGGGTTCGAACCCGGAATTCCGCCTTGAGAGGGCGACGTCTTAACCAATTTGACCATGGGGCAAATTTACTTAGTTAAGTATACGGTAGTTAGCAAAGATGTCAACGGGGTTACCATGAAAAAAACAGGAAAATCGGATTATTTTGTGATTATGGATAGGTTCGTTACACTACCGTTATACACATTAAGGAAGGTGTCCAAATGCGTGAAGTAATTGCCTACTTAGGTAGTAGCTTAGATGGCTTTATCGCCACGTCAGACGAAAGCGTGGATTGGTTGGAAAATACGCCAACAATTGGCGATGGCGGCTTTCAACAATTTTATGATACTGTCGATACGGTGATTATGGGTGCAACGACTTACCGCTGGATCAAACAGCATATGCCCGATTATCCATATTCAGGCAAAGAAAACTTTGTCATTAGTCACACAACGCAACCGTCCTCTGCACGAGTGACCTTTACAGACGACTTTTCAACGTTACTTTCAGAACTTAAAACACAACCTGGTAAAAACATTTGGATTGTCGGTGGCGGTCAGCTCGTCAGACAATTACTGGAGAACCGCCTGTTGACACAATTACGGATTACGTTTGCGCCAACAATCCTTGGTGCAGGGATTCCTCTTTTCCCAAACGGAATTTCCACACATCAATTAACTTTGCTAGACACAGAGCAGTTTGGGCAACTAATTGAATTGCGCTATCGCGTCGACGATTAACCAACTAGTAGTGGTACATAAGTCAGGAAGCCTGCACAGCAACGTGATGCTTGGACTACGTTTTCACTAATTAAGCTCGTAAATCACAAAGGGTCTGGGACATAACTAATTATGTCCACAGGCCCATTGTTGTTTTCTAATTTTAAATAGCGAAAACGTGTGACAAAAGTCAATTCACCGTGCAGACTACTCCCCGACTTTTGTCTCACTCTCTTTATTTATACATAACATTAACGACATTTAAATATGTGGCTGCCCTGTCGAAGCCGTCGTCCCACCATCCACTGGCAAAATAGCGCCGGTAATATAACGGGCATCCGACGAGGCTAGAAATAGAACGGCCGGGGCGACATCAGCTGGTGTACCTGGTCTATCCAACGCAATCCGATTCACAAACGGCGCTAATTTATCATCAGTAATACCTGCACTCATTGGGGTACGAGTGAACCCTGGTGCGACCGCATTGACGCGAATGTTGTCTTGCCCCCAGTCCAAAGCAATTGAACGGACAAATCCATTCACTGCATGTTTACTTGCATTATAGGCAGCTTGGCCCCAATCGCCATATAGTCCAGAAACTGATGAAATTGCAATTAAAGTACCGGCTGTCTTTTTTAGGTCTGAATAAGTGGCTTTGGCCAGGTAGAAAAAGCCATCAATATTTGTGTGCACGGTCGTTTGCCAAGCGGCAACTGACGTATCTTGTACACTCCCACCTGTGAAGTACGCCGCATCACTGACAACAACATCTAGTTGTCCAAAACGTGCCACCACGGTAGCAACCATCTTATCAATTTCAGCTGGATCACTAATATCAGCGGTCATGGCCATCGCCTGTTCAGCTGGATAGTCAGCCAATGTTTCTTGCAATGCAGATAAGTGCCGGCCAACAATCGTTACTTTCGCCCCATTGTCTAAAAATCCTTGCGCAATCGCCCGACCAATGCCACTACCACCACCGGTAATCAATACGACCTTATCTTTCAAATCATACTTATTCGTCATCTATATCTCCTATTTATTCGTAAAAGGAATCCCCTTCTTACCTGACACTATCCGAATCATGTCTAAAAATGTGGGTGCGATATTTAAATCGGCCAGTTCTGACCGTGAAAATGCATAACGGATCGTGTCTTCATCACCAGAACGCACCTTTTCAACCCAACGTGGTTCATACAAAACTTCGTGTCCTAAAGCAACTAGGTCATAATCTGCCGCTGCCCGGTTAACGTCAGCTGGTTTAGCTAAATTTCCCACTACAATCATCGGCATTTTCCCAGCCAAATGGGTTTTAATTTCATCATTAATAATGGCGGTCGACGTCTTATCACGATAAGATGTTCGCCACACGTCGCTTTGCGATACATGTAAATAATCCAAAGGCGTTTCTTTCAGTTGATCAACTAACGCTAACGTGTCATCCATGGTGATACCTGGTTCCTCAATCTCCTCGGGTGACAACCGGTAGCCAAGTAAAAACGGCCGCGTCGCATATTGCTCAATGACACTTTGGGCCACCTTGATGACCGCTAACGGGAAACGCATCCGTGCGTTAACATCCCCGCCCCATTCGTCTTCTCGACGATTAGAGTGTGGTGAAAAGAACTGCTGAATTAAATACGTATTCGCCCCATGCAATTCCACACCATCAAAACCAGCCTCAATGGCTCGCCGTGTTGCCTCACCAAAGTCTGTAATGGTCTGCAGGATTTCTTCATTTGTTAAGGCGCGTGGTGTCTCATAACCAGGTCGTGGTGCAGCGACAGCACTAGCACTAACTGGCTGTTGCCCACGCAAAATGGCACTATTTGTCATTCGTCCGGCACTAAATATTTGTAAGATTGCCTTAGCGCCACCAGCCTTAATTGTTGCGGCAAGCCGCCGTAAGCCAGGAATAAATCGATCATCGGCAACGCTCAACTCACCTTCAAACCCTTTGCCGACCGCATTGACGTTGGCCACTGCAGTAATGAACAATCCTGCACCATTTGCTCGTTGCGCATAGTAGGCCAGCTCATCGCTAGTCACAGTCCCATCTTCAAAGGCCATTCGCTCTGTCATTGGTGGAATCACCACCCGATTTCGCAACGTGACATTCTTTTTAGTAAACGTAAATGGTTCTAAAAACTGATATTCAGTCATCATTCCACCCTCTGTTTAATTAGTGACTCATTGTGCTCACCTATACTATAGTGAGTTGACATCAAAAAAGTAAGTAGGTACTTTCCGGTACGTATACGAAATAATAAATTTAAACGAGGTTGCTAACCCATGTCCTTAACAAGAAAGCAGCAACGCACGCAGCTTGATATCCTGACTGCCTTAAAAATATTATTGCAAACTCACCCGTTTGATCAAATCACCATCGCCATGATTTGCGAGCAAGCATTAATTCACCATAGTACTTTTTACCGATACTTCACTGATAAATATGCGTTATTGCAAGCATTTATCGCAGATGCATTTTCCTATAGTGAAAGTGATTTATCACCAGCAACCGATTTTGTAACACTAATTAGTGACAGACTGCTCGCCAATTGGACCGTTTTCGAAAACTTAACGCGCTACAACCATGCGCATGATATTTATTACGATCTCATTCAACTATTCAGTCGTTTGTTCAGCCAAGCGGCGGTCGCTAATCCAAATAGTCAAGAACCTATCATCAAACTCATTTTACAATCACCGCATCCCGATTATGCGACGTATGGTCTGGCCGGCAGCATCGTGGGTACATTTATTAAATGGAATGATGATCCCAAGCCCATTTCTGAAGGTGATTTGAAACAACTATTAAAAGATGTGCTGGCAGATTATCAACAGCAACTCCAGTAAAATCGGCAACTTTCAAAAAAGATGCGCATTTTAGAACAAACGGCGGTTTTGCGCGCTCGTTTGTAAACAATAACTGTCGTAAACTATCTCCACATACTTACAACAGGAGATTTTTTATGACAATGAAAACAATGTTAGTGACCGGTGTCTCATCAGGAGTTGGTCTCGTGACTGCAACCAAGCTTGCCGAACAAGGCCATCAGGTCATCGGCCTCGCCCGCCATGCGACAACACAAGCAACACTCACACAGCTAGGCGTCGAATTATACGACGTGGATTTAGCTAACAATCAAGCAATTAAAGCAACCATGGCAACAATCTTATCCAAACATGATCACATTGATGCATTATTGAACATTGCTGGTTTTGCAGCAAACGGTCCTTTGGAACTTGTTACGGACGAACAGGCAAAGGCTCAGCTCGAGGTAAACGTCCTCGGCGTTATGCGTCTGATTCGCGCTGTTTTACCAACAATGCGAAACCAGCAAAGTGGCACAATCGTCAACGTATCCTCCGTTATGGGACAGGCATATCAGCCAATGTTGGGCTGGTATGCTGCCACGAAGCATGCACTAGAAGTGCTAACTGATACCCTTCGTGTTGAGGTCGCCCCATTTGGAATCAAGGTGACTTTGGTCGAACCCAATGGCATTGCAACACCGATGAGCTCCGGTGAGGCTCACTTTCAGAAGCAATTTGCTAATTCTGCGTATGAAAATTTAGCGCAAAAGATGGATGCTTTATTTAAAACCGGCGGCACAAAATCAGTCAGCGCAGAAAGCGTAGCCGACTTAATCATCAAATCCGCACTCATTAAGCATCCACGGCCACGTTACGCCATTGGTTACTTAGCCAAAACGATGATGGGTATGGCACGTTTTTTACCCTCAAGTTGGTATGACAAGGGTTTGCAACGGCTCCTAAAGTAATCACTGCAATGTTCTCCACCATCAAGCCATTAGCGAGCTCGTTTCACTCGTCGTCGGGCAGATGTAGCCTTACCGCTCAGGCTTTGCGCAATTCTTGCGCAGCCACCGCTCTCGGCACGACATCTGCCCTCTATCGCTAATGACTTGACGGTGGAGAAGTACCTTTGCCCGCTTTGCAGGCAAAGGTACAAACCCAGTAACCGCTTAAGTAAACTCACCGCCGTAATTGCGACAATATCCGTTCACTTCGTGTAAGTTGAAAGCTCAAAAAAAACGCTACGGTTGTCTGTGCACGTAGACAACTGTAGCGTTTTTTTGAGCTTTTATTTGGCGGTTAACGAGAGAGTGCGAAACTATAACTGATCACCATAGCGTTTAAGTGCGCGCATCACCCGCTTGTTTTCAGCAGTGAACGCTGCATTTACAAACGGCGTCAGCAATAATGCCAATCCTTTGGCGTCTATATACATGGTCAAATCACGTGTTACGCACGTGCCACCCGCGTTCTTTTCAAAATGATATAAAATGGCAACGTCAACTTGAACAACAAGCCCCATCCGTTTGATACTCATACTATGCTTAAAACCCAGCAAAGTCGGCGCCTCATATCTGTATACGACACCGGGACGCTGACCTTGCGCGCCGTAATCTAAATATGTTGTCCCTGCTTGAACTGGGTACGGACTCACCTCAACCGTTTCTGTAAAGGCACTTGATTTTGGCAACCATCGTTGATAATTAGGCATATCGGCAACTGCATCAAAAAGTGGTTCAGGCTGCGCGCTTGTCTCAATTTCGAAGTGCATTTGTTTTTGCATTTTTATTAACCCCGTCTTTTATTGCCCACATTATAAGCTTCTTCTACTGTAAAAGTGCCTACTGTATAAAAATAAGTGATTTTCCACTACAATAAGAGCATCAAGTTATTTAAATTTAGGCATAATTGAGGGCTTGCGCAATGACCAGCACTTTTTTTATTCTCATTATTTTACTTGCTGTCGTGGCCGCCGTAATTGGCCATAACCACCTCAGCATTATTCCTTTACCGCTTTACTTCATTTTTGTCGGTATTGTTATTTCCTTGTTTCCGCTGTACCACAATTTTACATTTAACCCTGAATTATTCTTATTCTTCGTGGTTACACCATTACTTTATAACGAGGCACAGTCAGCTTCACGCTATTGGATTGGACGAGGTGCCATCAACATCGCATCACTTTCGATTGCCTTAGTGATTGCGACTGTCGTTATTGTTGGCGCAGCGTTACATCTACTGTTTCCAGTTTTACCCTTGGCACTCGCATTCGCCTTGTGTGCGATCGTAACACCGACAGACGCTTCCGCCGTCAGTGCTTTTGCAAAACCAAATCCCAATTTTCAAATTCCCTTCACGATTCTTCAGAATGAATCACTTTTCAATGATGCTTCTGGGTTCGTGGCATTTGATTTAGCACTATTAGCATTTGCAACTGGTACGTTTTCTGTGAACGGCGCCGTTGGTGTCTTTATACTAGAATTTTTAGGAGGGCTTGTCATTGGTGCCATCATTGGTGCGCTGTTTCATTTTGTTCGCAAACAGCTCATTGCTTTTGGTGACGACCGCCCGTTTGTCATGATCGCTTTAGAATTAATCGTACCCTTTTTAGTCTACTTCACAGCGGAGCATTTAAACTTATCTGGGATCCTAGCTGTTGTCGCGGCTGGATTAGTCCAAGGTGTTGAAAATGATAATCTCCAGTTGATTTCCACTCGCATGCAATTAGTCCGGGCTAACATTTGGGAAATTGTTGAAGAGGCGTTGACCGGGTTCATCTTTATTCTTCTAGGCGTTTCCTTACCAACGATTATCAGTCATATTACCAGTCGGACACCAGGATTGCTGTTACAGCTGATTTTGCTTGGCTTCGTTCTATATGGTTTAAAACTTGTCATTCGCCTGCTATGGACGCGCTACCTTGTATGGATGCATGTCCAAAGTAAGCATCGTTGGACCGACAGCTGGCTCATGGCCGTGAGTGGTGCCAGCGGAACTATTTCACTTTCGTTGGCTTTCCTGCTACCAACAATTACGAATCATAATGCCACAATTGATCGAAATGCCTTAATCTTTGTTGTCAGCATTGTGATCTTGCTTAGTTTGACTGTAGCGGCCATCACAGTTCCAAAAATCACGCAGCTACCTGCCGCAACAGTCGAAGAAAAGCCTTTGGCACAGTGGACTCGTGAAATGATTATGACCGCCATGAACCATATCCGCAATAACACAGATCACCCAGCTGAAGCACAAATCGTCGTCGATGCGTTAAGTCAACAATTACATCAAACGAACCGATCCAACCATCGTGAGCGTCGCAAATTATACGAGCTTGCCTATGCCGCCGAGCATGCGGCCATTACCGAAATGCACACCCATGGTGAAATTACTGCAGATGAATTTAAGTACTACAAAGAATTCTTAGACTTGAGTTTGCTGACTGTGGATAATAATTTAGTTCAAAATTTACTCTTACGCATTCGTTTCGGAATTCACACAGGACGTTTGTACCAAGATTTACAAACTGGTCAGGACATGTTCTTCACCACGCCACTTATTGCAGAACAATACTATTGGCAAAAGCAGTTTGCAGCCCATCACGAAGACATCCGCCCTATTGAAGAAGTCGGTTTTCAGGCAGCTTTAGCAGCATTAAAAGGCTACCGCCATGAAAAAGGCAGTGGTATTACGGTTGAATTGCACGCTGTTCAACGCTTTTACCGTGAGCGTCATCGCCGAATTAACATGCCATCACCAGACGAACAAGTCGTTTACCAACTGTTTCTGGCTGCTTTTCATGCAGAGTATGAGTTCTTCCAGGCTGCGATTAACCGTGGTGACATCACTATCGACATGGCAGAAGCCCTTCAGCAACATATTGTTTTCGATGAAATGGCCTACATTCAAAATAATGGGACTTTCATTAATTAAACGATGTACGAATCAAAAATAATGGGACAGTAATCAAGCTAGACTCGTGGCTTGATTGCTGTCCCATTATTTAATATTGTCACAATTACGTTAGTTCTAGTGATTTAAAACCCGAATGAAATATGGCACCAGCCAACTTAAGTAGCCACCAATTGCCAGAATGATCCACCAATAGCTGCCCAAAAATTGCCACCCGTTCATATGCGTTACCGTTGGTTTATCACCAATCGTTATCTGCTGACGCAACGTTACATCTTCCTGCAACAAGGTGCTCAATTCTATCCCCGCCAACTCACACACAGTTAATAATTGATCAATAGTGGGAAACTGTGCACCCCGTTCCCAGGCCGTGACCGTATGGCTTGCTACGCCAACCTCTTCTGCT
This sequence comes from Furfurilactobacillus siliginis, assembly GCF_001437435.1. Lineage (GTDB taxonomy): Bacteria > Bacillota > Bacilli > Lactobacillales > Lactobacillaceae > Furfurilactobacillus > Furfurilactobacillus siliginis. Next base: position 140,275 of record NZ_JQCB01000003.1, on the reverse strand, counting down.
AAATCCTTAACAGTCCAGTCCTGATCTTTTCGTAAATCTTGAAGTAGCGTGATAAAAGTCATTTTGCACCCCCCTTTCTAAAAATTAGCTCTGCGTCATATACGTATAGCTCCCATCATCGTTCAATCGAAACGTAAATTCATGATCACGCGTATCCGAACAACGCCAACGGGACAATTCATAATGAAGCGACTGCGTGTGGTGTAATTTATACACTACTGCCTTAAGTGTCTTAGTCACATCATTATCTGCCTGTTTCAAAGCACCACGGAGTACCTGGTGTAGGTCTGTAATAAATTCTGTTGCGTTAGTAATCATTGTCATAAACCGCCTTCTTTTATAATGAACAGCTTCTTTACTTAATTTAAAAATAATTGTTACCATTAGTCAAAACAGATGCCTGAAAAGCGTTGATCCCCAAATAAGCCCGTTGTTTCCGTTTGACAAACGGTAACAACGGGTTTATTTGGGGATCTTAACGATCTAGTTTTTCAGTCGCTTTATCACTAAATTCACTGGTTTTCTTAGCAGCCTTTTCTTTTACTGATGCTATCTTTTCAGCTGCTCTATCCTTTGTTGCGGCAATTTTATCCTTCGCCTTGCCAGCCAATTCTTGTTCTTTACCCTTGGCTTCCATTTCAGAATCACCGGAAAAGCCACCGGCAGCAGCTTTCATCTTACCCAACATTTCTTCTTTTTGTGCATCGAAACGATCTTTAACAGCCATGTTTATATCCTCCTAGAACTTGATTCACGAATGACTTACCATTTGAATCAAGTGTAACGAGAAGCCTGATGACCGTCGAAAAATCTGCTTTTAACCAAAAAACGTGTTTGAGACATAAGCCCCAAACACGCTTTTTGATTTACGAGCTTAAATAGTGAACACGTGGTCCAAAGTTCAAGTCGCTGTAATTATTTTTATTACACACGCTTTTGAATTTCTTTAGTTTGTTCTTCAAATCCAGGCTTGCCAAGCAGGGCAAACATGTTGACTTTATAAGCTTCTACCCCTGGTTGATTGAATGGGTTAATCCCGTTCAGGTATCCAGAAATACCAACTGCTACTTCAAAGAAGTAGATTAAATAGCCAAGTGAATAAGCAGTTTGATCAGGAATATGAACAGCCATGACAGGCACATCCCCATCCGTGTGTGCTAAGGTAACGGCACGGAAGGCTTGTGTATTCACGTAGTCCATCGTCTTGCCTTCAAGATAGCCAAGCTGGTCTAAATCATTTTCTTCTTCTGGAATATCGATATCGTAGTTAGGTTTATCAACCTTAACGACAGTTTCCATCAAGTTCCGACGGCCTTCTTGGATGTATTGACCTAATGAGTGTAAGTCAGTTGAGAAGTTCGCACTTGAAGGGTAAATGCCCTTTTGATCTTTCCCTTCTGATTCACCCATCAATTGTTTCCACCATTCAGCGAAAAAGGCCATGGTTGGTTCGTAGTTTTCCAATAATTCAGTCGTCTTACCCTTACGGTACAAAATGTTCCGTAAAGCAGCATAACGGTAAGCATCGTTTTCAGATAATTTATCAGATGTGTAGTCAGCAGCTGCATCAGCAGCACCCTTCATCAGCTGATCAATATCTTCACCAGCGGCGGCGATTGGTAACAGACCAACAGCACTTAGTACAGAGAAACGACCACCAATACCATCAGGCACAACAAATTCTTCATACCCTTCAGCATCTGCCTCTGTCTTCAGCGCACCACGCGCACGATCAGTCGTGGCATAGATGCGTTCTTTAGCACCTGCTTCGCCATACTTAGCAACTAACTTATCCTTAAAGATTCTAAAGGCAATGGATGGTTCCGTCGTTGTTCCTGATTTAGAAATGACGTTTACAGAGAAGTCACGGTCGCCAATCACGTGAATCAAATCATGCACGTAAGATGATGAAATGGAGTTCCCAGCAAACAATGCTAGTGCACCCTTACGTTCACTAGCAGGTAGCGCTGTATAAAAAGCTTCATTTAAGAAATCAATGGCTGCTCGAGCGCCTAAGTATGAGCCGCCGATACCGATGACAACCAATACTTCAGAATCGCTTTGGATTTTCTTTGCAGCTGCCTTAATGCGGCTAAATTCGTCTTTATCGTAGTTAGATGGTAAATCAAGCCAGTCCCGAAATTCTGCACCCGCACCTGTACCATTACGTAATTCAGAATCTGCAGCAGTTACCATTGCCTGCATTTCGCCCAGTTCATTGTCCTGTACAAATTTTGATAAGTTGGAACTGTCAAAAGAAATATATGCCATGCTTGTCCTACCTCTTTCTTTATTATGATTACGGTTTCAAGTATACACTAAAACGTGACTCTACGGGCAATGAAAGCCGTCTCACAGGATTGGTATATACCAAAAGAAACGTGTAAAAAACAGCTGCCAACCAGTCTGACGCCACCTAGACCAATTAAAGTTTTTTTGGTCTAGGTACCGCTAATTGTCCTGATCGGGTGAACAAACTAAAAAGTCATCGTGCAAAATTAATTCTGCACGATGACTTTTTAGTTTTTCTACATGGTTCCTAATAGGATTCCGCCGACAATAATCAAGGCTGAGCCAATAATGATGTTAACCATTTCCCAGTGTGTTTTGCGTTCACCGAGTAGCCAGATGGAGCCAAAGGTCGAGATGATGATACCCATCTGTGCCATCGAAAAGGCAACTGCTAATCCAACTTTGACCGTTGCTAAGAACATGAAGAGGTTCCCAGTTCCCCAGAACAACCCGGTAATGATGTTCTTCCAGGTAGGCATTTGCCACATGTCCTTTTGTGCGCCAATAATAAAGACAAAGACCAATGCACCGGCAAACATTCCGATTGATTGTGGTAAAACAACTGCATGTGTGAAGTTCGTTGGATCACCAACATGACCCCATTTTTCAAAGGCTTTGATAACGATCGTATAAGCCACGTAACCAACCGTCGAATAGGTCATCGCACGTGCACCAGCGGCCATATCCTCGTGTTGATCAGTTTGTGTCGCTGTCTTTTTATCGCGCCGTGACGTTAATGTAGCACCAATGATTAAAGCAACCACCGCTACCGTACCCATCGTGTACTGACGTCCTGTCGTCCATTCCTGGAATAACAGCACACCGGCTAATGCATTACCGGCTAGTTGTAACCCGGTTGATAATGGAATTGTTTTTGAAACACCAATGGCTTTCATCGACGTAAACTGACCGCCTTGGCCTAAAACCCACAGCATCCCTGAAACAATCCCTGCTAACCAAACTTTACCGTCTAATGTTGGCTGGTAGATAAACCATGCGATAATGCCGAAGACTACAGCACCCATGGTCATCCCCAATGTTTGTTGTGCCGCCGATCCCCCCAGTCGCCCTGAGACGAGTCCAATACTCCCCCAGGCAATGACGGGAACTAATGCAATAAGAATGCCCATTCTTTCAAACTCTCCAATTCTCTCTGCTTATGCGTGTACTAATTTCAATTATTCAACAACTTGGGCGGCAACGTTTGCTACTTTAGCTGAGTCGCTTAAGTCGGCATCATCAGCAAAACGTAGTGCTAATGAAGATGCGCCGATAACACCGGCATCATTCCCAAGTTTAGCTAATTTAAGGGTCGTTGAATCCCGAACGGTTGCAAAGGCTTCTTCTTGGAAAGTCTTATCAACCAAGTCTAGGAGAAATTGACCTGCGGCAGAAACCCCACCACCGATAACAACGTAACTTGGGTTCAATACATTTGCCATGTTCGCAACAGCTAAGCCAAGGTATTGACCAACCTTATTCGTTACTTCATTGGCCAAAAAGTCACCTTGTTTTGCTAAATCAAAAACGATTTTAGAGGTGATTTCGTCGCCATTATCAACCATCTTCTTTAGCTTGGAGTTGCCAGCATATTCTTCTGCAAAGTCATGTGCCAAATGAACGACACCTGTTGCCGAAGCATATGTTTCTAAACAACCATGCTTACCACAGGTACATAAGTAGCCACCAGGTTGAACGGTCACGTGACCAACTTCACCACCGGCACCATTTACACCATGTTGTAGACGACCGCTAGCGATGATCCCCCCACCAACACCGGTTCCTAAAGTAATGAAGTCAACGTCGGGCTCATTGTTACCAGCACCCTTCCAACGTTCACCTAAGGCTGCTACGTTAGCATCATTGTCTAAGGCAAACTGTAGCTTTGTACCGGCTTCAATTTGTTCTTTGGCAGCTTGTGTGGTCTTCCAGTTCAAGTTGTAAGCGGCAGTTACTGTACCAGCCTTTAAATCAACCGTTCCGGGAGTCCCCATACCAATACCAACAAAATCATCAGCAGACATTTTGTACAAATCCAAATGATGATTGATCGAATGAATGATATCAGGAATGATGTGTGCCCCTTCATCCAAGATATTTGTTGGAACACTCCACTTTTGTTGGACATCCCCATCTAATGTTAAAATCGCAAATTTAATAGTTGTCCCGCCAAGGTCAACCCCAATCAATTTTTTCTTCTTAGCCATGTTATTCTCCTTGTTTTCCAAACTGCATGTGAAAAATGTTTACGTTTTATTCTCTAACAATGAAAGCGTTTTTACAAGCCTTTTTATCGATTTAATCGTTCGTTAGCTTCCCTTTCAAATCAAGTACCTGCTTGAATCCGCGTAGCCTTAGCCTCTATGGACTAGCCCAATTAATTTAATTGTTGTAAAGAAAATTATTTTCACGAACTGGTTTGTGCAACCGCTTGAAGTTTTTTTCCAAAATTACCGTCATGTGTCCACTCATGGACGCTTTTTCATGGACGTGTTATGATAATGAAGCAAGTTTTCGGGGGCGTTCTGGATTCGACAGGTATAGGTCGAGCTTGAACTGCGCTTCGTGGGTTGCGGCCACGTAAAAACGCTACCCAATTTTTATCTGCAAAAGATAACAATTCTTACGCTTTAGCTGCTTAATTGTAGCTTAACGTAGATCCGTCCGTTACGGCCCAGGTAGCGGGGTTCGGGTCTCAAAATCATGGGCTACGCTGCGACTTCCCGCCTGAAGGAAGCAGAAGAGATTAACCAGGCTTAGCTAATCACGGTTGCCTTGTCAAACGGCGTTTTGGTTAGTGAAATTCAAATGGTTTGACTATGAGCGTAGAGGTTCGGGTGGCGATGTGCTTGGACGCGGGTTCGATCCCCGCCGCCTCCATAACCAGAATAACTAAAACTTGCATCAAGAGAGTTTGGGACATATTCAATTATGTTTCAGACTCATTTTTGTATCCGACACACCGACACCGAGGAAAAATATGAAAAAGGAACGCTTTGAGGCATTCACCGATGCTGTGATTGCTATCGTCTTAACCATTTTAGTTTTAGAAATTCACTTACCAGATGATAATCATTCTCTGTCTGCATTAGTCCATATTGCACCACAGTTCATGGCCTACGTTTTCACATTTCTATTCATTTCAATTATGTGGATCAATCATCACTACCTATTCTTAAACGTGACCGAAATCAATAATAATACGTTGTGGCTAAATATCTTCCTGCTATTTTGGACATCACTGCTACCTGCAACGACCGCCTGGATTGGAACAGATATCCATGCACGCATCCCCGCAATTTTATATGCCATAAATATTATCTTGTATAACGTTGCCTTTGGTTTATTGCGAGAAAATGTTACGAAGTTAAATCCTGCTATTGAAGCACGACGCTACCTGGAGTGGATTTCCTTTCTGATCAACTTATTTACGTTGCTCTTAACATATGTCTATCCACCACTTGTCTTTGCCGGAATCACTGTTGACATCATCATTTGGACAATTCCACATTTCATCCGTCAGCATCACTAATTTGCACCAAATTAAAAGGCTTCACCGTCAAAAAACATTGACGGTGAAGCCTTTTTGAATTCAATTTTTTATCGCATCAGCCGGTGAAGACCCCAACGATTAGCCACAGGTTCAGCACAATCAGAATGGCTGTTACCAACCACGCCGTCCATTTGACCCATGGTCGGTTCTTAAACTCGCCCATTAAGTCTTCATTACTAGTAAACATTACCAGTGGTACCATCGCGAATGGCAACGCGATACTTAAGAACACCTGCGAAAACGTCAGTAGGTTTTCAATTTTAGCCTCATTACCATTGTAGATGAAAGCAAAAATCAGAACTGGCGTAATGGACATCATACGTGTTAGCAAACGCTGTGCCCAAAGTGGAATGCGTAAGTGAATAAAGCCTTCCATGATGATTTGTCCAGCCAAAGTACCAGTGATTGTTGAACTTTGCCCAGAAGCCAGTAATGCAATGGCAAACAACATACTAAGCATCGGACTCGCAATTGCACCAACAATCTTAGAGTTACTTAATGCATTAAACAGATCAACGAAGCGCCCCAGGTCACTCTTGGTGCCGTAGAACAGAGCTGCCCCTAAAATCAGTAACAAACAGTTAACGACAAATGCTAAAGTCAATTGAATGTTTGAGTCAGCGACCGTAAACCGAATCGCCTTTTTAACACTGGCAGAATCGTCACGATCCAATGCTCGTGTTTGTGAGATTGATGATCCTAAGTACAGATCATGTGGCATTACTGTTGCCCCAACGATTCCTAATGCAAGGTACAACATGGGTTTATGCGTCAGTAATTGCCCTGGATGTGGTACAAAACCTGCCATAATCTCAGGGACATGTGGCTGCGCCAAGATCACTTCATACATAAAGACGAATAAGATAACAGCCACCAATGTTGCCACAATGGCCTCAATCTTGCGAAAGCCCATCTTCATCAAGACTAACAGTAACAGCACATCAAACGCCGTAATAATTAACCCGACAATCAACGGGAATCCGAATAATAGCTCTAGTGCAATCCCTGACCCAATGATTTCCGCCATATCCGTGGCCATAATCGCTAACTCGGTAATTACCCACAGGAAGATTCCCATTCCCTTAGAGGTCCGTTCCCGAGTCATTTGTGCCAAATCTTTCCCAGTCACAATACCAAGTCTAGCTGACATTGCCTGCAGTAGCATTGCAATCAAGCTAGACAGCAAGATGACACTGATTAACGCGTATTTATACTGCGCCCCACCTGCAATTGATGTAATCCAGTTACCTGGATCCATGTAACCAACTGCAATCAATGCACCAGGTCCGGTGTATGCCAGCAGCGTGCGGAAGTAGCCCGCGTGCTGAGGTACCAAAATTGAGCCATTGACCTCATCTAAACTCTTAGCGTGGTCACCTGTACTGCTCGCAAAACTAGCTTTTGTGCTACCGCCTGCGGTTGCCCCTGCTAGTTCCTTGTCACGTACCTTTTTATCATGCTTCTTGCCCATGTGTGTGCCCCCTTTTCCGTTTTGAGTCCTACGTTTTAAGTAGGTCTACTCCTTCAAAGATGGTCGCTAGCGACGCTTCATCAAAAAACTGGTCAATCCGTTGTGGGGCTTTGACGTGCTTTTTGCTAAGTCGTCGTAACTTACGCCTTACAGCAATTAAATTGTATTTGTAAGCGCTCCGTCCTTGTAGTCGTTAGCTACTTGTTTGAGCCATGTACACTATGTGCCGAAACATCCTAAAATACAAGCCCTAAAGCTCATTTGAAACTGGTTACAATAAAGTTTTTTTGCAAGCCCAACAAAAAAGAGTGTGCACCAAAATTCAGCCGGTCTAAAGTAAGCGCTTGTTGAAATTTATTAGCTATCAAACAACGCCTAAAATCGCCGTAGCGACCGTGCTTTCACGTTATCTAAAGAGAGCAAGTCGGGAAGGCGGCACAGCGGCTTAACTTTTAGCCACGTTTCTACTTTTTAAGCTCGTAAATTAAAAAGTGAGCGTATGGGACAAGATAACTCACGTCCCATACGCTCACACTGATAACTGTACGTTTGATTCATTGATCCTCATCCGCAAACTTAGTGCCAAATTCGCGGATAAACGTTAGCACTTGCTTCGCTTGTGTTTCGCCAAACTCATTAATCCATGCACTGAAGCGATGTGTCACCCGTTCGCTAATCTGTGCCTCGGCCGTCTTTCCACGAGCAGTTAGACTTAACTTTAGTCGGCGACGATCTGCACGATCAGGCGACTGCTTGATTAACTGTTTCGAAAGTAACGACCGAATTTGCCGTGAGACTGCGCTTCTGGTTACGTTTCTGCGACTGGCGATTTCCATTAACGTCAAATCAGCTTCTTGCGACACATCATGTAAAATCAAGTATTGCTCAAAAGAAATATTGTACTCGGCTGCTGGTTTTGAAACAAAGGCATCCAAGTATTTCAAAAAATGAATATAGACATCGATCGACTCATTTAGTAAAGCTTCATTTGCCATCTTTGGGGCCTCCATCACAGGTACTTCAACATAATCGAAAATTCTAACTTCATTATATACATCTTGCCGGCATTACGTTCATGACAACACCTGCGATTTCATAATTGCGTTTGAATGACGGTTGGTGCACGATTATAGTAATAAGTTCACTGGAGGTTTCACTTTTGAAAATGAGACATACTTTGACCGTTGCATTGTTAGTAACGGTCGTCATTCTAACTGGCTGTGGTCAGCAAAACAATTCATCACACCAACACAAGGCAGTTCCTAAGCAAACGCAACCACAATCGGTAACATTCACAAAGCAAACATTAAAAACAACACAAGGCACCATTAAACTTGGCACCCCACGTTTAGTCGCCTCAGCCTTGCCAAATCGGCAACAATTTCTTATCCCATATACATTTCATAATACAAGTAAAAAGCAACTCGTCCCTGATGACACATGGACGAAATACATCTCCGCCACCCAAGCAGGGCAGTCACTGACAACCGGATCACTCTCCATTACAGGTGGCAATAGCGATACTGATAACGATGCAATTAACGATTCAGTATCGCCAGTCGATGCTGGACAAACAAAAACAGTGGGTGCCATGTATAAAGTGAACCCCACTGCTGGACCAGTAACGTTAATCGTTAAAGCTCACCAAAAAATCATCGGTAAACTGCCCCTTCCGTTGCCAGCCAATTAATGCCTATTTACGCCATTGATTAGGGCTCCAAAGCTGCCCTTCCATTGCACCATGAAGACTATCAATTTCATCTTGTTGCGCTTGAATCAGCTCAATAGCAGACTGCATGACGACTTGATTATCACCAGTTGCTAGCTTTTGAAGCTGTTCAATGATCCACTGCTGTTGATCTTCCATCTGTTTACTCCTAACGTGGTTGCATTGTTTACAGCAGTCTAGCACAACTCTTCAATTGCTGTCTTTGATGCTGCTTG
>NZ_JQCB01000003.1:130480-130760 GCF_001437435.1 Furfurilactobacillus siliginis | reverse complement strand
TGTTGCCCTGTTTTGTCGGAGAGTGTCGCTCGCTTTGCGAGCGGCACACCCGTTAGTGCCAAAGTAAAAGTCAGACGCAACATCAAATAGCCGCCCCAACAATCTACGTACCCGTAGTTTGTTAGGGCGGTTATTTGATACTTGCAGTTAACTATTACATAAAGTGAACGTTGGCCGCTGCAGTCCCCGTGGCGGCGAGTTTACTTCAGTGGATACTGCACTTGTGTCTTTGCCCGCAAGGCGGGCAAAGCACTCCTCCAGCGCCAGGTCATTAGCAATG
>NZ_JQCB01000003.1:105704-130284 GCF_001437435.1 Furfurilactobacillus siliginis | reverse complement strand
AGGGCTGCGAAGAATTCGCAAAGCCCGTAGTGGTAAGGTGTCACATCTGGTCGACGGCGAGCGAAGCGAACTTGCTAATGGCCTGGCGCTGGGGGACAAAGCCCCCCGTGAGCATAGTTAGAACATGGGATGCGCATTTGCACTGTGGTTCGGGAACGGTTGTTTTACAATCCAGTGTTCAACTAACTTGGCGCCACGAACACGGAACACGTCAACCTCTGCCACTGCGTCCGCGTCAGGTGCGTCTTTTCGCATGCAGTGCAGATAAACCAAATCATCGGATTCTGCCACGTTGACGATTGTCCGCTGGGCAACGCGTAAACTCCCCTGAGGTCCAAACAAGGGACTGTAGAAACGTGCAAACGCCTCTGCGCCGTCCGCAATACTTGGGTTATGCTGAACTAAATCAGCATCTAGATATTCCTTGGCCGCAGACGCACGATGCTGATTAAAGAACGCATTCCAAAATGCGATAACTAACTGGCGATTGGTAAATGGTTCCATATCAGGCGTGCCATCATCATTTAGTAGTTGCACACTGCCATCAAATGGCTGCGGATCATTCTCATCAAATGAAATTCCCTGCAGTGTGTGCCGATTGAAATCCATAATCACATTCATGACGCCATGTAGACCGACCCAGCTTAGCTGATAGCAACCGTCATTCAAAGTCACCAAATTAAGTGGTTGGTGATCTTGACGAATCGTATCATCACTAACGGAAACCCAAGATAAATGTTGTGGATCATCGATCACATCAATGACCTGCACGCCATTCGTCTGTTTCACTAAAATTCTACGTCCAATTAAGCTTTTGGCCATGTTTAAGCCACCCTTCTAACCGCAATTACTAAGTGTGTAAGTGCCGTCCATCGTGGAGACCCCATGCACCTAAGCCAATCATTGTTGCCAACGCTAATACTGCAATTATCGCAAGTTCAATTTCGAAGCTCATCAGATCATCTCCCTTTCTTTTGTTACCTCTATTCTACCTTTTTTTACGTCTTTTGTAACCGCTTACACTTTGAAATAGTCATCTTTTAGAACTTCTACAAAATCCGGCAAAAAGTTTATTTAATCCTATTGACAGCGCTTACATTTTTAGATAAACTCTCTTTGTAAGGTATTTAGTAATTACCTTCTAATCAATTCTCTTTCTCTCTTATGCCGGCCACCGTTGCGAAACGGTGGTTTTTGTTTTGTCTCATTCCGTGTAATAATAGGAGCACACATCATTTGAAGGGAGTTTGCTCATTATTATGGCAGAAGAACCTGCACCATTGGCGGAACCGGGTCAAGAAACACTCGATATGATCGAAGAAATTACACGTAACGACGGCACGCGGTACATGGAAATTGGTAACATGGTGCACAACGGCCGGGCTGAATATGCAGCTGAACATAAGCTGATTGGCGAAGTTCGTATCCTAAAACTAAACATCCCCCGCTCAGCGAACGTTATCAAGTATGAAGACTATATTAATCATCACTTTCTGATGCAAGGTTGGGATATGACCAGCTGGGAAGAATGGACCAAAACACCTGCTATACAGGAACTTGTTTCGGCTATCCTCAGTGAAAACCAGGTTGGTTAGTCATTCTAAAGACACCAAAAAAGGAACCGACGGGCATCGGTTCCTTTCAAGGGCCATTTAGGTTCGGTCCACCTGACTTGCAGTTGAACCATGTTCCAACACATCATTGGGGTGAATGTGCTGAAAGAGGAAGTAATTAAATGGTAATTTAAAGTTAGCACGGATTTGCATGCTTGTCTATCCGTTTTTTAATCTTTCTATTACCAAATTCAAATTTTAAATCAACAGTAACAAAAAGCCGTATCAATCGCGATCACCTGTGTGGTCACGAATTGATACGGCTTTTATTGTTCTCAATAACTTTCTAGTACTTCTTGCTCAATTTGCTTGCAGCTGCTTCATCGATAATCACGATGACATTATCATGGTTTTGTAATGCACTAGCAGGTAGGTCCGTTGTAACGGGACCTTCAATCATGCCCTTAACGGCATCTGCTTTTTCGGCACCGTAAGCCTCTAGCAAAATTTGCTTATCTTTTAAAATTGAGCCAATGCCCATTGAATAAGCTAACTTAGGAACCTCTTCTTCATTTTCAAAGAAACGTGCGTTAGCTGCAATCGTTGATTCAGTCAATTTGACTTCGTGTGTACCTGAATCAAAGGCTGTGCCAGGTTCGTTAAAACCAATGTGCCCATTACGTCCCAAGCCCAGGATACCTAAGTCGATTGGGTTATCAGCGATAACTTGATCGTAGCGTTTTGTTTCAGCAGCTGCGTCCTTATTTAAACCATCGGGCAAGTATGATTGTGCGAATGGTTTCTTGTTAAAGAAGTGTTCATGCATAAAGTAGTTATAGCTTTGTGGATGGTCAGCACCAAGACCGACGTATTCATCCAGGTTAACTGATGTTACCTTACTGAAATCAAGGTCAGAACTAGTAATTTCATCGTATGTTGAAACTGGTGTGCTACCAGTTGCTAAGCCAAATACTTTCGCGCCATTTTCCAATGCATCTTTGAATACTTGAAATCCTTGTTTCCCACCGGCAACAGCATCTTTTACGATAATAACCTTCATGATGAATCTCCTTTTTCTCTATTGGTATAGTCCAATTATAACAAGAACTCATTTTATTTCAACCCTTAACACCGTTTCGCAAAAATTTGTAACAAAAAAAGCTTGTGCTTCATCCAAAAAATCAGATCGTCGCACAAACTTTACTTGTTGTCTAAGTCTCTACTGTACCGTCACACTCTTGGCCAGGTTCCGTGGTTTATCCACATCTAGTCCCTTCAGTAAGCTCGTGTAATACGAGATCAACTGAGCAGGAATAATCGCCAGCAATGGGCTCAGTAATTCATCAATATCTTCTAACACAATATCATCATGTGCATTAGCCAGTGACTTGCTGACAATGGTCATAATATGACTACCGCGAGCAGCTGTTTCTGCCAGATTGCTTCTCGTTAAGCCGGCCGTCTTAGCTTGTGTAATAACACCAATGACTGGTGTTCCTGCCTCAATCAATGCAATTGGGCCGTGCTTCAATTCACCAGCTGCAACCCCTTCAGAATGAATGTACGTAATTTCTTTGAGTTTTAGTGAAGCCTCTAGCGATAACGCGTAGTCAATGCCACGTCCAATGTAGAAAGCATCACGTTGGTCGACAAAGTTATTTTTAGCAATTTCTTCAAAGACTTCCTTTTGATCAACTAACGCCTGAATACCATTTGCAACCAAGCCCAATTGATTAGCTAAATCAAAGTCTCGTGCAGCATCCTGTCCCAGCGTTTCACCCAGAACCTTAGCAATCACTGCCTCAACAGCAATTTGTGCGGTATAGGCCTTGGTTGAAGCAACGGCAATTTCAGGTCCGGCCTCTAAAGCCATCGTATACGTTGCTTCTCGAGACAACGTTGAATTTTGCACGTTGGTTAGTGTCAAACTATGATAGCCAGCAGCCTTAATCTGCGTTAAAACTTCTCGTGAGTCAGCTGTTTCACCACTTTGACTAAGGAAAATAAAGAATGGATGTTCTGACAGCATTGGTGTGTCATAAGCAAATTCGGATGCAACAAATGCTTCCGCTGACACATGCGCCAGCCGTTCAAATAATTTAGCACCCACTAACCCAGCATGCCAACTCGTTCCGGCAGCAACGATGTACAAGCGATCGGCAGCCTTCAAATCTGTCAACAGGGCGCCATCAATCTGTGGTTCACCATCTTCATTGAAGTATGTTTGGACGATTTTGCGCATTACTGCAGGCTGATCATCAATTTCCTTCAACATGTAATGTGGATACGTGCCTTTGTCGGCTTCACTTGCATCCATGTCTAAATGGAATGGTTCACGAGCGATATGATTGCCTTCTTCATCTTCAATATCTACGTTTCCAGGTGTTAAAATCATGATTTCGCCATCCTGCATTTCGATGAAATCATGCGTGTATTTCAACATGGCAATTGCATCTGAACAAACAACATTAAAGTCGTCACCAACACCCACAAGTAATGGACTCTTGTTTTTAGCAACATACAAAGTGTCCGGTTGTTCGCGATCCATTAACAAAAATCCATAAGCAGAGTCACCAATAAGGTACAACACCTTACGGAATGCTTCTAAAGTGGTGATGTGGTCATGTTCAACAAAGCGTGCAATCAGTTGTACCACAACTTCTGTATCTGTTTCGCTGGCCAATGTTACATCCTGTAAGTATGTTTCAGTCAACTCACGGTAGTTTTCAATGACCCCATTATGAACCAAGTAAAAACGACCATCCGCTGAAACTTGCGGATGCGCATTGGCAATACTTGGCTGACCATGAGTAGCCCAACGCGTATGCGCAATTCCAGTGCTGCCATGAACTTTACTATCGATTGCTTTAGCAAGATCTGCTACCCGACCCTTTTCTTTAACCAAGTAATCTTGACCACTTTGATCGTTTACGTAGATACCTGCTGAATCATACCCACGATACTCAAGCCGTCGTAACCCTTCCATGAGCATTGCAACTGCATTTTCGTTCCCTGTAACACCGACAATTCCACACATAGCATTCTCTCCCGTAAATCGGTATAGACTTATTTTGATTTTTATGGTTCCGATAACATGATTAATATTACGGCTTACAATATACTTTGGTCAAGCAATGAATCTAAATTGGTATACTTGCATCGCCAATATATTACGGATTGAACATCATCAATCTCGCAGGTCAACAGTGGATTATCATTTTACCAATCAAAAAAGAACATGGCATCAAAGTCAGGTTACTGTCGCCCAAACTTTGATGCCATGTTCTTTTATCAAGGGAACTGCTCTATCAATGCTTATTTAACGCCAACTTCTTCACGAACGACTGCGGCAATTTCATCCACGTAACCGTCCACAATTTCCTGCGTTGGTGCCTCAGCCATCACACGCAGCAATGGTTCAGTACCACTAGGACGCACTAACACGCGCCCGTCGCCGTTCATTTGTGTTTCAACTTTGCTAATTGCAGCCTTAATCGCTTCATTTTGTAAGGCAAGTTTTTTATCGGTTACTTTAACATTAACCAGCTTTTGTGGATATGTGTTCACTTCGGCTGCTAACTCAGATAACTTCTTACCAGTCACTTGAACAATGTACATCAGTTGCAGTGCAGTAAGCATACCGTCACCAGTGGTGTTGAAATCAAGGAAAATAACGTGCCCAGATTGTTCTCCACCAACGTTATAACCATTCTTCAACATCTCTTCAACGACGTAACGATCACCGACTTTTGTCTTCACACTATGCATGCCGTTGCCTTCTAAGGCTTTGTACAAGCCAATGTTACTCATAACTGTCGTCACAACGACGTCCTTCTTCAAACGCCCATGTTCGCTCATGTACTTACCACAGATATACATAATTTTGTCACCGTTGACGATGTTCCCAAGCTCATCAACTGCAATACACCGGTCACCATCACCATCAAAGGCAACCCCCATGTCAGCACCTTTTTCGACCACAAACTTCTGTAAGGCTTCAGGATGCGTTGAACCAACGCCATCATTGATGTTTAGTCCATTTGGTGAGGTGGCCATCGTATCAAATTCCGTATCAACATCGGCAAACACACGAGAAACAAGCTTACTGGTAGCACCGTTTGCGGCATCGACCGCAATGTGTAACCCAGTTAATTTATCTGGAATCGTCTGCGCTAGGAATTGGGTATATTTAGCAGCGCCTTCTTGATAGTCTTCCACAGTCCCAAGACCTTGTGCTGAGGGACGTGGCAACTTGTCTTCTGGGGCATCTAACAGGGTTTCAATTTCTTCTTCCAAAGCATCGAAAAGCTTAAACCCATCGCCACCAAAAAATTTAATTCCGTTATCCGCTGCCGGATTATGTGACGCCGTAATCATAACACCGGCATCAGCTTGTTGAACCCGAACCAAATAGGCAACACCAGGTGTGGTAACGACGCCAAGCTTAAGGACTTCAATTCCGACAGACAGTAATCCTGCGACAAGCGCTTCTTCTAACATCTGTCCAGAAATTCGGGTATCCCGAGCGACAAGAACCTGGGGCTGATGATCTTTTTCGGCGTGTTCAGTTAGCACGTAACCACCTGCACGTCCCAATTTAAAAGCTAATTCAGGGCTTAAATCTTGGTTTGCCACCCCGCGTACACCATCGGTTCCAAAATACTTCATTTCATTATCCTCATTTCTAATCCCAGCTAAATTAAGATGCAGCATCAGCACTGCTACTTGAAGCTGTGCTTGTATCATCGCTACTGCTTGATTGCACAGGCGCACTGCGCTCTGCAGCATTATCTGACATCGAACCATCCGTACCTTGAGTGACTTTGATCGTCACATTCGCCGTGGTTACAGAGTAACTCTTGATTCCACTAATATCCGGTGTCAATGAAATCTGTTGCTTTGTTGTACCAACCGGCAATCCAGCAACGTCAACACTAGCCGCAATACTATCCTTTAGTTTGGCGATTCCTGCCTTGGTTCCAAAAGCGGTCAGGCTAGAAACATCCCCACTAATACTGTAGCTACGATCAGCAGCCCCATTTTTAGGTTGATAATCAATCGATACCTTTTTCGAACTTTCATTCGAGGTAATCGGAATTCTGACCACTGTTGTCGCCGGTGTCATCACTACGTTTACCGTATGTCCATTAGCATCTTGTGCCTCAAGTTGTACAGTTTCACTAATGGTACTTGTTGCATTTTTAGTTAAGTTAATTGGTGCAATCACTTGAGCTACTTGATCAACTTCATCAGTCGCACCGGTTACTGTAACGTTACTTACCGAAGTTGTTGGTGTCCCCACCTCATAACCGGTTGCAAGGTTACCAGCATCATACTTAACATGCACCGGTACACGAATTGTTTTACGTTTTGCGATTGTGACCGTGATTTGCTTGGGCATAATCTGATAACTTAATTCTTTGTTAATCCCATCAGCACGCAACGAAACCGTATGCTTGCCCATCGACAAGCCTTTAAGATTGGCCTGCACGCTAAAGTTTTGCGTGTTGGACGTTGCTGTTACCAACGCTGCCGGTCCCGTTAATTTAACTTTTACACGTTCAGGATAGCCGGTCACAAAGTACTTATTTGAATTAATGTTTAGCTGCAACGGCACTGACACCGTCTTTGTCTTAGTTGATGTCAATGATGAAACTTCGCTGGTCTTTGACTGCCGTGAAAGACGTGTATTGTTATCACTCGTGCTATTGACGTAAGCAACTAACACCAACGCAAACAATAGCGCTGTTAGTCGATAAAACCAAGCACTGTTCAGGAAGCGGTTGAAATGTTTCATTTCTGACCACCCCCCTTAAAAATCCGGTTCACAATGTCCAAGAACCAGTTATGGCGTTCTGGTTCGACTGGAATCATCTGTTTACGCAAGTAGTTTAGATAATCTTCCTGCGACAAGTCCCGCATCATTTCATTGTTGCGGGTAAACATGACTTCACCAGTTTCCTCAGACACCACAACAGTTAAGGCGTCGGTCACTTCACTAATACCGACAGCGGCACGGTGCCTTGTACCCAGCTCTTTAGGAATCAAATTACTATCTGACAACGGTAAATAGGCCGTCGCCGAAGCAATCCGATTGTCTTTAATGATGACAGCACCATCATGCAACGGTGTATTTGGAATAAAAATATTAATTAATAATTCACCGGTCACATCTGCATCGATGTCAATCCCGGTCTCAATATATTCTTCCAACCCGGTCTCCATCTGAATGGAAATCAAAGCCCCAATTCGCCGTTTGCTCATGTACTGAATAGCCTTATCTAAAGCATCAATCAGCTTTTCTTCATCATCATGAGCAGCCCGTCCTCGTTGAATAAAGGATCCCCGACCAAGGCGTTCAAGTCCTTGACGAATTTCTGGCTGAAAAACAATAACTAAGGCAATGACCCCCCAGTTAATGATCTGGTCAGTCACCCAAGAAACAGTGGCTAAGCCCAAATACCAACTGGCAATTTTAATAATGATAATGACGATGATACCACGGAAAAGCATCACCGCTCTGGTGCCGCGTAACAGTAAAATCAGCTCATAGATAACGAACCAAATAACTAATATATCTAGTAAGCGAGCTGCTGTTTCCCACGTCAACCACGCGCTGGGATCAAATGACATTCGTAGGCCTCCTCAAATACAACCATAAGTATAGCAGACAACCACCGTTCCGCCTAGGTAACTAACGGGTCGCCTCAGTTTGTAAATCTTCACCGAGCATCAACACGTTTTCAGAATAATTGACGTACTGACGTAAATTTGCGGCCATCGTCGGGGTGATTCGTCCAGCATCCTGCAATTCCATTACAGCCGTTCGCTCCGCAGCTAATGCTCGTACACGCAGTTCCCGCAGATTCTCATCATACTTATGATGCCGTGGGTCTGGACTAACAGCCGGTGTACGGCGTTCAATCCGGTAGCGATAATGAACAATCAAATGATAAATACTTTGTCGTTGCTGCACTTGCTTGCGGACTTCATGGGCCTTAAAGAACTTTGATAACCGCCGAATCGCCGCTTTAGCCGTTTCACGTTCAATCAAGCTCCGTTCTTGCTTGAACCCAGCCATATCATTACCCGTCAGCAAAATGCGCACGCGCCGTAATCCATGTCGAAATAAGCGTCGCGCTGTTCGCCAAGCAGGTAATGAATCGCGACGTTGTCTTGATTCGTTACTTGCCAGACGCTGTTTGATTTGGCGCTGATAGTACCGAAAGTTCCAACTACTTGTTTTGCCATCAGCGTGTAATTCTTCCAACTGTGCCAGTTCTCCTTCTAAAGCGACCTGACGAAGCTGCCTTTCAAAATCAATCATATGCTGCACTTCCGCAGACGGTCGCGTGCGCATTTGCAAACGCCGAATGATGAATTGATAATCCAAAATCAAGTCATACGCGGCCCGTTGATTTTCAGCTCGGCGTAAGCTTTCCAATGTTCTCACAGCGGTTCTAGACAAGTAAACCTTCGCTTCGTCATTTGACATCAGCATCTTGGCCTGTTCGTCTGTCATATCCTCGTCGGCGGTTAGCTCTTCAAGACTGTCGACCTGACTACCACGAGTCAGTAGGACGGCATTTTGATTATTAACTAGCGGCAATGTAACTGCTGCAATCACTAAACTCATAACGATTACACCTGCAGCAATAAATAGAATCAACGACCGTTCTGGAAATGCCGCACCAGATTGAACGGTTGCTGGAATGGTCAACACCCCTGCCAGCGTAATGGCGCCACGAACCCCAGTCAGACCGGAAATGATAGCTGTCGCTACGGTTACCGGTTTGCCAGTGGTTACGTGACCGCGCCATTTACCCCATAAACGTCCAATCCTTGCATAGACGTAGATCCAGCCTGCTCGTAATACGAATAAAATCAGCCAAATAACGACGACATACCCAATCGCGCCTAATGTTCCAGTCGCTGGATCAGCAATCGTTTCACGCGTCGCATGCGGCAACTCGTCTCCTAGAATCACGAACACAATCCCGTTTAAAATGTAAACAATAATGTCCCAAGTACGTTCTACCAGTAACCGTTGTTCTGGTAAATCCTCCACCACACGGTTTTCCGATACATGAGCCAAAACACCTGCCGTCACGACTGCAATTACGCCAGACGCATGCACTGCTTCTGCACCAAGATAAATCACAAAAGGACTCATTAACTGTAGTACCGTGTTAAACACGGGATCATTAATCCCTGAACGTCGTAATACTTCACGTAGCATTTGTAGTGCAGTCATCCCCACAAACCCAATCACAAAGCCGATCAAACTGGTATACAAGAAATCGCCAGTGGCGGACCACAATGAAAATGTACCGGTGACAGCTGCGGCCAACGCGTATTTAAAACCAATCAATCCACTTGCATCATTGATCAGGCTCTCGCCACTGACTAAGTGAATAATTGCCGGTGGTAGCTCAACTTGTTCAGCAATTGACGTGACTGCGATCGGATCCGTTGGTGATAAAATAGCGGCCAGTGCAAACCCAACTGCCAGTGGCAATCCGGGGATCAACAAATGAAACAGCCAGCCGCCTAACACTGTCGTTAAAAACACCAACAACACCGCATTGGCCATAATTGGACCCCGCAGTGTCCATAACTCTCGTTTTGGAAATCGCCGACCATCGTTGAATAGCAATGGCGCAATAAAAAGCAGCAAAAACCAATTGGTCTCCAAGGGAATCGTAATATGAAAAATCAACGACCATAATAATCCCAGTGTCACCTGAATCAAGCTAACTGGCACCGCCGTTAAAAAATGGCTCAATACATTGGATAGTAAAACTAACACCACCAAAATAATGACCGCTTCAATAATATTCATTCGTTCAGTCGCCCCCTTTACACGTAAACTCAGTTACCTTTAATAATACAAAAAAACCGTTGAATGACCAATCACTTAGCCTGCAACGGTTCTTATAATAAGGAATGCTTAATTTTCACCAATGATGCGAACTTCAGTTTCTAAGTGCACACCAAATTTTGTAAACACCGTTTCTTGTACATGCGCGATGACTGCTAAATAGTCTGTCGCGGTCGCACCACCAACGTTGATGATGAACCCGGCATGTTTACGCGATACCTGCGCGCCACCGCTGGTGTAGCCACGCAAGTCGCTGTCAGTGATGAGCTTACCAGCAAAGTAACCAGTTGGGCGCTTGAACACAGAACCGCACGAAGGATACTCCAGTGGCTGTTTAGCAGCTCGCCGTGCGTTCAAATCATCCATCTGTGCACGAATCGTAGCTGCTTGACCAGCGGCTAACGTAAACTGTGCGCCTAACACAATGTCACCATTTTCCTGCACCAAACTGTGTCGGTACGAGAAGTCCATTACGGTCGCTGGATATGTTTTAAAGACACCATCACGCGTCAACACATCGACGCTCGTAATGATATCCTTTACCTCACCACCGTACGCGCCCGCGTTCATGAATACAGCGCCACCAACACTTCCGGGAATGCCGGCAGCAAATTCAAAACCAGTCAAATTATGCTGGTAGGCTACTTCTGTCGCTTCAATCAGGGCCGCTCCTGCATCAGCAGTCAGCACGTTATCTGTAACAGAAATAGCTTTCATAGCCGTCAAAATGAGCACAAGCCCACGAATACCACCTTCACGAACAATTAGGTTACTGGCGTTACCGATCACCGTTAGCGGCATGTCATGTTCGCGTGCAAATGTCACGAAACCAGCCGCTTCTTCACGTGTTTTAGGAAATGCTAACCAATCTGCGGGACCACCGGTTTTTGTATTTGTATAGTGGGCTAATGGTTCATTTTGCATCACCGTCAACCCAGGAAAAGTTGCTTGTAAGTCAAGTTGTTGCATGTCTCTCACCATTACTCCTTCATCAGTAGTTCAAACTCGTTTCATTTTACCACGCTTTCAGTAATTACCCGACCCCTTCTCACCGGAGTGGCTGTGGTAAAATGACTTCAGTAAGAGAAAGGATGTCTGCATATGCGGTTATTCTCATGGAACGTCAACGGCCTTCGCGCTGTTTTAAAAAAAGATTTCGAACAAACAGTACTAGATTTAAATCCTGATGCAATCTGTATCCAAGAAACGAAGATGCATGCCGGTCAAGCTGAGGTCAACCTGCCTGACTATTACCAATACTGGAATTACGCCGATCGAGCTGGCTATTCGGGTACTGCCATTTTCACTAAGCAAGAACCTTTAGCGGTCACATACGGTATCGGTGTCGATGAATTCGATCATGAAGGCCGTGTCATCACATTAGAATATAAAGATTACTACTTGATGACCAGTTACACACCAAACTCCGGACAAGCGCTCAAACGGCTGGAATTTCGCGATCATTGGGATAAGGCCTTCACCGATTATGTAACACGTTTAAACGAAAACAAGCCAGTTATCTTTTGTGGTGATCTCAATGTTGCGCACGAAACGATCGACCTAAAGAATCCCCAGTCAAATCATCACAATGCGGGCTTTACGGATACCGAACGGGAAAACTTCACAGCACTACTCAGCCGCGGTTTCACCGATAGTTTTCGCCATTTTTATCCAGACCAAACCGGCATTTATTCTTGGTGGAGCTACCGTTTTCACGCCCGCGACAACAATGCAGGCTGGCGCATCGATTACTTTGTCGTCGGCAATCAGCTTGTCGACAAACTTGTCGATGCGAAAATCCACAATGAAATTATGGGGTCAGATCACTGTCCGGTCGAACTAGAACTAACCGATTTAGGCTAATCCTTTACTTCTAATCTGAAACGACTTAAACTACTACACATTCTGAATCTACTTTATTAAGGGAGGTCTGCTCGTGAATTTTGTTGCGATGGATTTTGAAACAGCTAGCGCACAACGGCATAGCGCCTGCTCATTGGCGCTCACCGTCGTCCGTAACAATGCTGTGGTGGACGAATTTTACACGCTTATCAAACCAGACGTTGAGTTCTCATGGCGCAACACGCAAATTCACGGCATTCATGCCAGTGACGTTGCCGATGCACCAACCTTTTCAGAGGTTTGGCCGCACATTCAACAGTTTTATACCAATGATCAACTGGTTGTTGCACACAATGCACCCTTTGATAACGGTGTGCTAAAGAGTTCCCTAGACCACTTTGGGTTTGCACCTGCGCATTACTTGACTCTAGACACAGTTAAGACCAGTCGGCGCTTCTTCCCCGATTTTCCTAACCACAAATTAAATACGGTTAGTGAACGGCTGCATGTCAACTTAGAGCATCACCATAATGCGCTGGATGACAGTCTTGCTTGCGCGAACATTTTGATTTATCAAGATCAGCAATTTGGCGCGGCGGCGTTGAAGCCGTTCGTTAAATTAACCTAGACGTTTTGTTTCTGCAACGGTGAGTGTCTCCGACAAAACAGGATAACAGTGAGCTCACTGCGTTCGCAGGCGTAAAACTAGCGTACCTTGCCGTTGCGGGCTTTGCGAATCCTTCGCAGCCCTTCACTCCCGGCAGGCTAGTTTCCCGCCATCACTGTTACCCTGTTTTGACGGAGAGTGTCGCTCGCCTTGCGAGCGGCACAAACCCGTTAGCGCCAAAGTAAAAGTCAGACGTAAAAGCAAATAGCCGCTCTAACAGTCTACGTGTACGTAGCTTGTCAGAGCGGCTATTTGAGTTTGCAGTTAACTATTACTTAAAGTGAACGTTGGCCGTGACAGTCACAGTGGCGGCGAGTTTACTTCGACGTTCACTGCACTTGTGTTTTGCCCGCAAGGCGGGCAAAATACTCCTCCAGCGCCAGGTCATTAGCAATGGAGACCAGATGTAACACCGTGAACGAAGGGCTGCGAAGAATTCGCAAAGCCCGCAGTGGTAAGGTGTCGCATCTGGTCGACGGTGAGCGAAGCGAACTTGCTAATGACCTGGCGCTGGGGGACACTAATCGACCGTGTCAGCTCGATCATGGTGACGCACAGCTAGAGTCATCTTTTGCGCCGGAACCATATCACCGACGGCATTTTCGACGGTTGTGGACTCGGTAACTTTAAACCCTAGGTTACGGTACAGGCGCTTTGCGTACGTGTTTTCGAGTTGCACTGTGAGCACGATTTCCTGCAGCGTGCTAACTGTTTTAGCCCAATACAACGATTCTTCCATTAAGGCAGAACCTAATCCTTCATTCCAATATGGCTTCAAGACCGCAACCCCAATTTCAGCAACATTGGGGCCCGTTGCAAAAACACTAGCTAAGCCAATCAATTGATTACCATAATCGGCCACCATAAGATGGTTCTGTGATGAAGCCATCAATACTTCAAGCTGCGCTGCTTCATCTGCTAAAGTCACGTCACCTAATCTCGGTTCAGCGGTAAAGGTCGTCGATTCCTTCTGCAACTGTGGTAACAAAGTCAATAATGCGGCTGCATCAGCTTTTGTCGCCGGGCGAATATCTACTGTTGCTTCACTCATGTCGGTCTGCCTCCAATTGATTTAGTAGCTGTTCATAACGATTGCCATGCGCCTCAAACACAAAGTGGCGTAAGTCATCATCTGCCTCATCACGCGTCAAATGAATGACTAAGCGTGCTTCTGGGAGTTCATCAGTCACAAATGGTGACCATTCCACAACGCTCACACCATTACCATTAAAATACTCATCCAGGCCTAGTTCATCTCCACCACCATTTTCCAATCGATAAACATCCATATGGTAAAGCGGTAATTTTCCTTCCTGGTATTCGCGAATAATCGTAAACGTTGGGCTTTTAACAGGGCGTTTGATGCCTAATCCTGTTGCTAGGCCCTTGGTAAAGGTCGTTTTACCAGCACCAAGGTCACCATCCAGTAAAATAACGTCGCCTGCTTGCAAATGCGCTGCTAATTGTTGCCCTAATGCCTGCGTTTCCTCAGCGCCAATCGTTGTAATTGACTTCATGTCGTTCCCCTCATGTTTCTTAATTACTTCTATAATAACAAATCGCAATGTTAAACGGTGACAAGCCCCCTCTAACATTGCGATTTTTATTTGCTGATTCAATTAAGCCAATGATTGCGCAGCTGTAATGATTGCTACCTTGTAGACATCCTCTTCATTGGCCCCACGTGATAGATCTGACACAGGTTTGTTCAGCCCTTGCAGAATTGGTCCGATTGCTTCAAAGCCACCGAAACGCTGTGCAATTTTGTAGCCAATGTTGCCTGATTGTAATTCTGGGAAGACAAACACGGTTGCGTGACCAGCGACCTTTGAACCAGGTGCCTTTGAAGCACCAACACTTGGAACAAACGCTGCATCAAATTGTAATTCGCCATCTAAAGCTAAATCCGGTGCTTGTTCATTAGCAAGTTTTGTTGCTTCCTGAACTTTGGTAACCATGTCACCCTTAGCAGAACCCTTAGTTGAGAAACTTAGCATGGCAACTTTAGGTTCGATATCAAACACTTCAGCAGTGTGCGCAGATTCGATAGCAACTTCGGCCATCCCCGCAGCATCTAGTTCAATGTTGATGGCACAATCAGCAAAGATGTAGCGTTCAGCATCTTTTTGCATCACGAAAGCACCTGAGATTCGTTTAACACCGGGCTTTGTCTTGATAATCTGCAAAGCGGGACGCACCGTGTCACCAGTCGGGTGTACAGCACCTGAGACCATCCCATCTGCTTGGTCCATATAAACGAGCATCGTGCCAAAGTAGTTTACATCTTTTAGCCATTCAGCCAATTGTTCTCTCGTGTTCTTACCAGCACGACGTTCTTCTAAAGCATCCAGCATTGCAGTCTTTTTATCTTCTGGATACGTTGCTGGATCTAGTAACAACACACCACTCGCATCAAAGTTATTCTCAGCGGCAGTTGCTTCAACCGCCGCTGTGTCACCAAGCACGATTGGCTTGATTAAATTATCATTTGCTAACCGAATTGCGGCACCAAGTACCCGCGGATCTTCACCTTCAGGGAATACGATCGTCTTTTCTTGTCCACTAATTTTTGCTTTTAATCCGTCAAATAAATCCATTGTCATAACGCCTCCATATAATGTGTGTTTAATCTAAATCACTCATTGAAACATGCTCTGGCAATTGCCAATCAATTGGTTCCTCACCCATGGCGATCAAAGCATCGTTGGTCTTTGAAAATGGTTTTGAACCAAAGAATCCTCTGTGTGCAGATAACGGACTGGGGTGTGGCGACTGCAACACAATGTTCTTACTTAAATCAATCAGTTTTATCTTATCTCTAGCGGCTCGGCCCCACAAAATAAAGACAACTGGTTCTTCACGTTCAGACAACTTTTGAATCGCGACATCGGTTAAATGTTCCCAACCTTTATTCGCGTGGGAAAAAGCTTGCCCATCCCGTACAGTCAAAACTGAGTTAAGCAGCAATACCCCCTGCTGTGCCCAACGCTTCAAAAATCCATGATTGACCGGTGCAATGCCGAGATCACTGTCTAACTCTTTATAAATATTCTTCAACGACGGTGGTACTTGTACATCTGGCATCACAGCAAAACTGAGACCGAATGCTTGGTGTGGCCCATGATATGGATCCTGCCCTAAAATCACGACCTTAACATCAGCAAATGGCGTCCAATCAAAAGCTGTAAAGATATGCTGCATATCTGGATAGATTGTTTCTGTTTGATATTCTTGCTTCAAAAAATTATGTAACTCCTGGTAGTAAGCCTGCTCAAACTCAGGCTGTAAAACCGGCCACCAGTCATTATGAATAAACGGTTTCATTCCCAGCACCTCAAGGTTTATTGTAGCAGAATCATCCGATAAAATACATTCACAGCTACACACTTTCAGCATAAATGTAACCGCCTTCCAAAACAAGCCAACGTGGTACAATAACAGCAGGAAAACATGGTTTAGAAAGTTGGGGGCCACCAATGCGACAATTATTTATTAAGCAAACTGCTGACGTGTTAAATGGCGTTCGCCCAGTATTAGATGATCAACAGCAAACTGCTTATCTAATTTCTGGTCAGTTCGGTTGGTCACGTGCACAGATGTTGGCCACGACACCAACTGGTGAAGAACTCGCTGAGGCAAAACAACTATCTTTAGGGCTAATGCCTAAGTTTGCACTTTACTATAATGGCCGCGAGGTTGGATCCGTTGTCAGATCACTTGGCTTTTGGCGTGAAGTAATTTATATCCGCGGCTTAAATTGGGTCGTCATGGGTAATCTCGTCTCTGGTAAATATAAGATTTATCATGGCACTCACATTATCGCCAGCATGCATCCTGTTATGGGACACGATGGGCAATATGATCAATTAAGCGTCGCCAATCATTCTGCAGAACCGGTCTGTTTATTAATTGCTGCCATCATGGATCGCTGGGGTAAACAAAACGCCCGCAAGCTAGCCCACCATCGTCAGACTCGTCTCGCCCACGAAGCAAAGTTGTTAGGCCCAGAGTATCGAAACAAATAAAACCCAAAATGCCGTGAGTAACTGCTTGTCAAATTTCATCTTGAACAAGTGTTCGTTTTCGCGTCAGATCAGCGTTTGATCACCTTAAATAAAGCTTTTCAAAGCCTATCAATCGCCTGCAAAGGTTGATATGATAGGCTTTTTATTTTCCATCAGCAAATCAACTATAAACAAATCTTTAACTATTACGAAGTGTTGCAAATCCGTCGAAATATGACAATTACAGCGAAATTTGTAACCTCTGCGGTATTTCACTGTTATTTGCACCCTGTATAGTAAGCATCGTTGTTTGAAAGAGAACAACACCTCATCGCGAATCGTCGTGAGAGGTCACCAAGCGCAACGCCAACTTAGCGCGTTGCCATACAAGAAATAGGAGTGTATTTATCCATATGAAGATCAAACAAATTTTAGCTACTACTTTAAGTGCCGGTGCTTTACTTGTTGCTGGTAACGTTGTTGCAAACGCCGACTCAAACGTCACTGTTAAATCTGGTGACACTGTGTCTGCTTTAGCTTTAGAAAACAACACAACGATTGACGCTATCATCAACGCCAACCAATTGGAAAACGATGGTAACGTTATCCTTGTTGGTCAGAACCTGATCATTCCTGATGGGACTGCTACTCAAACAACTACGACACAAGCACCAGTTGCTGCAGCACAACCAGCTCAGCAAACTGCCGCACCCGTTTACCACGCACAAGCTGCTGCACCTGTTCAACAGGCCGCTGCACCTGCAGTTTCTGGCTCTGACAGTGCTGCGCAAGCTTACATCGCTGCCCGTGAATCAGGCGGTAACTACAACGCTACTAACGGTCAATACTACGGTAAATACCAATTAAGTTTAGATAAATTACATGGTGATTTATCAGCAGCTAATCAAGAACGTGTTGCTAGCCAATACGCAACTTCACGCTACGGCTCATGGGCCGGTGCCCAAGCCTTCTGGCAGTCAAACGGTTGGTGGTAATCAACCTGTTCTAAATTGAATTTCAAAAGGGATCTACGACATAAGCAATTTTGTTGTAGATCCCTTTTTTGGTCCACGTTTTTACTATTTAAGCGCACAAATCAAAAAACGTTCGGGACAGATAACTTATGTCCCAAACGCTTTTTACATTAAAACCCTAATATCGTTGTGACAAAGCGCGGTCGATATCACGCTGTTGATCACGTTTCTTCAAAGCTTCCCGTTTATCATAAGCGTGCTTACCTTGAGCAACACCAATCAGAACCTTAGCAAATCCATGTTTGATGTAAACCTTCAGTGGCACGATTGTCATCCCCTTTTGGGCGATGGCAGCTTGTAACTTACCGATTTCTCTCTTGTGCAGTAACAATTTACGTGACCGTAGTGGATCATGGTTAAACCGATTGCCAGCGGTAAATTCAGCAATATTGACGTTCATCAAGAATGCTTCGTCATTTTTAATCGAGACAAAGCCGTCCCCAATGGTAATCCGCGCGGACCGAACCGACTTTATTTCTGTACCAGTCAGTTCCATACCGGCTTCGTAGGTCTCTAAAATCGAATACTCATGCCGCGCTTTTCGGTTATTTGCCAGCGCGTCATTACTACTTTTTGGCTTCTTCGCCATGAACACGCCTCCTTTTTATCACAACTAGCTATTTATTTAGAGCGCGTATCGTGTACATTGGTTTTGCCACCCTTACCAGAGTGGTTCCGGTTGCTTTGGTAGTGGTTGAACTTCTTGCCACCATTTTTCTCGTCACGTTTCGCATTATTGTGGAAATTACGATTACCATGACTGTTGCCGCCATTGCCGTTCCGACGACCGCCATTACCACGGTTCTCATGTGGCACGCGAATGTCCGTTGTTGGTGCGGTACGTGGATCAAGAATCGTGAAGTCCACTGCTGCAGCATCCTTATCAACCTTTTCCAAATGAACCTTGATTGGTTGTCCAATTTGGAAGATGTGGTGATGCCGTGAACCGATGAGGGCTAAGTGGCTTTCATCAAAGTCGTAGAAATCATCGTTCATGTTTGAAATGTGAATTAAGCCTTCAACGGTGTTTGGCAATTCAACGAACATCCCAAATTTCAGAACAGAGCTCACCACAGCATCGAAATCTTCACCAACGTGGTCAGCCATGAATTCAGCTTTCTTCATATCGTCAGTTGCACGTTCAGTGTCAATTGAGCGGCGTTCCCGTTCAGATGTATCTTTACCAATTTGTGGTAATACATCTGCATACTTCGCCTTGGCAGCGTCAGTTGTCCCTTCTGCGTCATACCAACGAATCATTCGGTGCACCATGTCATCTGGGTACCGCCGAATTGGTGACGTGAAGTGCGTGTAGTATTCTGCACCCAGTCCAAAGTGACCGAGTGGTTGATCGGAATACTTAGCTTGCTTCATGGAACGCAACATCATTGTCTGAACCATTTGTTCCTCAGGTGTACCAGCAACTTGCTTCAACACCGTTTGTAACATCTTAGGCTTTAAGTTGTTAGGATCACCTTTAGCGTTGATGCCAAAGACATTTAAGAGATCAAAGAAGCTCTTAACTCGCTCGCCATCTGGTGTTTCATGAATCCGATACAGGAATGGCACGTGCAACTTATCGTAATGTTCTGCAACAGTTTCATTAGCAGCCAACATGAATGATTCAATCATGCGCTCTGCTAAACCACGTTCCCGTAGTTCAATATCAGTTGGGTGGCCTTGTTCGTCAACAATGATTTTTGCTTCAGGTGCATCAAAATCAATGGCACCACGGGCATGCCGCTGCTTAACTAAGATCCGGTGCAACGCACCCATATCCTCAAACATACCGACTAGGTCATCGTAGCGCTCCATAGTCTTAGCATCATGTGCTTCAAGAATCTTGTTAACGGCCTTATAGGTCATACGCGCATGACTCCGCATCAAACTCGGGTAAATCTTGTGGCTAACCACTTTCCCCGATGCATCGATTTCCATGTCACAGGTCATCGCCAGGCGTTCGACACCTTCATTTAACGAACAAATCCCGTTTGATAAACGTTTAGGTAACATTGGAATAACACGGTCAGTCAGGTATACAGAAGTTCCGCGACGGTACGCTTCTTTATCTAAAGCAGAGCCTTCCTTCACGTAATAACTAACGTCGGCAATTGACACACCAAGATGGTAGTTACCATTATCAAGCTTTTCTACAACAACAGCATCATCCAAATCTTTACTTTCAATGCTGTCGATCGTCACTAATGGTTGGTCAGTGATATCAATACGGCCAGCTTTATCAGCCTCCTGAACAGTATCGGGAATGGCATTTGCTTCATCTAAAACTTCCTGAGGAAATTCAGATGGTACATCATGCGCATAAACAATCTGTAAAATATCAATTCCTGGTTCATCAGCATTCCCGATGACCTTTTTAGCGAGTCCACTCATTAATTGTGGTGCCATGTCAGTTGGATATTCAGTTACATCTGCAGTTACAACTTCCCCGTCAACAGGATGTAACCCAGCATCCAACACGTTAAATGTGTAACTGCCAAGCTTCTTATCTTTCAGTAAAACCTCACCAATGACAGATGGGAGCTTAGAATCGCGCTTTGCTCGGAATTCACCGACCACTTGAACATAGTGATGGTCAACAATCTTCGTCACTTCACCTTCAGGTCCACGATCTGAGCCTTTTTTGGAGGGACGCAAAATTTTCATTTGGACAGTATCACCAGTCATCGCATGCATCGTGTGATCAGGGTTGATGTACGCATCTGGTTGTTCCTCGTCGTAAGCGACGAAACCAAATCCTTTATCGTTACCGTGAAAAATACCTTCTAATTGCGCAGCAGGTTGTACTAATGCCCACTTGCTGTTGTCTGTTACGGCTACCTTGCCATTCCGCTCTAAGCCAGCCAAGGCTTGTACCGTTAATGTAAATTCATTTTCAGGCAACCCTAGCGCTGTACTGATTTCAGCCGCAGCGTAGGCGCCATCTTGATGTTCACCTAGGTAGTCTAAAATTTGTTGCTGTAAATTACTATCAGTCATAATTCCCTCAATTTCATTGTTATGTTTATTTATCAAATAAAGTTGTTAAAAATGCCAAAACATCTTGTTCTAGCTGCTTGTGCGCAGTATTAACCGTCAGTACATGGCCGGCACCGGGATATATCTTAAACGTGACGTGCTTTTCAAGTTCTGTTAGCCGCTGTGCCACAGCAGTACCAGTTCCAGAATCAATCATTTCATCAGCCGTTCCCTGTCCGACAAAGAATGGTGTATGAATCAACGACAAATTAGCCGCCACTTCATCATGAGCAAAATCCTGAATCTCCTGTAGTTGTTTGGGCTGACGCTCTTGTAACCAAAGCAGGCGGTTCTGGATTTGCGCTTGATCCAAATTTTGACGTGCGTACACTTTTTGACTCAATGCCAAAAAACTTTGCGGTACATTAGTTGTTCCAACACGAATCACAGGTGATGCAAAGGTCCCACCGCCTAGAAGCTCTGGGTCTAGTTCCAACAGTCGTGTGGCAAATAACCCGCCCATTGATAAACCGAAAACAGCGATATCGTGATACCCGCGTGTCCGTAGCATTGCAAGTGCCGTCTGGGCATCAGCTAACCACTGTGGCACATTACCTGCTGTCAAAATATCACTCGGCTCCAGCGTCCCATGACCAGTAAAAATTGGTGCCGATACTGTATATCCTGCTCGTGCAAGCGCGCGCGCAAGCATTCCCATATCATTGCTGCTCCCCGCATAGGCGTGCAACAGTAAAACTGCTTTGGGACCTGCTTCAATAAACAGTGGCTCTGGTTGTCTAAAATGAACTGTCATGCGTGTTCCTCCCACTTGACGGTACTAAAAAAGGCCGGGTTTTCGCCCAGCCTTAGTCACACAAACAGAAAGTGACCCCAGGTCACTTTCACCGCCTATATCAATCGCTTACCGTTAATCACTATCTATTTATGTGAAGATAGGTACACTAACGCCAAGGCGATGCCAAAGAACAAAATGCCCAGGACTACTGTAACCCGCTGCATAAAGCCTTCAAAGCCGCGTGACTTTTGTTGAGCAAATAAGTCGTTTGCACCGCCGCCAGATAAGGCGCCCAAAGCGTCATCCGTTTTCGTGGGTTGCATCATGACTGCAATGATAATGATGATCGCAATTACAATCAGTGCGGTTAATAAGAAATTGTACAAAACGTTTCCTCCCATTCAAATCGTGCGGTATGTCTAAATAAATTTAACATAATTCACTACTGATTGCTAGTTTTTACCAACTAATCACCGGTTCGCACATCGGGCTGTTCCGACATTTCAGCAACCTGTTTGCGAATCAACGCTTGCTCATGATGTTGTACTTCTAACACCAATGTATCCCCAGCACGTAACACAGTGTCACCTCGTGGAATCAGTGTTTGTTCACCGCGCGTCACTTCGATTAAAAGTGACTGCGCTGGCCATTTGAATTCGCGCACTTGATGACCTGCTAAAAAGGATGCTTCAAACACTGGCACTTCCAATCGATCCGTGTAACTGTGCTTTTGAATTGCTTGTGGCGTCACCATCCGCTCTAACAGCGTCGCATAAATTGGTGCACCGCCACACAGATCAACAGTGATATAGGCGACCAAACTGACAACTGCAAGTGGCATGAGGTGTTTCAAAGAACCCACCATTTCTGTGATCAACAAGATGGCCGTAAATGGTGCCTTACCGATTCCAGCAAAGTACCCTGCCATGGCGGTTATTACCAAATTTGTGACATAGCCGGCCGATAAAACACCCAGCACCACCATCACGTGACCGTACAATGCACCAATAACTGCACCTAAAGTCAAAATTGGCAGAAAGATGCCACCTGGCAAACCAGATCCATAGGCCACCATCGAAAACACAAAGCGGATGACAAACACAAGCAATAACATACCTGTACCCAATTGCCACTGTGATAAATGCAAAATTACGCTGTTGCCACCACCCAAAAGGTCAGTAAACCACCAGGCGACGGGGAGCGTTAACAACATCGCAACGATGCCATGTAAATAACGCGGTAACGGTAAATATGCATACCATTGTGGCAGTCGTAGTAAAACGACCTGATACAATCTGCCCAATAAGCCCAGCAGTACACCAAGTCCAAGCAACAGCCAGTATTTCGTCAATGGTAATGGCGCTGTATAGACCATATGTAAGACCGGCGTTTGTCCAAAAATCACCATCGAAACAAAATTTGCCATGACTGCACTCGTTAGTGAGGTTAACCAGACCAACGGTGAAAAATTGTGATAGATTTCCTCCAAAACAAACAGTGTGCTCGCAATTGGTGCGTTAAACGCTGCCGCAAGTCCTGCTGCTGCGCCACTTGCAATCGCGACGCGGCGTTGCGCACCAGACTTCTGCGTTAAGTGTGCATAGCCATCACCAACAGTCGCACCTAGCTGAATCGAAGGTCCCTCACGCCCTAGCATCAGTCCAGAACCAATCGCCAACACACCACCGACAAACTTTTTCCATAACGTTGTCCACCATGGAAAATCAAATTCACCAGCCAGTTGTCCTTCAACTTGCGGAATCCCCGAGCCAGAAATCTGTGGGCTGGTTTTTACAAGTAATCCAATCACGCCGCCAACAATTATTATCACAATAATAGCAACAATCAGTAAAAGTGGCTGCTTATGCAGTACCCCGACAGCAGATTTAACCAACAGTAGACCATGTTCAATACTCCAACGAAACAAACTGACCACAACACCTGTAATCAGTCCAACTATTAGGCCAGTAATAACCGTATTTACTCGTGTAAAATCAAGTTCACTTTTTTTCACGAGTCTCACCTACAAGAAGGTCCGGTTATATTCATTAACAAAATATTCAATGATTAACCGAACCGGTTGGTCGTTAACAGTTGTGATATAAGTTGGCATTAGTAATTGCGCCTTTTTCATTTCAAAGTAATCTAACAGAACCGTTTTTAAATTCAAATTATTGCGCAGTAAAAACTGCCGCTCAATTAGGCTACGAATCATAACGCGATCCTGCAAGATAATGACTGGCCATTCCCGTTGTTGAAAAAAGCCGCGTTCGACGCCTGCCTCATAGTACGTGACCGCCTGATTTTGTTGCTGCGCCAATGCATCCTGCAGATTACGATAATCAGCGTCATCTGTCATTCGCAGGTCTTGCAGAAATTGATCCGAAATTGTCCGTGCTAACGTTAATGATTGGTCAAACAGCATTTGTAATTGCCGATAAAAGCTGGCATCATCGCCGGTCAGCTGTGGCAAATCCAGTTGTTCTATGTAATCAAGATAACTACGCACTGCTGCGTGTAAAACATCTTCCTTAGACGTGAAGTATTTATATGCCGTCCGACGTGAGACGCCCATAACTTTAATTAAGTCATTCATCGTAAGCCGTGCAAACCCATCCCGGTTAAACACAACCATAATTCGTTCCAATAGTTCCTGTCGCTTTGCAAGCTCCTTTTGTGTGGCCATCTCCCCACCCCCGAATTAGAGTATAGGTCAACACAGTAGACAGATATACGTTACTTTGTTTCTTTTGAACTTTCTTAATAACAGAGAGTGAGCTGCCCCGGATAAGCCCCGAGCAATTGCAAAGACGGTGATTGTGGGCGT
>NZ_JQCB01000003.1:88777-105508 GCF_001437435.1 Furfurilactobacillus siliginis | reverse complement strand
CCCATAACCGGCGGCTAGGCAATGCACAGGGTCTTGGGTCAGCGAACTCGTTTCAGAACAGAGAGTGAACCAGCCCGGGAGGCGTCGAGCAATTGCAGGCAGGGCGGGAAGGGCTTTAGCCCTGTACGGTCGGCAAGCAATGCACAGGACTCAAGGCTGGTGAACTCGTTTTCGCAAATATAAAAGCACTTCCCCCCTAAAATTCTCCACACAAAAAGACCGCCAACACAGTCGGCGGTCTTTTCAAACGCAATCAATTATTTGCTAGTGATTTCGTTCCGGGCTTGTTCGCTCAAGTTGTAGAATGAGTGGATACCCTTGTATTCAGCGGTTGTGCCAAGTTGGTCTTCAATCCGCATCAACTGGTTGTACTTAGCGATCCGTTCTGAACGGCTCATTGAACCAGTCTTGATTTGACCGGCGTTAACAGCAACAACTAAGTCAGCAATGGTTGTGTCTTCAGTTTCACCAGAACGGTGAGAAACGATGGCAGTGTAACCAGCTTCTTTAGCCATTTCGATAGCTTCAACAGTTTCAGTCAAAGTACCGATTTGGTTCAACTTGATCAAGATTGAGTTAGCAACACCCATCTTGATACCCTTTGAAAGGTAGTCAGTGTTAGTAACGAATAAATCATCACCAACTAATTGAACCTTCTTACCTAACTTAGCAGTTAATGCTGCCCAGTCTTCCCATTCGTTTTCATCCAAAGGATCTTCGATAGAAACAACTGGGTACTTGTCAACAATGCTTTCAAGTAAGTCAGTGAATTCTGCGGCGCTGTAGTTCTTACCATCGCCGACTAATTCGTATTCTTTAGTTTCTTTGTTGTAGAATTCTGATGCTGCACAGTCAAAGGCAATTGCAATATCCTTACCAGGAACATAACCAGCCTTAGTAATGGCTTCAACAAGAATTTCAAATGGTTCTTCGTTGTTCTTCAAGTCAGGAGCGAAACCACCTTCATCACCAACGGCAGTGGAGTAACCACGGTCGTTTAAGATGCTCTTCAAAGCATGGAAAGTTTCTGAACCGTAACGTACGGCTTCCTTAACAGTTGGGGCACCAACAGGCATGATCATGAATTCTTGGAAATCAACCTTGTTGTTAGCATGCTTCCCACCATTGATAACGTTCATCATTGGTGTAGGCAGTACGTGACCATTGAACCCGCCTAAGTAGTTGTAAAGCGGAACTTCAAGTTCGTCAGCAGCAGCACGAGCAGCGGCTAAAGAAACACCAAGGATGGCGTTTGCGCCTAATTTACCCTTGTTTGGTGTGCCATCTAATTTGATCATGGCTTTGTCGATGGCAACTTGGTCAGTAACGTCATAGCCAACGATTTCTTTGGCGATAATGTTGTTTACGTTGTCAACGGCTTTAGTAACACCCTTACCTTGGAACCGGCTCTTGTCACCGTCACGCAATTCAACGGCTTCATGTTCACCAGTTGAGGCACCTGAAGGAACGATCCCACGACCCATTGCACCATCTTCTGTGTACAATTCAACTTCAACAGTTGGGTTACCGCGTGAATCTAAAACTTCGCGTGCATAAATATCTGTAATAATAGACATCTTATTCTCTCCTTATATGGGTAAATGTAGTCACAAAGACTTCCCTTACATTATATGTGTTCGGCGTTTCACTATCAAGATTCTCAGCAATTATTTTCCAGGGTCGTTGCTGATTAGTTCCAAAAACGACTCAGGTTCTAAACTTGCATTTCCAACTAAGACACCGTCTACATCAGGCTTCTGCATAATAACATTGATGTTGGCAGGCTTCACAGAGCCACCGTATAAGACACGCACTTCATTGGCAATTTCGTCATCGTACACATCGGCGACAGTTTGCCGAATCAAGTAACACCCTTCTTCAATTTGGTCTGGTGAAGCCGGTGTGCCGACGCCAATCGCCCAACTTGGTTCGTAGGCAATGATAGCTGTCCGTGCCTGTTCTTCGCTGACGCCCTTGAGTGCTTCAATCACTTGTGAAACAACCCAGTGTACCGTCGCATTGGCCTCACGTTGGCCCATCGTTTCATCACAACAGATAATTGGTCGCATATGGTTACGATACACGGCCTGCACCTTCAAGTTGACCATCTCATCTGTTTCACGAAAGATCTTACGCCGTTCAGAGTGGCCTAAGATAACAAATTCGGTGCCAATTTTGCTTAACGCATACGGACTTGTTTCACCAGTGAACGGACCATTATCTTCAAAGTAACAGTTTTCCGCGCCAACTTCTAATGGCATGCCTGCTGTATGTTCGACCAATTTTTCCAAAAACAATGATGGTGCACAGACCACCGTTTCCAACTGACGCCCATCTGGCAAATTACCACGCACGCCATCCACAAAGGCGGCCACCGAATCAGCTGTCTTATTCATCTTCCAGTTCCCAACAATCATCGGAATTCGCATGCCTTAAAATCCTCCCGTTGTAAGTGTTTACAAGACGTATTGTAGAGAACTCTACCATGAAAAGCCAGGAAAACGATATTCGTGTGGTTTGCTGCTACGTAGGGTGTCGGTGGGAAACTAGTTTCCCGCCGAGTGACAGTTAGTTGTGCGTGAGCACCACTAACTGTCACATCCAAGCACAACTACTGCGATACACCTTCATAGCCAGCCCATACGCATTGCTGCATCACTTTCCTTAACTTCTAGTTCGAGTACGAGGCGAAGCGAGGAGTGTTCTGAACTTGACTCTTGAACTTGACTCTTGAACTCAGGTTTTGCATTTGCCTTCGCATTCGCGCAGGCAAATGCGGTCGTGTCAGGCTGGTAGATGAACGATGGAGGGAAAATGTCATGCCGGGAGTGAAGGGCTGCACAGAATGTGCAAAGCCCGCAACGGCAAGGCATAACATTTTCCCGACGACGAGCAACGCGAGTTCGTTTATCTGCCAGCCTGACACGACCAAGCCCCGAGAACAAAAAAGAGCCCAGCACAAGGCTGAGCTCAGTTCGATGATTAAGTTTACTTGTCGCTAATAGCAGCGATACCTGGTAATGTCTTACCTTCCAAGTATTCAAGTGAAGCACCACCACCAGTGGAGATGTGGGTCAATTTTTCAGCAACACCAAGTTGTTGAACGGCAGCAGTTGAGTCACCACCACCAACGATTGTCGTTGCATCTAAGTCACCAAGGAACTTACCAACAGCAAGTGTTCCCTTAGCAAAGTTAGGCATTTCGAACACACCCATAGGTCCGTTCCAAACAACCGTCTTAGCATCACGTAATGTGTTTTCAAATAATTCGATTGACTTAGGACCGATGTCTAAGCCCATGTAACCATCAGGAATGGCACCATCAACGATTTCAGCAGGTGAATCGTTGTTGAATTCCTTAGCGATAACAGAATCAGTTGGCAGAACTAATTTGTCGCCAGCCTTAGCAAGGATTTCCTTAGCCGTGTCAATCTTATCTTGTTCTAACAGTGAATTACCAACTGTTAAACCTTGTGCAGCGAAGAAGGTGTAAGCCATCCCCCCAGCAACGATAACTTTGTCGGCTTTCGTCAACAAGTTGTCGATCACACCGATCTTGTCAGAAACCTTTGCACCACCAAGAATGGCAACGAATGGGTGAACAGGATTATCAACTGCGTTCCCCAAGAACTTGATTTCCTTTTCCATTAAGAAACCAGCAGCAACTGGCTTGCCGGCAGCCTTCATGGCCGTTGCAATACCAACGTTTGAAGCATGTGAACGGTGCGCAGTACCAAAGGCATCGTTAACAAACATGTCGCCAAGTGAAGCCCAGTATTGACCCAATTCAGGATCGTTACCAGATTCCTTCTTACCATCTAAGTCTTCAAAACGGGTGTTTTCAAACAGCAATACTTCGCCGTCTTTTAAGCCGTTGATAGCATCTTCTAATTGAGCACCACGCGTAGTTGGTACAAATGTAACAGGTTTGCCAAGCAAGTTGCTCAACCGTTCAGCAACTGGACGCATGGATAATTCTTTCTTGTCATCTTCAGTCTTGATCCGGCCAAGGTGACTGAACAATACGGCACGACCGCCATGTTCAAGTACGTAGTTAATGGTTGGTAAAGCAGCCACGATTCGGTTATCGTTGCCGATCACGCCGCCCTTAATTGGCACGTTGAAGTCAACGCGCATTAAAACTTTTTTACCAGTTAAATCTAAGTCAGAAACAGTTAATTTAGCCAAGGTAAATTCCTCCTCACGAGTTTATCGTACGGGTCTAGTTTAACGATTTTTAAGTCGAAAAACCACTTTCCGCTGTTTTTTATGAATCAATTTGCCTGTGTTGTGAAAGGTAGCACTTATATGCCACAGAAAAAGGCGGGCGGAGTTTACCTCCTCCCGCCTTTGCCACAAACAAAAACTGTCGTTATTTAAAATTAAGCTTCCAAAGTGGCGAACTTAAGCAACGTACGGATCATGTTGCAAGTGAAGCCCCATTCGTTGTCGTACCAAGCAACAGTCTTAACTAACTGAGCATCGCCAGCAGTTGTAACTTCTGTTTGGGTTGGGTCGAATACTGAACCATGTGAATCGTCGATGATGTCGCTTGAAACGATTTCATCGTCGTTGTAACCAAAGGCTTCGTTGCCTTCAGTATGCTTCTTGATGGCTGCGTTAACTTCGTCAGCAGTAACTTTCTTGTCTAAGATTGTTACTAATTCAGTTAATGAACCGTCAACAACAGCAACACGTTGTGCGTGTCCTTGTAATTTACCGTTCAAGTCAGGAATAACTAACCCAAGGGCCTTAGCAGCACCAGTTGAGTGAGGAATCGTGTTAACTGAAGCAGTACGGTTACTACGAGGCTTTGAGCCGCGAGGTCCGTCAAGGATTGATTGTGTTGATGTGAAGGCGTGAACCGTTGTCATCGTACCAACTTGGATACCGAATTCTTCGTTCATGAAGTAAGCCAAAGGTGCAAGACAGTTGGTAGTACATGAACCGGCAGAAACGATCTTGTCGCTGCTGTCTAAGATGTCCAAGTTAACACCAGGAACAACCGTCTTGATCTTACCAGCAGGTGCTGAGATCAGAACACGTTTTGCGCCAGCGTCCAAGTGAGCTTGTGACTTTTCTTCTGAAGTGTAGAAACCAGTACATTCAAGAACGTAGTCAACACCATCGTTCTTAACCCAAGGAATGTTCTTAGCATCGCGTTCTGCGTAAACTGGGATTTCCTTACCGTCGACGACGATACCAGTTTCAGTAGCGCTAACTTCACCGTTAAACTTACCATGAGTAGAATCGTACTTAAGTAAGTAAGCTAACATTGATGGAGTGGTTAAATCGTTGATTGCAACCACTTCGATGTCGCTAGTGTTCAATTCGTGGATCCGCTTCAAAGCTAAACGACCGATACGGCCAAATCCGTTGATACCAATTTTAACAGTCATTGGTGAACTTCCTCCCTTAAGGAAAATATATAATTAACACATTAGGAATTATAAGCCAAACGGCAAAATCCTGCAAATGCGCGAACTGGGTTTCACAAGCTGTTTCATTTGTTTTCATAAGTCAAACGTCATCAGTTCACCATTGCACTGATTCAATTATTTATAATTTTTTCACAAGCATTAATTATATTTATGTGCCATCTTTGCAGCCACCGCCGCTGAAATTGCGCCAATCATATCATCGACGAAGGTATTCACGTGCCCGTCTTTTTCTTCGTCTAAGCGTTTGATGACACCTTGTTTAACCTTGTCCACATAGCCGTAATTTGTTACGCCAATCGTGCCGTACATATTCGCAATGTTCAAAGCCAAGCCTTCATCAACACCGAACACACCAACGTCATTTTTGATAATATCTTGCAATGGCTGTTGTAAGAGACCTGCTGTTGCTAACCGATCAAGTTCCAGCGCCACCATCACGTTGTTCATCACTTCGCGCTTATGTAGCACATCGATTGTCTCCGTTTCAAATTCACTGAGCGGGACATCTGGTAAATATTGCCGTTGAATTTCTTTAGCAATCGCAGCAATATCGTGATAATCAATATGTCGTGCAGCCAGTTGTTTAGTCACTAATTCGTATGCGCCCTTATCTGGATACCGAAATTTTTCGTTGTTCATGCTTAGCACTCCTTTATGAACTTTTTCATTCACCATCTGCACTTAGCTTACACATCTTTGTGGTTAATTGCAGGCTGCGCGTTTGACCAATTCAAAAAAGACAAACAGCACCAGTGGCCATTGCGCTCACTGATGCTGTTTGCTTAGTTGTTAAAACAGTGTGCTTTCTCGTTTTACCAAACGTGTTCCAAGTGTGACCTGCTTCGCAACTCGTCGGTCACCTGCAATCGCCTCTTGCGCAAGTGTGACTGCTGCCTGTCCCATATGTTTAGTGGCGACGTGCACCGCAGTCAGTCCCGGGATCGCATAGCTCGCAATGGATGTGTCATCAAAAGCCACTAATTGTACACGTTGTGGAACTGCAACATGCGCTTCGGTCAATGCCTTCAACGCACCGATCGCCATTGCATCGTTACTAATCATAAATGCAGTTGGCAGATCCTCACCAAGATCACTGATCAGTTGCTTCATTTGCTGATAACCGCCTTGACGTGAATAGTCAGCAGTCGTTACAAACTGCGCATTGTAATGCTCACCTAGTGCTTGTTTAAATGGTAACGCCCGTGGATCCGGCAACGTACGTTCACAATCAGCTGTCTGTTCGGTACCTAAAAGCTGGCCGATTTCAGTTACGCCGCTCGCTTTAAGTTGCATCACAACATCTGTCACGGCGTAATTGAAATCTGTCACAACAGAATCATAGCCTAAACCAAGCGTGTCAAAATCGACAAAGATGAGCTTCCCGGTAATATGCGTTAGCTGCGCAATTTCCGGCTCAGAATATTTACCTAGTGCAATGATGACGTCGGTCGCTTCGTCAATCGTTGCCAGTTGTCCTGCATAAATCGTTTCAACTATGAATCCGGCAGCAGATGCGGCCCGTTCAATGCTGATACGAATTGACATGTAGTACAAATCTTCCATTTCTTGTGTTTGCGAATACCATTCCACCATCGTCAAATGTTTGACTGGTC
This sequence comes from Furfurilactobacillus siliginis, assembly GCF_001437435.1. Taxonomy (GTDB): domain Bacteria; phylum Bacillota; class Bacilli; order Lactobacillales; family Lactobacillaceae; genus Furfurilactobacillus; species Furfurilactobacillus siliginis. The sequence goes on along the minus strand of NZ_JQCB01000003.1, from coordinate 98,454 downwards.
GCTGGTTGCCATCGCGCCGATGCTTCGTGTAGTTCAAAGCTTCAGCGGCTTCAAAAATTCGATGCCGGGTCTGATCGCTTACAGCCATTGTCGCGTCATAGTTTAGCACGCGTGATACCGTCGCCAACGATACATGTGCTCTATTTGCAATGTCCTTTAAAGTTGCCATACGTACACCTACTTAATGGCTGCCAGGAATTTGGCCAGTGCTTCGCGGCCAGTCTGATCCCATTTAAAGACCCCAGCATCTGCTAATACGCGTGCAAATACAGTCCCAATCGCTGAGTTCACAATCGTTTCAACATTGGTTTTCGTGATGGACTGTTGCTTCAAGCCTTCAGCCCAGTCACGGTGATAGGCAGCCATTTCATTTGGCTGATCCAACAAGAACTTTTGAACTTCCTGCATTTCCGTCTTCAATCGAGCAGGCAAAATTGCACGCCCCATCACTTCAATCAAACCAATATTTTCCTTCTTAATATGTTGCACATCCTGATGCGGATGAAAAATACCATCAGGAAATTCAGTTGATGTTTGATTATCACGCAATACCAAATCTAATACGAACTGTTCGCCGTCTCGATATGCAATTGGCGTTACTGTGTGGTGGCGAACATCCCCATCCATGGCTTTAACCGAAACAGTCTCATCATCGTAATGGTTCCAGACCTCACGAATATGTTCTGCTGCCTCACCCAAGCTCTGCTGATTCGTCCCAGTTAACCGCAATGTGGTCATGGGCCATTTAACAACGCCAACCGTCACATCTGGGAATGCATCTAATGACACATTTTGTACTACTGGTGCTTTCATCATTGGAAAGACATGCCGACCACCTTGATAATGTTCATGGCTCAACATTGAGCCACCCACAATTGGTAAATCAGCGTTACTACCGACAAAGTATTCAGGTAGCTGACTAATGATGTCAAACAGATTCGTGAATGTCTGCCGGTTAATTTGCATCGGCTCATGTTTGGTATCTAAGAAGATCGCATGCTCATTAAAGTATGCATACGGCGAATACTGGAAGCCCCATGGTTGGCCACCCACCATAATCCGAATCACACGGTGATTACTGCGTGCAGGGTAACCAAGACGACCCTTGTAGCCTTCGTTTTCCAAACATAACTGACACAATGGATAACCACTGGCAGCTGTTTTGGCTGCCGCTGCAATCGCCTTAGGATCTTTTTCTGGCTTTGACAAATTAATGGTGATTTCAATGTCGCCAAAATCTGTCTGCGCGTCAAAGACCACATTCTTCGCAATGGCAGCTGTTTTGATGTAATTATTTATTTTGCTTAGCTGATAGAAGTACTTCGTCGCAGCTTCCGGACTGTCCTGATAAGCTTCCCAGAAGCGTTCGTTGACGACGCTTGGACGTGGCGTTGCTAAATCTAATAATTGTCCTTCCAGTAACTCACGATCTGTCGGGTTGTCTTCAATGAGCTGATTATCAATCGCCGTTTGTAAAAGCGCTTGGCTCATTGCTTCCACACCTTCTGTAGATTGTGCTGCATGATCAACGTCGCCAATTAGTGCATAAATTCGATTGCGCAAATAAACGCGGTCCAGCACGTCGCTGGCCCCCGTTTGTTCTGCTAAAGTAATTAAATTCTCTACTGCATCCTCTGCCATAATTAAACTCCCACTGCCTAGTCTGTTACTTCGTGTGTTCCATCAGCAATTTCAGCAACATAGAAGTCTGCTGCATGACCAAACTGTTGCAAGTATTTGTCGCCAATTACTTGTTTAACGGTCTCAACTTGATCACGATCAACAATGGCAATGGCACAACCACCAAAACCGCCACCGATAATCCGGGCCCCTAAGACACCTGGTTGTGACCAAGCCGTCGAAGCTAAAACATCAAGTTCCGGAACACTAACTTCATAATCATATTCTAGTGAGATGTGTGACGCACTAATTAAATGACCAAAGCGGGTTAAATCATGATCATCTAGTGCTTGTTTAGCAGCAATGGTCCGTTGGTTTTCAAACACCGCATGACGAGCTCGGCGGATCAACGTATCATCATTGATCAGATAAGCTGCTTCATCAAATTCTTCTTTACTTAAATCACCAAGCGACTTAACGTCCACTTTTGTTTGAATCCGTGCCAATGCTTCTTCACACTGTGACCGGCGTTCGTTGTACTTAGAACTGGCCAAGTCATGTGATTTATTACTATTCATAATCAAGACAACGTTATTGCCAAGATCAACTGGGTAATATTCATATTCCATCGTGTTGGTATCAAGGAACATTGCCTGATCCTTCTTACCCATCCCAATCGCAAATTGATCCATGATGCCAGAGTTTAAACCAATATAGTCATTTTCCACTTGTTGACCCGCGTACACGAGATCCATTTGTGAAACATCTAGATCAAAAAGCTTTTTGGCGATAACACCTACTAATAATTCAAGTGAGGCAGATGATGACAAGCCAGAACCATCTGGTAAGTTCCCGTGTACATATAAGTCAAACCCATGGTCAAATGAGAGACCAGTCTTCTTTAATTCATACAACATGCCCTTCGGATAGTTGCCCCAGCCAAAGTCCTTGCTGAATTCTAAGTCGTTCACATCAAATGTCAGCATACCAGCATCAGCTAAGTTAGCTGAGTACAAACGAACCGTCGTATCTTCACGTGCGGAAACTGCCCCATACGTACCTAAGCTAATTGCTGAAGGGAACACATGTCCACCGTTGTAGTCAGTGTGCTCACCGATTAAATTAATTCGGCCTGGTGAAAAGAAGACCCGTTCTGGTGCAACACCAAAAGTTTGTTCATATTCTTGTTGAATACTTGCCTTATCCATTTTATGAACCATCCTTTTTAACTGTTTTTTACTTGATGTCGTTAATCTCTGCATCAGTTGCATTTAATTTTTGTTCCAATTCCTTAACGACTTCTTCATGCCGCTTTTCAGTCAATGAAACTTTAAAGAAGTAAATCAAAGCACCTAAAGCAATCAGAACCATTGGTGCGTAGAAAATGTACGTTCTGAAAATTGTTAATTGTCCTGCAGAAATGTCACTTGGCTTAGCATTACCAACCATCCCACCATGAACGGCGGCAGTTGAAGCAATCAACGTTGCAAAGGCAGCAGCCACTTTATCGATCAACGGACGAACAACTAACGTCACGGATTCGTTACGAGTACCGATCTTTAATTGTCCATATTCAACACTATCGGTAATCGTCATCAAGGCAGCCAAGAAAATCATTGGGTATGGGAAGAAGATAAATGACATCCCAACTAAAACAGTCACAAGGTTCGTACCAGCCAAGGCAAAAATCACGTAACCGATGAACATCATCGCAATCCCGCCAACGTAAATGGCCTTCCGTTTGATCAACATTTCTAAGAATGGGAATAAGATAACAGAAATAATCCCTAAGATGGCTGATAAAGCACCGTAAATAGAGAATGCATTGGCGTTACCTAAAACATACTTAAAGTAGAACAGGAACAACGAACTCGTAATAACGTAACCAAAAGCAAACATAAAGTAAGATAAAGCAGTCCACATCAATTGGTCGTTTTTAACCAACACCTTGAAGACACCGATGATCCCAACTTTTTCCGTGTTTTCACGAATAACGTTATCTTCTTCTTTAGTCCCAACAGCGGTAATTAAAGCACCAAGGAAAGAAACAGTTCCAATTAAGATGGCAAATCCAAGCCATCCCATTTGGTTTTGTTCACCCTTTGCACCACCAAACCAACCAGACACGATGGTCACTGTTGGCATGATAACTAAGGCAACCCCTTGTGCACCTAGTGTTGATCCAAAACGTGCAATCGTTCCAAGCCGGGCACGTTGGCTAGATTCAACCGTCAAGGCAGGTAGCATTGACCAAAAGGCTGTATCTTTGAATGAATAGAACACATCCAAAATAACAAACACGATGCCAAACAAGATAAGGTACAACGTTGGCTGGTTAAGTGCCAAGCCGCCAAAGTTAGTAAAGACGAGCATCAAGGTTAATGAACTAACCAAAGCGCCGACCAATAACCAAGGCTTGAACTTACCCCAACGGGTTCGTGTGTTATCAACCGCCCCACCAATCAGTGGGTCAAAGAAGATTTCAATTGTCCGAATAACTGCAACCATCGTCGTGACAATCCCAATCATTTTCACATCGTTGGCGTGGTTACTCGTATCAAATAACTGACTCGTAATAAATACAACAAAATACGTACTCAACGTGGCATAAAACGCATCATGCCCGAATGCCCCTAAGGCATAGGATAAATACTGTTTGACCTTCATGAACTTATCTCCTCAATGTTCCTAAAATAATTGCAAATACGATTAGCATTAACTGTAGCGACGTTCGATAACCTTTTCTAAGATCTCGTTACGTTGCTTCGTCTTAGCCAAGTGGAATGATGTTTCCTCAAGCTCATTAAAGTCTTGCACTAACAATGTTGATTCTAAGTACAATGTCAATTGACGCTTGATATAACGTTTGTTCTCTTCGTCTGGCCGTTGTGTGTTCCCACCCAGTACAGCCAAAGCAAATGCTTGTGGATCAATCGTGATCTTTTGATTTTTATCTGCCATTACGGCACCTCCAGCTTCTTTGTAAGCGCTTCCGACGATAAGAATAGCTAGTTTTACTAAAAAAAGCAACACACTAATTCACACAACTTCGGCTGTGCAATCGGTTGTATTGCTACTTTAGCAGGTAAAACAGGCTATAAAATATTTAGTAAAGTTTTCCTTAACCATGTGCGCTTGAGCCTTCTCGTTCACTGCCATGTGGCGGTGTCTGTCAACACCAAATCATTAGTGAGCCCGTTTCACTCGCCGTCGGGGCAACATTATTTGAGAGTGGGACAAAAGTCGGGACGTCGTGAGCAAGACCTAGAACCACCGTACGGATTGGTCTTCAATCCGGTAGGCGGTTCGTAGTCTGCACAGCGATTTGACTTTTATCCCACGTTTTCACTATTTAAGTTCGTGAATCAAAAAGAGAGTCTGGGACAAGATAATTATGTCCCAAACTCAAGTTCATTTTACAGATTATTTTTCTTTTGACGTTTACGCTCGGCACACTCCTGAATTCAGGAGACTCAGCCTGACAATCTACAGCTGACGATATTGGTAATCGATACTGTACGTTTGTGGTGCATGAGCTGGTAAAACAATGTCACCAAAACCATCATGGTGAATCGCATCTGGCAACCATTGTGCTTCTAAGGCTAATGCCGTGTAATTGCGGTTAGCTTGCTCATCTTCAGAAAGTGCATAGCCTGCTGGATCAGCTGTAAAAATAACTAAACCATTACGACTTGAATAAAGGTCTAGCGCACGACCGCTTTCAGGATCTGCAACAGTCGCAATCGGCTGGTCAGCATCCCCATTAACGCGGTATGCATCATCAAATTCAACGCCGCTTGTTTCAGTTTTTAATTGTTCAAGATGATCTGTCACTTTGCCTAACTTCGTGAAATCATAGGCAGTTCCGGTCGCATCGCTTAATTCACCTGTTGGCACTTTATCACTACCGAGGACAACTCGGTTACGCCCATTAATAAACAATGATTGGCTAACTAATTCTTCGTGATCAGTCAGGTTAAAATAGGTGTGCAAAGTTGGGTTAAACAACGTGGCAGTGTCCGTACTCCCGGTAATAGACCAGGTTACTTTGTTCTGATTAGTTAAGGTATACGTTACGGATAGCGTCATGTCACCTGGGAAGTGGTCAACATCGCCAGCCACTGCTAAGCTCATCGTCACGGCAATTTTGTCAGCAGTTTCTTGGTGATCTGCAATGGTCCAAACAGCATCTGAGAAGCCATGCACCCCACCATGTAATGTGTTTTTATTTTCATTTTGGTCACTTGTAAATGATTGACCATCAATATCAAACTTGGCACCACCAATACGACCGGCTACCCGGCCAACTGTCTTACAAACATAAAATGGTGTTGTTTCATAATCTGCTAGATTGTCATAACCTGCTAACAAGTTTGCTGTCCCTTGATCACTTGGTACGTTAAAAGCCTGCCAAGTCGCACCTAACGTCAATACCTGGATACTGCTACCGTTGTCGTTTTCCAAAGTCACTTGTTCAACCGGCTGTCCATTTTTCAAAGTTCCATATGCTTGCTTCGTATATTTCATTATGTTGCCTCCATGTTTTAGTAAACTTTACGTGGTCGATTATATGTGAAACTGTAAGCGTTTACAAATTTTCGTCACAATTTCTACCAGATTTATCTTTATTTGCGCCATTGCATTACCCTAATGTGTTTCGCTGGTTAAATACTTGTATCCACTCGCCTCCATCGCTACGTTAAAGGTAACTTTAGGTACGGAGGCTACTATCGTGACGACTAATTATGCTTGGCAAAATAACCATCCCTTAATGACACTATCCACTTCAGCAGCAACTCGGATGCAACAAAAATTGGATAATTTAGCGAAACCAGTTCGCGGCCTCGGTCGATTAGAAGATCTGATGATTCATTTAGCAGAAATCAGCCACGATACCACGATTGATTTCTCACGACGAGAATTACTGGTTTTCGCTGCCGATCACGGTGTAGCCGCTGCTGGTGTTTCAGCAACCCCACAAGAAGTTACGCGTATTCAAGCCGATAACATGATCACTGGCACAACCACTGTCGCCGCAATGTGCCGAGCTAGTAATTGCCCGCTCACAATCGTAGACGTTGGTCTCAAAACAGCCCCGAATAATCCTAACGTGATCAGTCGCGTTGTTTCGCGCGGCACGCACAATTTAGCAATCACGCCTGCTATGACAGTCGATGAGGCGGCACATTCAATTGATGTCGGTTACCAAATCGCAGCTACCGCGGTTAATGATAGGCATGCTCAGTTACTCTTGATTGGTGAGCTTGGTATTGGTAACACAACAGCTGCTTCAGCAATCACAGCATGTTGCTTACAAGTCAATCCAAACAGCGTTGTTGGTAATGGATCAAATATTTCTGAACAACGACGAGAACACAAAGTGGCGATTGTTAACCAAGCCATCGCTCGTCTTTTTGATAAGGATGACGCACTGAGCATCCTCGCTAACGTTGGTGGTTTTGAAATCGGCGCAATGACCGGTGCCATTCTCTATGCCGGACAACACGGTGTCCCGCTTGTAATCGACGGATTCATTTCTTATGCAGCATTACTATTAGTTGAGAAAATTCAACCGGGCATCCAAAATCACATCATCCCCTCGCACGCTTCTTATGAAGCAGGCACTAAAACTATTCTTAAGTCTTTATCGCTTACGCCTTACTTCAACTTAAATCTATGTGTCGGTGAAGGTACTGGGGCTGTCTTACTATTGCCGTGGATTGATTTAATGAGCGGCGTGCTCAAAAACACCACCACCCTTACGCAATCAGGGTTTCACTTTACGAAATAAGGACCGGTTCAAAAATCGGGAAGCTTTGAGCATGACCTAGGGCGGCCATAATCTGCACAGAAGTTTAATTTTTGACCAGCGTTTTCAGAATATAAACGCATCAACAAAAAAAGGTGTGGACAAAGTCAAGCTTGTCCACACCTTCTTTACTCTATGATGCGCCTGGAGGGAATCGAACCCCCATCTCAAGAACCGGAATCTTACGTGCGATCCATTACACTACAGGCGCAATTTAATTACCAAAATGGTACCTGTCTATACTATCGAAAAACGTTCCGAAAGGCAAGCCAAAAACAAGAATTCTCCATTAGATGCATGGGCGCGTCCGACAAATCTTTTTATGGCATTTAAAAACTTATTGAATTCAGAAGCACATTATTATCATCAGAAATTTCTTCCTGTTAATATCATCACATAGTCAAAAGGAGGACATTAATTATGATTACAATTTTCCATAGCGAATTAGGTCGCCACAGCATTCACTTCTCAAAGGGTAAATACATTACATTCAACCTGGTGCATCCAGCACCAACCGCGGCTTACCGCATTGAAATCACGGATACAAACATCGAAGGTTTAAAACGGATGCAGGTTCGGTTTAGCCACCTTGGTCAGATCTTTAAGCCACAAGAACATCAACTTAGCTTTCAATTAATCTAATTATGCCAGAATCCATCAAGCTAGTTAGACACTAATACGGGTGTGGGACATAGTCATTTATGTCCTACACCTTCTTTTTGATTTACGAGTTTAAATCGTGAACACATGGACCAAAAGTCAAGTCACCGTGCAGACTACGAGCTACCGACCGGGTTGAAACCCAACCCGGTCGGCAGTTCTAGGTCTTACTCACGGCTTTCAGACTTTTGGCCCACGCTTTTTCATTTGCGTAGCCGCTTGTTTTCATTTCTTTCATCACATTTGAACCACTACATATAGATTTTTCAAAAAAGTTTTCACATCATCTTGTGTTCAACTTAAAAACACGTTCAGCCGCCAGCAGTCGCTGTTTATTCACCACGCACCAGCAACCAATGCCATATGCAATAAGCGTTTTACGGGCATTTTGTTTTCCACGGAATGGGTGCTAATATAACTCTCAGTGCGTTACAGGCCTGAATCTTTTAATTCTACCGGGCCCACAAATACAAATCATAGAATGGAGATTTTTCATGCATCGCGTTATCAATTATTTTAAGTTTCTTGCCCATCAATTAACTGGTTGGCACAAGGCATCATACTGGCTCTTTGGATTTTCTTTGGGTGCGCAGGTGATGACTTTAGTTTCAAATCCATTCAGTTTGGTTAGCTTAATCACCTTTATCGGAACAACATTGGGTGTGTTATGTATCCTTGCCATTAACCAGGCCAAAAGTGTTAACGGCTTCCTAGGGGTTCTTTCCGCAATGTGTTTCGTCTACGTCGGCTTCGCTGCTAAAAACTACCTGTCCATTGGTGAACAGTTGGTTTACATGGCAACCCTTGACCTCCCCGTTTTGCTTAGCCCATCTTGGAACCAAAACATGGTCAGCAAAATTCGGTCATTCACATGGCGTAGTACAACCGTCGCTGTGCTAGCAACGGTTGTCACCTATGCAATCTCAGGTTTCTTGATTGGTGCTTTGACGAACGACCCTCGGCCTTGGATCGATGCAATTTCATTTAGTATCTCCGCTTGTGCCGGTGTGATCTGCTTCATGCGCTTCAAGCAACAATACCTGTGGTGGGTTGCTTCCGGGATTGCCCAAATGATCTTGTGGGCCGTTTCATTCCGTCAAGGCGACGCAACCTTGGCAATGTTCGTTAACAGTTCCGTTTACTTAATGAATGATGTCTTGGCATTCACCATCTCACCTTGGTACAACAAAAAGAATCAAGCAGCTGAAGCAAAGAAGGAAACTGCTTACTTCGCCCAACTGGACGCTGTTAACCAAAACTAATTTCCAAAAAGAGTAACGCACACACATAAATTTATCAGACCAGCCCCGACAAGTCCCCCAACTTGTCGGGGCATTTTTATATACCAGAGAGTGAAACATCCCGGGTATAAGCCGAGCAATTGCAGAAGCGGCGGTAATAGCTTTAGCCACGGACGACGATCAGGCAATGCACAGGCTTATGGGGTGTGTAACTCGTTTATGCTACATAACAGTCCGTGCTCCTCCCAAAGTTACCCTTTTCCCAAATCAAAAAAAGTTTGGGACACAAATCATCTTGTCCCAAACTCACTTTTTGATTTACGAACTTAAATAGTTAAAACGTGGGT
>NZ_JQCB01000003.1:85457-88584 GCF_001437435.1 Furfurilactobacillus siliginis | reverse complement strand
GCTGTGCAGACTACGAACCACCTACCGGATTGAAGACCAATCCGTACGGCCGTTCTAAGTCTTGCTCACGACTTCCCGACTTTTGTCCCACTTTCTCCCTTCACTTTTCGTCCAACGTCACTGTAGCCGTACGACTCTTCGCCTTCAAGCTAACCAATTGTCCATCACAGTGTAACGTCATCGCATCCCCCACCACTAATTTGAAAATGGCTTGGCTACGCGTGATGTGCACTGACACCTGGCTGCCCTGATACTTAATCTTGAACGTTAACGCAGTCCATTGTGATGGCAAATGGGGACTGAACGTCAATCCATCCTTTTGTGTACGAATCATCCCTGCGACACCAAAGGTCATTTCCATCCAACTAGCACCCATACTGCCGACGTGCACACCATCTTGCGAATTTCCTTGCCCATTGTTTAAATCTGTCAATAAAGATTCAGCAATGTACCGGTAGGCCTTATGATGCGCACGAATCCGATTGGCCAGAATACTAAAGATCGGCCGTGACAATGATGAATCATGGGTCGTTAACGGTTCATAATAATCAAAGTCACGTTTCAGCTGCTCAATATCTTGATCCTCAGGAAACAGAAAGTCACTTAGCAACGTATCTGGCTGCTTGTTCACCTGATGCCGATACAAACGCAGTGGATGATAATGCAGTAGCAACGGATAGTGGTCACGCGGCGTTTGGTCAAATGGCCAAATTTCTAGATTGAACGCACCATCATCTTGCATTTTGACGGCCAGTTCATCGTCATATGGTAAGTACATCTCGTCAGCAGCATGCGAAAACGCTTGTAATTCCTTTTCTGTCACACCTAGTTCTTCTAGTTTATTGGGATGCGTCTGTTGTAACTGACGCGCATACAGGACAGCTAACCGTAAATTGTGTTGCGCCATTCGATTCGTGTAATAATTATTATTCACCAACGCTGTGTATTCGTCTGGACCAGTGACCTTATTAATCACGAAATGGCCACTTTGCGGTCCATCTACGCCAAAACTTCCATACCGACGCCAGAAGCGCGCCGTTTCTAGAATTATTTCAAATCCCGCTTCAACTAGAAAATCTGTATCCCCAGTCACTTGAATATACTCGGAAGCTGCATGGGCGATGTCGGCGTTAATATGCACTTGCGCAGTGCCTGCTGGAAAGTATGGTGACGCCTCCGCCCCATTAATTGTCCGCCAAGAAAACATTGCCCCGCTGTCCAAGCCAAAATCATGTGCCTGCCGTCTAGCCGCATCTAACGTGTGGTACCGATACATTAAGATTGCCCGCGCCATACTTGGGTTTGTATACGTAAACGCAGGCAGCATAAACGTTTCTGTATCCCAGAAGTAGTGTCCTTCATAGCCGGCACCTGTCAGTCCCTTAGCTGGAATACTCGTTTTGCCATCATGTCCAGCTGACTGGTGCAAATGAAACAGGTTAAAGCGAATCCCCTTTTGTGACTCAGGATCCCCTTCAATCTGAACATCTGCATCGCGCCAAAATGCCTGCATGCGATGCGCTGATTCGGTGAACAAGGATGAAAATGAATGATGCTGTAAATGGGCATTTGCACCTTTTAAATAAGCATTATGGTTCATCGCCACGTCCATCAAACTGTGAATTTGGCTGATGGAGTATCCAAAGTCAAACGATTCTGCCAAGCCCTGTTGTAAATCAAGATCCATTACATACTTAGGAATCCCATCAGCTGAATCAAAACTCACTAATGAGTCTTCACCTAGGTACCGCCACATCATGACCAAGCCTAGCTGACTACGTTGCGTCGTTATTTGCAGCGCTGGAAAATCTGCATCAATAAACTGTCGATCTAATAAATTATTACGGGAGACAGCGCGAATATCGCCATCTTTGCTGAACACTTGATCAATGTACGGATGCTGCTTGTATAGCTTCACACTGCCACTAAAGTTCAGTGGCCGAATTGTGTAACTCACACAGTAGATTGCTTCATCTGCTTGTGAGGCAAACGACGACAGCGACAACTGCAGAATCTTGCCAGTCGGACTTGTTATTTCAAATAGTTCATTTAATAATCCAGTTTCCATGTCGAGATTTTTGTCCACGACCCGCGTTGAAAAAGACACTTCATCAGAACGCTGCCCATCCACTTCTAACACTAAATAGCGCGGGTCCGGCAACTGTGCAATCGTTTGGTTGTTTTCTGGAAACCCTGCGTAAACTTCTCCATAATTAATTTTGCTAAAATCATAAAATCCGTTCACAAATAGCCCTGGCATCCCACCTGAGCCCTGCAGTTTTCCCTGTAAAGGATCACTTGCACGCACACCAAAATGTCCATTTGCCAGCGCATATACCGTTTCTAAGAAACCACCGTTGCGGTCAGTTAACTCTTGCAAGTGCAGTTGGAACGCCTGTTTTTGTTCATTCACTGCCATCTGTTAGCCATCTCCCAAACATTGGTTTTACACGCATCCATCATAATGCATTGTTTAAAAAAGAACAAAATGCAATGCTTATAATCACGTTCTTCAGCAAATAATGAGACACTTACACGATAAGTATCTTCGGTAGTATCGATTACATATGAAAATCTAGTTTTGCACAACCCTTGGTATTTAACGGGAAAAGTGTTTTACTATTAGGTTAGAACTAATCTAAGTAAGGAAACGTTATGGCAGAAGTTATTGACGCAGCTGCAGTTGCCGTTTTGAAAGAGAAAAAGTTACGCGTAACACCGCAACGACAAATCGTACTTCATTATTTGATGACTCACCACAATCATCCTGATGTTGAGACCATGTTTGATGAATTAAAGCCAACTCACCAGGGGCTTAGTCTAGCCACCATTTACAACACGCTGAATACGCTTGTTGAGACAGGCATCGTCATTGAACTTGAAAATGGTGATGCTGGTACACATTACGATTACTTTGGTAAGCCACATTTTCATGCGGTATGTCAAAACTGCGGTAAGATTACTGACATTTTCTATAACGATTTCAGCAATCTAGAAGCCGCTGCCGTTGAGCAAAGTGGCTACATGATTACCGAAGATCACATTGAACTTTTCGGCTACTGCCCTGACTGTCAGCAGAAACTTGGATTGACGCCGGACAAATAACGCCTACCACGAGGGGGGGCTT
>NZ_JQCB01000003.1:80126-85219 GCF_001437435.1 Furfurilactobacillus siliginis | reverse complement strand
TTACCGCTTCGGCTTCGCGCAATCCTTGCGCAGCCTGCGCTCTCGGCACGACATCTGCTCTCCATTGCTAATGACCTGGTGCTGAGGGAGTGCTTTGCCCGCCTTGCGGACAAAACACAAGTTCAGTGAACGTCGAAGCAAACTCGCCACCACGGTAACTGCAGCTGCCAACGTTCACTCTATGTAATAGTTAACTGCAAACTCTAATAGCCGCTCTAACAGTCTACGTACACGTAGAACTGTTGGAGCGGCTATTTGATGTTGAGTCTAACTTTTACTTGGATACTAACGGGTGTGCCGCTCGCAAAGCGAGCGACACTCTCCGACAAAACAGGGTAACAGTGACGGCGGGGGAAAAAACCCCCCCGGGGGGGAGGGGGGGAAAAAAATCAGAAACCCCCGGAACGGTAAGGCCCCTTTGTTCCCCGCCTGCGAACGCAGTGAGCTCACTGTTACCCTGTTTTGTCGGAGACACTCACCCCTGCTTCCCTTTAGGCAACGTAAACGTCAAGGCGAGGCCAAACAAGCCAATGATTAAGAATGTTAGGAAGGTCATTTGATACCCACGTAGCGTTGCTTGATACAAGCCTAGTGCACCGTGGTTTGCTTGTGTGACTCGCGTAAGGATAATGGTGGCTGCCGCTACCCCAGCGGAGCCCAAAATTTGCCGTGCTGTCGTCGTGACCGCCGTACCATGAGCAATCAACCGATCAGGCAATGAATTGGCACCTAGCGTTACGGCTGGCATCATCACAAAGGCATTGCCGCCTTCCGTGACAATCGAGGCTAAAATCAGCGTTACCACCGTCAAATGAGCCGCAAAAATCGTTAAGTAGCCAAAGCCTAAAACAATTAAAAGCATCCCCGTCAGCACAACATTACGAGGGCCAATACGATCCATCAAGCGACCTGACAATGGATTTAATAAGCTCAATCCAACCGCTGCTGGCACCAATGATAATCCCGAAGCTAAAGCAGATAGCCCCAGTACATTTTGATAATAAAGCGGTAAGACAATTGTCGTCACAATTAATGCGATGTATGAGGCACCTGTCAAGAGCACTCCCGTCGTGAACAAACGGCTTTGAAACACATGCAACTCAAGCAACGGTTGTGCCCGGTGTAGCTGTCGCCAACAAAATCCAATCACAGCGACAATGCTGACTACAAGTAACACCGTCAGCCACCAGTTAACGCCTTTGCTACCAATCTGGTTAAGAACAAATAAAACGCCGATAAAACCTAATGAATAAACGATTGATAGCCAATCCATTTGAGACTGATTCACTGGCATAACATCTTTGATCGTCCAAAAAGAGATGACAAACACCGTTGCCACCAGAACAAAGAATAATGCGAACAAACCGCGCCAGCTCGTAAATTGGAGCATGATTCCAGATACGACAGGTCCCGTTGCTAACGCTGATCCCATGATTAATCCAGCCGTTCCCATCGTTGCACCACGATGCGTTTCAGGCGTGATTGTTAACAAAACAGTTTGAAAGGATGGAAAAATAATACCCACTCCGAGTGCTTCAATTAATCGGCCAACTAGCAACACAATGTAGTTTGGCGCCATCATACATAGCAGTGTTCCGACAGCAAATGTCGCGGTAACCCATCGAAACAGCGTCGTAAATTTAATGTTGTTCAGTAACCAAGGACTGACGGGAATCATGACACTCATCACTAACATAAAGCCAGTGGTCATCCACTGAACTTCTGGTGCGCCAATGCCAAAGGTGCGCATCAACGTGGGATATGCCGTCGATAGCGATGATTGACTAATCGACATGCTAAACGTGCCAGTCAACAGCGTGATGATGAACAATAATCGATTATAAGTCCCACCATGATTATCCTTACTAAACTTCGTTGCTTGCGTCATTTTGTCACTTTCTCTCTTAAAATTATGCCATCTAAAAGACGATGTCCAAACCGGGCATCGTCTTTTAGATGAAACCACTGCTTATTCAGGTTTTGTCATCAAATCATCCATACTCAACAAATGATACGTTTGTGGCTGGTCAGGATCATATGCTTCAATTTGCGCCATCATGCCAGTATCTTCATGTTCCAAAATGTGGCAGTGATACATAAAGACCCCAAGAACATCAAACTTCACTCGAATCCGCACTGTTTCGCCGGCATTTACACCCACGGTATCCTTAAAGCCATGCTCGTTTGGATATGGCGCATGCCCATTACGCGATAAAATCAGGAAATGACACCCGTGCATGTGGAATGGATGAATCATCCCCCCATCCATCTCATTGGTATTGGTAACATCCCAATCGACCACAGTACCTACTTGTTGGCGTCGGTCAATGCGTTGCATATCAAACAGCTTGCCATCCAGTAAGACTTCATCGTCCATCCCTGACATGACTGTCTTTTCAACGGGTAGACCTGGTGTTGGCTGCCAGTCTTCAATATCTACTAGATGTGCAGGCAAGACTGTGTCGTCTCGTTCAAAATCACCAATGGCAAACGTCATTACTGGCATGTCGTCAGTCATTAATTGGACCCGATCGCCTGGTTTGTAATCGCCAAAATCAACGATTACCTCCGCCCGTTCAGCGGCTGTCAACATTACCTTCTTCATTTGGACAGGTTCTGGCAGTACGCCACCATCAGATGCGATTTGTGTAAATTCATGATCGTCGCTAAAATGCAGACGATATTCACGTCGATCGGCACCATTCAGCATTCGTAACCGTACGCGTTGCGTTGTCACATCAAAGACACCATTAATCGTGCCATTCACCAACATGTATTTTCCAAGCGTTCCATCCATATCGTAGTCGGCATCATAATCCAATTGATTGTCATGGTAACTACGATCTTGTAGGACAACCGGAATATCATCCACCCCATAATCACGTGGGAAAGGTAGTTTGCCCTCAATGTCGTCAGTCACCACAACGGCTGCCGCAAGTCCTTGCCATACCTGCCGCGCAGTATTTGGACATGGATGTGGATGAATCCAATCCGTCTGGGCCGGCTGATTCAACGTAAACTCAATGTCGCGACTTTTACCCGGATAAACTGGGGCATGTGGACCACCATCAGTGATGGGACCAGGAATATTCAATCCATGCCAGTGCAAAGTCGTCACTTCCGGCAAATCATTCACAATGTGCACATGATAATGAACACCGTCTTTTAAGACAATGGTCTGTCCAAGTAATGACGCATTGTAGCCCCAGGTTTTAGTCTTCTGGCCAGGCAAGATTTGTGTCTCACCGGCTTGGGCACGAATTGTGTACCATACATCATTGCCGTCAACCTTATCTGGCTTTAAAACGGCAGGCACATTTAGCGGTTGTTCAGGTACATCAGCGTGTTCTAATGGCACGTAGCCCCCATCGTGCAGGTCATAAACTGGTTCATCATAAAAATAGTTGTTATAAACCGTTTGTTCACTCATGCAAACGCCTCCTCATTCATATGTAGGTTACTTTGTTTTCCGAAAAGCACACCAGCAATCAATCCCAGCCTGTAAAAACATTCCCACTGCCATAACTTGCATCGCCAACATCATCTTCATTGGTTGTGTAAATACAAGAAATACTAAATAGGCATAAAGTAATAAAAATAAAATTGTAATCGTCTTAGAACCTGTTCCCATCCTATCCACCTCCATCTATCTTATATTCATTCTAAGATAAAACGTTTCAAGAAACAATAAGTTATTTTTAGGGATACCTGCTAATTAATTGGAACAAAAAAAACCGCGTCACCATCCGAAGATGATGACGCGGGACTTTTAGCTTTTTGATGTACTGACTCTTTGAGACGATCAGAAAAGCATTCTCAACCGAAATTACTTGGCCTTAGGAGCGGCTTCGATCTCATCAGTCTTACCTGCAGCCCAACGTTGGATTGCGGCAATTTCTTTTTCACGGCGAAGGCGACGTTGACGCTTAGCGACTGGACGCTTGCCGGCGAATGAGTTCAATGGTTTCTTTTCTGCCATGATGCTTCTCCTCTCAAATTCGTTGTCATTAACACATAACACTATACCAGCTTTAACGAGCCAGCACAAGCGACTGTTTGGAAACAGTGCTACACTTGCTGTGGATACTTTGACAACCTATATAAGGAGTATAACTCATGAAATACATTAATCTTGGAAAAAGTGATCTTCACGCCTCCAATATTGGCTTAGGCATTATGCGAATGAACCAGTTATCCGTCAGCGAGGCTGCGAAAGTAATCGAAACTGCCTTTGACTTAGGTATTAACTTCTTCGATGGTGCCGATATTTATGGTGAGGGACAATCCGATACGATCTTTGGTCAAGCGTTGAAAGAAACTGGCATTGATCGTCACAGTGTTTACGTGCAGGGCAAAGTCGGTATCGTGCTAGATAATCGCCGTTCGCACGACGGACTTGTCTTTGGCGGTCGCTACGACTTTAGCCGTGATTACATCGTTGATGCCGCTCATGCAGAACTACAACGAATGAATGTGGAATACTTTGATAGTTTGCTACTTCACCGTCCAGATCCGCTGATGGAACCAGCCCAGGTGGCAGAAGCTTTAGACACGTTGCAGACAGATGGAACAGCACGCCACTTTGGTGTTTCTAATCAAAATCCTTATCAGATGGCGTTGCTGCAGAACAGCATTCATCAACAACTGCTAATCAACCAATTACAATTTTCAATTATGCACACTGGCATGATTGACGCGGGCATGCACGTCAACATGACCGATGACCGTAGTGTAGACCATGATAACGGTGTTTTAGAATATACCCAATTGCATAATATGACCGTACAAGCTTGGTCACCTTATCAATATGGTATGTTCGAAGGCGTTTTCATCGACAATCCCAAATTCCCCGAATTAAACACTATGTTACAGGCAATTGCGGATCGCTATGACGTTACCAAAAACGCCATTGCCACGGCTTGGATCTTACGGCATCCTGCGCACATTCAGGTAATCGTTGGCAGTATGAATCCCAACCGCCTGAAGCAAATTGTCGAAGCTAACAAAGTCGAATTAACGGCCCAAGAATGGTACGACATCTACGCCGCAGCAGGCAATGCTTTACCATAGAGCAGAGTGCAATCAAGCCCGGG
>NZ_JQCB01000003.1:71975-79911 GCF_001437435.1 Furfurilactobacillus siliginis | reverse complement strand
GTGGTAGTGGCTTTAGCCACGGACAGCGGCCAGGTTCTGCACAGGACCATGGGCTGCATAGCACGTTTCCGCTATATAACAGAAGCACAAAAAGTCACCGAGACCGCTTTTACCGCCGTCTCGGTGACTTTTTGAATACAATACACACTAACCTTCTACCCGTTTCTCCTGATGCTTCACACCAATCCCCGTCACCCCACTCAAAATTGAGAACACAGGTGACAATAGACTGAACAATGTAAATGGTAGAAACGCCATTGTGCTAACTCCTAATGTGTTCGCCGCAAACACCCCGGCGACACCCCATGGAACCAAGTAGTTAATAACTGTTCCGCCATCTTCCAATGCACGTCCTAACGCGACTGGTGCTAATCCGGCATCGTCAAACGTCTTCTTGAAGGCCTTTCCTGGCAAGATCACAGACAAGAATTGTTCACCGATAAAGATGTTCACGCCGATACTTGCTAAAACAACGGCACTGATTCGCTTACCATCTGAATTCAGATGTTTGGCAAATGGTTCCATGACGGCATCAATCAAGCCGAATTGCATCAGCATGCCGCCAAGCGACAGTGTTAAGACAATCAATGAAACAGTCCCCATCATGCTAGCAATCCCACCACGTGACAATAAGACATCAACTTCCTTATTACCGGTGTGAGAAACAAACCCAGTCTCAATGATGCTGGCAATTTTCATTAGCTTTGTTCCCGGGTGTTCAATCAACAACATCACCAAGGACACGCCGATATTCAAAAATAGCGTTGGAATGGCTGGCACGCGACGCCAAGCACAGATGAACATGCAGGCAATTGGCACGATCGCCCACGCTGAAATTGTGAAATGTGTCTCTAAAATATCGATCACACGGTTGATACTAGCTAGACTAGCACCTTTTTCGCCACTACCCATAACGCCAAATACAATCAGTGAAATGACGAAAGCAGGAACTGTAGACCACATCAAGTTGATAATGTGTTTGAATAAATCTGCATCAACGACCGCTGCCGTTAGGTTAGTTGATTCTGACAATGGCGAGGATTTATCCCCAAACACTGCCCCAGAAATGATTGCGCCTGCTACCAAAGCAGGATTCACATGCATCGTGACACCCATTCCAAAGAAGGCAATTCCGACTGTCGAAATAACCGTGAATGCACTTCCGACCGCACTACCAACTAAGGCACAGACAATAAATACAGAAGGTACGAACCACTGTACACTAATCAAATGAAAGCCAAATACCATGAGTGACGGAATGATACCAGCAGCAATCCATGTACTGATCAACGCCCCCACTAGGATAAAAATAAAAATGGGCACGATACCTGTTTCGATACCATCTTTAATCCCGGTGTTAATCATTGACCAGGGCAGCTTATGAAACACACCCCATGCCATTAAGATGCCCATCACAGCCATTACCGGTACTTGTGGTGATAAACCAAATTTAATGACGCCTAGCCCCATCACAACTAACATGACTAGCAACATGATCAGTGCTTCATTACGTCCGACCGTAAAATTTTTCTTTTCCATAATTATGCTCCATTTTTCCACAGTGTGATTGCTAATAGTTTGTTTGATCAATCATCAATATCGTGGATTACCGCCTGATTTTGCCCGCATCTTAAATGCCCCCAATAAAAAAATCGTCCCTGCTATGCGTTCACATAACAGGGACGATTAGAAAAACCGTGGTACCACCCAGCTTAGCACTAAGGACACGCGGCCCTTGTACTCACTCTCGCTGGGATAACGGTCCAACGGTGCCCGGTCATTATCGTTTTCAAGTAGTTCGCTAAAATGGCCCTGATCGGTTCGCAGCATCCACCGACTTCCTGACACACAGACCATTCGCTACTCGGTTTGAAAACAATGATTAAATGTTGGTTAGAAGATTACCAGTCTCCAAAATAATTGTCAAACAAATCTTGTTCTAAGTTCACTGAGTAGGTCCATTTAAGAACTTTATTTTCATCAAGAAGTCATATCTACCAGTCGGTTGACAATACTTAGAAAATTCCGTTAGTTTTCGTTTGACCTTTTTTGACCTTTGGGTTACACTACATTTACGTTGATTAGCAAAGGACTTGTCCAAGTGCTAAATCACAACGCAAATTATGAGGAGGCCTCAATCATGGCTTTAATTCCAACTGTTATCGAGCAGTCTAGCCGCGGTGAACGCGCCTATGACATTTACTCACGTCTGTTAAAAGATCGTATCATCATGGTTTCAGGACCAATTGAAGACGACATGGCCAACGCCATCATCGCACAATTATTGTTCTTGGATGCCCAAGACTCTGACAAAGACATTTATATGTACATTAACTCACCTGGTGGTGTGATCACCTCTGGGATGGCAATCTACGACACGATGAACTTTGTTAAGTCCGACGTGCAAACGATTGTTATGGGGATGGCGGCTTCTATGGCTTCT
Organism: Furfurilactobacillus siliginis; assembly: GCF_001437435.1. Classification (GTDB taxonomy): domain Bacteria; phylum Bacillota; class Bacilli; order Lactobacillales; family Lactobacillaceae; genus Furfurilactobacillus; species Furfurilactobacillus siliginis. The sequence continues at coordinate 77,468 of NZ_JQCB01000003.1, read as the reverse complement.
ATCCTTGCCACTTCTGGTGCTAAGGGCAAACGGTTTGCCTTACCACATTCAGAAATCTTGATTCACCAACCTTCTGGTGGTGCTCAAGGGCAACAAACTGAAATCGAAATCGTCGCAGAAGAAATTCTGAAGACACGGAAGATGATCAACAACTTGCTGGCTGAAAAGACTGGCCAAGATATTGAAACCATCAACCGCGACACTGAACGTGATAACTACATGACCGCTCAGCAGGCATTAGATTACGGTTTGATCGACCACATCATGCAAAGTTCTTCAGAAATGAAGTAACTGACACAAATCAAAGAGCTTACAACCAAATTCAAATTTGGTTGTAAGCTCTTTTTTTAAACCTATTTTCGTAAATAGTTTATTTCGCATTCAAAACGGCACTAATGACCATTTCGCTAACTTGTTCAAACGGCACATTCACTTCTGTATACACACCATTATGCAGATTATCCGTGTGTAACTTAATGGTCGAAAAAATCACATTGCGATGTAAAGAAATATCGACTGGTCGTAACGTCCCATCCGCAATTCCTTGAAATAGCAGCTGCTGGACTGGACTGCTTTGAATAATTTGCTCAATCTGTGTCTGTGCCTCCTCATCGAAGGCAACATCGCCTTTGATCTTTTGAATCACTGTCATACTTTCAGGATTCACCATTGCAAATTCAAATAATTGGCGAATATACGCCTGTAGCTGCTGTGGAAAATCTAACTCAGCAACTGGCAACGAAGCATCCCCTTGATACAATTTTTCCAATTCACGGATATAAAGCGCTAATAATAATGCCTCGCGATTTTTAAAATACACATAGATACTGGATTGTGAGATTCCTACTTGATGGGCAATCATGGTCGTCGATACTGCGCCAACACTGCCCTCTAAAATCAGCTTAGCCGTTTCATCTAGAATGCGTTCATACTTCTGTTCATCTTTTTTCTTCATAATGGTTTATGCTAACTGGCTCCTTTTCAAAAGTCAACGTTTGACAATGATAAGTCTATCGGTTAATATCATTACCGATAAGTTTATTGCTTATTAAACAAAATACAAAATTTTCTTATTAACTGAAAAGAGGAACACTTATGAAGGTATTTGTAACAGGCGCAACCGGTTTTATTGGTGCAAAGGTTGTCCAAATCTTACTGGCGCATGGGCATTCAGTCGTTGGCTTAGCTCGTTCTGATCGTTCTGCGCAACAACTAGCCGATTGGGGTGCCACAGCTGTTCATGGTACCCTTGATGACACCAAAGTAATTGCCCAGACTGCCGAACAAAGTGATGGTGTGATTCATTTGGCTTTCACCAACGATTTTAGCGATTATAAAGGTGCCTTGAGCAAAGACCAAGCAGCTATTTCTGCCATTGGCGATGCCCTGGCTGGTTCTAACAAGCCTTTTGTTAACACATCTGGCACATTAATGGTAACTGGTTTAGGTAGAGATGCGACCGAAGCAGACGTCACTTCAGATGCGGCTGGTCGTGGTGCATCTGAACTACTGTCACTAAGTTATGCCGATAAGAACGTTCGTACTAGCGTTGTTCGCTTGGCTCCTACTGTCCATAGTGAAGCACGACAAGGTTTTGGTACATTATTAGCCCAGTTGGCTGCCAAACAAGGAAAAATTGGCTATGTCGGCGACGGTGCCAACGTATGGCCATCAGTTCATCGCGATGATGCAGCTGAATTGTTTGTTGCGGCCCTCGAACATGGACAAGCCGGTCACGTTTATAACGCTGTCGCTGAGTCAGGTATTGCCGTGAAGGATATTTTAACGACAATTGGAACAACAATGAAGCTCCCCATCGAACATTTTACCGAACAAGAAGCAGCTGCTTTCTTCGGTTGGTTTGCACAAAGTATTACCGTCAGCAACCCGACCAGTAGCGCGCAGACGCAAGCAGAATTGGACTGGCACCCAACCCACACCGGTCTGCTAGCTGATTTAACGACATTTTTATCCAATCCAGCTAATGTTGACCGTTTAAAACAACAGTAAACTGAGGCCATATCAACTACGCCAAACACAAAAGACCTGCCGAAATTATCGGCAGGTCTTTTGTGTTTGGCGACAAGTTCGTTTAGACATAGAATTTCAGCTAACGTTTACTTGCCGTTCTTCTTGATTCCTTTAATAATCTGTAACGCGCGTTTACGCGTTTTGATGTTAGGACTCTTTAAATTACGTAACGCAGTACTTAAATCTTGTTTCATTTATTTATCCTCCGCAGTCACTTTACGGCCTTTGTAAAAACCATTAGGCGTCACGTGATGACTTAGTTGATATTCACCAGTCACTGGATCTAGGTGAATTGCCGGCTGTTTCAATTTCAAATGCGCCCGCCGTTGCTTACGTTTTGTCGTCGATGTTTTCCTTGCTGGAACTGCCATAATAAATACCTCTTTTTTTAAATAGTAATGATTACTTTTAAGAGTATACCGACTAACCAATCTTTCGTCAAATGGTTTTACTGTCGAAAACAAAAAAGGAGCGCACCATAAGTCGGCAATTCAGTCCGACTTACAGTATGCTCACACAAACTTCTTTAGGCAGAAGCTGCATCTTCCCCATTACGCAATTCATCCGCATACTCATTAATTTTCCGCAAACGATGATTTACACCAGACTTGGAAATACCACCGCCTGGTAATAAATCGCCTAACTCTTTCAAACTAACTTCGCGGTTGGCCAAACGTGTCTCTGCCATATCGCGTAGCTTATCAGGCAGCTGCCCTAAACCAACGCGATCACGAATATACTCGATGTTTTCAATCTGTTTTGAACTGGCCGAGGCAACTTTTTCCATGTTAGCTGTCTCACAGTTCACCAGTCGATTCACAGAGTTCCGCATATCGCGCATAATCCGTACATCTTCAAACTTCAACATGGCATTTGTCGCACCAATCAACGTCAAGAAATCCGAAATTTTTTCGCCTTCCTTGAGATACGTGATGTACCCGCTACGCCGATTCGTCATCCGCGCGTTAACACCATACTGATTCATTAGCGTACAAATTTGCTCATTTTGCTCTTCGTACAGTGAGTAAATTTCCAAATGATACCGGCTTGTATCAGGATTATTCACTGATCCCCCGGCTAGAAAAGCACCACGTAAATAAGAACGGATTTCACTATCTTCTTGAAGAAAATCCTGTGGCACAACCTCTTCAATCCCAGCATCACCCATGATGTGCAAATCGCTTAATACATGTTGCGTCCCCGATTTCAGGCGCACTACGTACATATTATTCTTCTTCAATTTCACGTTTTTACGAACGATCAATTCGGCTTCTAAGCGGTAAAACTGCTTCAACAACGCATAAATACGGCGAGCGATGGCAGGATTTTCTGTTTGGACGTTAAGCACGAATGCGTGGTTAACAATGCTGACAGCACCATTCATGCGAATCAGCGCCATTAATTCAGCTTTTCCGTTTGCAGCGTGCACTTTGAGTCCTGTTAATTCTTTTTTAACGTCACTTGCATAAGACATCCGGTCACCTCCCGAGTTAGTCTAATTTTTTATTTGCCAATAATTTCATTAATTCGGCCACAACCTTGGTACCATCATGAAATGCACCTGCATCTCGTAATTTAAGTAAGTTAGCACGCACTGCTTTTGTGTTCATTGCCTGCAACGCAGCCGAATCAGTGGTTACTTGGGTGGAAACCTCGTTCCAACGTTTCCAATCCATATAATCTTCAGGTACAACCTCAGTATTCACTAAGACAGTGTCCACAAAATCCTTGCCTAAGTGATTATTTAACACGCGCACGTGATCCGCATCTGTAAAATGATCCGTTTCGCCCTTTTGCGTCATGATGTTACAAATGTACACAACTTCCGCCGGTGTGTGCAAAATTGCCTCACCAACATTGCTAACCATCAAATTTGGCAAAATGCTGGTAAACAAGCTTCCTGGTCCCAAAACGATTAAGTCAGCATCAAGGATTGCATCAATAACAGCTGGCATCGCCGTCGCAATTTCAACTTGTGCATCCGGTTGGGGCGTGACCCACACCCGTTTAATCTGTTTATGAGCGGCGGTTACTTCGGCTTCACCGGCTACCTGAGTACCATCGCTAAATTCAGCGTGTAACACTAATGGTTCATTGGACACCGGATAAACATGACCATCTACCCGCATCATTTCGGATAATTCCTGCACGGCATCAAACACACCATGTTTCATTTCAGTTAAGGCCGCAATAATCAAGTTCCCGATTGCGTGTCCGGAAAAGAAACTATCAGTATCATCAAAACGATATTGAAATACTTCCAATTCCAATGGTGTTAGGCGTGACAAAGACGCCATCACATTACGAATGTCACCAGGTGGCACCACGTTGATGTAATTGCGAATGATTCCCGAAGAACCACCGTCATCGGCCACCGTTACCACAGCGGTCACGTCAACATTCTGTTTGTGTAAGGAATCAAGGACAACTGGCAAGCCAGTCCCCCCACCGATGATCACCACGCGCGGTGGTCGTGACGTTTGGTTACTCATGATCGATTAACCGTTTCCTTTCGTTTGTTAATGTCGCGATGCCCCAGATTCACCCGGTAGTCTTGCGCCAGATCTTTACTTAACCGTTCTGCAATCGCCACGGACCGGTGTTGACCGCCAGTACACCCAATTGCGACTGTCAGGCTCTGCTTGCCTTCTTGTTCATAGCCAGGCATAATCTGCTGCAGTAATCCTAAAAACTGCTGGTAAAACGTCTCTGTTGCGGGCTGTGCCATGACATACTGAGCAACTTTCTCATCGTGCCCCGTTAAATTTTTCAATTCAGCCACATAGTATGGGTTTGGCAGAAAACGCACATCCATTACAATGTCAGCATCAATCGGCAAGCCATATTTATAACCAAATGACAGGACTTCAATGCGAAATTCCTGTTCTTTACCATCAGTATCTGCATACTGAGAAAAAATTTCTTCACGTAGCTGCCGTGGCGTCAGGTTATCCGTATTCACTACCAGATCGGCGCGGTTCTTCATTTCTGACAGCAGACCACGTTCTTGATGAATACCGTCCAAGACACGTCCGTCCATCGCCAATGGATGTGACCGCCGAGTTTCCTTGTAGCGCGCCACTAGCTCGCCGTCAGAAGCATCTAGGAATAATACCGAAGTCTTGACTGAACCAGTACTAGACGAAATGGCCAACATTTCTTGCAGGTCATCAAAGAATTCATGTGACCGTAAATCAACAACTAGTGCAACCTTTTCAACTTTGCCCGATTGCCGAACCAACTCCCAGAACTTTGGCAAAAGCTTAGGTGGCATGTTATCCATGACAAAGTAACCTAAATCCTCAAAACTCTGCATGGCCACCGTCTTACCGGCACCACTCATTCCTGTGATAATCACCAAGTTCAGTTGTTGTGTCATTAATTATGTGCTCCCTCATATTTGCCGTTTCATAGAGTATAACATACCGGGTGTGTCTTTTACGCAGAGTGGGACAAAAGTCA
>NZ_JQCB01000003.1:69579-71797 GCF_001437435.1 Furfurilactobacillus siliginis | reverse complement strand
CAATCCGGTAGGTTGTTCGTAGTCTGCACAGCGACTTGACTTTTGTCCCACGTTTTAGATCACAGAGCGAGAGCAGACCCCGTTTTGATTGCGAGCAATTGCAGGCAGGGCGGTAGGCGTCGTGAAACGACACTGGACGGTCGGCAGGCAATGCACAGTAATCAGGGTCTGCGAACGCGTTTCAACTATTGAAAATCAGAAAACAACAATGGGTCTGTGGACATAATTAGTTATGTCCCAGGCCCTTTTACGATGCGCGTTTTTGCCAGCGCCATCCTGCCACAGCTGCGGTAATTGGGACCGTGAGCAGCACGCCAATAAACGACAGCAAGACCATGATCAATTCTGCGCCGAAAACCTTGTCATTAAAGACCTGACTGAGTGAGTAATGTAACCCAACGAACCAGATAAACAACGCTAAAAAGCCACCGAAAAAGCCGAAGAATAATGTATTTAGGGTTGTCCCGATAATCTGTTTACCAACATTAATGCCATCATCATACAAACGGCGGCCAGTGATAGTTGGCTGCTGCTCTTGAATTTCACTAAGCCCAGATGAAATCGCCATCGCTGCTTCCGCAATAGCGCCCAACGTGCTCAACACAACGGTGCAGATTTCTACTTTTAGAAACGAAATACCAATCAACGTGGACATACCTTCAAGATCTTCACTGTCCTCATCGCCAAAACCACCCACCTGCGCCCAGTGTTCCACTGGCACAATAATGAGCAGTAATAAAATCATTGCGATCACCGCCGCGTAAAAAGCGGTTGTTGTGCTCCCATCGTCTTCATTGCCAAAGAAAATGGTCACCGCTAAAATAATAATTCCTGTCACAAACGTCACTGGTAAAGGTGGCAAATGAAACTGAACTAGCACAATACTCAAAAATAGCAGCGCAAAGTTAATACCTAAACTAACGAACGCAATGGCGCCTTGCTTGCCACCAACCGAAAGCATCGCGATAAATAACAGCAACACTAATACAGAAAATGTCGTCATGCTTGCTCACGCCCTTTCATCAGTCGACTAGCTACATAGCTTGCCACCGGAATGGCGAGTACAATTCCTAAACCACTGATCAGGCTTTGGATAATGCCAAGCGACATATTCATCATGTACGTGTAACCCCAGTTATTCCCATTTTTTAAATACAACAACGTCATCGGGAACGTATCCGCTACAAAAATCAAAAACAACACGTTGACTAACGGTCCCATGATTGAACGTCCAACATTTCGACCAGACTGAAATAATTGTCCTGCCGATACATCAGGCCGTTCCCGTTTCAACTCAAATAACGTTGCAACAATATCAGTTGATTCATCCATTACCGCACCCAGCGATCCAATCAACGTTTCTGCCAAAAAGAGTGGTCTTGGCAGCACTGTTACATACTGTAACCCTTCATAATGCATGCCGCGTTCATGGGTGACTGAAAAGACAATCAAACTAATCACGATGGCTAGGATGGTCCCTGACAGCGTCGCAATTAAGGTGATTCCCATTTGTCGCGTCCAGCCGAGGACGAGCCATAATGTCAACGCTGCGAATACCACGGCAATCGCACTGAAAATCACAAACACATTACCATTTTTCAAACTCAAATCAATATTAATTGCGACAAAAAAAAGCACTGCGTTAAGTGCGACAGACAGTAATGCTAAGCTTCCTGCCTTGCGCATGAACACCAGCAACATGCTGATCGTTAGCCATAGTAAAAAGGCAATGACAACATCTCGTTTAGCCCCTTTAATGGTCGGCTGTTGTCCTTTGATTGGACGTGAAATAAACAGTTGGCTACCAACGTGATACGGCTGATCAGTAGCACCAGAAATACTATATGTATTCGTCAACGAAACATGCTCACCCCGTGCTGCTGTATTTAGTAACACAGCATTCAAATGCTGCGTTGTCGTTTTATCCTGATTTTGAAATTCATCTTGTTGGCGCACTGTTTTATGCGTCAGCACGCGCGTTACCTTGACGATTGGCTGTTGATATAAACGTGCATTATGTGCCACACCTAAGACTAATAACCCGCCGCACAACACCAAAATCACGGTAATCCAATTATTCAACCATTTGTGTTGCATGCGGTCATCTCCTTCAAAACTCTGCGCCTATTTTAACACCCTACGGCAGCAACGCGACGGAACGTTAACAAATGCTAATCTTCTGCCTATTTCTTAACGTTCACTTAGGCGGTGTCCCCGA
>NZ_JQCB01000003.1:54372-69367 GCF_001437435.1 Furfurilactobacillus siliginis | reverse complement strand
GACCAGATGTAGCGCCTTACCGCTTCGGCTTCGCGCAATCCTTGCGCAGCCTTCGCTAACGGCACGACATCTGGTCTTCGTTGCTAATGACCTGGTGCTTCGGAGAGTGCTTTGCCCGCTTTGCGGACAAAGACACAAGTGCAGTAAACATTGAAGTAAACTCGCCGCCACTGTGACTGCAGCGGCCAACGTTCACTCCAAGTAACAGTTAACTGCAAACTCAAATAGCCGTCGTTTCAGCACACTACTAGTGTGAACTGAGACGACGGCTGTTTGAGTTTAGTGTGTCCTTTTACTTTGATACTAACGGGTTGTGCCGCTCGCAAGGCGAGCGACACTCTCCGACAAAACAGGGTAACAGTGAGCTCACTGTTACCCTGTTTTTTCGGAGACACCCCACCACACTTAAAGCTTAGTCACAGACCCGTCATTACGGTAGTGGTGCTTCAACCAGTAATACAGTGGAATACCCAGTGCAATAAAGATAATAGAAATGGCCGTGCCAGTGAAATCAAAGAATAGCTCACTCACCACCACAAAACCTGTTCCGATAATTGCTACGATGGGTACGAAGGGATACAACGGAATGCTAAACCCAGTTGGTTTGCCCCCATTTCGACGACGCAAGACAAAGACACCAATAAAGGCAGCAATATAGAAACTGTACATCACAAAGATACAAAGTTCAGAAAGTCTATCTGTATCAACGACTAGAATCATGATACTTGTCAAAACCAGTAGTGTTAAGGTCGCCACAACGGGTGTTTGTGTGTGCCGATTCAAATGCCCTAACTGTTTGGAAAATGGTAATTGTTTCTTCGCAGCCATCGCATAATAAATTCGCGGAAATGTCATGATCTTCCCATTTAGCGCACCAATAATCGAAATCATAATTCCGATATTTACAAGCCGACCGCCTAGCGGTCCAAAGGCGTTCAGTGCAAAATAGGCAGTTGCATTTTGTCCTAGCGCGTTGATACGGTTAGCACTCAGCGACCGAAAAATGCCAAACGTCACGCCGACATATAAAATAATGATGAGCAAAATGCCCAAGATAATTGCTAATGGTAATAACTTTTCCGGTCGTTTAATTTCGCCACCTAAGTTGGTAATCAGAATCCAACCATCATACGCAAAGATTGTTCCAAGCACCGCCACACCAAAATTACCAACGCTTTGATGAATTCCGGCAACGGTTGCACCTAGTGCTTGTTCATGCCCAAAGAAAAGACCGAAAATAATAATGGCAGCAATTGGCAACAGTTTACAAATCGTTGTCACAATCGCAAAGGCTGCACCGTATCGATTTGCCAACATATTTAGTAAGGCAATTAAGGTGATTGTCCCAATTGCAATGGGTGCTTTCCAACCCGCGCCTAAGCCAAAGAAATTAGTGACTAACAAGCCCAGATAGCCTGCAATGGAGCCAACAATAGCCGGTGCGTAGACGATAATTTGCATCCAACCCGATAAAAATCCCCAAAATTCACCATAAATATGGGTCATGTAATGATACAGTCCACCCGTGTGTGGAATCTGTGCGCCAATTTCAGACAATGTTAGGCCATCCGCTAGCGTGATAATACCACCAAGTAACCAGGCCATTAGTGCTAAGTTTGTTGAGCCAGTCATTTGTAAAACAGATGCTTGTTTAAAAAAGATGCCTGATCCAATAACAGTTCCGATAACTAAGGCCAAAGCTGACCAAAATCCTAAAGATCGGTTTAATTGTGTTTCTTCCACGATGTCGTTCCTCTCTTGCTGAAAGATACCAATAACGAATAATACCCTTAATTTTAGCAGAATCATTTTCCCGCAACAATGACACCGTGATATACATTGTCTGCAATCTGCCGAGCCATTATAAAAACAGAGTGAGACAAAAGTCAGGAAGTTGAGAGCAAGACCTAGAACTGCCGTACGGGCTGGTCTAAAACCGGGTAGGCGGCTCGTAGTCTGCACAGCTGTTTGACTTTTGGACCACGTTTTAACTATTTAAACGCATAAAGTCAAAAAAAGAGTGTTTGGGACAAGATGACTCATGTCCCAAACACTCCCTACATGTATTAAGTTCCTTAGCTAAAATTACTTAGCTGCCTGTGTCCGCTTTACATCTCGTTCCAATACAGGTGCGAGGTACTGACCAGTATAGCTATCTTTGACTTGCGCTAATTCTTCCGGCGTTCCCGTGGCAATAATCGTTCCACCGCCAGTACCACCTTCTGGCCCTAGGTCAATCAAATGATCCGCAGTTTTGATCACATCTAGATTATGTTCGATGATCAACACAGTGTTGCCATTATCGACCAATCGTTCTAGGACACCCATCAATCGCTTGATATCAGCGGTGTGCAAACCAGTAGTCGGTTCATCCAAAATATAGAAATTTCGCCCATTGGCTTTCTTGTGTAGTTCAGAAGCCAGCTTCATCCGTTGTGCTTCACCACCAGACAGCGTCGTTGCAGACTGTCCCATGTGCACATAGCCCAAGCCAACATCAACAATTGTCTGCAGTTTCCGTGTGATCTTTGGAATAGCTGCGAAGAAATCTAATGCCTCTGAAACCGTCATGTTGAGTACATCAGCGATGTTTTTGCCTTTGTAGGTCACTTCTAGAGTTTCAGAATTGTAACGTGAACCATGGCAAACTTCACAAGGCACATAAACATCTGGCAAGAAATTCATTTCAATCTTCAGGATGCCATCCCCATGACAAGCTTCACAACGTCCGCCCTTGGTATTGAATGAGAACCGTCCTTTTTGATAACCACGTAATTTAGCTTCATTTGTCTGAGCAAATAAGTCACGAATATCATCAAAAACACCGGTGTACGTAGCTGGGTTTGAACGTGGTGTCCGTCCAATGGGTGATTGGTCAATATCAACAATCTTTTCGATATTGTTAACCCCGGCGATGCTCTTATATTTCCCAGGCTTTTCTGAATTATGATTCAGCTTCTGCGCCAGTACCTTTTTCAAAACGGAATTAACTAATGTTGATTTCCCAGATCCTGAAACACCAGTTACAACCGTCATTTCACCCAGTGGGAAGCGCACGTCAATACCTTGTAGATTGTTTTCAGAAGCACCTTTCAAGACAATCGCTTTGCCATTACCTGTACGACGCGCTGTTGGGACAGGAATAAAGTCTTTACCAGATAGGTATTTACCTGTCAGTGACTTCGTACTCCGTTCCACTTGTTTAGGCGTTCCAGCGGCCATCACTTCACCACCGTTTTCACCAGCACCTGGACCAATATCAATCAAATAATCAGCGGCGCGCATGGTATCCTCGTCGTGTTCAACCACGATCAAAGTATTCCCCAAATCACGCATCTTCTTCAAAGAACTGATCAAGCGATCATTGTCTCGCTGATGCAGTCCAATAGAAGGTTCATCCAAAATATACAAGACACCGGATAGGTTAGAGCCAATTTGGGTTGCTAACCGAATTCGTTGGGCTTCACCCCCTGAAAGAGTTCTTGCTGAACGACTCAATGTCAGGTAATTCAAACCGACGTTTTCGAGGAAAGTCAAACGATCCTTGATTTCTTTAATAATTGGTTCTGCGATGACCTTGTTTTGTTCGCCAAGCTCCAATGAATTGAAGAATGGTAACTCGTCGCTAATAGCCATGGCAGATAGTTCACCAATGTGTTGGCCATTGATTTTAACAGCCAGTGCCTGACGGTTTAAGCGGTAACCATGACATGTCTGACACGTTAATTCAGTCATATATTGACGCATTTGATCGCGTGTAAATTCAGAATTAGTATCTTTATAACGCCGAGAAATGTTGTTAATAACACCTTCAAAATCAGCGTCCACATCACGAATTCCGCCAAAGTCGTTTTCGTAATGAAAATGGAACTGTTTCGTTGAGCCGTACAATACTTGGTCACGCTGTTTCTTTGGCAATTTGCTGAACGGCACATCCATATCAATGTTATTTTGCTCAGCAAACTGTTCTAGCATGCTTGGATAATACATGGAGCTAATTGGGTTCCAGGGTTCTAATGCCCCTTCACGCAAGGTTTTACTCTTATCAGGAACAACTAAATCTTCATCAACTTCAAGCTTCACACCTAGTCCTTCACAGTCAGGGCAGGCACCTAAAGGCGCGTTAAAGGAAAACAGGCGTGGTTCCAATTCACCCACAGTGAATCCACAAACCGGACAAGCGTAGTGTTCTGAGAATTGTAATGGATCACCATCGATGATATCAGCAGTTGCGTAGCCATCACTTAATCGTAAAGCGGCTTCAAAGGAATCAAATAAACGACTCCGACTATCACCATCGGCACGTACTACCACACGGTCAATCACAATGTTAACGCTGTGATACTTATTTTTATCTAATTCTGGCACATCATCCAAATCGTATGTTTCACCATCAACTTGAACCCGTACAAAACCTTCGCGTTTGATCTTTTCAAAGACCTTCGCATGCTGTCCCTTTTTACGACGAACAATCGGCGACAAAATCTGTAATCGTGTCCGTTCAGGTAACGCTAATACTTGATTAACCATCTGTTCAACTGATTGGCTGGTAATCACAGTCCCATCATTTGGACAAATTGGTGTACCAACCCGTGCCCACAGTAAACGTAGGTAGTCATTAATTTCTGTGACGGTTCCGACTGTTGAACGAGGGTTTTTACTAGTCGTTTTTTGATCGATCGAAATAGCAGGACTTAACCCATCAATTGAATCAACATCTGGCTTGTCCATCTGCCCTAAAAATTGTCGTGCATATGCTGATAAACTTTCAACATAGCGTCGTTGACCCTCAGCATATAGCGTATCAAAAGCCAATGAACTCTTCCCAGAACCTGATAGGCCGGTGATAACAACCAATTTGTCACGGGGAATGGTGACATCAATATTTTTTAAGTTATGCGCCCGCGCGCCATGAATAACAATCTTATCGTTTGCCATACTTGTTTCGTTAGCCACCTTTTTTATTGTTGGGCCGTTAGTTCCATAATCGTATCACGCAAGCTAGCAGCCTCTTCAAAGTCCAGCTTCTTAGCCGCCTCTTGCATCTGTTTCTTCAAGCCTGCCAACATTGCATCCTGATCTGCCTTTGAAAGGTTCTCAAAGTCATCTTCACTAAGGGTTGATTCTTTTTGTCCTGGACCAGTTGGTGCCGTGATCGTGATGTTATCACGAATTGGTTTGACGATTGTTGTTGGCGTAATGTGATGGTCTTCATTATATTTTTCCTGAATCTCACGTCGACGTTTGGTTTCATCAATCGCCGCTTGCATCGATCCTGTAATTGAATCAGCGTACATAATCACCGCCCCATTAGAGTTTCGGGCAGCCCGACCAATCGTTTGGATCAAGGACCGTTCGTTACGCAGAAAGCCTTCTTTATCCGCATCTAAAATTGCGACTAAGGATACTTCAGGCACATCAATTCCTTCCCGCAGTAAGTTGATTCCCACCAACACATCAAACTTACCTAGTCGCAAATCACGAATAATTTGTGTTCGTTCTAAAGTTTTAATATCACTGTGTAGATAACGCACACGAATGCCTAAATCCTTTAAATAGTCCGTTAAATCCTCGGCCATTTTCTTAGTCATGGTCGTGATAAACGTACGCTCATGTTGCTCAATCCGTTTATTGATTTCGCCAACCAAATCGTCAATTTGTCCCATGATTGGTCGTACTTCAATTGTTGGATCCAGTAAACCAGTTGGTCGAATAATCTGTTGAACAACTGTGTCTGTCTGTTCATGCTCATAGTCGCCGGGTGTTGCTGACATATAGACGACTTGGTTAATATGCTTTTCAAATTCGTTAATTTTTAGTGGCCGATTATCCAGTGCACTTGGCAAACGGAACCCATAATCTACCAACATTTGCTTTCGTGAGCGGTCACCCTTATACATACCGCGCACCTGCGGCATCGTAACGTGACTTTCATCCACAACCAGTAGAAAATCTTTAGGAAAGAAGTCCAATAGCGTAAATGGTGGCTCGCCTGGTTTGCGACCATCCATATGCCGTGAGTAGTTTTCAATCCCACTCGTATAACCCATTTCACGCATCATTTCCATGTCATAGGTAGTCCGTTGCTGTAAGCGTTGCGCCTCCAACAGTTTACCTTGATCATTCAACACTTTAAGCCGGTCTTCCAGCTCGGTGCCAATTGTCCCAATTGCTTGATCCATAATGTCGTCGTTCGTCATAAAGTGAGTTGCTGGAAAGATGGTAACATGATCACGATCACCTATAACTTCACCGGTTAATGCGTCCACTTCGCGCATCCGATCCACTTCATCGCCGAAAAATTCAATGCGTAGTGCATGTTGATCTTCTGAGGCTGGGAACACTTCCACAACATCCCCGTGAACACGAAAACGCCCACGCTGAAAATCGATGTCATTTCGTTCAAATTGAATATCGACTAACTTACGCATGAAATCGTTTCGTTCGATAGTTTGTCCAATGCGCAGGGAAATCACGTGATCCTTATATTGATGTGGGTCACCCAATCCAAAGATGGAAGAAACAGAGGCCACCACGATGGTGTCATTACGTTCAAGCAACGAACTAGTCGCCGCATTACGTAGTTTATCAATTTCATCATTGATGGACGAGTCCTTTTCAATGTAAGTATCAGAAGACGGTACATAGGCTTCTGGTTGATAGTAATCATAGTATGAGACAAAGTACTCGACCGCATTATTGGGGAAGAATTCTTTAAACTCACCGTATAACTGTCCCGCCAGCGTCTTGTTATGGGATAACACCAACGTTGGTTTGTTAACGTTCGCAATGACGTTACTGATGGTAAACGTCTTCCCAGTACCAGTTGCGCCCATTAGAATCTGCGCCTTCTTACCGGCTTCTAGTCCGTCAGTCAGGGCGTTAATGGCACCTGGTTGATCCCCGGTTGGTTGATACTTTGAAACCAAATCGAATTTACGGTCTTCTTGACGTTCAATCATCAGCTAATGTACTCCCTTCAATCCTGTTCTCAAGGTGACCTGCACCCTGTCTTTAAACCCGTCTACTTAGCGTTTTCATGATAGCATACCGAACATACTTTCGCACGTTTTAAGTCCAGGCACATGCAAAAAAGTAAGAATGTTACAAAAGTCGGGAAGTCGCGAGCAAAACCTAAAACAACCTACCGGATTGGCCTTCAATCTGGTAGGTTGTTCATCCTCTGCACAGTGACTTGACTTTTGTCCCACGCCTTCCCTATTTAAGTTCATAAATCAAAAATAGCGTTGGGGACAAGATGACTTATGTCCCAAACGCTAATTTAACTCGCTACTTTATTTTACGAAGGCATTAATGGCATCCGCAAAGTCTTGCAACTTAGTGTTAGCTTCAGCCAGTGTTGCACCGTTCGTGCCAATGTAGCACTTGATTTTAGGTTCCGTACCAGAAGGGCGTACCGCAATCCATGTGCCATCAGCCAACCAGTATTTCAATACTTCAGCCTTTGGTAAATCTAATTGTTCGACACGACCATCGACAAAGGTCTTCGTCCCCTTTGCAATATCATCAGTCGCAACAACATCAAAGCCGGCATATTCCTTTGGCGCATTTTCACGGAATTTATCCAAAATGGCTTCAATCTTCTTAGGACCTTCGACACCTTCATAAGTCTGCTGCAACGTTTGCTCACGGAAGTAACCGTATTCTGCATACAAGCCTTCCAACCCATCATACAACGTCTTGCCTTGCTTACGATAATAGGCGGCGATTTCTGCTAACAACGTCAATGCTTGAATGGCATCCTTGTCACGAACGAATGGCTTGATCAAGTAACCGTAACTTTCTTCAAAACCAAACATGAAGGTATGACTACCCGTGTCCTCAAAGTTTTGAATTTGTTCGGCAATAAATTTGAACCCAGTCAACACGTTGATCATACCAACGTGATAGCTTTCAGCAATCTTCGTCGCAAATTCAGTCGAAACGATTGATTTAACAGCGACAGCATTGGCAGGTAGTGTGCCTGCGTTCTTGTTGGCTTCTAACAAGTAATGCAACATCAATGCAGCGATTTGGTTCCCTGTTAATAATTGATACTCACCATTGGGTAACCGCACCGCAGTTCCCAAACGATCAGCATCTGGATCTGTGGCAATCAACACATCGGCATGCTTTTCCTTACCTAACTTAATAGCAAGATCGAACGCTTCCGCAAATTCAGGGTTGGGGAAGGCAACCGTTGGAAAATCACCATCGGCCTCAGCCTGTTCTGGTACAGTCACGAAATTCGTGAAACCGGCGTTACGCAGTGCACGTTCACCAGGCATCCGACCAGTACCGTGCAATGGCGTGAAGACAAAGGTCATATCCTTGCCCTCTTCGGCAGCCAAGTCATGATCAACTGTGACAGTCGCAACATTTTCCAAGTAGGCTGTATCAACATCGTCACCGATGATTGTTTCCAAACCATTATTTTGCAAAGTTGCTTCGTCAGCAGTGGCAATGCTAAATAAGTCGGTCACCTTGCGGATATAACTCGTAATCAGATCAGAGTCCTTAGGTGGCATTTGGGCCCCATCTTCACCGTAGATTTTGTACCCATTAAACTGCTTAGGGTTATGACTAGCGGTGATCATAATACCTGCAAAGGTGTGCAAGTGACGCACTGTGAATGATAGTTCGGGCGTTGGCCGTAAGCCATCGAACACAAAACTCTTAATGCCGTGTTGCCCCAAAACTTTTGCAGCTTCATGGGCAAACTCAGTTGAGTGATGCCGTGAATCAAAGCTGATTGCTACACCACGTTGCTTAGCTGCTTCACCAAGTGAATCCATGTAAGTCGCTAAACCTTCAGTTGCTTGCCGCACAGTGTAAATGTTCATCCGGTTAATTCCCGGTCCCATAACACCACGCATCCCAGCAGTTCCAAAGCTCATTGGTTGATAGAAAGCATCTTCCAATTCTTCATCATTGCCCTTTAAATCTGTTAATTCATCTTTTAGGTTGGTTTCTAAATCGGCAAAGTCTGCCCATGTTTGATATGTATCTTTCCAGTCCACGATAATCTCTCCATTTTTGATATATTTTTCTCTCAATGCTTTATTATACCGCACTAGTGCCGGCTCTGGGATTTTCGTTTAAGGGTAACAAAACAGGTCCGCAGATAATTGGGAATTACCCCAAATATCTACGAACCCGATAATTTAATTCGCTATTTAACTGACGCTGTGGCCTTTAAATCTTCCAAGTATTGAAAGACTTGTTGACCGGCAATGCCACCTTCACCAACAGCAGTTGTAATTTGCCGTAAGTCCTTTTCACGAACATCCCCGATGGCAAAAATGCCTGGTACAGCTGTTCGCATATGATCATCAGTTGGAATCCAACCTGCATCATTCGTGACACCCAAGTCACCAAATGGTTCTGTCATTGGTAGATTACCGACATAGATAAAGACGCCATCAGTTGCTAGCTCACTAGTTGCGCCTGTTTCACGATCAAGTAGCTTTACACCGGTTACCTTCATGTCGTCACCAACGATTTCAGTCACTTCGGTATTCCAAATAAAGTCCATCTTTTCATTCGCAAAAGCACGATCCTGGGCAACTTTTTGCGCGCGTAACTGATCACGACGATGGATAACCGTCACTTTGTCAGCTAACTGTGTCAGGTAAATTCCCTCTTCAATTGCGCTATCACCACCACCAACGACGACAACATGCTTACCACGGAAGAATGCGCCATCACAAACGGCACAGTAAGACACACCGCGTCCTGAAAATTCGGTTTCACCAGGCACACCTAGCTTTTTGTATTGAGATCCCGTCCCTAATACAACTGTCTTGGCTTCATACTCATCCGTGTCAGTTTTAACTGTCTTAGTTGCACCATTATCAACAACTTTTTCAACAGCTCCGTAGCCGTATTCAGCACCAAATTGCGTCGCGCCTTCATACATGTTGCTGGCAAGATCCGGTCCCTGAATTGACTTAAACCCAGGATAATTCTCAATGGCAGCCGTATTATTCATCTGTCCGCCGTAAATTCCCCGGTCTAATAGCAATACGGAGAGGTTGGCCCGCGATGCGTAAAGTGCTGCGGTCATGCCGCCAGGGCCCGCACCGATAATAATGACATCATACTGCTTAGTCATGTGCAACTTCCTTTCTCTAGTGACTGTTTTCAATCACCCATATCAATGAACAGAGTCTACTATCTTTTTGTAAGTAACACAAACATTTTGATTACAATTATAAAATGGGCCTGTGGACATAACAAATCATGTCCACAGACCCATTGCTATTTTCTAAGTTTCAACGACGAAAACGTATCCCAAACTCGTCTTATAAACTATTTTTTGTTTGCTTTAATTTGTTCAGCTAAGTCTAAAACGTAATCACGTAAGTCATCCTTAACATCTGGGTGCCGTAAACCAAATTCGATGTTCGTCTTGATCAACCCAAACTTGTAACCAACATCATAACGGTCGCCCTTGAATTCATGAGCGTACACATGCTGTTTTTTGTTCAGCAGGTCAATGGCATCAGTCAACTGTAGTTCGTCGCCCTTACCAGTTGGTGTTTGTTCCAAAGCTTCGAAGATTTCTGGTGTTAGTAAGTAACGACCAATGATTGCTAAATCAGAAGGCGCATCTTCAGGTTTGGGCTTTTCAACGAATTTTTTAACTTCATACAAGCCATCCTTAACTTCCTTCACTGGATTGATAACACCATATTTATTAGTTTCCTCGTGTGGTACACGCATTACAGCTAAGGTTGATTCACCGGTTTCTTCGTACCGATTGATCAATTGCTTGGTCAAAGGCACTTTGTCTTCCATCAAGTCATCACCCAACAAAACAACGAAGGGTTCGTCGCCAATGAAATCCTTGGCAGTTAAAACAGCATCCCCTAGACCACGCATGTGTGATTGGCGAATGAAGTATAAATTGCTGTCATTGCTGCTTTGCGTAGCGCGCAACATGGCATCTTTGCCCTTGCTAGCCAAGTTAGCTTCCAATTCAGGTGCTGAGTCAAAGTGATCTTCAATAGACCGCTTGCCCCGTCCTGTTACGACACAAACCTGTTCGATACCAGCTTTGTGGGCCTCCTCGACAATGAATTGAATCGTTGGTTTATCAACGATTGGTAACATTTCCTTGGCAATGGCCTTCGTTTCTGGCAAGAACCGTGTCCCAAATCCCGCTGCCGGAATAATGGCTTTTCTAACTTTCTTCATGAGAACAAAAATCCTTTCGTTTTACGACCTTATTGGTCACTATATAAATCGTGGCACAGACCTATTCTGGCCGGCCTTCACGTTGCATGAGTCCAGTGATAACGGAACGAACTTCCGCGCCATTATACAGAACATCATAGATTGCATCAGTAATCGGCATCTCAACATGTCGCTGTGCGGCCAATTCATGGGCGGCCTTGGTAGTAGCGACCCCTTCAATAACCATCCCCATGGTGTCGATCACTTCTGAAAGTGATTTTCCTTGGCCTAATTCGTTTCCCGCCCGCCAATTGCGTGAATTAACACTAGTTGCGGTCACGACCAAATCACCCACACCGGATAAACCGATAAACGTGATTGGATTAGCCCCAAACGACTGACCCAGGCGACTAATTTCCGCCAAGCCACGGGTGATCAAGGCTGCTTTGGCGTTATCACCATAGCCTAAACCATGCAAAGCGCCGGCACCAATTGCGATGATATTCTTTAACGCTGCACCAAACTCAGCACCGATTACATCTGTATTAGTATAAACCCTAAAATATGGATTCATAAAGAGTTTTTGAATTTTTCTAGCCACATCCTCATTTTCAGCCGCCGCTGTAATTAACGTTAAGTCCTTCTTAGCAACGTCTTCGGCGTGACTAGGTCCAGACAATACGACGATGCCATCGCGATTCGCAGCAGGAATTTCTTCCGCTAACATTTCCGACACACGCTTGTAAGTATCTTGCTCTAGCCCCTTAGTCGCATGAACAACGGTCACCTGCTGTTGATTGGCAACTAAAATTTTAGCGGCTTGCGCGCTCACTTCACGAATCGCCTTGGTTGGCACCACGAACAGCACAACTTCCGCGCCAGTTAGCGCTACTTTCATATCGTCAGTCACGTTTAAGTTATGTTCATACTCAAAATCATGCATATATGCTGTGTTTGTATGATGCTCATTCATCTCAGCAACTTGACTTGCCTTGTGTGACCACAGCGTCACTTCATGACCATTTTCAGTCAGTAAATTGGCCAGCACACTGCCCCATGATCCAGCACCCAATACTGCAATTTTTGTCGTCATTTACTTATCCTCAACTTTTTTCGTCGTTGGTTTCATTCCAGTCAAGTACGTCGGCACGTTACTACGATTTCGGCGCCACAACAACCAACCCCATGCGCCGATAAACAGGATTACCGATAACCACTGCGACACACGAGCAGGTCCGAGCATTAAACTGTCAGTCCGCATTCCTTCAACAAAGAAACGGCCAAACGCATACCACGCAACATACATAAAGAATACTTCACCTTGTCGGTATAACCCGCTAATGTGTCGTGTCGTCATCAAAAGCACAAATCCCAATAAATCCCAGATTGATTCATATAAAAAGGTTGGGGTTCGATAGGCGCCATCAATATTCATTTGCGTAATAATAAACGCTGGCAGATGCAAACTTTCAAGGCGCGTCAGCGTGGTGATTTTACCAAAGGCTTCCTGATTCATGAAATTGCCCCAGCGGCCAATTCCTTGCGCCATAATCACTGTCGGCGCAAGCACATCTAAAAATAAAAATGTCGGAATATGCCGTTGCCGGGTAAATAAAATGACCACAATTATTGCACCAATCAACGAACCATAGATTGCGATACCGCCGTCCCAAATGGCGATGATTTGATTTAGATGCTGCTGATAATAATCCCACTGAAACGCAACGTAGTACAATCGCGCCGAAATCAATGCAACCGGCAGCGCCCATAACAAGAAATCGTATAAATCATCAGGATCAAGACCGCGCCGCCGTGCTTCACGTAATGATAACCATAAGGCAATGAATACAGCAGTTGTGATGATAACGCCATACCAGTGAACCTCTAGTGGTCCCAAATGAATGGCAATGGGGTTCAGCGCCCCCAGTAAGCTTTCCATCATTAACTAGTCCTTTTTAACATCACTTGCTGGTAAATCGCCATTGGCTGCTTCATCGCGTTGTGAGTTTTCTTGAATTAAGTTATTTAAATTATCATCAAAGGTCTTGGTTGCATCATACCCCATTGACCGTGCCCGGAAGTTCATCGCCGCCGATTCAATGATGATGGCTAAGTTCCGCCCAGTTTTAACCGGAATCGAAATCATTGGTACTTGCACATCAAAAATTTGTCGCTGATCAGCAGCATTCCCTAGGCGATCAAACTGCACATCTGGCGTCCAGTTCTGCAAATGTACGATCAGTTGAATCTTCGCTTGGCTACGCACAGCACCCGCACCAAATAGATTCATCACATCAATAATCCCAATTCCCCGAATTTCCATCAGATGATTTAAGATTTTCGGTGCCTCGCCAACCAGTGTTTGCTCATCTTCCTGATAAACATCTACCCGGTCATCAGCGATTAACCGGTGTCCCCGACGAATTAATTCAAGGGCTGTTTCTGATTTACCGACACCAGAATCCCCTGTAATTAAAACCCCCAGGCCATAAATATCAACCAACACACCATGAATCGACTGCCGTTGTGCAAGCACACCACTCAAGTAAATCGACATGTTTGATAAAATTCGTGAAGATGTTTGCTTAGAACCTAACACCGGAATATGCTGTTCTGTTGCTGCCGTGATCAGTTCTGCTGGTGGCTCAATCCCGGTCGATACAACAAAACATGGTGTCTTAGGATCTGCCATTTTGCGCATAATCATCAACAGTTCTTCATGACTCATCTTCTTGGAAAATGACGTTTCGGTAATCCCCAGCAACTGAATTCTTTCTGGCGGATAATAATTGAAATAACCGGTCATTTCAAGCCCTGGTCGTGAAATGTCTGGTGTCGTAATCCGGCGGTCATCAAGATACTCATCACCGTAATAAACGGTCAAACGTGTATTTTCAACTAATTCGCGAACCGTTACACTGTCTGCCACAATTATTCATCCCCTATTCTGCGTTAAAGTAACCGGAAATAACCGCATTACATAACGACATAATGATTGCCGCTAACATGGCCATTCCGAAGTTTGCAATTTGAAAGTTTTGCGCACCCACAAAGAAGCTCGTAAGCTCCAACATCACTGCATTAATTACGATTGAAAACAGTCCCAAGGTCAAAAAAGTAATCGGTAATGAAAATATCACAAGCACTGGTTTAATCGCGGCATTTAAAATAGCCAACACCAAACTAGCGACTAACGCATACCAAACACTTGAAACGTGAAAACTATTTCTAAAAAATCCGGCAATGGCCATAAATAACAGCGCATTGACGATAATTCGTTGCCAAAATTTCATCTTGTCACCTAACTTCATTTATTTTTATGAATATCGCGTTCTTCAGCATGAATTTCTTTACGCTGCTGTCTCGTTGGTCGGTTCTGTCCACTGAATAAATCACCGAACATATTAAACGTACCGGCATCACTACCCTGGTGATCACTAGGTAAGGTCCACAATAAAACCGCATATAAGATCACTGCCAATAATGTAATCAGCCCATGTGGTGGCAAAACCACCGCCAATACAAGGTACGCAACCCGAAGAATCGTTGCGTTAATGTGTAAATACGTACCCAATCCGCCAAACACACCACCTAACCATCGGTCAGTGGTCGATTTCGTCCATTTTTGTCGTGCCACAGTTACTAACCTCGCAATCATGAATACCTTTTCTTTGAATGTCCTAATTTTATCGCAATCAATGCCCGCTGACCAACTTTTCGCAAGGTGCGCTGCATAATCTAACGGTTCTTAACCAAAAACCAGTCTTTGGTCGTTGGCTAGTGTCTCCGAAAAAACAGGGTAACAGTGAGCTCACTA
>NZ_JQCB01000003.1:23246-54171 GCF_001437435.1 Furfurilactobacillus siliginis | reverse complement strand
GCCGTCACTGTTACCCTGTTTTGACGGAGAGTGTCGCTCGCTTTGCGAGCGGCACAACCTCAGTGCTAAAGTAAAAGGACACACTAAACTCAAACAGCCGCCGTTTCAGCACACTTACTAGTGTGAACTGAAACGACGGCTGTTTGAGTTTGCAGTTAACTATTACTTAGAGTGAACGTTGACCATGGCAGTCACAGTGGCGGCGAGTTTACTTCGACGTTCACTGCACTTGTGTCTTTGGCCGCAAAGCGGGCAAAGGCACTCCCCCAGCGCCAGGTTATTAGCAACAGAGACCAGATGTCGTGCCGTTAGCGAAGGATGCGCAAGGATTGCGCGAAGCCGAAGCGGTAAGGCACTACATCTGGTCGACGGTGAGCGAAGCGAACTTGCTAATGACCTGGCGCTGGGGGACACAGCACTGGCTAGTTAGCGTGCTCGTTAGTGTTTAGCGGATTTAAGTCCACAATCTTGCCACTTTGTAAGTACACGATCCATTCGCAAATGTTGGTTACGTAATCGCCAATCCGTTTTAAACACTGTGCTGCAACCATGTAGCCAGTGCTACCGACGACGACTTCTGGATCCTGCCGCATTTGGTCGATGCTTTGCCGATAAATCAACTGGTAGTAATCATTTGCACGAACATCTACCTGCGCGATTTTCTTTGCTTGCTCGGCATCACCTTTTACATAAGCGGCCAGCACATCGGCAACCATTTGTTGAACAATATTACCCATCTCCGATAATTGCTGTTCAATGTCATCTACTCGTTTATTACCCTTCACTTGAATTGTTTGTTGGGCTAGGTTCCGTGCATAATCGCCCATTCGCTCAAGGTCAGAAACTGCTTTTAAAATCGTTACAATTTCGCGTAGATCCGTCGTCACTGGTTGATACAACGCAATCATTTCAAACGTTTTTTTCTCTAAAGCAACTTCGCGATCATTAATTAATCGATCACCATCAATCACGGATTGAGCAACTTCACGGTCGTGATCAACAAAACTGGTCACTGCGGTTCCGATTGCCTTGGCAACTAGCATGCCCATTTCTGTAAAATTCGTATTTAAATCATTTAGTTCATCATCAAATAACCGTCGCATATGTGTGTCCTCCTAAATTTGCTTGCAGGTTAGCCAAACCGACCGGAAATGTAATCTTGTGTTTCTTGTTTCTCTGGCGCCATAAAGATTTTCTTTGTATCATTTGTTTCAATCAACTCACCTTGCAAGAAAAAGGCTGTTCGGTCTGCAATTCGTGACGCTTGTTGTAAATTATGTGTGACCGTGATGATGGTGTAGTCGTAACGCAATTGCAGTAACGTTTCTTCAATCACATGACTGGAAACAGGATCCAACGCACTAGTCGGTTCATCTAGCAACAGCACGCTTGGTGATACCGCAAGCACTCTCGCGATACAAACCCGTTGTTGCTGCCCACCAGAAAGCTCCAAAGCATTTTTTTGCAAATCATCTTTAACTTCGTCCCACACAGCGGCCTGACGAAGGCTTCGTTCAACTGCTTCATCCAGTTTTTGTTTGTCCTTCACGCCAGCTAGACGTAACCCATAAATCACATTTTCATAAATTGAAAACGGAAATGGATTTGGCTGTTGGAAGACCATCCCCACTTCTTTACGCAATGCCACGACATCCGTGTCGGGTGCGTAAATGTTCTGGTCACGAAACATGACATTCCCCGTGATGGTCACGTCATCAATTAAATCATTCATGCGGTTAAGGCAGCGTAAGTATGTTGATTTACCACACCCAGAGGGGCCAATTAGGGCTGTAATACCACGTTCTTGAAAAGATAAGTCAATTCCTTTCAACGCCTCTTTTTTTCCGTAAAACAAGTGCAGATTATCAGTCGTAATGATTGGTTCGGTCATGGCCTACCACCTCTTTTTACCCAAAGTTACCGGAAATGTAGTCATTCGTGATTGTCACTTTTGGCCGCGTGAAAATCTTCCGTGCTTCATCATATTCTAGTACGCGCCCTAAGTGGAAGAATGCCGTATAATCACTAACGCGCGCTGCCTGTTGCATATTATGGGTCACGATGATGATCGTATAGTTTTCTTTTAACTTCAACAATGTGTCTTCAATTTGTGCAGTTGCAACTGGGTCTAACGCACTAGCTGGTTCATCTAGTAACAGAATATCTGGTTTAACCGCAATCGCACGGGCAATACATAACCGTTGCTGTTGCCCACCCGATAATGCAAGGGCACTCTTATGCAGCTCATCTTTCACTTGATCCCACATTGCCGCTTGCCGTAGTGACGTCTCGACAATTTCATCTAGTTCTTGTTTATCATGTACACCACGTTGTCGTAGTGCAAAGGTGATGTTGTCATAAATTGACTTAGCAAACGGATTTGGTCGTTGAAATACCATCCCAATATGCCGCCGCATTTCATACACATCGATTTGATTACTATTAATGTCCAAATCACGATACATAATGTTGCCTGTAACACGTGCCACCCCGTCGTTCATTCGATTTAACGAGCGTAAAAAGGTGGATTTACCAGAACCTGACGCGCCAATCAACGCGGTAATTTTATAGCGTTCAAATTGTAAATCAGCTTCACGCAACGCTTCGTTTTCACCGTAGTAGACATGCAAATCCTTTGTTGCCAGTGCTAGTTCATGTTCAGGTTCACTAAAAGTCAAAATATTTCGTTCAGGCGCCGTTGTTTGTAAATCAGCCATGTTGGTTCCCCCTAATCATTTGCCGTCAGGCGTTTGTATAACCGATTACCCAGCCAGCGTGCCAAAAAGTTAAACAGTAGCACCGCAATTACTAACACAGCAGATGCGCCAGCCGAAACTGCGCTCGCATCTGGCATGATGCCTTCTGAGTTAATCTTCCAGATATGAACCGCTAATGTTTCAGCAGGCCGTAACGGATTTAGTGGACTGGCGATATTAAAAGGATTCCAGTCTGCAAAGTTTAACGCCGGTGCAGATTGACCGGATGTGTAAATCAAAGCGGCGGCTTCACCGAACACCCGTCCAGCACTGAGAATCACCCCTGTTAGAATGCTGGGCACCGCTGCTGGCAAGATAACTTTAGTGACTGTTTCCCATCGTGAAAGCCCTAAAGCTAGCCCTGCTTCACGCTGCAAATTTGGAATGGACGCCAATGACGTTTCCACACTGCGCGTCAACAATGGCAGATTGAAAAAGGTTAATGCCAATGCACCAGACAAGATGGAAAAGCCGAGTTTGAACTGCACCACAAACAGTAGAAAGCCAAACAAGCCAACAACTACTGATGGTAATGAGCTTAAAATTTCAATCGCCGTACGAACAACATTCGTGATCCAATTTTGTTTCGCATATTCATTAAGATAGATTCCCGCCCCCAAAGCAATTGGAAACGAGATTAGCATTGCCAAGACCAATAAGTAAAACGAGTTGAATAGTTGAATACCGATCCCACCGCCAGCGGAAAAGGCCTGTGCCGGTGCCGCTAAAAAGTGCCAAGATAATTTCGGCAGACCCGCTAGCAGAATGTATCCAAGTAGGAACGCTAGAATGAGCACAACCAATCCTGCAACTGCATAGAAGACTGCTGTCGCAATTTTATCTGCTGTTTTTGCTTTCATTAGCGTAGCGCTCCCTTCCGACCAATCAACCGAATTACTAAGTTAAAGACAAGTGACATAACCAGTAATACAAGTGCCAACGACCATAATGCATTGTTTTGTAAACTGCCCATGACAGTGTTCCCAATTCCCTGTGTCAGCACTGATGTTAACGTTGATGACGGTGAAACAAGGTTTTGTGGTAATAATGCCGCATTTCCCACTACCATCTGAACGGCCAACGCTTCACCGAATGCTCGCGCCATCCCGAAGACAACGGCCGTTAAAATTCCTGGCGTGGCAGCACGTAATACCACTTTGTAAATTGTTTGCCAACGGGTCGCACCCAAAGCCAGCGAAGCCTCACGATAATAACGTGGTACCGATTTTAAAGCATCAGCGGTCATGGAGGTAACGGTTGGTAAAATCATAATGAATAGGACAACGGTTCCTGATAAAATCCCAAAGCCACTACCACCAAAGGTATTACGGACTAGCGGCACCACCACTGACAGCCCGATAAATCCATAGACTACCGACGGAATCCCCACCAGTAGTTCCGTCACTGGCTGAATAATTTTAGCTCCGTGCCGCGGTTCAATTTCATTCATGAATACTGCAGTTCCAATGGCAAATGGGGTTGCGACCAGTGCAGCCAAAACCGTAATCAGAAATGATCCGACAATCATTGGAAGTGCACCGAATAAGGGTTGACCACTGGCATTTTTAACACCTGGATCCCAAGTTTTACCCGATAAAAATGACCAAAAATCGACATGATTTTCAAAAAATGTTGCTAATCCTTTTGTTGCAACAAACCAGAAAATGGCGATTACGACGAGCACGATTAAACTCAATGCTGATAAGCTAATTAACCGGCCGCGTCGTTCGCTATGTGTTGCTTGTGATGTTTGCTGTAATTGCGTTTTGATTTTGTCCACAAGGTCATCCCCTTTTAGCGCTGTGTCTGCGGCGTAATATGTCCATCCACACTACGATCAACTTGCATCTGGTCGATGCGGATATAGCCTAACTGATGTACTAATGTTGCCTGAATTTTAGGTGACATGATGTACGCCAGAAAATCCTTCGTCACACCAGTTGGCTGCCCCTTCGTATACATATGTTCATAAGACCAGACCCGCCAACGATTCTGTTCCACGTTTTCATTCGTTGGTGTCACATGATTCAATGAAAGTGCTTGTACTGATTTGTTAACGTATGAAAAAGCAACATAACTGATGGCACCTGGTGTGGTACTTACTAAAGAGCGTACCATCCCTGATGAATCCTGTTCTTGGGCCGTCTTCGCTTTATGGCCACCTAATGCCCAGCGTTCAAAGGTTGCTCGCGTACCAGAGCCTTGCGCACGGTTAACGATTGTGATTGGCACATTTTTACCACCGACTTGCTGCCAGTTTGTATAGGTACCGTCAAAAACTTTTTGTAAGTCTGCTGTGCTTAAATTGGTGACACCCGTTTCTTTGTTAATGATGGGCACGATTCCCACCACAGCCACTCGGTGATCAACCAAGTTACTCGGTTTCAAGCCAGCCTGTTCTTCGGCAAACACATCCGAATTACCGATGGCCACGGCACCTTCTTGAATCTGGCTAAGACCAGTCCCTGAACCGCCACCTTGGACATTGATAAAGACACCAAGCTTTTCACCACTGTATTGCTCACCTGCAGCTTCTACTAACGGCTGCAGTGCCGTCGAACCAACCGCCGTAATCGAGCCACCCGTAGCTGATTTAGCCCGGGTTTGATACCCGATGCCTAACAGGCCACCGATGACTAAAATGACACCAATCATTGCCCCAATGCGTCGCTTTCTCATCTCGCTCCTCCTTCACCTTTCGCTCACTTTATAGTGTAGTCGGTCGATGTAAAGCACATGTGGTCGCTATGTAAAGGTTGTGTAAAGAAGTGAAAACAGCGTACACAATAAAACTACACCAGACCCAACTACGCCTGTTAGTCTTCAATCTGAGCAACTACGAACAACGCCCTCTGACAAGTTGAATTTGTGAACCCACAAAAAAATCTGGAAACACAAATGCGCTCGGCCCCATCAAATTGACAGGACCGAGCGCATTTATGTTCCCGGACTTCGTTATTTTGCTTGTAAATTTAACTCATGCGAGCACACGTTTACTTGATTGGAAATGAGACTAACATGGTCGTTCCAGCATCTACTTGACTCATAATTTGTACATGCCCGCCAAGAACAGTGGTTAACTCCTGAACGATGGCCAAGCCAAGGCCAGTCCCAGGAATCCGTTGCTTTGTCCGGGATAAGTCTGCTCGATAAAAACGTTCAAAAACACGTTCCTGCTGTGCAGTTGTCATCCCGTAACCAGTATCCGTAACCGCTAGTTGCCAATCTGTCGCAGTCGTCGTCAGTGAAAACGTGATTTCACCACCAGTGTGATTGTACTTAATCGCATTCGATAATAAATTCTTGATAATCTGCGTTAATTTTACCAAGTCACCATGTACGTTAAAGTCAGTTGCAACATTATTTTGCACGTGCAGTTGCCGACGTTCAATCGATTGTGCTTGGAGTTTTAGTTGATCATTAATCACGTCTGCAATCGTGACAGTCGTCAGCGGTGTAGACTGACGGCGTGGACTTTGAATTCGTGAGACAGAAAGCACATCTTCCACTAAGTCCATCAATTCGTGGGCTTGATCATCGATGATTTGTAAAAATTCATCGCGTTTAGCGGCATCCTCCTTCGCACCGGCCTGCAGCGTTTCCGTAAAACCAATGATTGCCGTCAATGGTGTTTTCAACTCATGCGATGCATTGGCGACAAAGTCCAACTGCATCTGTTCGATCTGTGTGACTTCAGTTAGGTCGTACAGCAAAACCAAAACTTGTGCATGATGCGATCGCGGCTCATTATAAATCGTCGAGACCTCTAACGTTCGATCCGCCGTTGGCAACTTCAACGTTAATGTCTGCCGCTGGCGTTTTTGGGTCTTTAGCGTTTGCTCAACCTGTTGCATCAAATCATAATGGCGGACATCCGCAGTGTAAGGATGTGGAATCGTGCCAACATTAATTTCCAATAGCTGTGCTGCCATTGGATTCAATAGTTGTGTTTGTCGATTGCGATCAATTAACATCACGCCAACGGGTAAATATTCCAGTAAACTGTCCAATTCACTTTTTTGTCGTTCAAACACATGACTTTGATGTCGCAACTCGTCGGCAGCCAGATTGATTGCATGGGCCAAATCGGCATAGGCATGGTCGGCCGGCAGTAGAATTGGCTGCGTCGTTTGCGGCGATCCTAGCCGTTGCACCTGCAGGGTCAGGTCGTTGACCACCGCTTCTTGTTTAGTAATTAGCCACCAAATAATGCTGCCTTCAATAATCGTCGCAAGTAGCACGACCAAGGCAACTAAACCTTCAGAAACGATCCCATCTGGTCGTTGCCAAACCACTAAAATAAACAGCAACACAGCTGCATTGATGATGGTCGCAATGCCTAATAATCGATGTCGTAATGTTTGCATCCTTATGCATCTCCAAATCGATAGCCAAAGCCACGTACGGTGTGTAGATATTGGGGATGCTTTGGATCTGGCTCAATTTTTTCGCGCAAGTGACTGACATGCATATCAACCATTCGCGTATCACCGGCATAATCATATCCCCAAACGCCGGCAAGGACTGTTGCCCGATCTAACACACGACCTTGCCGGTGAATGAAGTATTGCAACAGTTCAAATTCACGTGGCGTTAACGTCAAGGCTTCACCTGCTCGCCGTACCAAATGACTACTTTCGTTGACTTCGAGGTCACCAATTCGCACGCTATCCTTTGAAGCAACTGCAGACACATCCTCCTGCCGCCTAGTGACTGCCTTAATTCGCGCCAAAATTTCGCGCGGTGAAAAGGGCTTCGTCACATAATCATCGGCACCAATCTCTAATCCAAACACGCGGTCAAATTCCGCACCTTTCGCTGTCACGATAATGATTGGCACCTGGTTACCAAATTGCCGCACCTGCTTAGTAACCTCTAATCCATCTAACTTTGGCAACATCAAATCCAACAAGACACAAAAATAGTCAGTCTCCTGTATCTTTGCCAAGGCAGTCATCCCATCTGTGGCAACATCAACGCCATAACCCGCTTGTTCCAAATTATACTGGAGCAACGTTACGATACTTGGCTCATCATCGACAACTAAAATTTGCTTCATGGACGCCTCCAATTCCCGTTTAATATTAGCTGCAGTATAGCACACCCAGCTGTCAGCTTAGGTAAAATGAAATTCAAAAAAAGAGAGTGGAACAAAAGTCGGGAAGTCGTGAGCAAGGCCTAGAGCGACCGTACGGATTGGTCTTCAATCCGGTAGGTAGTTCGTAGCCTGCGCAGCGGCTTGACTTTTGTTCCACGTTTTTCACTATTTATACTCGTAAATCAAAAAGGAGCCTGGGACAAGCTGACTTTTGTCCCAAACTCCTTAACTTGTCTGTCCAGATCATAATTAATCTGGATTTTTTTGTTTCAAATTCCATTGCAAGTAAGCATCAATGAACGGATCCAAATCACCATCAAGAACAGCCTGGGCATTCCCACTTTCAAAGTTTGTCCGATGATCTTTAACCATTGTATATGGTTGGAACACGTATGATCGAATCTGTGAGCCCCAACCAATTTCCATTTGAACACCTTCCAGCTTTGCTTTTTCCTCGGCCTTCTTTTGCTCTTCACGTTCATACAATTTCGCCTTTAACATCGACATTGCCGTCGCCTTGTTTTGAAATTGCGACCGTTGTGCTTGCGATGAAACAACAATGCCCGTTGGTAAATGGATCAATCGCACCGCTGAAGACGTTTTATTGATATGTTGTCCACCGGCGCCACTAGAACGGAACACTTCCATCTTGATGTCATCCGGATTTAAATCAACATTAACTGAATCATCTAATTCTGGCATGACATCCACGCTGACAAACGATGTATGTCGGCGACCCGCGGAATCGAAAGGTGAAATCCGGACAAAACGATGCACACCCTTTTCACTTCGAAGGTAACCAAACGCATTCGTTCCTGAAATCCACAGCGTCGCACTATTTAAGCCGGCGACATCCCCGCCTTGGTAGTCAACAACCTCAACGGTAAAGTGGTGTTGCTCCGCCCATCGCGTATACATGCGAAATAGATTTTGACCCCAATCTTGAGATTCGGTACCACCTGCACCTGGATGAATTTCCAAAATGGCGTTATTGGCATCATATGGTTCATCCAGCAATTGTGTTAATCGATATGCGCGTAATTGCTGCTCGGCCGTGTTAATTTCATCATCCAACTGTTCCATCATTTCAGGATCAGCATCTTCCTCCAACAGTTCAATGGTGACCGCCAAATTATCGACGGTATCAGCTAATTCCACAAATGTATCGTGCTTGGCCTTTAGTCCATTGTTTTCATCAATCACCTTTTGCGCAGCGACATTATCATTCCAAAAATCTGGATCTGCCATTTGTGACTCATTTTCTGCGATGCTTTGGTTCAAGGCATCAAGGTCAAAGTGACCCCCTAAAGTTCGTGATTTGTTGTTGCATACTGGCTAAATGTTGCTTCGCTTCTGCTAGTTCCATGTGCGTCACTCCTTCTATTTTATTGAATTTTTATCCACGTTTTAGCTATTTGAATTCATAAAGTAAAGGGTCTGGGACATGAATGTCACCAGACCCTTTTTGTTCGTATCTGTTTAGATTTTGAAACCATGAGCGGTAACCCTGAATCTTTGTTTTAGATGGGTTTCATTACAACTCTGATTAAAACGAGTTCGACAACCCAAGACCCTGTGCATTGCCTAGCCGCCGGTTATGGGCCAAAAGCGCCCACAACCACCGTCTTTGCAATTGCTCGGGTCTTAAACGGGTTGTCTCACTCTCTACTATCTTTCCATATTTTGTCTGATTTCACTCTTCATGAATAATCGCGTGGCGTCGTATTCAATATCGAAGATCATTTCTTCAAACATCGTAAAGGCGTTACTTTGGTATTCAATCAACGGATTCAATTGACCATAACCACGTAACTGAATGGATTGGCGTAATTGGTCCAGCGTATCAATGTGGTCCGTCCAGTGAGAATCGACACAACGTAGGATAACAACCTTTTCGAACTCCAGCATCTGACTTGGATCATACAGTTGCTTTTGTTTATCCTCATACACGCGCTCAGCTTGTTCCATCAAATACGTCTTGATTTCAGCTGCTGATTTGCCAGATAACGTTTCTGTAGAAATTTCATCATCATTGACCATTGCCGATCCAGCAAAGTCGACGATCTTATCTAATTCCCACTTCTTTTTGTCACCATTCGTGTGCATATCAACAATCCGATTCACTGTCCGTTCAATCATCGGCATGATAACCCACTTCAAGTCATCATTTTCAGTGATCACCAGTTGCCGTTGCTTGTAGATAACACCACGTTGTTCACGCATTACATCATCATATTGCAACACGTTTTTACGTGAATCATAGTTGTTACCTTCAACCCGCTTTTGCGCAGATTCAACTTGGCGCGTAATCAAGCCGCTCTTGATGACAGCATCATCATCGTCAACGTTCATGCGTTGCAGAATCGCTTTAACACGATCAGAACCAAAACGCAGCATCAAATCATCTTCAAGTGATAGGTAAAACTGTGAAAAACCAGGATCACCTTGCCGGCCAGAACGTCCCCGCAGTTGATTATCAATCCGCCGCGATTCATGACGTTCAGTCCCGATAACTGCTAGACCACCGATTTCCTTAACGCCAGGTCCAAGCTTGATATCAGTTCCCCGTCCGGCCATGTTGGTCGCGATGGTAACGGCACCTTTTTGACCAGCATTCATGATAATTTCCGCTTCACGCGCATGGTTCTTCGCATTTAACACACTATGTGGGATGTGCAAGGAATCCAATTGATGCGAAAGATACTCTGACGTTTCCACAGCCACCGTACCGATTAGCATTGGCTGGCCTTTTTCGTGCAACGTCTGAATTTCACGAACAACCGCGTTAAATTTACTCTTCAAGCTTGGATATAACAGGTCTGGTTCATCTTTTCGCTGAACTGGCCGGTTCGTTGGAATGGTGATAACTTCCATATTATAGATTTCACGAAATTCTTCTTGTTCCGTTTTAGCGGTCCCGGTCATCCCAGAAAGCTTTTTGTACATCCGGAACAAGTTTTGGTAGGTGATGTTGGCCATTGTCTTGGTCTCATCTTGAACTTCCACATGTTCCTTGGCTTCAAGCGCCTGGTGCAAACCATCGGAGAACCGACGGCCTTCCATGATTCGTCCCGTAAATGAATCAACGATTTGAACTTCGCCATCCTGAACAACGTAATCCTTGTTGTTAAACATGATGTAATTGGCACGTAAAGCTTGGTCTATATGATGCGTTAAGGCTGTATTTTCAGTATCATACAGGTTTTCTAAGCCAAAGTATTCTTCAGCTTTACGGTTTCCCTCATCCGTTAACGAAACCGTTTTGGATTCAAGGTCGACCTTAAAGTCACTCTTTTCACGTAACGTCTTGGCGAAGCGGTCTGCCCGTTCATAAAGGTTACTGTTACTAGTTGCACCACCGGAAATAATCAATGGCGTCCGTGATTCATCAATTAAAATAGAATCCACTTCATCAATGATAGCAAAGGCTAAACCACGTTGTACCTGGTCTTCTTTGTAAACGACCATGTTGTCACGCAGGTAGTCAAACCCAATTTCACCATTGGTTGAATAGGTAATGTCAGCATCATAAGCGGCCCGCTTTTCTTCGGCAGACTTTTCAGCACCGTTGATTCCAACGGATAAACCTAGCCAGTTATACAATTCACCCATTTCTGTAGCATCCCGGGCGGACAAGTATTCGTTAACCGTGATAACATGCACCCCTTCGCCGGCTAAGGCGTTTAGGTACACTGGCATCGTAGCAGTCAACGTTTTCCCTTCACCAGTTTTCATCTCGGCGATGTCCCCATGGTGTAAGACAATTCCCCCCATGATTTGAACACGGAATGGGAATAAACCAAGTACCCGCCGCGCACCTTCACGAGCAACGGCAAACGCTTCTGGTAATAATTCATCCAGCGTTTCGCCTTGTTGATAACGTTCTTTTAATGCAGGCGTTTTAGCCTGTAATTCTTCATCAGTTAATTTTTCAAGTTCATCTTTAAAAGCCTCCACCTGATCAACGGTGTGACTCATGCGCCGTACTTTACGGGCATCGGATTCAACCCAGTTTCGTAATACATTTGGCATATTGTAACTGTTTCCTTCCTGAGCGCATTTTCGTTACAAATAACGCAGTCTATCAAACTAACATTTTAGCATTTACAGGTGTTTTTGAAAACACGCACGGCTTAAAACCACGGTGATTTAACGGAACGATAATAATCGACTAATCAAAAAGGTGCCCGCAGACATAATTACTTATGTCCACAGGCACCTGCTGATTATTAATTTAATGGTTAGTCGTTGGCGTCAGCTTGTAATAAACCATAACGCCCGTCATTCCGACGGTAAACGATATTCACATCGTTTGTTTCAGCGTCTTGGTAAATGAAGAAATCATGTCCCAACAAATCCATTTGCAAAATGGCCTCTTCATTATCCATTGGCTTTAACTGCAAGCTCTTGGTCCGAACAACATCAAACCGTGCTTCTGGTTGTTCGCTCGTTGCTTCTTCGTCTGGGCGGAAGTCTAAGCCCTTATAACCCTTCTCACGAGACTTGCGGTTAACCTTAGTCTTGTACTTGCGAATCTGACGTTCCAAACGATCCGACATCGTATCGATACTCTTGTACAGGTCACCAGATGTTTCTTCTGCCCGTAGCGTTAAGTATGGTAGTGGAATCGTTACTTCCGCTTTCGCCGTCTTATCTGGGTAGACCCGTAAGTTGGCGTGGGCGACAGCACTGACATTAGGTTCCAAGTACCGTTCAAGCTTAGTGACCTTCTTTTCCACATAGTCTCTGAGTGCATCAGTTACTGCGATGTTTTCTCCACGAGTTTGTACATCTAACATAAAACTTCGCTCCCTTCCGAACTAAGCCCACACTGTGTGCAAGCTTAGGCGCGTTACCGCGTCGTGGTTTCATAATTGCCGATTGAGCAATCATGATCCGATGAAGTTAGGACCACTCTACCTCCATCCGTAACTTCATTATACCCAACCACTCGGCAACACTCAATCAATCTACCTCTAAAAAACGCATTACCTAGCTAATGTAAACCCTACCAGAGAAATCGGCTCAAAGACTTGCAGCGCTTGGGCTGCAAAGTGCATCGTCCGCCCCGTTGTGTAAACATCATCGAAAATTAAAAGTCGCTTATGCTGTAATTGCTGCTTTATCTCAGCGGTGTTGACTGTTTGAAACGGCTGCTCACGATTCATTCGTTGTGCTCGCCGCTGGGTCGACTGTTGAACCTTTTCGGTACCGATAACTTGTAAAGCACGACACTGTACGATTTCAGGCGGTAATAAGCCTTCAGCTTGATTAAAACCTCGTTTGGCAAATGTGTGCTCCGATACCGGCATGACGACTACCGAATCAATTTCCCGTTGCTTAATGACTTGGCCTAGTTCGGTTTGAAAACTGCCTGCCAAACGTAGATCACCCATAAACTTATACTGCTGCATGAATGCTTTCATCGTCGCATCATACTGATATAACGCTTGGTTAGAAATGGAACACACTGCTTTCATCTTCTGCCAACGCTCACAGTCCGCACATGTCCACAGTGGTGTTGTTCCTTGACGGCCACACCTAACACAGGCTGTCTGCAACTCAATTTTAGTAAACTGCTGGCGACAAGTCTCACACATAACTGGTCGTGGTAACTTGCCCCACGCTAACAACTGCCGCAGTGAATACTGAGGTGATATTACTTTTTGACATCGTCCACAGATTGCCACTCTGGCAGTCGCCTCGCTTTCATGTTCAAAAAGATAATTTGGCGCCGTGCCTGTTGCAAAATATGGGTTTTCTGCGCTGCCCACATAATGACGTGACCAGTTGGCCGTTCCTGGCTTCGCCCAGCACGACCTGCAATTTGAACCAATGCAGCGCTTGAAAACACCGGATCATCTGCGCCTAAAACGAGCACATCGATGCCGGAGAAAGTAACACCACGTTCTAAAATCGTTGTGGTCACTAGAAACTGAATGTCGCCATTGCGCATTGCCGCGACCTTTTGTAATCGCTCCGGATCAGCTGCATGCACTGTTGCGAACGCGGCAATGCCGACCTTTTTTAAAGCAGCGGCAACCTGATCAAGCTGTGCCACATGCGGGACAAATAGTAAGAACCGTTGCTTCATGCGCAACCGATGGCTAATTTGCTGTTGTATTTGCATTGGTAACCGTTTGTGCTGTAATTGACGTCGCCATGAAAACGCCAGCTTTATTTTAATCATCGGCAATAAATGGCCATGAAAGCGTAGCGGTAAGTAGCTCACCGTTAATTTCTGTTGTTTCACCTGTCGCAGCAGTTGCTTTCCTGGTGTCGCCGTTAAATATAGACAGGCTGCTTGTGGTTTCAATGCCTGTTTAACAGCAACCTGAAGTGTTTTATCCTGTGCAAATGGAAACGCGTCAACTTCATCAACCACTAAGACATCAAAGGCGTGGTAAAATCGAAACAGTTGGTGGGTCGTGCAGACAGTCAGCTGACAATAGCGATACGGTTCATCTTGCTGTCCATGTAACAACACCATGGACGTATCAGCAAAGGCTTGTTGTAGACGCGGAAATAGCTCAATGCAAACATCCACTCGTGGTGATGCCACCGCAATTCTTTGACCGGCAGCAAGTGCTTGGGCAAGTCCTTTAAACAACATTTCAGTTTTACCTGCCCCTGTTACTGCCCATAATAAATGGCGCCGCTTTTCGGCAAAAACAGTTGCCACTTCATCGGCACATTGGTCTTGCAACCGCGTCAACTCCCCCGTCCAAGTTAGTGGCTGCTTTGTTTCGGAAAACGCATTTGGCTCAGGAATTGTGAAAAGTGCTTCGCGGCTAGTAACACGACCTAATGCAATGCATGCTGGACAATACCAGCCACCTGCAGGCACTCGAACTGCACGCTGCCGATAATGGGTTTGGCACCGCTGACAGATTATCTTTGCACCATCACGCAGCATACCCGGCCGCTGTACAATCCGTGTGTCTGTCAAATCAATCTCGTCAGTCAACTGTGCCGGCGTTAATTGACGCCCAAATAAATAGTCATTAAGCATTCTTAGTCCCCCCTCATCACTCAATACATACGCATTTTTCACGTAATTAATTTTAGGAGTTTTTATGACCATACCTTTTTTATCGTTAGCAGACGCTATAACAAGCGAACAGATCATTAAAAAATCACGTTTCCTCGCTCAAGCAACGCCCATCAGCAGTGAACAGGCTGCGAACGATTTTTTAGAAAGCGTCTCAATCGAACACAAAAGTGCCAATCATCATCCATTTGCTTACGTCCTTGGCGACAACGATGAAATTACGCGGCAAAGTGACGCGGGCGAACCTGCAGGCACCTCCGGCTCGCCAATTCTAAATGTCATCACGCAAAATCACTTACACAACGTGTTGATTGTCGTCACACGTTACTTCGGTGGTATTAAGCTCGGTAGTGGTGGCCTCATTCGCGCATATGGCACCAGCGCCACACAGGTCGTCAACACTGGCCAATTAGTCGTCCGCCAAGCACTCACACGCTTTTCCATCACATTACCGTATGCGCTGGCCGAACCATTGACACATTGGCTAACGGACCGTGTCGTCACTGTTGAACAAACTGATTATGGTGCAGCGGTGACGTTTACCGTACTTGTCACCACAGATGATGCATCATTCATAACCGACCTCACCTCAAAGACAAGTGGCCAAGCACAACTAGAAAAAATCGCCGATGTGTTCGATATGATTCCCTACGAGCGCTAATACTGCAGGCGATGTGACACATCAGTTGCTAAATTGCTTTTTTTACAATTTAAGCTCGTAAATCACAATGAGTCTGTGAACATAACGAATTATGTTCGCAGACTCATTGTTTTTTTGAATTTAAATAACTTAAACGTGCGCCAAACGTCAAGTGACTGTACAAAACTACAAACAACTTACTGGATTGAAAACCAATCCGTACGGTCGTTCTATATCTTGCTCACGACTTCCCGACTTTTGTCCCACTCTCTTCTCTATTTATTTAATCGTTGATACTTGCATCCGTCGTTTGCGCAATGCCATCCGAATCAACTTGTCTGCTTCCGTTACAACTAGCGTGACAAACCCAGCTGCGGCAGCAATCACCCATTGTTGCCAGCTCATTGGTCCGGTCTTAAAGACATCTTGCATAAATGGCACGTAAGCCTGTAGCAATTGAAGCACCATCAGCAAGCCGATTACCACGAAGGCCATGGGGTTGGTCCAAAAGCTCTTCGAAAATGCCAAATGTGGGGTCCGAATGTTAAACAGATAGAATACCTTACCCAAGACGATGACGTTGACCGTCACCGTGCTAGCAATCACCTGACTCACACCCATTCCCGTTAACCAATCAAAGATCCATAGCCCCATTGCCGCAATTAATGCCGACACGTAGGCCATTTGGAACACATCATGGCGATTAAACAGCGTCGCTCCAGTCTTACGCGGTGGGCGTTGCATAATGCCTTGTTCCTCAGGTTCAAAGATAAATGCAAACTGAATCGTCACTGCCGACACCATGTTGATCCAAAGCAGTTGGGTCGGTACTAACGGCAGCTTTTGTTGCATTAAAATACTGAATGCAACGATCAAACCTTCCGCAAAACTTGTCGGCAGCAAGAACGCAATCGTCTTTTTAATGTTGTCATAGAGCCGACGTCCTTCACGAATCGCCTTCGTCATGGTCGTAAAGTTATCATCCACCAAGATCATATCTGCAGCATCTTTGGCGACATCCGTACCCTTGATTCCCATGGCAACACCGATATCAGCACGTTTTAAGGCTGGCGCATCATTCACACCATCCCCAGTCATCGCTGTCACCTTATCATTTTCCTGATAAGCTTTGATGATGGCCAGTTTGTTACTTGGTGTTGTCCGAGCAAATACATCATAACGATGAATATTCGCACGCAATTCTTCATCGGTCATTTCATCAATTTCCGCACCGGTGATTGTATGAATGTTATCAGCTAGCCCAAGTTGCCGCCCAATCGCAGCAGCTGTGTCCGGGTGATCACCCGTGATCATCTTAACCTGCACGCCGGCCGTTCGCATTTCTTTAAGCGCCGCAATCACTTCTTCGCGTGGTGGGTCAATAATCCCAACAATTCCAAGGAACGTAACACCATCTCTTAACGTCTCATGGGTTACTTCATTCACATCGTCTCCGACTAACTTATGGCCGACAGCGACGACTCGCTTCCCTTCATGCGTAAGTCCGGCAATCACTTTGTTCCATTTTTCAACATCGAAACTTGGATCAGCTGCTTGCGCCATTTCATAAAGTTTATCAGGCGCACCTTTAACAAAGACTTCATGGCGCCCATCTGCGTTAACACTCAACCGTGCAATGTAGCGATAATCCGAATCAAACGGAATTCGATCCAACTCTGTGAAGTCCGGCTCAGCCATCCCTAAACCTTTGTGATACAGGGTTAAAAAGGCTCCATCAGTGGGTTCACCATTGATCACCCACTGATCATCTTCTTCTTGCAACATGGTGTCGTTGGCTTCAAAACCTGCAATCAGCAAGGATTCCAGTGTCTTATCAGCGGCAACATCAACCGGTTCACCCGCCTGTGTTATAACACCCTCAGGCTGATACCCGGTTCCACTCACCTGATACTGATGGTCGTCGGTGAAAACATCTTGCGCGGTCATTTCGTTTTTAGTCAAAGTTCCTGTTTTATCAGTGGCAATAATATCAACTGCCCCTAGCGTTTCTACAGAAGGTAGTGTTTTTACGATGGCATTATTAGCAGCCATTTTGTTCACACCCATGGCCAAGATGACCGACGTTGATGCCGGCAGTCCTTCAGGCAAGGAACCGACAACCATTGTGATCACTGCCAGTGCTAGTGTTGGCAACGCATATAAATGTTGAATCCAACCAAACACAAAGAGTGCCACGGCGACACCGATAATCACGTATGAGACCCACGTGCCAAGACCGTCTAATTCTCGCATCAAAGGCGTTTTCGTCTGTTTAACATCGGTCACGTCATCGGCAATTTGACCTAACTCAGTTGCATGTCCAGTCGCCACGACAAGGCCAGTGGCACTCCCATTCGTAACAGCCGTACTGGCATAAGCCATGTTTGTCCGTTCTGCTAACGGTGTTTTTAAATCCGTTAATGGCGCAAAGTTCTTCAGGACAGAATCAGCTTCACCGGTTAACGCTGATTCTTGAATACGTAAATTATCGGCATCAAGAATTCGCATATCAGCCGGTACATTGTCACCCGCTTCAAGGTAAACAACATCTCCCACCACAAGCTGTGTGGCAGAAACATCAATCCGTGTTCCGCCACGAATAACCGTCGCTTCTGTTGAGAGTAACGATTTGATCTTGTCTAACGC
This sequence comes from Furfurilactobacillus siliginis, assembly GCF_001437435.1. GTDB lineage: Bacteria > Bacillota > Bacilli > Lactobacillales > Lactobacillaceae > Furfurilactobacillus > Furfurilactobacillus siliginis. The sequence goes on along the minus strand of NZ_JQCB01000003.1, from coordinate 35,980 downwards.
ATTGCTGGCATTTATTTCTTGAAAATAGCCAATAAATGCATTGATGATAACCACTAACCCAATAACAACTGCATCGGAGTAATGTTGGATAAGCAAAGTAAACGCCGCCGCGAATAACAAAATATAAATAATCACGTTGTTAAACTGGCGTAAAAAGATAACCCATTTGGGCGTCACGGTCGCCGATAACTCATTCGGCCCGTTCTCGGCCAATCGTTTGGCCGCCTCCTGGGTGGTTAACCCGTCTTCCAAATTACTATCAAAAGCAGTTAGTACCTGTGATTCAGACTGTGTAAATAACGGACTGGGTCCAGGTTTAGTGTCCGGTTTGGCAAGTGGTGACTCTTCCATGTTGTAGTGCTCCTTTGGTGTGTAAATTTTTTTGGTAAGAAAATTATAGCATGTATAAGCGCCTAAGTTAAACGGGTAAGCATTCGTCAGCAGCGCTGGACTGTGTCGTGCAGTTCACGCTGAGAACTGCACAGTATATTTCTCTGCTTATTAAAATAACGACAAAAAAAGTGAGACACAAATCGTTGCTTCGACTTGTGTCCCACTCACTGCACTGAAATTATTGTTTTAAATGATAGTTGTACGTTGATACGATAATGTTTTCACGTGAATTCAGCACTGATCGTAACCGCAAACTGGTTTGGTTATGCAAAATGTTTTGCCAAGGTCGCTTAGGTACGAACTGCGGTACTAATACCGTGGTACTGAAGTTTCGTTCAGTCGCCCGCTTCGAAATGACATCACAGAATCGCAATACCGGACCAGAAACAGAGCGATAGGACGAATGAATGTCTACAAACCGTACTGCTGGAAAATCGCGTTTGAATTCATCCACGATTTCCTTTTCTTTACCCGGATTTTGATCAAAGGAAACATGCATCGCAATTACATAATCACCAATGGACTCTGCGTAATCAATGGCCCGCTTGGTCACCCGGGTAACGTTAGAAACAAGCACGATTACCGTTGCGCCATCATAATGATGTGGCGCCGTATCCACGTTTTCAGCCACCCGTAGTTGTTCAGCAATCTTCTTATAATGTTCATGAATCTTATGGAACATGTACATTAATAACGCCATGACGATTGGGTAAGGCCAAACATTCGCAAACCGTGTCACAAATAAGAAAATGGCAATGGCTGCGGAAATGAAGGCCCCCACAAAGTTGATTGCAGCTTTACCTTGCCAAAACCCACCACGTTCGCGACGCCAGTGAATGATCATCCCAGATTGCGATAAGGCAAACGGTACGAAAACCCCAACGGCATAGAGTGGAATCAGCAAAGTCGTTTGGGCATTGAAAATGATAATCAATGCAATCGCGCCTAGTGCCAGCGTAATAATCCCATTGGAATAACCAAGACGATCCCCACGATCCATGTAAGCATGTGGTAAGTTCTTATCTTTTGCCAAGTTAAAGGCCAAGATTGGGAACGCTGAGAATCCAGTATTAGCTGCAACGGCCAAAATCATGGCTGTTGAAATCTGTAACAGGTAGTACAGCAATCCATGTCCGAAGACACCGACACCAATCTGTGACAGAACCGTTTGTGTTGCCATTGGTGTGATTCCTAACCAATAGTTGATAAACGTAATCCCACCGAAGAAGAAGGCTAAGATTGTTGCCATGATCGCCAACGTACCCGCCGCATTTGTCGTCTTCGGCTTTTTGAAGTTTGGTACGGCATTACTGATCGCTTCAACACCAGTCAATGAAGATGACCCTGAACTAAACGCTTTAATAAACAGTAACGCCGTCATTCCTTTAACCGGCGCGCCGATAGCAGATGTGGCGTGGTAAGTGATCTGTCCAGTTGTAATGTTGTAAATTCCCAAGATGATCATTAACGAAATCATCACAACGAAAAAGTACACAGGTATCGTCAAGAAGTTCGCCGATTCACTCATCCCCCGTAGGTTCAGTGTCATGACAAACAGCACGATGACAATTGAAATCCCCACTTGATGGTGATATAACGCCGGAATCGCTGACGTGATGGCTTCTGTCCCAGAGGTCACAGATACGGCCACGGTCAACATGTAATCAACTAGCAATGATCCCCCAGCAACTAAACCGGCAGGGCGTCCCCAGTTCTTTGTGGCAACCACATAAGCGCCCCCACCGGAAGGATACGCATGAATGATTTGTTGATACGATAACGTAATCGCAAGCAACAGAATCAACACGATACCGGCAATTGGCAGTGAGAACCAGATGGCTGTGGCCGATAATGTAACCAGCACAGTCGTAATCTGTTCAGTCCCATATGCCACTGATGACAAAGCATCAGATGATAATAAGGCCAACGCCTTGAACTTAGTAAGTGATTGTCCACCCTCATCCAGGGTTTTTAGCGGTTTACCAATTAACAACCGCTTTAAATAGCGCCACATATTGAAACTCCTTTTTAGCCATTAACAGACTATCAATAATATGTCAGCCAATGCTTCCATTGGTCGGCCTACAACAGCAAAAAAAGCCACTCATCAACTGCAGCTTTCAAGCTTACTCATCTTACACTAGATTAAGCCAAACACCAAATAAACGCCAAATATTTCTTCACGTTCTAATTAACGGTTATAATGACCTCAAGAACGCCACTCGGGGAGGTTTTGTCATGACACTTACCGTACGTCCACTTACAGAGGCCGACACCAATTTAGTCATTATGTACGCCGCGGCCGAACGAGATGATCAATTTAAATATTTTGCCGCAGCAAATCCAGATTTATCCTTTGCGGTCGTAGATGAAAATGAACGCGTGGCGGGATTTATTACCAGCTGGCAAAATCGTTTTCACCCAACTGTCCAGCAAATTCGCATCATCTTAAGCCCGGAGCATGTGCCAGTCACTGCCACAATGGATGCACTCTTATTGAGAGAACGCCAACAACTAGCGCAATTAGCAATCACTCGACCACTTGCGACCATGCTGTGGGAACCGCAAACAAATAAGCAAAACTACTTTGCAAGTCACGGATTTCAAACAATTCGTAAAACATGGTTGCCTGATCTGTGGCTAGACCAACTGCCAACAGCCGCGACAATTGCACCTAGTAACGTCGTCCCCTTGCGATTTTTGTGGGAGGACGTCGACAAAAAGACGGCTGCCATTCAGCTTCTCCAACATCATTATGAATTGACACACACACGTAACCCACCACGCGAACTCAGTGTCGAAGAATGGGCGGCGATGATCGAAAACCAACATGTTTTATTAGATTGGTCGTTGGCGATGGTATCAACCAACCGTGTCGTCGCATTGAGTTTCGTCTTTCCAGGCGGGCCAACCAGTCTAGATTTCGGTTGGCTGACCGATATTAACAACGACGCCACAAACGTAATCGACCTGTTGCAAATTCAATTGCAGTTACTCAAACGGACACAGATCCGCTCCATCTATGGTGAATTAGACAATACTGATCCAGTCGCCATGAAAGTTAAAGAAAAATTCCCCTGGTCACCAGCCCCAGCATGGTTGAGTATGATGGAAAGCTAGAGAGCGGTCTAAAAGTCGGGAAGTCGTGAGCAGGACCTAGAACTGCCGTACGGGTTGGGCTTCTACCCCGGTAGGTAGTTCGTAGTCTGCACAAAGACTTGACTGGACCGTGTTTTCAACGCAAATAGTAAAAGGGTGTGAAGACGAATTCGTCTTCACACCCTTTTAAGATCAGAATCTAAAACTACATCATGCCGCCCATTTGTGCAGCTTGTGCGGCTGCAGCAGCGTCAGCACCATTGTCTTGCTTAGGTTCTTCAGCAACAACAGCTTCAGTCGTCAACAATAATGATGAAACAGAAGCAGCGTTTTGCAATGCTGAACGTGTAACCTTGGTTGGATCCACGATTCCAGCTTCAACCATATCAACCCAAGTGTCATCAGCGGCGTTATAACCAATACCTGGTTTTTGTGACTTGAGCTTTTCAACGATTACTGAGCCTTCTTTACCAGCGTTTTCAGCAATCTGACGAACAGGTTCTTCCAAAGCACGTAGAACGATGTTAATCCCTGTTTGGGCGTCGCCTTCTTCTTTCAAAGCAGCAACTGCTTCAACAGCGTTTACTAAGGCAGTACCACCACCAGATACGAAGCCTTCTTCAACAGCGGCACGCGTTGCATTCAAAGCATCTTCAATCCGATAACGGCGTTCTTTTAATTCAGTTTCAGTAGCGGCTCCGACGTTGATCCGGGCAACACCACCAGATAACTTAGCCAAACGTTCTTGTAACTTTTCTTTGTCAAAGTCAGAAGTCGTTGCGTCCAATTCAGCCTTGATGTTCGCAACGCGTTCATCAACAACTGCCTTGTCTCCTGCACCTTCAACAATAGTTGTGTTGTCTTTGGTGATGGTAACCTTACCTGCTTGACCTAACTGTTCAACAGTTGTGTCCTTCAAGTTTAAGCCAAGGTCATCAGTCACAACAGTCCCACCAGTTAAAGCAGCGATATCTTCAAGTTGTGCTTTACGACGGTCACCAAAACCAGGTGCCTTAACAGCAACAACGTTAAAGGTTCCCCGCATCTTGTTCAAAACAAGCGTTGGTAAAGCTTCACCAGTGATGTCGTCAGCGATGATCAACAAAGCACGGCCTTGTTCAACAACTGATTGTAGTAATGGCAAGATATCTTGGATGTTAGCAATCTTCTTGTCAGTGATTAAGATGTAAGGATTGTCCAAATCAGCTTCCATTTTGTCGTTGTCGGTAACCATGTATTGACTCATGTAACCACGGTCAAATTGCATTCCTTCAACAACATCAGAAGTCGTTTCGATTCCCTTTGATTCTTCAATGGTGATGACACCATCGTTACCAACCTTTTCCATAGCGTCAGCAATCAACTTACCAACTTCTGGATCAGCGGCTGAAATTGAAGCAATCTGAGCGATATCGGACTTTGTCTTAACTTCGTGGCTCATCTTGTGTAAAGCATCAACTGCAGCAGCCGTTGCTTTTTCAATCCCAGTACGAATACCAACAGGGTTAGCACCGGCTGTGACGTTCTTCATACCTTCGTTGACAATAGATTGTGTTAATACAGTGGCGGTTGTTGTACCATCCCCTGCGATGTCGTTCGTCTTTGAAGCAACTTCAGCAACTAACTTAGCACCCATATTTTCAAAATGGTCACTTAGTTCAACGGCCTTAGCAATGGTTACCCCATCGTTTGTAATGGTTGGTGAACCGTAGCTTTGTTCCAAGACAACGTTACGACCCTTAGGTCCAAGCGTTGTTTTAACAGTGTTTGCTAATTTATCAACACCAGCTAGCATTGCGCTGCGGGCGTCTTCTGAAAACTTTAAATCCTTAGCCATGTTAAATTCCACCTCAATTAATATTTATTAATTTCGTTTACGTTAATCATTTAGAGCAACTAACAATTGTTAGTCAACGACTGCAACGATGTCTTTTTCATGAAGCACTAGGTAGTCATTACCTTCATATGAAACTTGAGTGCCGGCATACTTGTCAAACATCACAGTGTCGCCTTCCTTAACGGATGGTGCAACCGTGCTACCGTTGTCTAATACGCGGCCAGTTCCAACTGAGATAACCTTCCCAGTGGTTGGCTTTTCTTGAGCATTGCTAGCAAGCACAATGCCGCCAACTGTCTGCTCTTCTTCTTCAGAAGCTTGTAAAATAACGCGATCTCCTAATGGTTTTAACACGTTAATCCCTCCAATTAAGTTCGTTTTGAGTCGTTTTTTAGCACTCGAATCATCTAAGTGCTAACAACAGAATCAATGATAACCATGCTTGAATTCGAATGCAAGTATTTTGGTCAAAGTTAGTCAAAAAGTTTTTATGGCCATAAAAAAAGAGGTTGCGACATAAAGCCTACTGTCCCAACCTCGCATTGATTAACTTTATCGATTACATGCCCCAAAAAGATTTCATAAATAAGGCGGCGGCCGCTGCACCAAAGAACGGTGCGATCCCAGGCACTAACAATCCGTACTGCCAGTCATTATCAGCCTTATTCTTAATTGGCAAAATAGCATGTGCAATCCGTGGACCCATGTCACGCGCTAGGTTCATCGCGAAACCGGTCGTTCCACCAAGGCCCATCCCAACTGCCCACACCAAAATCCCCACACCAATATCGATACCTGCAGTTTCTTTGGTTGCGGCAATCGCTAGAATACCGGTAATAAAGACAAAAGTAGCGACAAATTCTGAGAAAAAGTTCCGTGGTAAATTACGCACACCAGGTGACGTCGAAAAAATGTTCCGAATGGTCACGGGATCGATTTTACCAACGGAGGCGTCAAAATGATCCTTATACATAACCCACACGATAATGGCACCAACCGTACCACCAAACAATTCAGCTAACGTATATGGAATAAAGCGAATCCATGGAATGTTACCAAGCATACATTGCGCTAATACCATTGCTGGATTGATACAAACATTACCAAAGATAAACAGGGCTACTGAGATGCCGAAGCCCCAAGTTGAAATTGCAAATAAATGGCCAGACCCATTGTACTTTGTCTTATTTAAAACGGTGTCACAATGAACGCCGACCCCAAATAGTATCATCAAAGCCGTCCCCATGAATTCTGCTAATAACTGATGTCCCACTGAAAAATCCTCCAAGAATTGTGTCGTTGACTGATTACAATCAACGTTGGTTTAGTTACGCACTGTATTTATTGCATTAACGCATGTTGCCGAATAAATTAAAAACCGTATTTTTGGCACAAAAAATCCCCATTAGGTAAACAGACTTTGATTATTGGTCCGTCAACCTAGTGAGGAGTCTATCCAGACTGGATCATCGACAATATTTTTGTGCTGTATTCTATATGATGACACGCAAGCTGACACACTAAGTGCTAGTTTTGACCTGCGCGCGTTGTATTAACCAGATCACCGTAATGATCGATAAAGTAAATCAATGTTTGGAGTTCATTCGTCAAATCGACGTTTTGAACACGCACATTTTCAGGAACGGAAAGCCGCCGTGGTGTGAAGTTCAAAATACCGCGAACACCAGCCTTAACCAACTGATCTGTGACTTCTTGAGCTGTATCTTCTGGCACTGTGACAATTGCAATCGCAATTTGTTGTTCTTGTAATTGTTGTTCCATTTCAGTCAGTGGGTAAATTGGCACACCACTTTGCACTGTGTTGATGATGTTATCGTTCACATCAAACGCAGCACTGATCCGGACGTTACTATTTTGATGGAAATTAAAATTAAGCAACGCATGCCCAAGATTACCAACCCCGACCAAGGCCACATTTGTGAGTTGGTCTTGGTTCAGAATCTTTTTAAAGAATTCAATCAGCTTAGGTACATCATATCCATACCCACGCTTACCCAATGCACCAAAGTAAGAGAAATCCCGACGAATCGTCGCAGAGTCAACCTTAACGGCCTCTGATAACTCAGTTGAAGAAACGCGCGTCTTATCTGCGTCTAAAAGAATGTTCAAATAACGGTAATAAATCGGCAGCCTTTTCGCTGTCGCACGTGGAATTCGCTGTTCAGCCACGGCGGTTCACTCCTTTGTCTGGTTCTAAGTTTTAAAATGCTTGTGAAAATCATTTATACGTAAATTATAGCATAAGGGCTAGTATTGTGAAGCATATTTCATACTTCCTTTTGGGTATTTCACAATCTAAATAGGGTATCTCAACTGTTCATTATTCCTTTCATCGGCAATATACCCAGTCTTTGCGAAGCCGACTACACGAACAAATATCAAGTTTGTTTGTGTCCTCACAACGTCATAACAAAATTGCTTCACGAACTTCCTCGGCGACGTTTCGTCAAACTCGCGGACCATGCTAAAATAAACGTAATAACCTTTCTTGGAGGCATCACGCATGCTCGTTTTACAAGTGAATCAAGTTGCCCGCCGTTTTGGCGGCGACACATTATTCGACCAAGTTTCAATGACGGTGAGTGACCGCGGCCGTGTCGGGCTCGTTGGTCGTAACGGTGCTGGTAAATCCACATTGTTGAAAATGATTGCCGGTATCACGGAACCAGATGACGGCACAATTAGCACCGGCAAAAGCGTTACAGTCAGTTATTTGCCACAAGATGCGGGATTAACTTCTAGCAACACTGTCTGGGATGAAATGCTGACAGTGTTTAGCGACCTACAAAAACAAGAACAACAACTTCATCAACTCGAACAGCAAATTGCCGATCCATCGATAGATCATCAAAGTGATGCTTACGTTCGTTTGTTAAATGACTATGACCAGTTACAACACGACTTCACAGAAAATAACGGCTATGGTTATCAAGCGACCATTCGTGGTGTACTGCATGCTTTTCACTTTGAAGCAGATGCTTATGAACGCAATGTCATGAGTTTTTCCGGTGGTCAAAAGACACAGCTAGCACTGGCTAAGGAACTACTCCAGCAACCTGACCTGCTTATTTTAGATGAACCGACCAATCACTTAGACATCGCAACACTGACTTGGTTAGAGGCTTATCTCAAAGGCTATCCCGGAGCTGTCTTGATTGTGTCCCATGACCGTTACTTTCTTGATCATGTCGTCACAGATGTGTATGACATGAATCAACGAACGCTCACCCATTACCACGGTAACTACTCAGCCTTTCTTGAACAAAAAGCGACCCGCATCAAAACTGAACAGCGCGCCTTTGAAAAACAACAAACACAAATCAATGCGCTAGAAGATTTCGTGAATCGCAATATCGTCCGCGCCTCCACTACCAAACGTGCCCAGGCCAGACGTAAGCAACTGGCTAAAATGGATCGTGTCGAAGCACCACAAGATGATGATCAATCGATTCGCATTCGTTTTCAGCCAGGAAAATCCAGCGGTAAAGAAGTCTTGAACGTTAATGAGTTAGCGATCGGTTATGAAACAAGCCAACCACTAGCGCGCAACATCAGTTTTAACGTGGTGAAACAGCATGCAGTCGGGATTATCGGGCCTAACGGTGTCGGCAAATCAACTTTGCTAAAGACACTATTAGGGCAATTGCCGCCACTAGCTGGCACATTTAAAATCGGTGCCAACGTAACTATCGGCTACTACGATCAAGAACAAGCCGTCTTACACGACGAAAAGACCGTTTTAAATGAAGTCTGGGATGAACATCCCCAATTGCCAGAACGCGATGTGCGTACATTATTAGGCAGTTTTCTATTCACCGGTGATGACGTCGCTAAGCCTGTCAGCGCCCTCAGCGGTGGTGAACGGGCCCGCCTTTCCTTAACCAAACTGTCGCTCGACTACGATAACGTATTGGTTTTAGATGAACCCACCAATCACTTAGACATCGATTCTCGCGAGGTTCTTGAAGAGGCCCTGAACGCTTTTACAGGAACGATTATCTTCGTTTCGCATGACCGCTATTTCATCAACCAAGTTGCAACCGAAATTATCGCTCTCGATGCTAGTGGCGCAACCCACTTTGATGGTGACTATGATGATTATCAAGCTGCCATGGACGCACAACAAGCTGTGAGCGACGCTACCACAACTGTCACTGACTCACCATCTGTGACTGCTTATCAGGCTAGCAAAGATGTTCTTCGTGAACAGCGTAAATATCAGCGAGTGGTGACAACGCTTGAGGAACAAATTGAAGCAGTTGAACAAAAGCTAACAGCCGCAAACGCTGCGATGAATTTGCCAGAAAACACCAGTGACATTGGTAAACTAACTGACTTACAAAAAGAAGTCGATGCGCTAACCGCTCAAAATGACCAGCTTTCCGAAGATTGGTCAAACGCCAGTGAAGCACTGGAAACGTTCAATCTGGATCATCAATTAGAGTCATAAAAATGCAAAAGTGGTGTTTAGGACAAGATAACTCATGTCCTAAACACCACTTTTGTATTCTAAATTTATGCCTGCCAAGCAAATTCCAAACTAGGATCAGCATTTAAATCCATCTTGGCAAAATGCTTGTCGGCCAATTCAACATGCGCAGCCGCCCCAATCATGGCCGCATTATCACCACACAATGGTAATGGTGCTGCGACAAGTCGTGTCTGAGGGTACCGCGTTGCCAATGTTTCTTTTAGCGCATCACGTAGGCCATGGTTCGCAGCGACGCCACCGGCAAGAACCAATTGCTGCACGGGATACTTTTCCAAAGCTGCGCTAACTTTCGCAACCAGCACATCAACCACGCTCGCTTGAAAACTTGCAGCTAGATCAGCCCGATTAAGCGTTTCTTGTCGCTGCTCAGCATTATGCACCTTATTAATAAACGCACTCTTCAAGCCACTGAAACTAAAGTCGTAATTAGCTTCATGAATCATTGCTCGTGGAAAATCGTAAACGTCATGACCTTCATGGGCTAGCCGATCAATTTCCTTGCCTGCCGGATAGTTAATCCCTAGCACGCGACCAACTTTGTCAAACGCCTCTCCAGCTGCATCATCACGGGTATCACCGATGATTTCAAACTGATCAGCAGCTGTCATCAACACAATCTGCGTATGACCACCGGAAACCAATAACGCCAGCAACGGGAACGAAAAGGGTTCCACGTAATGGGCAGCGTAAATGTGTCCGGCCATGTGATTGACCGGAATCAAAGGCAATTGATGCGCGAAGGCAAATGTCTTGGCAGCAGTCACACCAATCAATAATGAACCAACTAATCCCGGACCATACGTGACCGCAACCGCCGTTAAATCAGCAACCGTCACATCTGCCTCAGTTAGCGCCTTATGAATACCAATCGTAATTTCCTCAATGTGGTGCCGACTGGCAACTTCTGGGACAACCCCACCGAAGCGCTGGTGGCTCTTGATTTGAGTTGCAACGAAATTACTTAAGATCCGGTTACCATTTTCCACAACTGCGACACTTGTCTCATCACAACTTGTTTCAAACGCTAAAATCAATTCCCGTTCTTGTGCCACAGTTCTCTCCTTATGTCGTCATCTGCATAATCAATGCATCTTCAACTGGGCGGTCATAATAGGCCGTCCGTTTTGCTATTTCAACAAAACCTAATGATATATATAAATGATACGCCGCGTGATTGTGCTGGCGCACCTCTAACGTCACCGTCGTGTTTATTGGCAACCTTTCCAGCCACGTCTTCAATAACAGCTTTGCGAGTCCTTGATGTTGCCAATCCGGAACGACTCCGAGATTAGTTAATTCAGCCTGATCCAAAAGAAATGTTCCGCTTAAAAAACCAACCGGTTCGCTGGCTACCTTGACTAGCCAATACTGACTGGTTGATAGCTGCATATCGCTTTGAATCGTCTGTTTGGACCAAGGCGAACCCGTAGGATAGGCTAAATCAGCCAAATGTCCAACTAACTGCGCATGCTGTGCGGTTTTCTCAGCAGGTAGCGGTTCGCACTGGCTATTTGTTAACTTCATCAGCACTCAACAACGGCATCGCCATGTCCATTGCATCCTCATGATCACCAAAATAGTAGCCACGTTTAATGCCTGTTTGCCGGAAGCCCAGTTTTTGATAAAGCTTCTGTGCACGAGCATTACTCATCCGTACCTCTAGCGTCACCTTATTCATCCCCATATGCCGGGCTTTTCGGACCAACGCGCGCATGAGAAATTCACCAAGTCCGTCCCCTTGCCAATCCGGCAATACGGCGATGTTAGTGATATGTGCCTCTTTTCGCATCAGGTCAAATGAACAGCCAGCAAACGCGATTAACTGATCGTTTTTGCGAATGACCAAATATAAACGGTCTTGCTTACGTTTCAGTTCATTTGCAAACGATTGGGCATCCCAAGGCGTTTTACCATCATAAACAGCACGTTCAACCGCAACAATTTCTGGAATATCAGGAAATTGTGCGCGTCCTAAAAAATACTGGGTGTCGCGAATCATCAATCGGTGATTCTTAATGTCCAAATCTTCGACTTGCTGTTGCCGTACATCGCTTGCAAAGCGCTGACGGTACCATTTTGTTAAGGCTGTCTTATACTTCTTCCACATAGTTAGTGTGTGTCTCTCCCGGGTGTGCAGCGGCCCACTGCGCTTCTGCAGGTGATAACCGCAAATAATTTGGCACGAAGCCATCAATATCAGTAATTGGTGCCATCTTGAGGCCAATTTGTCCCAAGATGCCAGCGTTAGGCAGATTCAAGTCACCTTCAACAAAGCTAACCTGATCCTTTAAAGCAGCCACTAGATCATCGTGAAAACGTGTGGTTTCGCCAACCAACGTGACTGGTTCTTTGAGTTGTGCTAAAGCTTTGGTCCAGGCTTCTAGGTTTGTATGCTGATCAGGTAAAACGGTGACTAACTCACCATTTTCAAACCGGTATGCCCCAGCATAAAGTTGCGTGTTACGTGCGTCAAACAATGGACTAATAATCCCTGTTGATTCCGTCGCGCCAGCCGCTAGCACCCGTAAGCTTGATACACCGACCAATTCAATGTTTAATGTCGCTGCCAATGTTTTAGCAGTGGTGACCGCAATCCGCAAGCCAGTATATGATCCTGGTCCTTGTGCGACCACGATTCGATCCAACATTGCTGGTTGCCAGTCGACGTCAGCCATCAGCTGCACCACAGTTGGCATCAACTGCACGCTGTGATTCAGTTGTGTCGTTGTTGTTTTCTGCGCCACCACCTGCTGATCATCGAGTAAAGCGACGCTCATTGGTTGGTTTGATGTATCTAAGGCAAGTACCTTCATGTTTCTCCTAACTTTCCGTTCAACGTTCTTAGACGTCAATTATCTTAACACAATTCTGGCTTTTTCCCTAGGTGGCAGA
>NZ_JQCB01000003.1:22677-23006 GCF_001437435.1 Furfurilactobacillus siliginis | reverse complement strand
GCCGTCACTGTTACCCTGTTTTGACGGAGAGTGTCGCTCGCTTTGCGAGCGGCACAAGCCCGTTAGTATCAAAGTAAAAGTCAGACGCAAAAGCAAATAGCCGCTCCAACAGTCTACGTGTGCGTAGCTTGTTAGAGCAGCTATTCGAGTTTGCAGTTAACTATTATTTAAAGTGAACGTTGGCCGCTGCAGTCACAGTGGCGGCGAGTTTACTTGGTCGTTCACTGCACTTGTGTTTTGCCCGCAAAGCGGGCAAAGCACTCCTCCATCGCCAGGTCATTAGCAACAGAGACCAGATGTAACACCGCGAACGAAGGGCTGCGAAGAAT
>NZ_JQCB01000003.1:0-22497 GCF_001437435.1 Furfurilactobacillus siliginis | reverse complement strand
CCCGTAGTGGTAAGGTGTCGCATCTGGTCGACGGTGAGCGAAGCGAACTTGCTAATGACCTGGCGATGGAGGACAAAGCAAAGCCCGGCTGCTAACGACTAGCGGTCTTCGTAACCATGTGGATGACTCTGTGTCCAAGCCCATGCGGTCTTAATGATGTCGTGAACATCATCATACTGTGGTGCCCAGCCAAGAATTTTCCGTGCATCAGTTGAGTCGGCGACTAATGAATCAGGATCCCCAGGGCGCCGAGGTGCCACTTTAGCAGGGATTTCTTTGCCAGTCACTTCCCGAGCTGCTTCAACCATTTCTTTAACGGAGAAACCAGTTGATGAGCCTAAATTAAATGCACGGCTGTCGTTGCCTTCTTCAAGGTACTTCAAAGCCAGAATGTGCGCATCGGCTAAGTCTAAAATATGAACATAGTCACGGACATTGGTACCATCTGGTGTATCGTAATCGTCACCATACATGTCGATGTGGTCACGTTCGCCTAAGGCAGTTTGCAAGACGATTGGTAATAAATGTGTCTCTGGATGGTGATCTTCACCAATTGAGCCATCAGCTTTCGCACCAGCTGCATTGAAGTAACGTAAGGCAACCCATTTGATACCATATGCTTCATCACACCAACGAATCATGTGTTCCATGATCAGCTTACTTTCACCATAAGGGTTAATTGGTTCCTTGTGGTCTGCTTCATGAATTGGTGTCCGTTCTGGACGACCATAAGTTGCCGCAGTGGATGAGAAAATCATCCGCTTACAGCCTTGTTCATGCATCACTTCAAGTAACGTGATCATGCCATAAACGTTGTTATCAAAGTACTTCAGTGGATCCTTCATGGATTCAGGAACAATTGAAAATGCATCCATATGAATGACACCATCAATTGATTCCTTCTTGAAAACATCCGTCAAAAAGTCGCGGTCACGGGTATCCCCTTCGTAAAAGTGTGCATTGGCATTAATTGCCTTGCGGTGGCCAGTTGATAAATTATCAACGACAACCACGTCAAATCCCTTTTCAATTAAACGGTCAACCATGTGTGAGCCGACGTAACCAGCCCCACCTGCAACTAAAATTGACATGTTTCATCCTCCACTTCGATTAGTGTTCTTATCATAGCATATTTTAAAACGTGAATAAAAACGGTTTCACTACTTAACTCACTCGCCAAGTCAGTTCTGCCTCCGCATATTGATCAGTACCTGCACTAATCTTGTGCTTTGTCGTGACCAAACCATCAGCAGTCGTGACAGGCTCTGTCACCGTACTCGTCACGACATGCCCATACTGCACCTCATTTTCAAACCGAATCGCCACGTGTTGCAACGTATGTTGATTTAAAAATTCCGCGTCCAAGGCATCCATCAACCAGTCAAAGTAATGCGCGTTATTTACATGGTGGTTACTGTCGAGATCAAAATAGCGCACCTGGTAGTCTTTACTCGTGACGTTATCCGTATCGGTGATTCGGCCGGGCCGTTTCAGTCGCGGAATCCGATTAACGACATCAGATGCATAAGGTGCAATCGACGAATCTGGAATTGACACCATTTTACGCGTCGTTTGATCCATCACTACGCAAATAGACTGTACTTGCGCTAATTCTTCATCGTGTTCATCGTACAACCAGAACTGACGAAAGGCGAAGTATCGATTATTCGACGTTGCTTCCGTAACCATCCGCACATGTTCGTGTTCAGCTGGCATTCGCGTAATGTTAATTTCATATTGCGTGATGACCCAACCTTGATTGTTCGCAAGCATGTAATCTGTTCCAACGCCTAAGGCATCCGCTTGATCATAGGACACTCGCACCAACAGGTTAATCATCATCGCTAATGTAATCTTTCCAGAGACATCAGTTTCATAATAGTGAACTTCATGTGGTTCCTCAAAACGCCGATTTTCTGTCATGATTTCGCCTCATCTAAGTGGTGATACGCTGCGTAAACGTCTTGTTTACGGAGTCCACGCGCCTTCGCAACCTGTTTAATGGCATCATTTGTTTTCAATCCGTCATCAATGACGGCGGCCACATGTGCTTCAACACTCAGATCCAAACGGGTATCACGTTCGTCTGCTGCCGTCTGTGGGTCGGGGTTTCCGCTAATTAACACCACGAACTCACCCCGCGGCTGATTATCAGTCGCCCATTGCACAACTTCAGCAGCCGTACCACGGACAAACTCTTCAAAGCGCTTGGTTAATTCTCGACACAAGACAATTTGACGATCATCGCCAACGGCCACTTGAATAGCCACTAACGTCTTTTTCAGGCGATGTGGTGCTTCATATAAAATGACGGTTTCTTCATGCTGCGCTAAAGCCGCCAATTCGAGCTTTTGTTCACTGAGCTTACGATTTAAAAAGCCGTAAAAGTAAAATGGCTGTGGCACCAGTCCACTGGCAATTAACGCCGTCAAACCGGCATTTGCACCTGGAAGCGGCACAACTGGCACACCAGCATCCACCGCAGCGGCCACGAGTTCCGTTCCTGGATCGCTGATTGATGGCATGCCTGCATCACTCACCTGTGCTAAATCCATACCAGACTGCAGCTTAGCCAATAGCTCGGGAATGCGCTCCTGCGTGTTGTGCTCATGGAAACTAATTTGCTTTGTTGTAATGTCAAAGTTATTCAGTAACTTTTGCGTGTTTCTAGTATCTTCAGCAGCAATCAAATCAACATTTTGCAGTGTTTCAACTGCGCGATAGGTCATATCTTGCAGATTGCCGATTGGCGTTGGCACTAAATATAAGGTGCCACTGTCATGCTGTCCAAAACTTTGCTGGCTCGTTATCGTCATTAATTCTTTTGCCCCTTAGCTTGCTTTACTCGCACGTTCGCGTTCACCGTAGATCAATTCCAAACAGAACGCACATGAATCATGTTCTTCACGCCGTTGCCCGTAAAATTCGCGGCAAACGTGGAAGCCAGCTTCATACAAGCGTTCTAAGTTTTGTAATGATTTGGATAAACGCTTTGCTTCATCGCTACCATTATCCTCACCCAACAGTTCGCGTAAATGTTGGTTTTCAACGGTCAATTCAGCATTTTCTTCAGACAGGGTCGTCACCTGCACCTTCAAAGCAGCCAGTTGTGTCAAAATATCACTCGCCTGGTCTTGTAAATGATCAAAATCGTTTAGCATGGTTTGTCGTTTATCCACAATTGTCCCTCCGCCGGTTTCCTGTCGTTAACGTATCATTTGCTGGGCGAAAGCACGTCGAATACCTTTAGGGTCAAGGATTCCATGACGTTTTGAAAGCTAACGTTTCGCTCAAGCAGCTGTTTTGATTGTAACCCTAAATCGGTAATTTCGACGAGTTGGTTTTTGGTGTAGCCGTTCGTTAAATCGGTTACTTCCTTGCTGTGACTTGGAAAACTCGCTGTAAAATTTTCTTCGTGAATATTTTCTAGCAAGGCGTCACGCAATCCGGCCACCATGATATCTAATAAAGTGCGCTGACGAGATCGATCCTTGGCTAGTGGCATAAGCGCTGTCGCCACCGTGGGGAACGCCATCAGGTCAGGTTTCAGTAACTGACTCAACCATTGCCACATGCTCGTTGCCGCTTGTCCCAGCCAGTCATCCGTTAACCAATCGGTTGCCTCTGCTGGACTATGTGTCAACCGCGTAACCAACGGTAATAAATGTTGTGGCACCCCTGCATCGATGAATTGCTGTTGCAACTCACCAGCGGCCAACGGTTGCATTTCAACTTCTTGCGTTCGTGAAATTACCGTCGGCAGCAATAAGTTCGGATTACTGGCTAATAAAAAGGCGTTGATACTCCCACTTGGTTCCTCTAGAAATTTAAGCAACGAGTTCGCAGCACTAGCAGTCATCGTTTCGGCACCGGCGATGATGAAAATCTTTTGATTCCCTTCAACACCACTCTTGGTAAATTCAGCTTTCAAAAAGCGCACTTGATCAACTTTTATCGAGTTACCGTCTGGTTCGACAATCAGTACATCTGGATGCTCATGTGCAGCGATCCGCGTGCATTCATCGCACACGCCACAAGGCTGTCCATCTTGCACGTTACGACAAAAAAGCCGCATGGCAATCCACATGGCCAGCTCTTCTTTACCGCTGCCTGTAGCCCCAGTGAATAGGTATGCGTGGGCAAGTTCGTTATTTTCAATTACATTTTGAAAATGCTGAACAAGGACAGGTTGTCGATGTTCAGCATTAACTAAGACTTCATTTTTAGTTTGCATAACGCCTCATTTAAGACTTTGTGACAGGTTAGAACTGCTGGAAAGCTTCCACAGGTAGGACAAAACAAGTCGCACCACCGACAGTCACTTCAACTGGGTAAGATGCTGTCTGATCCATCGATACATCCATGTTAACAGGTGGCGTCATGAATTGATCACGCGTATGTGACGTTTCTTTAATCAACGCCATGACTTCATCTACACGTTCATCTTCGATCCCAATCAAAAATGTGGTGTTCCCTGAACGTAAAAATCCACCGGTTGTAGATAACTTAGTGGCCCGAATATTTTGTTCAATGAACTGGTTACTTAACCGATTACTATCTTTATCCTGCACAATCGCAACAATCATTTTCATAAGCGTTCACTCCTTTTAATTGAATAATCCTGGGAAACGATCAACCAACACCGCGTTTGTCGCATGCACAACGTCATCAAATGACTGCGTAGCATCGACGACAACGATGCGTTCTGGATGCGCTGCAACTAGCTTTAAATACGCTTGTCGTACGCGTTGATGAAATGACAGCTCCTCATCATCGAGACGATTGATTTCGTTACTACGGTATTGATGAATCCGTGCTAAGCCAACTTCAGATGGGACATCGAAGTACACCGTCAAGTCAGGTGTAAGCCCTTCTGTCGCAAACTGATTCATGTCTGCCACCGCCTGTTCACCGATATTTCGACCAGCCCCCTGATACGCAATCGAACTGTCGACATACCGGTCAGAAAAGACGATCTTGCCATCATTCAATGCTGGTCGAACTGTCTGCATCAGATGCTGCCGTCGAGCCGCTGCAAACAGCAGTGCTTCGGTACGTGCATCCATCTCAACGTTAGCTTGATCCATGATAATGCTGCGAATCGCCTCAGAAATCTTATTACCGCCCGGTTCACGGGTGGTCACAAGCTTACTACCTAAGCGGCGCGTGTAATCTGTAAATAAAGTATTTAAAACGCTCGTCTTGCCAGCGCCATCTGGTCCTTCAAAGGTAATCAGTAAGCCCGTTCCCACAATTCAAAACTCCCCTATAACGTCAATATATTTATTGTACGTTAGAAATATTCTTCTGTCTAACGCAAGTGTTAACGATTCAGACAAAATTTAAACTATTTTTTAGTCTGTCATTTTGAGGCTAAAATTTTCCAAAGAAAAAAGGCTAAGAACAAAAATGATTTTTGCCCCAGCCTCACGTATTATCATAATTTATCTACCAAAGAACCGATGCCTTTTTTGCGCCACAGGTTGAATATTCACGCGTTCGACCGGATTTCCATTCAAGATATCCTCCGCGCTTTGTTCAAACAATGTTGCACGCTCCTCACCAAACTCATGGCGCAGTTTGTCGAACGCTTCGCGCATTTCATACTTACGTCCTGGTAAATGATGCGCATCAGATGCTAACACATTAACCTGTCCAGCAGCAATCAAATCATGACTGAACTTTTCGACCTTTTTGCCAAAAGTTCCGACATAGCTGCTAGCGGTCAACTGTGCCAAACAGCCGGCGGTAATCAATTCCAGCAACAACTCTGGCTTTGCCAAAATGGCGGCGTTACGTTCTGGATGGACAATTACAGGGGTCACACCACGTTGTTCCACTTCATAAATCATGGATTTCGTGTAGTGCGGCACATCGTTGTCGGGAAACTCGAGCATCAAATACTTCTTCGTTTCGTCGGCATAAAGGATATCATCGTTATCAATTGCATTCAGTAGTTCACCGTTAATACGGACTTCTTGGCCTGGAAAAACCTTTAGGTCAATCCCATTAAGTGCCAATTGATCAGCAAAGGCAGCAGTCTCTTCTAAGACATCTGCTTTATGATTTACGTACACCCCATTCATGTGGTGGGGGGTTAACAATGCATGCGTAACACCATTGTTGACGGCATCATTTGCTAATTCAAGTGAGATTTCCAGACTTTTAGAACCATCATCTAACTGTGGTAAAAGATGACAATGCAAATCGACAACTGCCATGATTAGCCCTCTTTCTTGTCTTCCGTCTTTCCATAGCCATAACCGTAGCCATATCCATAGCCGTAACCATAGCCACTACCAGCGGCGTCACCGGTAGCATCGTTCATCACATAACCGAGTAAATTAGCATGTGCTAAGTCTAGTAATTCCTTAGTCCGCGTAATGGCAGCCTTGTTGGTAACACCAAAACGAACTACTAGGATCACACCATCAACTTTGGCAGTCAATAACTGTGCATCAGTAACAGTCAGCATTGGTGGCACATCGAAGACAACCATGTCAAAGAATTCCCGTGCCTTACTGATAAAGGTGTCCATCCGGTGTGAGTTCAATAATTCTGATGGGTTCGGTGGAACTGGTCCACTGGTAATCACGGATAAGTTATCAATTGGTGATTCCTGAACAAATTCAGAGAAATTCTCTGTTTTTTCCATAGTTAATAAGGTACTAAGCCCTTGTGTGTTCGATAGTCCAAACGTTGAATGAACGGTCGGACGTCGTAAATCGGCGTCAACGAATAACACCTTTTTCCCTTGTTGTGCCCACGTAACGGCAACGTTAGCGGAAACAGTTGACTTACCTTCACTGGCATCGGCCGACGTAAATGTCACTGTCTTGATGGCACGATCAACAGAAGCAAATTCAATATTGGTCCGAATCGTTCTGAATTGTTCTGATACAACTGCCTTTGGGTGCAAAGCAGTAATCATTTTGGCACCGTTTAACATGGTGTCTTCTGAAAGTTTCTTTTTATTGCGATGGAATAATGCCATTAGTTTTCTCTCCTAACTACACACGGCTAGATGTGCGTCGTGAACTGCCTCGGGATAAGTTTTCATCTCCGTGACTTGAAATACGGTGTGAGCCAGTCAAACGACCAGCTGACGTAATCCGGCTAACGTGACCTAAGTTGGTTAGGTCAAGCGTTTCAGCTAAGTATGATTCATCCTTAACGGTCCGGTCAGTCAATTCACGAACAAAGGCATAGGTCAGACCAATTAAGAGACCGGCCAATAAACCGGCAGCCGTTAATAATGTGGTCCGTGGTGCAACCTTGTTAGGATTTTCAACAGCCTTCGAAACAATCGTCACGTTGTTAACAGACATGATGTCTTTAATCCGCTTTTTAAAAACTTGGGCTGTTAAGTTTGCGATCCGTGCTGCTTCTTTAGGATCGTTTGCTTTAACAGACACAGCGAACACTTGTGAGTTTTGTTGGTTAGAAATACCAATCATCTTTTTTAATTGACCTGCAGGTACATCGTAAGCCTTTGCAGAACTAGATTTAGTCACTGCTGGTTCAGCGGCCCGAACTAGCACTTTATGACCGGTAACATCTCGTTCGTACTTAGCTTTAACTGCTGGCTTAACGACTTCACGTCCTGGGTTGGCGAGTTCATTACTAACTTTTTCCAACACCACTTGGTTTGTGATGATGTCTTTATATGTAGTAATCATTTGAATATCAGCCTGTTGGTCCGCGTATTGAGCACCATTTGGCGTCGTATCATTCTTCCGGTTAACCAACAGCTGTGCTTCAGCACTGTACTTTGGTGTCATCACAAACGTGGCAACACTCCAGGCACCTACTCCGAGCAAGATTCCCCAAATGATAATTGCAACTAAATGTTTTCGAATAATACCTACTGCCCGCGCAAGGCTAATGTTTTGGTCCATGTTCAAATCCCTTCCGTGTACCTAGAAAATTTGCATTGTCCTACTTACTGTACGGTCCAAAGACGACAGTAACTATATTATTATGCCATAAAAAAACTTTCACTTTTATAAAAATTCGTTTACAGCTCCGCTTAGCACCTGTCAATCCGTTGCTAATACTGCATTTAAGCAGCATTGTTACATTCTTGCAACGGCAGCACCCAAAAAATTACTTATCAAAAACTGATGGCTGTAACCGGCCACGTACGTTTCGCTGTTTTGCTTCGCGGAATAATAACATATATTTTTGTCGTTCAAGCTCAGATTGGGCCGTTAACTCACGCCCATCGCCTTCATCAACAACTGCTTCTTCTGTTTCTGCCGCCCGGTTCCAACTCCGTTTAGCAGTATCAATATCGTCTAGCAAAACGGCGTTGTATTGTGACCGCACAGGTGGTTCTTTCTTAAAGAAAAACATTCTTCTGCCTCATTAAATTTCTGTCCGACCTTCAACGGCCTTTAACAAAGTCACTTCATCCGCGTAATCAATGTCTGATCCAACGGATAAGCCATGGGCTAAACGTGTCACTTTAATACCGGCTGGCTTAATCAACCGTGATAAATACATTGCGGTAGCTTCACCTTCTGGCGTCGCATTGGTTGCGACAATCACTTCTTTGACTTCATCATGCTCTTGCAGCCGCTTTACCAAACTTGTGATATTGATATCTTCTGGTCCCTTACCTTCAATTGGTGACAACACACCATGAAGAACATGGTACAACCCGTGATATTCACGCATGGATTCCATGGACATAATGTCCTTAGGTTCCTCAACAACTAGAATTGTGCTCTGATCACGCGTTTTATCAGCACAAATGACACAAGGATCATCTTCAGTGATATTGCCACAAATCGAACAAAAGTGTAGATCCCGCTTTGCCGAAATCAATGACTTAGCAAAACCAGTCACATCATCCCCGTCCATATCAATAGTATAAAACGCCAATCTGGTCGCCGTTTTTGCACCAATCCCAGGGAGCTTCATGTAGCTTTCAATTAATTGTGCAATTGGTTCCGGATAATCCATTGTTTACCTCGTCGTTACATCCCTAAGCCGCGGCCATACTTGCCCATCGTACTTTCAGTTGTCTTATCAATTTGTGTCATCGCATCATTCACAGCAGCTAAGATCATGTCTGACAACATGTCAGGATCATCTGGGTCAATGGCAGCTGGATTAATAACTAAATCTGTCAGTTGATGCGTTCCTGTTGCGGTTACCGTGACCATATCATCTGGTGCTTTACCGGTAAAGGTACTTGCATTCAGCTTTTCTTGATCTGCCTGCATTTGTTTTTGCATCTTCTGCGCCTGGCGCATTAATTGTTGCATGTTTCCACCCATCATAAGTTGGTTCCTCCATTTAATTGTTAATCATTTTGAATTGTAATGTTATCAGCACCAAACAACTCCTGTGCTTTCGTTACCACTGGATTGTCTGGTTCATTAATTGCTGTTTCACTGACTGCTGCTGGCGTCTCAGCATTATCCGCGTTTCCAGCCAGTTCATCTTTGTGGTCTGTCAGAAAGTCCTTTCTGATCTTCGGCCATTGGTCCTCTGGTACAAATAAAACGACTGGTGTTTCACCAGTTAAGCGATTCAGATTTTGTTCCAGAGTCTGCCGCAGCTCGTCGTCACTGACCGCTTTATCAAAGAAAAATTCATAACTAAAGGAAACAATGACGCCTGCGCCACTAGCAGCCACGGGCTTGGCAACCTTCATTAACGCTTTTTGCGTAATTGGTAATGTGTCTAATAAATCATTCCATACCTCACGCATAGCATCTAAATCATGCTTTGTCGCTGCTCGCAGGATTGGATACAGCTTACTGAGATTAACCGAATTACTCGTGTGTGATGCTGCCTTTTGAACCGGTGCCTTGGCTGCCTTTGGTGTGGCGGCTTGACTCTCTGCACTAGCAGCTGGAACGCTCACTGCTGCCGATCTAGCCGGTTGTGCCTGTACCACTGGTGCAGCGGTAGTTAAGCTTGCCAACTGTTCTTTGAGCCCTTGAATCTGTTGTTGAAGCACTGTTAAATCAGCCGAACCAGTGCCAGTAGACGTGGTGGCTCCAGCCTGTTCCTGACTTGGATAAATCTGCGCTAATTTGACCGTCAACACTTCCAAATAGACATCTGGGTGAGTCGTGAAACGTAACTGTGCCGACACTTCATTTAACGTGTTGATCATCTGATAGAACACATCTGGACTAGTCGCTTGGCTCAATGTTTTGAACGCATCATTAGTGACATCGCTACCAGTCACCATGTCCGGTGCTTCTTGATATAACAGCAAATCACGTACATAACTGATTAAATCTTCAACGAACCGCCCAGCATCTTTGCCATCATCTAGAACCTTTTGCAAGGCTGCCAAACCAACAGTCGTCTCATGGTCAACCACCTGTTTAACGTAGTCTGCCAGTAGCCCTTCCGTGACACTCCCAGTCACTAGCAACGCATTCGCCAGCGTAACCTCGTTATCACCAAAGGACAAGGTTTGATCCAGAATACTCAACGCATCTCGCATTCCACCTTCCGCCGCGTTGGCGATGACCCGAAGCGCATTTTCCTCAAAGGATACCTGCTTTTCATTCAGGATGAACACCATGCGGTCGAAGGCTTCCTGTGCATTGATGCGTTTGAAATCAAACCGTTGCGTCCGTGAAATGATGGTTGCCGGAATTTTGTGTGGTTCCGTCGTGGCTAAGATAAAGATCACGTTAGCTGGCGGTTCTTCCAAAGTTTTCAACAGTGCATTAAAGGCACCCGTTGATAACATATGGACTTCATCAATGATGTAAATTTTGTAAGTCGCTTGTGTGGGTACGTACTTCGCCTTGTCACGGATGTCGCGAATCTCTTCAACCCCGTTGTTCGAAGCGGCGTCGATTTCGATGACATCGTTTAATTGCCCGGCTGTAATGGCTTCACAAATTTCGCAGTGATTACAAGGTTCACCATCCACTTGGTTCGGACAGTTAATCGCTTTGGCAAAAATCTTTGCCGCAGATGTTTTCCCCGTCCCTCGTGGACCACAAAAAAGATACGCGTGACTGGTCTGCTGCGTGATAATGGCATTTTTTAAAGTTTGGGTGATGACCGCCTGCCCAACGATTTCATCAAATCGCTGTGGCCGCCATACCCGATAAAGGGCTTGATAACTCATGCGTGCTCCTTTGCACAGTCGTAAGACCGACCGTCTGTTTCCGAAAGAAAAGTCTGTAAACAGTATACTAAAATAAAAGAGTGTGAGCCAGCCCGGGTTGGCTACGAGCAATTGCAAAGACGGTGGTTGTGGGCGCTCTTGGCCCATAACCGGCGGCTAGGCAATGCGCAGTAGACAGGGCTGGCGAACACGTTTCAGTTAAGAGTGTGAACCAATCCGTTTTGGACTTGAGCACCAACTGACAGGGCGGTAAGGGCTTTAGCCCTGGACGGTCGGCCAGTTGGGCACAGAGTCCAGGATTGGTGAACACGTTTCCACCACCGAGGCCTACCCTGTTTGGTTTGGTTTGTTTTTCTCCGCCCCATCTTTCCCCACCAAAAAAGCCCGTCAACAAGTCTCCCCGTCAACGAACTCCCTAATTATCTATTAAACATGAAGCACAGACCACCACAAACTTAGTGCTGCTACCTTCCGGTCCTGACACAATTCGTGAGGGTAACCTTGCCTCATGGCCTTTCGGCAATTAGATATACTACGCTACTTAATGAAAAAAGACCACCGTTTTGCCTAAAGTTTCTGACCGCCACGTGGTTTTGCTTTACCACGTCCTTGCCGAATTGCTTTAAAAAAGTTCTTCATCAAATCGGCGGCCGCTTGTTCTTCGATGCCTTCATGGACGGTGACACGATGATTGAAACGATCGTCTTCTAACAATTGATACAGTGATCGTACAGTGCCGGCTTTCGGGTCACGAGCACCGAAATACACTTCAGGAATGCGCGCATTGATGATGGCACCACTGCACATGGGGCATGGCTCAATCGTCACAAATAACTGACAGTCTTCCAACCGCCACGTGTTTAACGTACGGTTTGCTTCACTGATGGCCATAATCTCCGCGTGCATTGTTGCATCCTGCGCATGCTCACGTAAGTTATACCCGCGTCCAACAATTTCACCATCATGGATAACGACGGCCCCAATCGGTACTTCGCCAACACTACCAGCGATGGCCGCCTCTTGTAATGCGGCTGCCATCGCCCACTCGACTTGTGCGTCAGTCAGCGTCTGCTTGTCGTTAGTCATTTACTGACTCCAAGATATAGTAGCCTTTATCTTTTTTAATGATCTCGCAATTACCAAAGGTGTCGGTCATAAGCTTCTTTGCAGATGGGGCACCTTGTTTTTTTTGTAGGACCACCGTTAACGTTCCCCCACTAACCAAATGTGTTTTCGCACCGCGTAACATATCGGTGACCACATCTTTGCCGGCGCGAACAGGCGGGTTCGTTAAAATAGCCGCGTACTGCTTGGTCACATTGTCGTAACGATCTGATTGAAACACATGTACATTCTCAATTCGATTTTGTTGTGCATTGCGTTGTGCTAAACCAAGCGCGCGCTCATTCACGTCCACCATGTCGACAGTTCGGTCCGGATTTTCTAAAGCGACTGTTAATCCAATTGGACCGTAGCCACAACCTAAATCCAAAAAGTCACCTGACGGAACGTGGTCGTTGTTAAACGCTGCCAGTAAAACGCGTGAACCGTAGTCAACCGTGCGTTTTGAGAAGACCGCATTGTCCGTTGTGAAGCGTAAATTATGCCCACCCAATTGAAATTCCCATGACATTTCGTCATGTACAACATCAGGATTCGGCGTATAATAATGATTATTATCCATCTAAATTAGACCCTCGTTTCTGGTTACATCATACGTGCATTTTACGCGCTTGTGTAACCGAAAAGAAATTAAATTTAACAAAGCTTGATGTAACACCATATCTAGTGGCTACTTTGAAAAAGTGCCACAGGATATGGTGTTTTTTTGTTGCATTTTGGTTTACACCCACTATACTTAGGTCATCAATAAATTTATGGCATAGCTTTTGAGAGGATGTGGCCAACATGGCTAAAGTAATTGTTTTTACCAAGGATAACTGTATTCAATGCAAGATGACAAAGCGTTTTCTTGACGCACACAACGTTGACTTCGAAGAAAAGAATATCAACCAACACCCAGAATTAATCGACTACTTAAAGGGACGTGGCTTCCAAGCAATGCCCGTCGTTGATGCCGATGGCGTCGCTGCCGTTTCTGGTTTTCGTCCTGATGTGTTAGCACAACTCGCCTAACCTTATAATTCTGCTCAGACGCACGTGAGCGTTTGCGTGCGTCTTTTCTTTTATTCAAAATCCGGGAAGGAACTTCAATATGGCCTTAAAAGACTTAAAGGACGTTACCTATTACGACCTTAATAATGAGATCAACATCCCCGTTAACGGACAGATTCCGTTGAACAAGGATAAGGAAGCGCTCGCCGCTTTCCTGAGCGAAAACGTGCAACCGAACACGAAACAATTTGCATCTTTACGCGAACGCTTTGACTACCTGCTGGATAACAATTACATCGAACGTGCTTTTTTTGAACAATATGACTTTGCGTTTGTCGAAAAACTGTACGACTACTTGAAGGCGCAAAACTTTCAGTTTAAGACCTTCATGGCCGCATACAAATTTTATGCGCAGTATGGTCTACGCACCAACGACAACCAACTATACTTAGAAAACTTCATCGACCGTGTTGCAATGAATGCCTTATTCTTCGCAGACGGAAACGAACAACTCGCCATGGATTTAGCCGACGAAATTGTGCACCAACGTTATCAACCCGCAACGCCGAGCTTCTTAAACGCTGGCCGTGCCCGCCGTGGTGAACTTGTTTCTTGTTTCGTCTTACAAATGACAGATGATATGAACGCGATTGGGCGTGGCATCAACTCCGCCCTCCAGTTATCACGTATCGGTGGCGGGGTCGGCATTAACCTTTCCAACCTTCGGGAAGCCGGCGCACCAATCAAAGGGATCGCTAACGCTGCCTCTGGTGTCGTTCCAGTAATGAAATTACTAGAGGACTCCTTCTCTTATTCCAACCAGTTAGGCCAACGTCAAGGTGCCGGTGTTGTGTACCTATCTGTTTTCCATCCAGACATCGTCGCTTTCCTCGGTGCTAAAAAAGAAAACGCCGACGAAAAAGTCCGGGTTAAGACACTTTCTCTTGGTGTCACTATTCCTGATAAGTTTTACGAACTCGTCGCTGCTGATGAAGATATGTACCTTTTCTCACCACAAAGTGTCGAAAAAGAATACGGCGAACCTTTCTCATACGTCGACATTACCAAAGAATACGACAAGCTAGTCGCCAATCCGAACATCGCCAAGCAAAAGATTCGCGCCCGGACATTAGAAACAGAAATCAGCAAGCTTCAACAAGAATCTGGCTATCCTTACGTCGTTAACATCGACACCGCCAACTTACACAACCCAATTGCTGGAAAAATCATCATGAGTAACCTGTGTTCTGAAATCCTACAGGTCATGACGCCTTCTAAGATTAACAACAAGCAAGAATACGATGTTTTCGGTAAAGATGTTAGCTGTAACCTCGGATCAACAAACATCGTTAACCTGATGGCCTCCCCTGACTTTGGACACTCTGTCAGTGCCATGGTTCGTGCATTAACCTATGTCACAGATCACAGTAACATCGACGTTGTGCCAAGTGTGCAACACGGAAACAACGAAAGCCACGCCATTGGCCTTGGTGCCATGGGCTTACACGCCTACTTTGCTAAGAACCATATGCACTATGGTGATGCAGATTCACTCGATTTCACTAAGGTTTACTTCATGCTGCTTAACTACTGGTCACTAAAGGCTTCAAATGATATCGCACGTGAACGTCATGAAACATTCGTTGGCTTTGACAAGTCTGACTACGCAACTGGTAGTTACTTCGACAAATACACTAGCCAGTCTTGGGCACCAGATAGCGAAACCGTTAAGCAACAATTCGCTGATATCTTCATTCCAACCACTAAAGATTGGGCAGAACTGAAAGCAGCTGTTATGAAGGATGGTTTGTATCACCAAAACCGGATGGCCATTGCGCCCAATGGCTCGATTTCTTACATCAATGACACAACTGCCAGTTTGAACCCAATCGTCAACCGGATTGAAGAACGCCAAGAAAAGAAGATCGGTAAGATTTACTATCCAGCGCCATACTTATCAAACGACACGCTACCTTATTATCAGTCAGCTTATGACACCGATATGCGGAAAGTCGTTGACGTTTACGCTACGGCCCAAGAACATATCGACCAAGGGATGGCTTTGACTTTCTTTATGCGTTCGACCATGCCAGAAGGTTTATACGAATGGAAAGATGGTCGCACCAACAAGATGACGACCCGGGATCTGAACATTCTGCGGAATTATGCTTGGAAAAAGGGCTGTAAGTCCGTTTACTATGTACGAACTTTCACCGATAATGATGGTGAAGTTGGTGCCAACGAATGTGAAAGCTGCAGTATCTAATCTCACCTGACAGAAACGAGGAGCACATCATGGAAAACGGCAATTATAAAGCCATTAACTGGAACCAAGTGTCTGATGAAATCGATAAAGCAACCTGGGAAAAGCTGACTGAGCAATTCTGGTTAGACACCCGGATTCCCGTCTCAAATGACATGGACGACTGGCGCACCTTAGACGACGATCATAAATGGGTCGTCGGTCACGTCTTCGGTGGTTTAACGCTACTGGATACGTTACAATCACAAGACGGGATGGCCGCCTTACGTCGGGACGTGCGTACCAAACATGAAACCGCCGTGTTGAACAACATTCAGTTCATGGAGTCTGTCCATGCTAAGAGTTACTCAACTATCTTCGAAACATTGAACACCCCTGATGAAATCGACGAAATTTTCGATTGGAGTGATTCTGAAGACCTGTTACAAAACAAGGCTAAACGAATTTATGGCTTGTACCATGACGACGGTAATCCCTTAAAGAAAAAGATCTCCAGTGTGTTCCTGGAAACGTTCTTGTTCTACTCTGGTTTCTATACACCCCTGTACTACTTGGGCCACAACAAACTGAACAACGTCGCCGAAATCATCAAGTTGATCTTGCGGGACGAATCCGTTCACGGAACCTACATTGGCTACAAGTTCCAGTTGGCCATGAAGCAACTGACTGACAACCAGCAACAAGAACTAAAGGACTGGATGTATGACTTTTTGTACTACTTGTATGATAACGAAGAAAAGTACACCCATCTCGTTTATGACAAGGTTGGCTGGTCTGACGATGTCTTGAAGTTCATTCGTTACAATGCCAATAAGGCACTGATGAACTTGGGACAAGACCCCTTGTTCCCAGATACCGCCGAAGATGTGAACCCCGTTGTTATGAATGGGATTTCCACATCGACGTCGAACCATGACTTCTTTAGTCAGGTTGGGAATGGGTATCGCCTTGGAAACGTTGAAGCAATGAGCGCCGATGACTATAACATCGGCGGTCCGAAGAAAGACTAAATATATCAATATTAAAAGCGTTGGAACAGCCAGTTCCAACGCTTTTTGATTTGGGAAAATTTCATATTCTACGTGCTATACTAAGGCAATTGAGGAGGCTTTAATCATGACAAAAATCAATTCACTATGCGTCTTTTGTGGTTCGTTACCTGGTAGTCATCCAGAATACAGTGTACAAGCGGCACAACTCGGCGCTTTTCTGGCTGATCATCAGATTCGTTTAATCTATGGCGGCTCCTCCGATGGCTTAATGGGCACCGTTGCCAACGCAACCATCGCTGCCGGTGGTAAAGTGACTGGCATCATGCCCCGCTTTTTAAAGAAGATCAGTACTGAAAGTCATGATTTAACCGACCTTGTTGAAGTCGACACCATGGATGAACGTAAGGAAACGATGCTCGAAATGTCCGATGCCTTCATCGTGCTGCCTGGCGGCTTTGGTACTTTTGAAGAACTTGGCACCATGCTGTCCTGGAGTAAAATCGATATTCATACAAAGCCAATTGCGCTATTTAATATCGATCACTTTTACGACTCTCTGTGGCAGTGGTTTGTCGACGCTGCGCAAGCCGACTTTTTGCCAATTAGCGATTTAAAGTTAATGGTCAACGCGACCTCCATTGAGCAAATCTTCGATTACTTTGACACGTTTAAACACGTCACAACAATGCCACATGCTTAGGAAATTATTATGCTAATTAAATTCATCCCCTTACTACTAATCCTCATTGTCTTTCAACGCTTCTACCAGCGCTATTGGCGTCCGTGGCACAGATATACTTGGCAACAGCGCGTAACCGTTGTAAGCGCCAATATATACGCTTTGTGTGCCCTGACCTTAGTGTTCATGCCCGCGTTATTCCCATTGTCATTTAGTCACTTTCATTATCAGTACACCACTATCGGTCGGGCAATTGTGATTTTAAAACCTTATCAAGTGTTGGATTCTCAACAGTTTTTCAACGTTTTGATAACTTTCCCCGCTGGGGTTTATTTTGCTTTATTCAGCAAAAAGACCACCTCTTGGAAGGTGGTCTTTGGTGTGGCGCTTGGTATTGGATTGATGAATGAAAGTGGACAGTTTTTGCTGGATCAGATTGTTGGGTTGGGAAGAAGCGTGGCTGGGGATGATTTGATTAATAACGCGTTTGGGTGCTTAATTGGATTCTTCATATCAATTAAATTACCACTATCTAAATTTAACCTTTGAATAACTTCGACTATAAAATTTCCGGTGTTGGTGAATAACCAATACCATTTTTAATTTACATGAAAGCAAAAGAGCTATCTCGGTCACCTTGACTATTATAAGCCAATGCTAAAGATCTCCCAGACACCTTGAAACAAAATGTCTCAACTGTTGCATCATTGTTAGGTAAAACTCTAACAATCAATTCGAAGATATTAGCAATAAAATTTGAATATTTAATAGCAGTAACTATAGTTTTTTACGATTCTCAGCATTTTTTATCCAAACTAACCACATTCAGAAATCAAAAAAGGTCAATCCAAATAGAATTGACCGCGTTACATTCTGTATTAACATGAGTTAAAAAAATCTCCCAAACCTGTAAAGTAAAATTACTTATTGGTATATTTCAAGCATGCGTGTAATTGTGGCATCAACAGAAAAGCCTGATTTAGCGACATTATCATTTCTATCTCTTCTTAAGTTCATGTACTCTTGCGCATCTTTTGGCTCATTATCGATAATCTGCATTGCAGTGGCAGCCCAATCATCATCAGAATCTTCTAACGAACACTTAATTAGTCCATTAAGATTTGCTTCCTCAGAAAAAGCCTCAGATGAAACTAATCCAGGAATTCCCGAGGCTTGTGCTTCAATTATAGCAAATGGTAATGCTTCATATAGTGACGGCATTATAGTCAAATCCGCAGCAGATAGAAACCTTTGTACATTTTTTTGCCCACCAAGAAGCACTACAGAGCCGGATAATAGCTTGTTTTCGGCAACAGACTGCTGAATAGCTGAGAAGTTCTCTCCCGTTCCTACAAGCCATAAAAAGTAATCGTCATTATGTTCCTTAATCATTTGGAAGATAGTGAGTAATCTCTCTTGGTTCTTTTGATTAGAAAAACGCCCAACTAAGACAATAACTTTCGCATTCGTCGGAACATTATAAAGATTACGCATAGCTTCTCTATCGTCTTGAGAATACTCAAATATATCAGTATTCACGCCATTTGGAATCACTTGATATTTTGAGTTAGGAAACATCCACTCGCCCGCAGCTCGACTAGCAGCTAGTCGAATAACATGATCACTTAGTTTTCTCAGTGATCTTCTTTGAAGTGGCATTAACAAATCTATAATCAGACCCTTGAGAAATCCAAAATGTCCGTTCATTGTGTTATGAGAATGAACTATTATTTTCTTGACGCCACACTTATAAGCAATTTTCGCCCAATAAGTGGCATTCAAATTATTCGCCTGAATATGCACGATATCAAATCTAAATTCCTTCATCAATCGTGTAGCCAACGAATGTCTCTTAAAAAGAGCAAACGTGCCACTCGGATACTGCCTCTTAATAATCTTAACTTGCTTAAGTCGATTTAGTTCTTCTTCATAGGCAATCGAGTTATTTGTAGTATCTAGAATGTAAAATTGATACTTGTCCGCTCTGATCATTCCTTCAACAATATTTTTAACAAAGGTTTCAATTCCACCCTGATTGCGGGTCATTCCAACAATTAATACTTTTTTCATAGAAAGTTATCCTTTTTTCAATTTCTTCAAAAAACCAATACCGTCTTTACTGGTTAAGAATTCAATCATGGTAAGCATTATCACAATTATTGAAGATATGAATCCGCGCATAATAAAGTCAGGAACTGTCAGTTTTGAAGGAATATTTCCAAAATAGAAATAAAATCCTAGGCATGCCACCACCAGAATTAAGAAACGAATAACAATAACAAAATAATTCCTACTTAGATCAACTCCATTTTGAAAAACAACCTTAGGCTCCATCCAGACAACTGTTGTTAAATTACTAATAAGCGTGCCCAAAAGAATACCAAGTAATCCTAATTTGAAAAAACTTAGCAGTAGTAGAGAAGCAGTTAGGTTCACGACAGCTTCAACAATTGGCTTCCACCTTTGCTGCCATTGAAGCCCCAAAGCATCAATGTAATTTAGAGGTCCAAGGCGAGCTAAGCGAATGAGTAGATTTACAGACAATAACGTTGTAATACCCATATTAAGAATTTGATTTTTTCCAATCCATAATCCGATAAAATAATTTACGTTTAACAAAAAAATGCCAAAGATAGTAAATGAAATTGAAAAAATGACATGATTAAAAGTTTCAAACATAGTCGTTCGCTCGGCACTATCTTGTTGAACCACTTGATGTCCGATAGAAGGCATCATTGCACTGACGGACTTCATCACAATACTAACAGCAGCATTGATAATCATCATATAATTAGAGTATCTGGCAACATTAACTAAGTTACTGAAAATACTTAATAAAACACTGTCACTACCAAAAACAACAAAGGTCCCAATTCGATTAGATAATCCTCCGATGCCGTTCATCAAAATTGTCTTTTTATCGGCTGACGAAATAACTACATTGCTTTTCTTTAAACTGACTCTTTTTCGAACATAGATCCAAAAGCAAACTCCCATGGCCACTGTAGCCAAGATTTGAATTAGCTCGAAAACTACAAATGATTTAAAGACTACTAGTGCAATAATCTGTAACAATGTCATCAAAACTGTTACGATTGCCGTCACGATTGAAACAACATAACTCTGCTGATTCGCATTTAAGAAGACTCTATATTCAGCAAAAGTATAGGTAAGAATTGTGTTAACCAAGTAGAGAAGATAAATTATTACAACATAGCGTGTCACATTACGCCCATGGATTATATAAGGTAAAAGTGGAATTACGATCAGGCCAACAATAAAAATAATCGCTGCAACCGATAAATAAATTTTTTTGATGAAATTTAATAATGCGGTGATTTTATCGCTATTTCGTTCCTCTAAAGGTTTAAATAAGACAAAAACCAAAACAGTATCTAAGCCAACATCAGCTATAGAAATTGCGCTCAGTATACTGTTAAACAAACTGTTTAGACCTAATGCTGTTTCGCCTAAATTTCTTATAAAAAAAGATCTTTGAAGAAACATTAGCAACAATGTCAACGTCGTTGTCGCAAGCATGGTCCAAGAATTCGTTATTCCTTTTTTTATGTTCATTTATCCACTATATCCTGTATTGAAATTGATAATGTAAGGTATTGTCTTTATAAATGGGCTACCATTACCATACAGTCCATAAAACAAAATCATTGAACTCAAAATTAATAGGAAAAAAAGGATCGAAGGCAATTCGCCCTTTGATCTAATATAATTTATAGTCTTTCTTTTTTCAAAAAGAGCAATCCATTCTAAAACCATTAATAATACACCATATCTTAGAATTCTCTGATATTGTCCTGATATGCCCAAAAAAGGAACCGAAAATGTTAGGAACGCAGTTATAAAATCAAAATTCAATAATTTCGATTTTGTGTTATTAACTACAATCTTTGTGCTATCAACCCAAAAACTTTTCTTCAAGGTAAAATATATTAGAAAATAAACAGTGGCTAGTGCAATTGTAAACAATGTAGAACTATCGTTAAACCTTACTGCAACATTTTCAGCAGCAGTTTGATTAGACGAAATAGTTCCGAAGACCCTCGACAAAAGGATCCCAACTCTACCAGACAGTCCCGGAATGAGAATTACAATAGTTCCTACTATCGAAACTTTAGGTAACCACTTAATTAAGAGCGACTCATACTTAGCAGTTAGAAAAATAGTTAAAAACACAGCAATCGTAAAAAAATACCCAATAGAATGAAATCCTGGCGCCAAAATCGCAGCCACCATTGCTAATAGTTGGGATCCTTTGAAGTTAACTTTAAGTAGCGCAATTGCAGTAAGTACTAAAACAAACATTAGGAAAGTTCTAATCTGTGTCGCTTCCAGAGGAAACGAAAAAATCGAAAAAACAACGTAAAATAGAGAAACATTATCCACAAGAATACTTAGCATCCAAAAGAATAAAAGATAAGCTGCAATCATTACAATTACTCGGAATGTTCCATAATCCAAGTTAAAAACATGCCCAATTTTTTCAAGTTCAACATATAGCCACTCAAATCTTGACGTATATCCCACAGACCCAATATGAACATAGTCAAAATAATAATTCATCGTGTCACGATTATTTATTAAATCACTTTGGCCTGATAAGGCTCCAAGATACAAAAAGCTTAGCCCTGCAATCCACTTACCTTTTTTAAACAGTACTGCAAATATAGCATTAATAATTATTATTATAAAATACAGCATTTTTCCTCACATTACAGTCTTATACAATTGACAACATTAGACTTACCTACAAGTTCCTTTCCCACAAAAAAGATTAACATCGCGAAAAAAGATTAATTACGTTACAGCTTTGTTGCTTCCTTTTTCAACACCAAAAACAAACGTTCCGAGTTATGATCATCAAACAAGTCAAAAGTTCTGTCTATTCTATCTAAATATTTATTCGATAATTTAAACTTATTTTTACTTGCTTTTTTTATTTCTTCCACGACAGCCTCAGTGGTTTCAAAAATCGGACCAAATCCATCCTTTTTATACTCGAAATAGCCCTGTTGGTAGTGATTAGCGCGATAGGCTTGATAATCAAAATGAAAGTATAAAACCGGTTTATGCAAAAATGCAAAGTCAAAAGCGACACTAGAATAATCAGTTATCATCATTTTGCTTTCCAAAATTGCTTCCTGCACGGTTTTTTCGTTTGTATCAACAATTTCTACATGTGATTTATCCGAAACTGAGAAAAGATCAAGGTATTTTCTGATTTCAGTATGTGGAGGATAAAAAAGTAATTTTAATTTTTGCTCATTTGGTAGATTGTAAAATTAATCCGAACGCTGTTCGGACAAAAAAGATCAGCTTC
>NZ_JQCB01000029.1:1864-4820 GCF_001437435.1 Furfurilactobacillus siliginis | reverse complement strand
AGGAAGCTGATCTTTTTTGTCCGAACAGCGTTCGGATTAATTTTACAATCTACCATAGATGTAGACTTACTTGTGTAAGAATCAGCTATCGTAGCCGTAATAGTTAGTTTTGTATTGACAGATGTCGACTTGTCTACATAACCAAGAATGGTAAAAGCCTGAGCTAAAATATCGTTGTCATCCGGTGCTGAGCTACCAATATACCAAGCCTCACCACCTTCTGAGCCAATATTACCAGCATCAAGAAATTGACCAGGTAGAACATCTGCTGATTGTGTTACCTCATATTTAGTCACATGAGCTCCGGCAGGAATCTGCAGCTGTGTAACATCTGCACCACTTATACTAGAGAGTGTTTGCCCTGAAGGAAGTGCATTATACAAACGACTCGTACCATCACTGAAATAAACCATCACATTGTAAGTCACGTCTTTATTCCAATTCGTACATATCGCTTGGTTTAGCGGCAAGCTGATACCTGTTGAGATTTCACCGGTCGGAACTTGGAATGTATAAGTTGGTTTAATCGGCACGTTATTTGTGAACTCCGGAACAAAGTTAGCTAAAACGTTGTTTGCTTGATTTCCAATGACCAACGTTCCAGATCCGTTTATCCACGGTGACCAAAATGCATTTAAAGCGACAGAGTTGGTCGCATTATCAACTGTTACATTGAGGGGGGTAAACTTAGTAGTATCATATGAAAAGCCAGAGTTATAATTTGACACATTGGCGGTATAATTTTTTTCTGCACCATTTGTAGGTAGTACAACAGCGGCCGCACTATTGTCACGATTATACGAAGAAGTAAAGCTCTCTACTTTAAAAGTTTGATTACCCGTAACCCCATTTTTAAACGAGCCGGCAAAGTAAATATCGCCATTACCAAAGGAAGAAGTCCGCGGATCATTATCGATCTCTAATTTATTTCCTGGCAACACTTTAAAAATATTAGCTCCTGGACCGCGTCTAAATGAATCTTTTAATACATACTGTGTCGCATCAGGATCAAACTGAAATCCATCTGGCAAATCAATAATAATCTTGGTGTTCCCTAAATTATTAAAACTATCACCATTGTTTTGATACCATAGTTCATAAACATAATTTTGATTAGAATGCAACTTACTTGGTTGCTTAATACTCGTAATAGACCCACTTACTTGTTGCTTGTTCGTATATGTAACCTTGGCATACTTTGTGTCTAAGTTTGAGCCACCATACACGACTGGAAGAATCGTTCCATCCGGAACTGCTCCCCCATACTGACCTGCAGTATTTCCTTGTGCATACGTTCCAGGCCAAGCAAACCCACCATCAGGTGAAACTTTAAGATCATTGATCCAATTATAAGGCGGTTGCCCCCATCCAAAACCAAAAGTTTCTTGTTTTGTAATATTGTCTTGATCAAGAGTCCAAGTAATCGTGTCTGATCCATCTTTATTCTCAGTAACAGTCACGAGCGAAGCATCAGTATATTGCATTGGCATTCTATGTGAAAAACCAATCGGTACTGTAACGAAGAATTTGTCTCCTTTATTTCCGGAAATATTGATCTTTATAGTTGTTAACGTTCCTTGGTTATTATTCACATTAATCTGATTGATAGTAAGATTACCATCAGCATCCACACTGGAGATTCCAGAAATAGGCGTGAAAGAAATAGACATGCTGCTCGTGTTGGCTGGATCAACTACATATCTAAATTGGTTCATTAACCCAGCAGTAGCTAGCGAAGCCAATACTTTCTGATAAGCTGCTGAAGTAGATGTTGTGACCACTAAATCCCCGTAAGAATCTAACTCAGTTTTCACACCATCAGGTAGACTCACCTTTTCATACGCAGCTTGCGCTTTAGAAACAATGCTGGCTTGAACCCCATTAGCATCATCACGAACCATTGCTCCGGCTTGACTAACGGCATCATTCATTGATGTCACAATACTGATTGCACTCGCTAACAGATCATTAGCTTGTTGGGAATTAACAGACACAACTGACGCTGCTGAAGCCAGTACATTACTGACTTCAGTGGCTTGTTGTTTCTGATGTAGTGCTAAAGCTGCCACACCCGCATCATGAACAATGGTGTCGGTTGTATTTTGGTCAGCCAAAGAATCTGCTTGCACTGCATAGCTGTTTAAGTCAGCAACCGCCTGTGAGGCAGCGCTGGCAACGGAGTTAGCTGCTGGCTTTGTGTAAACTGCAGCTGCTGATTGAGCTGGCTTTGCTGCATCAGAAGATGTGACTTCACTAGTCGATTTTGCGTCTGCGCTAACTGCTTTTGCATCACTTGTTGCTGATTGTGGTGTTACTTGACTGGCTGGTTTTGCTGATTCGCTAACCGGCGCAGCGGTTGAGGCAGGTTTCGCTTCAGCAGAAGTAGGCTTCACTTCAGTCAATGGCTTAACTGCCGTTGCAACTGGATCATCAGATGGTACTGCAGTCGTCGTTGCATCAGCTTTGGCGACTAAATCGCCTTCCTTATTTGCTAACAGTCCGCCAGAGAAGACAGTAATTCCTGCGACGACCCATAACTTCCCTTGTTTATATAATTTAAAATGTTCTTTTTCCTCTAACTCGTCGCGATATAAACGACTGTTATACGAAAATCGTTTCATTTGTTAATTCCCCCTTGTGCATTACTTGGCGAGACATCCTTACGAAACGGGAAGTCACCCATGTTAACAACGTTGTCAACTGATCCCGTCATCACAACTTGATGCAGTCGCACATCGCCATGTTCTTTAGCCAACGTGACAGCGCGATAAACATCACGCTGATAACGTCTTAGCTGATGTGCTCGTGGAACATCAGTTGAAAAAATATCCATTGAACATCACTTCCCATAAATTAGTTAGTTTTACTTTTGAAAACCACCGCGTCTGGTGTAGAACGGATCAAATTCCGCTTCCACCTCACGCCCAATAAATTCAGTCGTGGTTCCAATTAGAAA
>NZ_JQCB01000029.1:0-1667 GCF_001437435.1 Furfurilactobacillus siliginis | reverse complement strand
AACTTTGGTTCAACTTTCGTCCGAAATTGCTCGTCATCGCCCTGCCAGTCAACGACCAGTGCCCGATCATATATCGTTGTCTTGTTCTTATAACGAACACCGAATAACCAGGCCCGTTTAATCTTCCCGTAACGACGCATTGCTCGGCTCAACGCAACTTCGAGTTGAACAGATTGTTCACCTAACAAGCGAAACTGAAAGTCAGCTTGGCTGTTAGTAACTGGTAATGGCCGCACACGGTGAATGTAATTCCAATAGCTGGTTGATAGAGGGAAATTGTGAATGCCTGGATTAACCAACAGTCCAGCAATTTTTAGCTGCC
This sequence comes from Furfurilactobacillus siliginis, assembly GCF_001437435.1. Taxonomy (GTDB): domain Bacteria; phylum Bacillota; class Bacilli; order Lactobacillales; family Lactobacillaceae; genus Furfurilactobacillus; species Furfurilactobacillus siliginis. The sequence continues at coordinate 1,345 of NZ_JQCB01000029.1, read as the reverse complement.
CAACTTCTATCATTAATTCCTCACTGGTAAATTCAAACATCCGAAAATCAATTTCCGGAAACGAGCCTACTAAAAATCTGTGTGCTTCCGAACGTTCTGTGAATGCAGGAATATACCGTTGACCATCGGCCAAGTATGTAATTACTGCCATTCCCATACCAAGATGCGCAGTTGGCTCCTTAGAAGTCATCGCCTTTTGGCGCACTTGGACAGGTACATAAAAGCTCATGTTAAGCAGTGCTGATGCAAATCGTCGTTCTAAATTAACATCGGTTGGCTGCGCCATGAATTGCTGCAATTGTTGTTTAAATCCAGCAGTCTGATACGGCATGATCTTGGCTGCTTCATTAAGCGCCTCGAAGTGATCGTTATCAGGCTGTGGTAGATCATTTAATTGATCTGCCATTCACTTCACCCCCTTACCAGTGTTTTGGTGCTAGCGACTTAACTTTTCGATGGCGCTTAATAAGGAACGCCCACTGATTGCTAACTTACTGATTTTTTCACGGTCACCAGAAACAGATGCATCTGTTAGCGCATCAGCCACCGCACTTAAGTTGTTCGTTAGAATTTTTTCAGGAGAAATACTTAATAAGTCTTCTTTAATATCATGTACGACTGGATTTTCCATTTTTTAGCCTCTTATTTGTTATGCGTAATCGTGAATTCATTGACCGCAATATCTAGCCGACCAATTAATTCCTTTAGTTCAGTTTCATTACCTTTAGTAAGATATAGACGTTGACGCCGGCGGTCCCGACTTTCAACACGTTCCTCAATCAGGCCACCTTTTAACAAGCTGGAGATTGTCTGGGACACCTGCGACCGCTTCCAACCTAAAAAGTCGGCAATGGTCGATGGTGAGCACCCTTCCTCACCAGCATCGCTGACTAAGCTAAGCAGACTCAACTCCGCAACACTATAATGCACACCGTCAATCGGGCGTGATAAAAAGTTGCGGAGATCACGATACAATCCTAATAACTGATTTACCTCGTTTTCTTGTTTCAACACGATGACTCTCTCCTTTAAGTAAATCAGTTGATTTGTACAATAGCGTCCAATAAACGGTCCGCCGTGCGAATTAACCGCTGTGCACTGTTGTAATCGTTGGCGTCCGTTGCCCGGACAATTTCATCAGCGGTTACCTTTAAATGTTGCGCCAATAATTCAGTTGGCGTGATTTGCGTTAATACGTCAATTTCTTCAGTATTCATTTGGTTTTCCCCCGATTACTTCAATTCCTTTTAGGTAATCGCGGCAAGCCGCGATTAGCTCCATTCGCTGCGCTGGTCTAGCGACATTCAAGGCGTTGACCAATTCTTTAAGCTGTTGCGACAAGATC
>NZ_JQCB01000028.1 GCF_001437435.1 Furfurilactobacillus siliginis | reverse complement strand
GGAAGCTGATCTTTTTTGTCCGAACAGCGTTCGGATTAATTTTACAATCTACCAAATACGCAAAAGAAGCTCCTCAATATGACGGCTAATTTTGCTTATAGTCCAAACTTTACGGGTTCGGGTAGAGACAGCCATCCATATTATGGCCCTATATAAGCTTTTCAACTTTTATTAACTTGTGTTTCAAAGATTACCACAGGCAAGAATAACCTGCAACTAATTTGAGCAAGTAGCCACGGTTTGAATGCAATGCTATTTCACTCGCTAACTATTTCCCAGGAAATACGCTTACTGTAATTCTTTTACTGATTGTAACCCGTATTTCAGCAATGACTCTGCGTAATCATGATTATCTTTTTGCTGTTTAATTTGCCCGTTCAACGTTGTTAATTGATCGGTAATAATGCCATCAACATCAAGGTTCATCATTTGATCCATATTTTCTGAATCATTGACCGTCCATGCAAACACTTGCTTTCGTGCACGATGCGCTTCGTTGACAAAGCGCTCATTCAACGTCGAATATTCCATCGTGTAGAAGTTTGCCTTTGTTTGTGGCAAGCCGACAAAGTTATATGGCAAAATGTAGCCAACCTTTAGCGCCGGTCGTTGTGTCTTCAACTGTTCAACCACCCCATAATCCAAAGAATGAATGATGTCATGATGTGTTAATAGCGTATCTGCATAGCGATTAATAAAGCGATTCACCAACGCACGCCGGTCTTGACCAGGGTTATATTTAATCTCTACTAGTAAATGTTGATTCATCTTTTGTGCTGCAGCTAGATAAGCGTCAAAAGAATCAATTTTTGTTTGATGTCCATTTTCATGGATCGTCGTATTGGTCATACTAGCTAATGTTTGCTTATCAACCACACGGTCCTGTCCGGCAAGCGTCTCTAAATTAGGATCATGCATCACCACAAATTTATGATCACGGGTCTCCTGAATATCCATTTCTACATAATTCGGTCGCTGCTGATGCGTTCGTGACAAAGCTTGAATTGTATTTTGGACCCCGTTACCATTGTCTACCCCTCTGTGAGACAGTGTCTTAGGGTTAACCACCAAGAGACCGGAGAAGTACGTATACCCGTACCCTGCAAAAACGAGTCCGACAACTACGACTGCAACGGGTACGCTAATTTTCCACCACCGTGCGGCCTTTTGTTGCGGCTGAACAGGTAAATCTTCCAGTGCATGCTGATCATAAGATTGCATAACTTGAATACTGAGATCTAATATCCAAACCGTCGCAAGAATCTGAATCGTGTAATTCACTAATGTTAATAAATTAAAGTTAACGATAGCAGCCGTCAGTGACCAATTATGCGCATATTCGTCAAATAAATATTGACCAATATAAAATCCCATCAACATGACACCATACAGCAGTGCAACACTGATGATAATCCGAACAATACGTAGGCTAATCCACCAAAAACGCCCCCATGTACGTCGCCACGACTCTGCTACCGCCTCACGTACATTCTTTCTTTCAAATAAAATGATGGGGATCACCAACAGCAACCGTAAACCAAAGTAAAAGGCGACCACATAAACCAATGCAAGTAACCCAAGTAGTAAGGGCTTAGTGGTGATGAATTCGATAATGAATTCAGGAATCTGTACTTTAGCGAGCAACGGCGTACTGATAAAACTACCGCCAAAAGGCACGATGAGAATGAAATACAGTAAGTAAAAACCAAACGCACCAATCGATAAACGTGGTAACCGCTGCGCTAGCTCTTGGAGTAATTGTCGAATGGTAGGACGTTGGTTGGCCCGACGATAGGCTACCATCAAAAATAGATAGGCAAACTGCAGATAAATCGCAATCAGCATCACAACCAATAGTCCAACAAGACCGAGCATCGCCCACGGGTGTGTTTTCGCAACGCTCACAAAGTTCGTGTAAGACAGATACGGAATATTTCCCCACCGTAAAATTGCGGCCCCTAACCAGGAAAAAATTGGGATCAAAAAAGCATAGACAATAATTGCCGTAAATGAATAATGTTTAAAAAAATACCAGAATGCCCGTAAAAAGCGCCACAGACTTGTTCGTTTCGTTCCTACCATACCGATTCCCCCACCATTGATAAGTTAGCTTTATAATAACGTTTTTAATCGTATACTCATAACTAAATTGTTTGAAAAATAGAAATGAACCTGCAAACATCATTACTGACGTCACAGGTTCACGTGATTAACTACTTTTTAAAAAGTTCCAGAAATAACTGTTCAGAAAATGGTTTGAAACTATATTGGCTTCGATAACTGTTACTCAACATAATGACGGCATTTTGACCATCGTTAGAAACACATGACATTCCTTGATACCCATAACCCAATCCATGGTTAACGGCGGCATCATAAAGGTTATACGTTCCGCCACCATACGTACTTCGACTGCCAGCTTGATATAGTTGTTTAACCGATTCAGGCGAGATTAATTTCCCTTTCATGATGTCACTAATCATCACGTATAAATCACGAGCTGAAGCCGCAATTCGACCTGTGCCGACCTCATCATGCCATAAGGCATCAGGGGTGACGATTGCCTTTGTATAATCTACTTCATTATTGGCATCAGCGCCGTAAGCCACGGCGACATGTGCATCATTAGACGGCATGAATACTGTTTGCTGAAGATTGAAACGCCGAATAATCTGCTGATTAAATAATTGTTCGTATGTTTTACCACTCAACTTCTTTAAGACACCCGTTAAAATATTGTAATTGACCTGCGCGTACTGCCAGTTATTGTATAAAGCCTGGTCAAACTGAACATGATGTAAATCATAATCAACGATTTGATCATCCGTCTGTGGGGTGGTTGGACCCACTGGGCCGTCCATCTTCAGCCCGGAGGTCATATCTAACATCTGCCGAATGGTAATGTCATTGGCATGTGGCAATTCGGGATAAAATTTACTGATATGGTCAGAGAGTGAAAGTTTATGTTGTTCGACTTGTTGCATAACCAATGCACCAGTCGCAATCTTTTGAATTGAACAAATTGCATAAGCACTGGCCGAGGCATTATTCTGATGCAAAGCTGCATTTTCTTGCCCATATTGTCGTTCAAACACAACTTTTCCTTGTCGCACAACTAACATTGAACCAACGAAATGCATATCTTTAACACGTCGATCTAAATTATCACCCAGCGCATTATCTGTGGCGACTGGCAGCTTTGCAGCACGCCACTGCTTTGGCTTATTCTGATTATTATGTTTTGCCGGCACACGAACCGATCGTGTTGTTCGCCGCACCTCATGATACAAAGTGCCCCACGCGATAACGCTCCCTAACAAGATTAAAATCGTAACGATGATTAACCGAACTTTTCTAGACATTAGCTTCCCCAATAACGGTAATTTTTAAACTCAATGTCGCTATTATAGCAATAATCGCATCTTCTTCACACCAAGCATCCCTAGCTAACTTGCTTAACAAAAGTTTATGCTTTCGATACTTCCATTCCTTTGCCAAGGTGCTAGAATATGGTCACGGTTTACGTATTACAACCGCAACATTTAACAAGGAGGTTCCATACAATGGGACTATTAATTGGACTCGCCTTACTTCTAATTTTTGGGCGGTTCATCGGTAAAGCAGTATTCTGGATTCTTGGGGCGATTGTCGTCATCACTGCCTTCACCTTCTTTATCCATATCGCATTTTGGCTAGTACTGCTCTTTCTAGTCATCGGTGGCTTTACCTTTTTTGGTCGCGCTTAACGGCCTTTAACAATATCTATAAATTTTCAAAAAATAGTACGTGGGGCAAAAGTCGTGGTCTTGGACAACGACTTTTACCCCACTTTTTTTTAATTTAGAGTCGGTTGTAGACCAAACAGTCTGTACACGTAATTTGCTTTTTACCCCGAAAGTTATGCCAACTCTCAAGTGAACGATTATTACTTAATGTTTCAAACTATTTTTAAATCCACAGTAGTTTCACGTGAAACATCCCGTGGTATATTGAAGTTAAACAGGAGGGTCGTCTATGTGTACAGCCGTAACTTTTAAATCAGCTAATCAACATGTCTATTTTGCCCGCACTATGGACTTACCAACTACAACGGCCTGGCGCCCCGTGTACTTTCCCGCAGGTTTTATGTGGCAACCTTCCACAACAGCAGTCGGTCAAAAATTACCATTCTCAATCATTGGCGGTGGCCGGTGGACACCCGGGAACCACTATCTTCTAGGCGACGGTATGAATACCGCGGGTCTAAGTTGTGCTGAACTCTACTTTCCCATTGAAGCTCACTACGCGGCAGAAGAACTTGTTGATAAAACTAACCTAACACCTCAAGACTTCATTTACTGGGCATTACAGTTTCAAACAGTGGCCGAAGTCGCCAACGCGCTACCGACGATTAATATCGTTGCGAAACGGTGGTACAGTGAGTCAAACTGGCGTCCATTTCACTGGATACTGGCAGACAAGACCGGTATAACAGCAATTTTAGAACCACAAAACGAAACATTAACCTTGCAACCAATATCCATTCCCGTGTTAACCAACACGCCTAACTATCTAGCCCACTTGAAGCGTCTGGCTGACTTAGTAAAGGCGACGCAGCTGAACACTGCTACTTTAGCCAGTTACACAGGTGCCTTGCCCAGTGGAAACTTGCCCACTAGTCGGTTTCAACGTGCTGCTGTTCATTTAGCACAGTTATCGACAAGCGCATCACCAAAAGATCAATTACTCGCGCTATTGGACGATGTTGCCATTCCTAGAACTGCGCAGCGGTTACAGCGGCACAATCTGGATTACACCCATTATGAAATCGTCATGGACCTCACAACACAGACGCTTACTTTTAAATCCATGCGCACATTAGAACAGCATCAACTAAAATTATCAGATCTAGTTAAAAATAATTCTGCACACGTTGTTGCCTATCCATTTACATGACGTATCACAAATCTCAGCATAAAAAAAATAACGTGTTCGGGACATAAATCATCTTGTTCCAAACACGTTTTTTGATTTACGAGCTTAAATAGTGGAAACATGGGTTAGACCATTTACATTCCCCAGCAGCAACAAGGTCTCCATTCTCGCCATCTGCAATCAATTCACAGGGCACAATGTACATTATAAACAACACTAGGAACACCGTAAGCCAAAGCCTCTGTCGACGCTAACGGATCTCTGTCACTTTCAAAAGATTCACCATATCACTGTCTGCTAGACCCCCATGTGCCATCGTCTAATCTACGAATTCGCTATCCAAATTAACGCACAAAAAAAGCCGCGGTCACCCGCGACTTTTATTAACGATTTAATTAATCTTCGCTACCCATCCAACGACCAACAAAAGCGGCCACAGCAGCACCAACAACAGGTGCTAACAGGTAAACCCAGTAATGGGCAAGTGCTGAACCGCCAGCAAAGATGGCTGGTCCAAAACTACGTGCAGGGTTCAATGAACCACCAGTTAAGTTTAGCGCAATAATGATTAAGAAACCAAGTGCCAAACCAATTGCAACAGGTGCCATCGTTGCGTTACCGAACTTGTCGCTTGTAACCATCAAGATTACAAAGACAAACAAGAACGTAATCAATGCTTCAAACGTAAAGGCTGCACCAGCAGAAATCTTAGGGAAGTCAGTTTGACCAAACCCAACACTCTTTGGTAAGTCTAATGCGTTCTTGAAGAAGCCAAGGACAGCAGATGCAGCAGTTGCACCTAAGAACTGTGAAACAATGTAAAAGAGTCCATCTTTCACAGATAGCCGCCGGTTGATCATCATTGCAACTGAAACAGCTGAGTTAAAGTTACCACCAGATACACCGCCAACAGCGTAAGCCATCAATGTAACAGCCAAGCCAAAGGCTAAGCCGATTGCTAATGTACCACCCTTAGCAATCGTAACGGTACCAGTACCGATGAAAACAAGTACGAAAGTACCGATAAATTCAGCAAAATACTTTCTCATGTTAATTTCCTCCAGGAAAAATAATTGATATACCTTTAGTACAATTAAATATCATACTATATTTAATTACCTGGTAGATTGTAAAATTAATCCGAACGCTGTTCGGACAAAAAAGATCAGCTTCCTTT
>NZ_JQCB01000027.1:2368-6520 GCF_001437435.1 Furfurilactobacillus siliginis | reverse complement strand
CAGGTTATGCTGACAAATTTGTCCAAAAATTCGGATTAAATTTGCAATCTACCATAAATACAACTGTATAAACAGTTACACCATTTTGAAACTAGACGAGTATAGCACTAATTGTTTCGCTATGAAACAATTAGTTGTTAACTTAGCTAACAAAACAACAATGGGTCTGGGACATAGTTAATTATGTCCCAGACCCATCGTTGTTTTCTACGTTTCAATAGCGGAAACGTGCGCCAAAAGTCAAGTAGCTGTGCAGACTACGAACGACCTACCAGGTTTTAGACCAATCCGTACGTCCGTTCTAGGTCTTGCTCGCTACTTCCCGACTTTTATCCCACTCTCTACTTTCCTGCAAATCTAAACAATTCCAACACGCGCAAAAATTTCATCTACATACTTTAAATGTCGCTGTACATCAAACGCCGCACTAATTTGTTCAGCAGTTAAACGCGCCTTTATCCACGTATCATCAGCCACCAAGTCTTTGAACTTCGAACCAGTATCCATCGCTTGTTGTGCCAGCTGTTGAACATGATCATACGCTTCCTCGCGACTAAGACCAGTATCCACTAGCGTCAACAACACCTGTTGGCTAAATACCAAACCACCGCTGGCTTCAATGTTTGCTTTCATCCGTGCTTCGTCGATATTCAAATTCGCAATAATGCGGTTGAATCGCGTCAACATGTAATCAAGTAGCTCAGTTGTATCAGGTAAAATAATGCGTTCTGCGGATGAATGCGAAATATCACGTTCATGCCATAAAGCGACATCTTCGAAGGCCGTCATCATGTGGCCACGGATAACACGTGCTAAACCAGTAATGTTTTCTGCGCCAATTGGATTGTGCTTATGTGGCATGGCAGACGACCCTTTCTGACCAACAGAAAATGGCTCGGCAACTTCATGAAGCTCGGTTCGCTGTAAACCACGAATTTCAGTCGCAAAGTTTTCTAAGCTCGTTGCAATCAACGCCAACGTACTAAGGTAATTTGCATGTAGATCTCGCGGCAGCACCTGACTTGAAATTACTGCTGGTGTCAGTCCCAATAACGCGCATACATCCGCCTCAACCTGTGGCGGAATATTGGCAAAGGTACCGACAGCGCCACTTAATTCACCGACGGCCATTTCTGCTTGGACCTGTTTAAACCGTTCAATATCACGATCTAATTCAGCCACCCAGCGTGCTAATTTTAAGCCAAAGGACATCGGCTCTGCCTGAATACCATGGGTTCTTCCCATCATTACCGTCGCCTTATACCGTTTGGCTTGCTGCGCCACAGTCGCCCTTAATGTCTTTAAATCTTCTAGAAGTAACTCGTTCGCCGCTTTTAACTGCAAAGCTTGGGCGGTATCGACCACATCTGTACTGGTCAAACCATAATGAACCCACTTGCGTTCATCCCCTAGTGATTCCGATAACATTCGGGTAAAAGCCACGACATCATGATGTGTCTCTGCCTCAATTGCTTCCATGCGATCAACGTCGATCACCGCATTTGCCTTAATTGCATTAACATCAGCCTGCGGAATCTTCCCTTGGTTAGCCCATGCCTGACATGCTGCCAGTTCTACCTCAAACCATTGTTGCAGCTTGTTTTCTGGCGCCCAAATTGCGCGCATTTCCGGGCGTGCATACCGGTCAATCATGCTGTAACCTCCGCTGTTTGTGACCAAACATCAGCTAAGATAATCGTTTGTGACCGATCTGGACCAACAGACAATGTTGTTAGTGGTAACCCAGTCAGTTCAGTCACCCGTTGTACATATTGTTGTGCGTTAGCTGGTAGTTCCTCTAGCGACGTGCAACCTGTAATATCCTCAGTCCAACCTGGTAATGTCTCGTAAACCGCTTCACAACGCTGCAATGCTTCTTGACCAGCTGGATAATAATCAATGTTTTTACCATCTAATTGATAACCAACACAAATTTTTAATTCTGGTAAGCCTGTTAAAACATCCAAACAGTTCAATGCCAAATAGTTTAAACCAGAAACACGTTTTGCATGTCGTAAGACAACCGTGTCTAGCCAACCAATCCGCCGCGGACGTTTCGTGACTGTCCCATATTCATGACCAACTTCACGAATCTTATCGCCTGTTACATCGTGTAGTTCAGTTGGCATTGGACCATCACCAACTCGAGAAGTGTACGCTTTAGCAGTACCAATCGCAGCAGCCACCCGCGTTGGTCCAATTCCGCCACCAATCGTTACACCACCAGCAACTGGATTAGATGAAGTGACGTAAGGATACGTTCCGTGGTCAATATCAAGCATGACCCCTTGCGCGCCTTCAAACAACACGCGTTTGCCTGCAGCGAGCGCATCATCTAAAAGTACTGATGTATCAGTAACGTACGGTGCTAATCTTTTTGCATAGAGTTCATACGCTTCTAAAATTGGCGCCAATGCAAGTGGCTCTGCACCATATACCTTCGTTAATAGTTCGTTTTTAGTTTCTAAGTTACGTGTTAATAATGCTTTAAATGTCGTTGGTTCCAATAAATCGGCAACCCGAATACCAGTCCGCGCGGCTTTATCCATATAAGCCGGGCCAATTCCCTTGTTAGTGGTCCCGATCTTATGATCTTTCTTATGCTGTTCTTCAAGTTGATCTTGCAAAATGTGGTACGGCAAGATGACATGTGCGCGGTCTGAAATCTTCAATGTAGCGGTTGGAACACCTTGTGCGTGCAGTTGATCAATCTCAGCTAATAACGTCTTGGGGTTCAAAACAACCCCATTACCGATCACACAGGTTTTATCTGCTTCAAAAATTCCTGATGGTAAAAGTTGTAGCTGAAACTTTTTACCGTCAAACGTAATTGTGTGCCCAGCGTTATCGCCACCCTGATAACGGGAAATGATATCTGCTTGCTGGCTGGCGAAGTCGGTAATTTTCCCCTTTCCTTCGTCACCCCATTGGCTACCTACAATCACAACTGCTGTCATCTCGTCACCTCATAATTATTATTTTCGAACAACAAAGAGAAGTTTATCAGAAATCATTCGTCTTATCAACTAAAACCGAACGAATATACAACAATCACATTTTATAGTTCTTATTCTAATCAAACATTCATTGACATTTACGAATTTAATCGGTATTGTGCTGTTGTTGGTGAACGACACCAGCAATAATCTGTCAATCGAGAAAGAGGTCATCATTACTCATGGAAGTATTTGATTATGAAGATGTACAGTTGATTCCTAATAAGTGTTTAGTTGCTAGCCGGTCTCAGATCGACACTACCACGACTTTTGGTGGGCACCAGTTCAAGCTTCCTGTCGTCCCAGCCAACATGGCATCAGTGATTGATGAACCACTGGCCATCTGGCTCGCCGAACACGATTACTTCTATGTCATGCATCGTTTCGAACCCGAACGTCGATTAGCCTTTGTTCGGAAAATGCAGGAACGAAAGCTTATTAGTTCGATTAGTGTCGGCGTTAAAGATGATGAACGCCAACTAATTGCCGACCTAGCAGCAGCACAACTTCAACCAGACTTTATTACCATTGACATCGCTCACGGCTATGCCGAAAGCGTCATTAACATGATTCATTTAATCAAAGAACAACTACCTACCGCTTTTGTCATCGCCGGCAATGTTGCCACACCTGAAGCAGTTCGGGAATTAGAAAATGCAGGTGCTGATGCCACCAAAGTTGGTGTCGGACCTGGTAAAGCTTGCATCACAAAGCTTAAAACCGGCTTTGGCACTGGTGGCTGGCAGCTTTCCGCCGTTCGCTGGTGTGCCAAGGCCGCCCGAAAGCCCATCATTGCCGATGGTGGTGTTCGTTATAACGGTGACATCGCTAAGTCCCTCCGCTTTGGCGCCAGCATGGTCATGATCGGCTCACTGTTTGCAGGACATCGACAATCACCTGGTAACGACCTCACGATTGATAATCGTCATTACAAACAATATTACGGTTCTGCCTCTGAACAACAAAAAGGTGCTCATAAAAACGTTGAAGGTAAGGGTCTATTGGTTCCTTACCGCGGTGAAATCGAAGACACCTTGAATGAAATGCAAGAAGATCTCCAATCATCAATTTCTTATGCAGGTGGAAGTACCCTGGCTGCGTTGAATACCGTTGACTATGTTTTGGTTCGTAACACAATTACCAATGGTGATTAGTG
>NZ_JQCB01000027.1:0-2145 GCF_001437435.1 Furfurilactobacillus siliginis | reverse complement strand
CGGATTGGTCTTCAATCCGGTAGGTTGTTCGTAGTCTGCACAGCTACTTGACTTTTGTCCTACGTTTCCGCTATTAAAAATCAGAAAACAACAATGGGCCTGTAGACATAATTAGTTATGTCCCAGGCCCGTTTTTAGTTGCTATGAACTTTGCTTAACTTGCTCTACAGCGCCTTTATCCGGCTGTAAAATTAGATTTAATAACACCGCAGTCACGCTTGCAACGACAATCCCATTGCTAAGAATTAACTGGGCCGCTTGTGGAAGCCCATGAACAATGGCTGGTTGGACCGTTACACCAAGTCCCAGTCCAATTGATACTGCGGCCACTAGCAAATTACGATTATTGCGAAAATCAACTTGATTCAACATTCGTACGCCTTGCATGGTGACCATACCAAACATCACAATCATGGCACCACCAATAACCGGTACCGGAATAATGGTTGCCACAGCACCCACTTTAGGTAGTAATCCCAGGATAACTAGAAAAGCACCTGCATAAACCACTGGTTTTCTTGATTTGATTCCTGACAGCTGCACCAGGCCAACATTCTGCGAGTAAGTTGTATAAGGGAAGGTATTAAATAATCCGCCAAAAATGATTGCTAACGCCTCTGCACGATAACCTTTTTTCAAATCACTTTCGGTAATGTCTTTATTTATCACATCTCCTAAGGCAAAGAAAACGCCTGTCGATTCGACCATCGATACCAACGCTACCATAATCATTGTCAGAATTGAGGATGGTTCAAACTGTGGGACGCCAAAATGGAATACTTCTGGTAAGCGAAACCAACTCGCTGAAAGAACTGGCTGCAAAGATACCAATCCTAAACCACCAGCTGTCAGCGTACCGATTAATAATCCCATCAATACAGCAATTTGACGAATAAAGCCTTTGCCCCACGCGTTACAGATAAGGATGACGATTACTGTTAAAAAGCCAATAATCAAGTTAACTGGAGTGCCAAATGACTTAGCCGCAACGTTCCCGCCGCCAAGGTTCAAAAAGGCAATGGGAATGAGCGTCAAGCCAATCACCGTAATCACCGTTCCAGTTATAACCGGTGGAAAAAGCTTACGCAGCTTGGCAAACCAGCCGGATATCACGAAAACGAAAATTCCTGCCGCAATAATTGCACCATACATTGTACCGATTGAGAAACGTCCGCCAATCATCTGTAGTGGTGCAACAGCCTGCACCGCGCAGCCCAAAATCACTGGTAGGCCAATTCCAAAATAGCGATTAGAAAATATTTGTAGAAACGTGGCAATACCACACATAAAGATATCGATCGAAACAAGATACGTCATTTGCGCAGCATTGAAGTGCAGCGCACCACCGATTAACAGCGGTACTAAAATGGCGCCTGAATACATTGCGAGTAAGTGTTGTAACCCAAGCAAGGCAGCTTGTGACTCATGCTTAGCAATTGTATCTCGATTAACACCTTTAATCATGATTACGCCCTTTCGTCTGCGAAGACAACCTGTCCATTCTCAAACCCACTAATACTTGCCAGCGCCTGCAGTGGTACACCAGCATCGACAACCAGTTGATGCCCACGTTGGAATCGTTTCTCAATAACCACGCCGACACCTGCCACCGAGGCTTTAGCAGCATCCGCGATGGTAAATAAGCCATTAATCGCTTGACCATTCGCTAAAAAATCATCGATAATCAAAATTCGATCATGTTCATCAAGGAAATCGCGTGAAATCGAGATTTGATTCTCGACCTGCTTTGTAAACGAATAGACCGATGCGGTAAATAAATTATCCGTTAACGTTAAACTCTTATGCTTCCGTGCAAAAACGAGGGGTACCCGTAACGCTAAACTCGTCATCAACGCAGGCGCAATTCCAGATGACTCGACGGTTAAGACCTTCGTTATCCCAGCATCAGCAAACTGATGCGCAAAAGCATCACCTATACGTTTCATTAATTCTGGATCAATTTGATGATTCAAAAAACTATCGACCTTTAAAATATCCTTTCCAAGTACTCGTCCTGACGTTTGAATGCGCTGCTCTAATTCTTTGATGTGATCCTTCCTTTCTAAACAAAAAGAGCTTTCTTTGCGAAAATGGTAGATTGCAAATTTAATCCGAATTTTTGGACAAATTTGTCAGCATAACCTG
>NZ_JQCB01000026.1:8926-9143 GCF_001437435.1 Furfurilactobacillus siliginis | reverse complement strand
TAATGAGGTTGAACCAGATTGACTTTCACTTAGTGAAGTAGAACCAGATTGACTCTCACTCAAGCTAGTAGAACCTGACTGACTTTCACTTAATGAGGTTGATCCTGATTGACTTTCACTTAGTGATGTTGAGCCGGATTGACTTTCGCTCAATGAAGTTGAACCGGATTGACTCTCGCTTAATGAAATAGAACCAGATTGGCTTTCACTTAGTGAT
>NZ_JQCB01000026.1:0-8284 GCF_001437435.1 Furfurilactobacillus siliginis | reverse complement strand
AGGTTGATCCTGACTGACTCTCGCTCAATGAAGTTGAACCAGATTGACTTTCACTTAGTGAAGTAGAACCTGACTGACTTTCACTTAGTGATGTTGAGCCGGATTGACTCTCACTTAATGAGGTTGATCCTGATTGACTTTCACTTAGTGAAGTAGAACCAGATTGGCTCTCACTCAAGCTAGTTGAGCCAGATTGGCTCTCACTTAATGAAGTTGATCCTGATTGACTTTCACTTAATGATGTTGAGCCGGATTGGCTCTCGCTTAATGAAATAGAACCAGATTGGCTTTCACTTAGTGATGTTGAGCCGGATTGACTCTCGCTCAATGATGTTGAACCTGACTGACTTTGACTCAAGCTAGTTGAGCCTGACTGACTTTCACTTAATGAAGTTGAGCCGGATTGACTAATAGACATCTGAGAGCCATTAACTGTTACTGACCCACTGACGGTCATCTTTGACGTGTCATAATTGCTGCCTAATGCATCCTGAACAGCTTTCAATCCATCAGCATTTAATCCTGAAACGGTGTAGATACCAACTTTAATCGCTGGTCCATTAGTCAATGTAACATCAGAAACGTTTAGTGAAGCTGTTTTACTCTCTGGCAACCCTGGTGCAAAAGTAACTGTCAAACCTGTACTATCATGACCTGTTCCATCGTAATCAACCGTTGTTGTTCCATCGACGTTATTTACGACGAACTTGTTGATTGTTAACTTACCTAACTGTGTGACACTTGCAGGTGTAAATGGCGCATCAACGCCGAGCAGCGTTGCTAAATCAGCAAGCCCTTTAGCATTTAGATGCAAGTCGTAAGTGCCGACATTTTGAAGCTGTGGATAAACATCGTTAGTCTGATCATTTGGTCCAAAGTCTTCGTAAGGTAAGGAATAGGTCTTGTTATCTACCGTAACAACGGGAACTTTAGGTCCAACTACCTTATCACCGAATGTGATCGTCGTATCGCCAATTTTGGCATCAACAACTTTAACGTTAACCTTCGCTGTCAGAATTTGTCCCGTATTAGTATCAGTCCAAGTGTACGTAATCGTCCCATTACCAGGCTTGCTAGTATCAAGGCTTGTGGTCATTGCTAAACTTGGATTGTTGAAATCAATAGGGTTCTTCGTTGAATCAGTTGCCGTAACAATACCGAAGCCTTTATTAACCGTCGTTCCCACAGGAACAACAGTAGCAGCAGTTGTTGTTAATACACTGTTAACTGGAACAAATGCATACGTCAATGAAATGTTAAGTCCCTTTGACGTCATGTCCTTTGTAACAACAGTGCCATCCATTCCTGTTAAGAAACTAGCTAATAACTGAGGATCGTACTTATCAACACCACCGAAGAAATCAGAAAGCGATTCATTTTCTTGCTGTCCGGTAACTGGATCAACAGCATGGAAAGTCGAATTCTTGAAGCTGATTTCATACCCGGCTGGGATTGATATTGGTGCCTTAAAGCTCAGGTTTTGTCCTTCATAGAGGTAGATTGTTTCTACCTTACCGTAAGGCGCTCCATCTTTCGTGTATTGGGTAACTTGGTTAACCCATGTGTCACCCTTCTTGAGGATGGTAACCTTACTTTGTGCAGTTGCAGTCGTACCGTTAGCGTCTGTGTAGGTGAAGGTGTACGTACCAGTAGAACCAACTGCTGTAAAGTCGATTGCTGGATTAGGTGCGGTAACTGTCACTTGGCTAGCAGTAATTGGTCGACCTTGTGAATCAGTACCGGCGACAAACAGTGTCGTTGGATCAAAGTTTGTCGTACCAGCTAGAACACCGTATGAACCAAGCGCATAGATCTTGGCTGTAACTGGTGCATAAACAATGTTCAACGTTGCTTGACCATTTGGTGCCGTTGCAACTAACGCATTGATTGCATTAACTACATCACCAATTTGTGCCCCGTAAGTTGACAGTGCCAATGCACCCTTACCATCACCGGCATCAAATGTTTACTTGGTCAAGTCAACTGAATAACCGGCTTGACTTGTTGGGTTGGTGAAGTTAAAACGATTTCCTAACGTAAGCTTATTGCTGGTTGTTGACGACGCAATTTTACCGTCAGTAGAACTTACATTAACGGTAACGGTCATTTGACCTTCGGGAGCGACCGTATAATTAAACGTCAGACTGTCAGTTGCCTTGGGTGCCATGCTCTGAGTCGTTTTGTCAGGAATAAAACCAGGAACTGTTGGGGCAACGAACGTTTGGTTGCGTCCAACAACACCATACTTAGTTTGTGCAGCTGGATAACCAAATGAGGCATCCTTAGAAGATAGATTAAGCTCGATAACAGCAGTCTGTTGAGAAGTGAAACCATCACCGAACGCCCGAGTAACACCATCGGCTACCAGACCGCCTAAATCCTTATCTGGAATTGCAACATTGGAATTTAATACACTTGGCCCGTTGTTAATATAGTTAGTTGTTGCAGTCTGTTTGTTGAACTCTGCAACCCCTTTTTTGAACACGGTATTATCAATCGTGGCCTGACCATTGTAGGCTGAAACATAGCCACGTAAAGCAATTTGATCCAGCACACCAGGGAAGTCCGGTGTCAAGTTAGCAGTCGTTGTGCCAAGCGTTATACCAGACAACAATAAGGATGATGTTACCGTACTTGGAACGCTGTTGATGGCCTGTACGTTACCATCAAGTTCTCTATGCGATTGTACATTAGCATCCCCCATCCCAAGCTGTATAACGTTTTGAGAGCGATTTAATAGGTAAGTAAACACCGTATCATAATCTGACATTGGAATTGGGAGGTTTGGTACATCGGTCTGATTAGCGATCGCCGGGTTAACAAACACTGGCGTTGCTTTCCGACCCTGAGCCGTTGGATTTGCTAGGAAGTCATTGACCGCCTGCATAATCGCATTGTATTCAGCATCGTAAACTGAAGCCAATTGTGCATTCGCAGCCACACCAGAAGGGGCATAGTTGTAGTTTGTACCACTCCCAGAAGTTTGTGAAGTAAGCCGTTGCAATGTAGCCAAATCATTAGTTTGGAAAATCTTTGTAATGGTAGCATCAATCGTAGGCTTGGGGGTTGCTGCTTGCCCGTTTGCTAGCAATTGAACATTTGCTAAT
Source organism: Furfurilactobacillus siliginis (assembly GCF_001437435.1). GTDB lineage: Bacteria > Bacillota > Bacilli > Lactobacillales > Lactobacillaceae > Furfurilactobacillus > Furfurilactobacillus siliginis. The sequence goes on along the minus strand of NZ_JQCB01000026.1, from coordinate 5,177 downwards.
GCGTCTTTAATTGCTTGCTGAATAACCGGTGCATCATACCGTGAAGCGAAGTAAGCACCAGCGGCAGCGTTCAATGTGCTGACATTGCTTGCATCCTGCGAGGTTGTAAACGTTGAGCTCTTAGCAATATTCGCAGCACTGTCCTTTGTCCATGCCTTAGTATCGCCGGACCAACCGCTTAACTTAGTGAAGTTAGCAAAGTCTGTCGCACCTGTTGCACTCTGTTTCCCACTGAAAATATTGGTTAAAACATCAGTTTGACCAACGGCGGCTTCTTTCAAAATTGTACTCAAAATACCATCGGAAATAGCCTTGTACATGTCACCACCAGCAGAACTAGCAGCAACACCACCAAAACCAAACACACTGACTAATGACTGTAGCGTCGCGTTCAAACTCATGGCAGAAGTGAAGTCTTTAGGTAGATCAACCCCACCTTGGTTTAACCCTAACGCACCAACGTTATTAAATGCCTGGTACATGATGACACTTTCAATTGGTTTGATGACGGCACTAATCATGAAACGAACAGAACTAATCAACCGGGTAATTGGATAGGTAATTTCATCATTGTACGCTGATGTACCGGTACCAAACCTATTATTCAGATCAGCCGTACTCATCGGAGTAGGCGCAGTTGCTTGGAATGGCGCAGTTCCAACTGGTCCACTACCCGAGCTAAACACACCAGTAAGCGCATTAGCGAAGAATGAACCAGCGTCACTGATACTAAAGGCACCAGCGTTCATTTGTGAAACATCATATTTCGTATTATTTAGGAAGTCATTAACTTTCTTTGGATCACTAAAGTTAGCCTTAAGTTGCGCAATGTAGTTCGTCCACGCATCATAAAATTGTTGAACACCACCGGCGACCCCTTGGTACCAGCTAGATTGAACAACTTTACCGGCATTATTAGCATCCGGACCATAAAACGGCCAACTGCCGCTACCATGGTTATACCAGCCTCCACCATTACTAGTGGACCATCTTGTCCCGGATGAGAAGATATCAGCACCATTAGACGGCACGGATAAACCTAAAATCTTCAGAATAGCTGGACTAACGGTTCCATCACTGCTCAGTGCTTGGCCACCATTTGCTCTAACTGCATCAAACAACTTGGAAATCGTAACAATATCAGAGTTAATATCATCTGGATCTCTACCTGCAGCAGTCATCGCTGTCTTCAGGCCACCATTGATCAGAAAGGTTGCACTCGAAATTCCTTTCATGTCATCAATTTTGTCATAAGCCATCCAGTATCCGGCATTGTATGACTCACTTTGCAGGACATTAGGATCAGTCGTTGGCGTGACAACTTGTGCGGCGTCAACAGCCGCGAACGAAACAGGATGCCCAGTTTCAGCCGCGTAGGTCTTTAAAGCGACCTTTGTATCATTAATTTGTTGCTGTGTTGGGTTAATTAAGGTAACGCCATTTTTGACAACGGTCCCGTCAGCTAATTGACCAGACACAGTGTTGCCTGCATCAAGCGCACTAACGGCAGCCTTAGTTGCATCGCTCACTGGAGCAGCGGTCTTTGCATCTGCGCTGGTTGTTGATGACGTTCCTGTAGCAGCTGTTGTATTTTGGTTAGTTAACTGATCGTTCGTAGCAGCGACACTAGCATCCTTAGTAGCCGTGCTATTAGGCTTAGCAGCAGCTGAATCAGTCCCTTTAGCCGCTACTGAGTTTGCATCAGTCGATTTGCTATCAGCTGTCGCACTATCGGCAGTCTTAGCTGAATCTTGTTTGCTAGCCGCACTACTCCCTTGTTGATTTGCTGCTTGGCTTGCATCTTGAGCAGTAGTTTCATCTGTTGTACTAGCAGTCGTCTTTGCGTCTTGAGCAGACGTAGCGGTACTAGTTCCTTGTTGATTTGACGTCTGACTTGCATTTTGTGCAGCAGATGCCGGATCAGCAGGAATGACCGCACTTTGTTTATTCGCCAGCACGCTATCATTGTCAATCGCCTTACTTGCTGTTGTCGTGTTGGCAGCAGTTGTATCGGCTTTGGCAGACATTGCCCCGCCTAGAATTCCCGTGAAGGTGGCAATTCCGGCAAAGACCCATTTCTTACCATCTTTGTACATCTTATAGTGATCTTTTTCCTGCAGTTGATCAAGTAAGAAATCTCGTCTCCAAAAACTCATTTGCCTATCCCCCAATCAAAAATTACGCTAACAAACTACTGTAACTTTAAAAATTACAGTAGTTTGCAGCACCCACAATTAATCCCATCAATTATATTGTAATAACAATTAAGCAGAAAAAAGATTGTGTGCAGTTAAAAATATTTTTATATACATTAACACAGGTATCTCGCGAAGTCACCTATCTACTACATGAATGCAGAATGACTATAAATCGCTAAGCAGCAGTGTGATATGTCGGCTAATTAAAACGAAATCAGCCACCTGATCAAGCAATAAAATAATTTATAGGAAAATTGCGCACAATTTGCTTGTGAGTAATATCTTTTTACATTTTCTATATTAAAACATTTTTACTATAAAACAATCTCTTTGATACGTTATAATGCTATGGATAGTTAATGGTATAGTTGCTTTACTATTTTTCTACTTAGAGCACGTTGAGGTTCCGCATTTTAGCGCTTTCAAAAAAATATATGAAATTATTTATATTTTTTTGAAGGACGCTAAAAAGACTGCAGTGATGGCGTTGCTTCATCCATCACTGCAGTCTTTTTATAGTCCAGCTAAGTCAATTTGTTCAATTTTTTGTAATGCGCTTAATAATGCTTGCTGCGTTAATGCACCAGAAGTGATGTAACGTCCCATGTGCTGTGCATTCGATACCAATGTCTGATAACGATCTTCTGTGACTGCTTCAACGCTCGCCTTTAACTCACTGATGTCATCGATCACGATTCCAACGTCGTTACGTAAGACAAATTCCGCAGCAGCGGCCCCCGACCAAATAATCAGTGGCATTCCCGCTGCTAAGTAGGCCGATACTTTATGGGGAAAGTTAACACGCTCATACTCTTGGTACTCACCAGTGTCCCATACAACTCCAAAACTACCTTCCGCTTGACTTGGTAATGCCACCGCTGGCACTAGCCCCTTAAAGTGTAGCTCTGGATGATTCGCTAGTGCTTCCTCATATTTCGGTGTCTTTTGTCCATAGATGTTAAACTCCATGCCTGAATCCAACACCCAAGTAGCTTTTCCTAAGGATGAGGCCAAACACAATGGATCACTTAACGAATGTTCACGTGGTGTTAATTCCATTGGCACGCGATAGCTGAATGGTCCCTGAACCACATAATTCAGTTGTTTGTCAGTCCGCTTCTGCAGTGCTTCGGCCATCGCTGTCGTATGCACAACGATTACGTCAAACAACGGTAAAATCAAGTCTGGCGTTCGACGACTATAAATTTCTTTCAATGGATCAAAGTGATCATCATTAAATTCGGCTGGTTCAGCAAGTGGCGCATAATCATGAATATATCCAATAACTTTACCACCCATTGCATGAACTTTTTCAATGAAGCGAATAACGTTAAGACCCCGAATAAATAATGGGAATTGTAGTACAAAGACATCGTTTGGTTTAAAACCGGCGAGCATGCCATCCTGACGTGCACTTAAAATATCGTCTGGTTCATCAGGCCATACATAGGGGAAGAAATTCATTGGCAAGGCTCCCAACGTGCCACCAAACTCAAGCACATCAAGACGCGCTTTATTCATTGTTGCCACACCGTCTGTTTGATAATGAAAATTGCTAATCCAAACTGTCATCTAAGTTCACCTTCACCTTAATTTACTATTATTATTATTAATAGCGTATACTAATTTTTAAAGCCTGTCTGCATCTATTGTAATTATTTTCGTTCAATAATTCGGCAGGCCACCTCGTTACCGTACGATAACGAATGGAATAATCGCTAAATTCAAGGAGATCGATTATGGATTTATGGCACTTTTTGACGACTCATTACTTCACTTACAGACAAGCAGATAATCCAAACTACTTTGCAACACAGCTGGTTCTAGATCCCAGTGGGTATGTTGCAAACTATCTAAATGGAAACGAATTCACTTGGTCCTTAGAGAATCAAACATTGTCATTTCACGCCCGTGATGGTCACATTACAACATCATTCACTGCCGTAGAAGACTACTTAGGCGGACTGCGCTTAACTGGTGCCTTTAAAGATGCGGATAACACAATTCACGAATTGGCTTCAACAGCTACACAAGAAATTGGTGATCTTGCTAGAGTTGAAATTGGGTTTCCATTAACAAACCGAATCAAGCAACTTTTTACTGATAATCACATCTACTTTGCACGTACACAGATTGACTCCAGAAATGCACTTGATTCCATTCAACGAATCTATGTCACTCCTACCTGGCAGATGCAAGCAAACGCCTGTTATAAGATCTCACCATTTAGTGACGTCTGGCTTCCATCCGTGGGCTCGTATACATACATCGAAACGCCGCCCTATTGGCACCATGTTCCGATTTCGTTTGGAAACTATGATTCCATTGCAGTTGGTGTGTCCCTAATGGGTGATCAGCATCCAACGGATAGGTTTACAACTAGTCCACTTAGTGGTATCAATCGTCTTGAGCCATGGTCCCAGCAATCTGAAGACTTCACACCAATTATGTATGATAAAGAAAATCTGAAATCAACAACTATTGGTCATGATGTTTGGATTGGTAGCGATGTCCTGTTGAAGCGGGGTATAACAATTGGTGATGGTGCAATTGTTGCCGCAAAAGCGGTTGTAACAAAAGATGTGCCTCCTTACGCAATTGTTGGTGGCGTACCTGCAAAAATAATTCGCTATCGATTCCCCAAGGATATCATTGAACAGTTACAGCAACTGAAGTGGTTTAACTACGACTACATGAGTTTCAAGGGTATTTCAGGCGACGAATCAATTGAATCCTTCATTAAAAAGTTCCATGCCGGTCTTGATCATGATATTCGTCCCTTATCACAAAATAAAGTAACGTTTGCAGATTTAGTTGCAGCCTATCGAACAGAATAAAATCTATACTAAAGCACATTAGTCATTCTAATGTGCTTTTTTGTCATTTTAGCAACTTATTGAGCTGCAGCTAATTTTTTTAATGCAAAAAAAGACACCATCATTTCTGACGGTGTCTTTTACATTGCATGGCGACGGCCTA
>NZ_JQCB01000025.1 GCF_001437435.1 Furfurilactobacillus siliginis | reverse complement strand
GTTTATCAAGTAGGTTTTGTCTGTTTATCAAGTAGGTTTTGTCTGTTTATCAAGTAGAAATATAAAGTTGACTACTTGATAAATATAATCTAAAATCAATTTGTAATCATTAGGAGGTACAGCATGGGAAATGAAATTATTAAGTATGATCCAGAGTTAAATACCATTCCACTTCGAAAATTTACTCCAGTTGAAATGAATTTATTTTTTTCGATTATTTCTCGTATGCGTGATAAGAGTAATCAGACCATTCGTTTTACTTTTGATCAATTAAAAGAGTTAAGTGCTTATAAACCTACCGCAAATAACCGTTTTGAAGATGACATTCAGAGAACTTATGAAAAAATGATGGGATTACATTTTGGTAGACGAAGTAAAAGTGGATTAACTCGAGAGTTTTTTGTTTTGTTTACAGAATTTAAAATTGATGGAGATGCAGAAGAACCTTATGTAGACGTAAAAGTTTATGAACGTGCTTTACCCCTTTTAAACAAGCTTGAAAGTTGGGTTCGTTATGCGTTGGCAGAGTTTAGAGATTTAAAAAGTAGTTACGCAAAAACAATGTTTCGGTTACTAAAACAGTTCAGAACCACTGGATATGCTTATTTTTCTAAAGAAGACTTTTTTGAATTACTAGATATGCCCAAAAGTTACTGGAATAGTCCCTCTAACGTCGATAAATTTGTTATAAAACCCATTAAAGAAGAATTAGCTCCTTTGTTTAGAGGGTTAACGGTTAGAAAAAAATATGGTAAAGGGCGTGGGAAACCAGTTATTGGCTATTCGTTTACTTGGAAGCCTGAAGAGAAAGACGCTAATGACTTCTCACAAGGTCAATTTCAAGATGAACGTCAAAAACTCTTTAACATTCAGCATAATGGTGAATTAACAGAGCAGGAAAAATGGCGCGCTACTGATAAAGTTAAAGGATTACCACTAGGATCCACTGAAAAACAAGCATTGGCTGATAAACAGGCCGAGCACGACAAAAAAATAAGAGATCAAGCAAGACAAGAAGCACTTGCTGAACTCCGAAAGGGGTTTGGAAATAATGCCTAAAACAATTAGAGAACTTGCTGATGAATTGGGCGTTTCAAAGCAAAGAATTCAACAAATTATCGCCAAATTATCGGCAAGCAAAACACCAAATAAGGAAGGCAATAGATACGTTTTAAACGCCCAAGATGTCAAAAATATAAAGGATTTGATGGGTTTTGATAATGACAAGTCATCGACAAGTGAATCGACAAATAGACTTGTCGATTATGATGTTTACTTAAATGTGATAGATTCCATAAAAGAAAAAGATGAACAGATAAAAATTTTATTAGAAGTTCAAAAACAAACACAAAATCTTCTAGATCAGCAACAACGGTTAGCATTACAGGATAAAAAAATTTTAGAAGAATATAAGGCAGAGATCAAAGATTTAAAAGCATTAAATATGCCGCCACAAGATATAAAAAAAGAGAATTCTTCTCCAAAAGAAACAACAGACTATATAAAAGGATCGCCACAAAAGCCAAATAAAAAAAAGTGGTGGCAATTTAAAAAAACGAGGGCAAAAAAATGATTGATTCAAAAATTATGGAGACAACAAAGTCTATTTTGAAGGAATTTGGTAACACATACTTTTCAGATAAAGGCACTCTAAAGCGCAACAAAGTAATAGAAGACCTCGATGCTTATACACCTATGTTGATGAAGGCATTACTAGCCAATCAACTAATTCATGATACCTATACTGAGTCAGTTGTTATAGATGATAAAAGTGTAGAGATTTTTAAGTTAAACCAATTTATTGAAATGTTTACGTATAAAGAATACTGGCAAGATAGCTACACAAAATTTGAAAATAAAATTGGCCTTACTGCTGGCGGTAAGTTTATTGATGAGACTGCTGATGTTGTGTTAGATTTTCCCTTCAAAGATACCGTTTTAAAAGCTGGTATGACGAAAGAAGATCAAAAAGATGCTGACGAACCCTTTTTGCATGAAACGATTGCTAAAGCTGAAATTGATCAATTATTAGAACCTAAAATATTTGTAAATGCTACTAAGTATGATCAAGAAAATTTAAATGGTGTATCAACTGATAATTTTGATAATGACAATTTAATCATTAAGGGGAACAACCTGATAGCTTTGCATAGTTTGAAAAACAGATATGCAGGCACTGTGAAGAGTATTTTCATTGATCCACCATATTTTTTTGAGACGACAAAACCAGCAGACACCTATACTTATAATTCGAATTTTAAACTATCTGGTTGGCTCACTTTTGTTCAAAATAGAATTAAAATTGCTCATGAACTTTTAGCAGAAAATGGAACATTGTTTTTAACAATGTCTGATGAAGGAGCCCATTATATTAAAATTTTGATGGATAGTATTTTTAATTCACAAAATTTTATAGCCGATGTGACTTGGGAATCAAGAAAATCAATTTCATCTGATGCATTAATCTCAATAAATACAAACCATGTTCTAGTTTATGCAAAAAATTTATCTCAAATAAGGAAAAATGATTTTAGATTGGCGTTGGATATAGATACGTTTAAAAATGATGATGAGGATGGAAGAGGGAAGTATAGATTAGAGCCATTTGATGCGCCAAATTTCCGTGCTAATTTACAATATGAAATTATAACTCCATCAGGTAGACATGTTTTGCCAGCAAATGGTAGACATTGGCGCACCGAGAAAAGTACGTATGAAAAATTATTATCAGAAAATAAAATATATTTTGGGAAAGATGGTAATGCTAAGCCCTCCCTAAAAGCTTATTATAGTGAGGTCGCAGAGGCTGGTAAGGGGAAAACAGCAAGTACTATCTGGCGAGATAATAATTCGATTATTTGGGATGATGCTGGAACTAATACCAAAGCAACACAACATCAAGTTGAATTATTTTCTGAAAATGTTTTTACTAATCCAAAACCTGAGCAACTCATTAAAAGAATTTTGGAAATATCTACAAACGAAAATGATTTAGTACTTGACTTCTTCATGGGATCTGCGACAACACAAGCCGTTGCAATGAAGATGAATCGTCGCTTTATTGGGATTGAACAGATGGATTATATTAAAACAGTTTCGGTTGAGCGTCTCAAAAAGGTGATTGCTGGTGAACAAGGTGGGATATCTAAAGATGTTAATTGGCAAGGCGGTGGCTCATTTGTCTATGCTGAATTGATGGAAAAGAATCAAGGCTATCTCAAAGATGTCCAACATGCAGAAACGACGAAGCAATTAGAAGATGTTGTTCATCGCATGATTGAAGGTGGCGCTGATTTTGATTTCCGCGTTGATGTCGAAAAAGTCATGCAAGATCCTGAATATCAAGCGATGTCATTGGCCGATAAAAAGCAGCTGATGGTCAAGGCCATTGATAAGAATCAGTTGTATTATGCTTACAGTGATATGGAAGATCGTGATGTACAAGAGCTGATGTCTGAGAGTGATATTGCCTTTAATAAGAGCTTTTATGGGGAGCGTGATCTGTAATGGCAAAAAAGAAAGCACGAGAACTTGTCTTACCCATTGTTCATGAAATTAAAGACTATACGAGTGATTTTTTAAAAAACGATGAACCCAGACATTCTTTTGTTTATCCGGACTACATTAAACACAACCTCAAACATCAGCTACGTGATTATCAAAAGCAATCACTATACAATCTGAATTACACGCAAAAAGATGACCATGTTGCCAGTCGCTTCAATCAATTGTTATTCCATATGGCCACTGGTTCTGGAAAAACTGATGTGATGGCAGCCGATATATTGTATTTTTATCATGAATTTGGCTATCAAAATTTTCTTTTTATCGTTAATACTAACGCGGTAATTGCCAAAACGCGTGAAAACATGCTGAATGTTCAATCACCAAAGTATCTCTTTTCACAACCACTAAGTATTGATGGCGAGACGATTGAATTGCGAGAAGTAACCCGCTTTCCAACAAATAGTGAACCAGGCGTGATTTACTTACGGCTAACAACTATCCAAACTTTAGCGAATGAGTTAAATACACCACGAGAAAATGGCTTAACTTATGGTGATTTAGAGAAACAGAAGTTGATTATTCTAGCTGATGAAGCGCATCATTTTTCTGCTGGAACTAAGAGCAAATCAGATCAAAAAAATAAAGCTTGGGAGTATGTCTTAGACCGTATTCGACAAGCTAATAAAGCAAATCGTCAGTTAGAATTTACAGCCACGATCGATTTGAATAACGAGTTTATTTACGAAAAATATCGTGATAAAATCATTTTTCAATATGACTTAAAAGAGTTCCAAAATGCAGGATATTCAAAAAAAATTGCTCGTTTGCAAGCCAATGCTGATGATAACGAAAAGATGCTAAACGCGGTATTGTTATCACAATATCGTAAGCGGATGGCGATTCAGGCGGGTGTGAAAGATTTTAAGCCGGTTATTTTATTTAAATCCAATAGAAAAGATGTTTCAAAAGCGGCTCGTGGTCAATTTTTGACGATGATGGATCGGCTAACTGCTGAAGATCTGGCGCAATTTATTGCAAAGCAACTACAAACCACGCAATCGTCTACTTTGCGCCAAGCCTATACTTATTATCAAACAGTTGATATGGGGAGCTTGGTACGTGAATTGCAACGTGATTTTCAACTATTGAATACAATTAGGGTTAATGATACGAGTAGCGATGGGATTTTAGGGGACTTAAATAATTTCCGTAATTTGAATACTTTAGAGGAACCAAGTAATCCCTTTAGAGCTATTTTTTCCGTCGTCAAGCTTTCTGAAGGTTGGGATGTTTTAAATTTGTATGATATTGTCCGAATTGGTGAGCAACCTATTACGTCAACACAAACTAATAGTGAAGCGCAATTAATTGGTCGTGGTGCGCGATACAATCCCTTCGTCTATGAGGATGCAACATCTTTCACGCGACGATTTGACCATAGTACGCCAGAATTACAGATATTAGAGTCCTTACACTATCACACGATTAACGATAAAAAATATATTGATAATCTGACGAAGTCCTTTGAAGCAATGCAGCTACAAGTTGAAGATGATAAGGACTTTGATATTTTAACCACGACGGTTAAAAAGTCATTTAAAAAATCTAATGTCTATCAATATGGCAAGTTGTATTACAATGACGTTGAAGATGTTCCTGAAAGTGAATACAATGGTTTGACAAAATATGGGGTCCCTGTTGCAGAATTACCTACCGTTAACATCGAGACAGCAACCCTAGAAGCAACGGCCTTTGATACACAAAATGTTGCAGGTATGAATGAGACACGGCTGGTAAAGATTGATGAGGCACTCGTTAAAAAATCAATGGCACGGAATCCTTTCTTCAGATTCAATACCATGAAAAAATATATGCCGACGCTAAATTCTATATCTGAGTTTATGTATGATGCGCAGTGGCTAGGACAGCTAAAAGAAATCCAAGCGACGGTATCAACTGGTGCAGATACAGTGCTTAGTCGAGAAACGCAGCTATTAGTCGTTGAAAAATATCTAGCGTATATTCAACGCATGTTAATCATGAACTACAAGCGTCAACGTGGGACTAATAAATTTATTGGGTTGCCAATTAAGGAAGTCGTTCAGGACTATCAAAAGCGTATTCCCGTTAACTATTCTAATGCTAGTATTCATGAGTTAATTCAAACTTATGACTATAAAAAGGCACCGTGGTTTGTCTATAACGAAGCCATCGTCGACAAATTAGAACGTAGCTTAATTGAACTGATCCAAGGCTATGTTGAAGAACTGCAAAACAAGTATAAAGATGTTTACCTCATTCGTAGTGATGAGCGTAATACTAAGCTGAAATTACACGAATTTGCCAATAATGTGTCTCACTATGCTGGTTTCTTGCCGGACTTTGTCTTGTATTTAGCTAATGAATCTTACATTTATCAGATTTATATTGAACCTAAAGGTACTCAATTACTTGATCAAGATCAGTGGAAAGAGAACTTGCTAACGAGTATTTCTCCTGATAGTGTGGATGTTATAGGTGAAAATGAAAAAGTTAAGTTATATGGTGTCAGGTTCTACGTGTCAGGTGACTCACGACAAATAAGAAAGAAAATAGAAATATTTACAGACTAAATGAAGGAGGTTCATTGCAATGGGCATAAAGCCATCTAAAAGCAGACAAAATTTAATTGATAATCTAGATTGTAGATTACTCAATATCCCAGATAATAAAAAAGCACTACAATTATTGACCAATTTAAACTATTTTCAAGTAGTCAATGGCCTGGAAAATATATTTCTTACTACAGTTCATCCTAAAAAATTTAATAAAGTATCCATTTTTGATTTTGAGCGTTTGTACTATGATAGTGAAAAAATAGCAACTGAAATATCGAGAGCCCTAGATGATTTTGAAGAACGTTTAAAGAGCTCTATATCTTATCATTTTAGTCAGTCGTATTGCATGAATATCAATGATACAATGCAATATACTAACAAAAATAATTATCGAGATGATGCTGAATTTGATGGATACCCACTTAATTCAGAACAATATGCAAAAATTATACAAACTTTCAAGGCAACCGAATCCAGAAATAAATTTTTATTTTTTCAACCATGGTTCCTAACAAATCTTGTTCAAAAAAACGATCATATTAATCAATCTTTCTACAGAGATATTCAATATACCGCTCCTAACAATATTATGACTTATCAGTATGACTCTCAGGTGGCAGTTCCTTTGTGGGTAGCCATTGAAACTTTGCCGTTTGGTTCGCTAATCTATTTGTGTCATTATATAAAAGATGATGAAATGAGTAATGTTTTAAATGATTTTGGATTAACAGCCAACGATAGAATAATATTTTTAAATGTCTTGGATGTTTTAAAAGAATTAAGGAATCATATTGCTCATGGTAACCTCTTATTAAGATTTCAAACACCTGCTTATATTAAATTTACTAATGATTTTGTAAATCGATTTGAATTGAATCCCAAGTCAAGAGGAACAACTGGTGCTAATCGACGTGTTTCATATGCATCAAAAATATACCTCTATGATTCCTTAAAAATTTTGCATCATTTTGATTCAACAAAAACAGTGGTAAAACAATTCAAAAAAATGTTTTACCACAACATGAAAAATATGAAACAAGGTGAAATATATAATAAACGTATTCTAAAGGCGATAGATGCTCCCAGCTACAGAGCATTAAAAAATTTGACGTAATGATATTTGATATATATACTATATATATATACTAAATAAGGCTCCTAACGAGCACTCGCCGTTAATCAATTGGTTAATGACGTCGATAAAATACCCATGTAACTATTTAATTATAGTTATATGGGTATTTTTGGATAGATTCATTAATATAAGGGTCCATAACTTACAAATAACCCCTCAAAAACATTGAAAGAATAGCCCCCAATATCTACATTATAGATATTGGGGGCTATTTATCTTTATACTATAAGAATGACTTCTTTTATTCGTCATCAATACTAAACAATAATTTGTACAAAGTGATTATTTCTTCTAGTTCTTCACGCGATACATGATCGACAATGGCTTCATCAGTGACATGTCTTGCCCGCAAATCTAAGGCTATTGTTTGATCTAATAATACTTTCCCATGTATTGTTTGACTACTATTTAGCCGATGATACATAGGAAAATTACGCTCGGTACTGCTAATTGGAGCCACAATCGTCATGTTACTTGTTTGACAGACTAGATCATTACTTAGAGCAATGGCCGGCCGCCTATTCATCTGTTCATGACCACGACTTGGATTAAAGTTAACATAAAATATATCGCCCTGACTTACCATTGAAGTTCATTACCTTCTGACTTTCCCCAATCAAGCTCGTGATCACGTTTTCCGTCATCTTGCCAGTCCTTAAATAGTTCGTGAATATTGGTTGGGTTCTTTTTTATTGGTGTTAAAACAATTGATCCATTTTCAATTGTTATTGTCATATCTTGGTTATCATCTAATTTCAATTGTTTAATAATCTGGCTAGGAATTCTAGCAGCTTTCGAGTTTCCCCACTTTGCTAAGCGTGTTTGTTCTTTAATTAGTTCCATAGTTTCCCCTCCTAAATTATTATTTCAAGCTAAGTATATCCTACGTAGATACATAAATCAAATGCTATTACTGGAGGTTATTTTATGCAACAAGTTGTCTTACCAATCAAAGATTCGAACGTTCTTAAAGAGGTTCAAGATACTTTACTCAATAATTTCAAAGCTGACCGTTGTTAAAGAGGCCCCCAACATCTATAATCAAGATATTAGGGGCCATTTATTTTTATATACTAAAAATAACTTCCTTTATTCGTCATTTTTTCGATACCTTTTAGAACGATTTTGACCAGGAAATAAACGATCATGCGATCCGACTCGAATTCCAATTAAGACTAGTTCATCTGTATCAATCGTATAAACCACCAAGACATCGTTAGTTTCGCTTGGTGTTTTGTTTTTCGGGGTATCTCGTAAGTGAAATTCATTATACCCGCTCATTCGTCGATTAAGCTCATGATCTTCAAATTCTGGTGGTAATTGTTGTTGCTCAAGCAACAGGTCAATGGCTGCTCGAACTTCATCAATAATAGATTTGTCTAAACTGGCTAACCGTTTTAGATCAGCATTAAAGGTTACACGTGGTTTAAATCTTAGTTTTTTCATTATTTAAACTGGCCCCAATAATCATCATCTGATTCAACAATTTCATCGTCAGGTAAAACATGGCGTTTAATTAACTGATCACGTGCAATTGCATATTCTAACGAACCTTCTTTCGCTTTTAATGCTCTTTCTAGCCAGTCCATTTTTTCTTGTGAAACGATGGCTACTGCGCGACTATTTGAACGAGCAATATAAACGGTTTCATCTTCGTCATTAACTTGATCTAAATATTTTTTAAGGTTAGCGCGAAAATCGCTCTGTGTTAGTGCTAATGTCATATTTACCACCCTTTCATTGTACTTAATATTGTACTTTAATTTGTACTAAAAATCAATTTTTTAAGGAGCTAAAACTATGCAACAAGTTGTCTTACCCATCAAAGATTCAAACGTTCTCAAAGAGGTGCAAGATACCTTACTCAACAACTTTAAAGCTGGCCGGCGTAACTATACAGTTTTTCAA
>NZ_JQCB01000024.1:467-11110 GCF_001437435.1 Furfurilactobacillus siliginis | reverse complement strand
TTCCATTCCAAAAGTACTAGGCCCTAATTTAAAAAGCCATTGATAATGGATCAAAAACGGCCAATAGGGTATTATTAATTTAACGAATTAACATAATGTCGCTTATGCCAAGTTAAAAGCGCCAAACCTTAATTTAATAGGGTTCGGCGCTTTTTCTGTGATCTTAATTTGTGAATTTGGCTCAAATAAATTGGTCTAGCTCTCATAAGCCCCACACCAAGGCGTTTGCCCTTTGTGAAATTTTAGTCCGTGAGCGGTTTATGAGACGGCTGTTTGTGCTTTTTGCGGAGGCGTAACCGGACCACCAATTTGTGTTGAGCGACTTCCTCATCAGACAAGGTTAACTTCTCATCAATCGAGAAAGAGGTCGTTTTGTAATTTTTGGCCAGGACAACCGCATAAACGGCTTGGTCAATCTGTTCACTTTGTTCTGGTGTTAAGGCAAACGTATATTGCTTTTCGCCATACAAAATCGTTTTATCAGGGGCTAAGCGCGTAAAGCGACCTTTAATCGCATTGTAAGTCATATATTCCTCCTTGATCGTAAATCGCTTGATAGCAACCTTAAAATGATTTATTTAATAAAAAATGCCATTTAATGGCAAATATTTATTATCAAATTTTCATTATTACATTGATTTTTACACGAATATTATTTCGCTGTAACCCTACGCCCCGTAAGCATGAGGAGGGTTTACCTGTCGGTTTATTTGTAAATTTAACCCCCCTATTAGTGATTTGGGGGTTAAAGAATTTTTTTGAAGCGTCTTTAATTGTCAAAAATAACAGTCTAGCCATCATACTATCAGCGTCACTGTATTTTAAAGTGGGCCACCAGGCTTGCCCAGCGTACTGGCGCAAGCCTTTGAACCAGCAGAGCTGTTTCATGGCAGTTATTGTTTATAATTATACACTGTCTTGCCCTGAAAGGAAACTTGCTTCAAAAAAAGACAAACAAAAAGAGCTGGTGTTCCTACGCACTAGCCCTTTTTACTAGAGAGGTTAGTCTCCATGTACTTTTTCCTATTAACATTATAACATCATATTATTGGTATTTCAAAACATGCTATACTTAAAAAGCTGTTGTTTCCTACTATACTGCAACGGCAAGGAGGTTTAGACTCCATGATTTACTTTTTTCAAGAACTCACACAATTGTTTAACGCAATCTGTGTTGCTGTTGTGACGTTCGCAATTAAACGTCATTTTGATGATCTTAATGATCGTTAAAATAATGTGGGCACCTTAAGGGTGCCTTTTTGTTTGCTTTTATTGTATAACACCTATTAATTGCGATAGTCCACTACAATTTTTTTGTTATTATACACTTACGTTTACAGATTATTTTAATGTGGTTAAGCTGACATCAGCTTGCCCCGCGCGGGTAGCGTTCTGCATGACATGCTCCCGATGAAATCGACCATGCAATGGTAAATTGCCCTGTCATGGCGTGACCCGCCGGAGGTTTTACAAGCCGGATAAGTGGCGCTGTAAAATAGCAGTTTCCCCAGTACGAAGGGGAAAAGCTACGGTCATCGCTTGTCGATGACGTGCCTCGCAGAGCCTGTCCAAAATATTATTTTGGTATAACAGGCTATACCAGATTTTTAACGATGTTATACTGGTCTTGGAAAACCTTTTTCGAGGAGGCATTTTTGATGGCGCATTTAAAGAAAAATACGCGTGGTTCAGTTCCCGGTCTAGCCGTTCATTTTGAACGTCAAACTGACCATCACACCAACAAAGAAATTGATGTGTCGAAATCCTATCTGAATCAAGATCTCATGGCGGATGGTTCTGATATGCTTTCACGCTTCAATGAGCGTTTAAATGACGTTTATTGCATGAAAAGAGACGATGTGAAGGCGTTAGCAACTTGGATTGTCACTTTACCTGAAGAACTCGCAGAAGCGCCCTACGAGCAACAGAGCGCCTTTTTTGAAGCAACCACCAATTTTCTTAATGAACGTTATGGTCAAGAAAATGCCGTGGCCGCTGTCGTGCATTATGATGAGACCACCCTTCACTTGCACTATGCCTTTGTCCCAGTGGTTTTTGATGATAAAAAATCACGTTATAAAGTATCCGCTAAAGAAGTGCTCACGCGGCAGGATTTGCAAACTTTCCACGAGGATTTAGACCAGCATTTAAAAAAGGTGCTGCCCTTTTATGAACAAGGGGTTTTAAATAACAAAACCTTACCGTTTGAGAATGTCGCTGAAATCAAAAAATACAACGATCAGTTTAATGCCTTAAAAACGGAACTAGCCGATATTGAAGACAACATTCGTGCGAAACAGGCCGTACTTAAAATCACGGATCAAGCCTTAACAGAAGTAAACTTAGCCGAAAAACAAATTGATGCCTTTAAACAAGCCTTATCTAAAAACCTCTTTGGTAAGACGGTGCTTAAACCTGATGACTTAGATCGCTTTAAAAGTGTGTTAGCCACGATGAAGAAAGCCACCTTGCAAAGCCAGCATGAGACGGAAGAACTCAAGCAAACGTTAGGACAAGTCAAAGCGCAATTAGCTGACATCCAAGCTGATTATCAAAACCTAAAAGAAACGCATCAAGCGCTACAGAAGCGGCAACGAGAACAGCAACGAGAACAGCAACAGCTAGATTATGCCATGCGTGACATGCTTAAAAATGATTATGGTGTCAACCAACTATCCCATACTGATGTGGAGGCCCGGTATGTTCTTTATAAGCTGGATCATGAAGAACTCACAAAAAATAAAAAAGTAGCCCAGTCCTGGTTAAAAACACTGACGACAGCTAGAGCAGATCCGGATACCAAAATAGCGCCAACTAGATTAGATCAAGGGATTGAACAAGTTAAAGCATTAATCAATCGGATCATTGAATTAACGCGTGATCTTTTTAAAGGACCCAGTCTCTAACGTTAAACCGGCTTATTTACCCTTCTAAGCGTTTTTAGCTACGAAGCGTATGAATGATCATTAACCAAGTTAAAATGGCTCTATTGGCTTAATAAGTGGTAATTATGATATATAACTAGGAAAGGAACCTATCCTTTAAAATAATTCAAAAAAGAACACCCTGTACAAAATTTATGTACACCGTGTTCTTTTGTTTTGTTTTTTATTGAATCAATAAAAAGGCGAAGCCTATTATAAGTTTATCTTTTATATTTTTAATCTTTTGTTCTTTTGCGTGGTTATAAATTCAGTAATATCAAGGGTTTAATAGGTAATATAGCGACAAAAAACTATGCATATAGCGACAAAAAACTATGCATATAGCGACAAAAAACTATGCATATAGCGACTTTTTAAAATATTTTGTCGCTATATAATGTTATAATAAAAGCATAAAGAATTTCCCGACTAAAAGTTTTTCTTTATGCTTATCCAACAACACGCCTAAAGGAGCGTATTTATATGTCTATTATACCAGAATCAAAGACAAGGCAGGTACAGACCTTGAATGAATTATCAAAACGGAAAGTGGTTGAGCATAACAGTTTAATTACATCCATTGCCAAAATGGATAAAACACCGCTTAAAATGTTCGAATTAGCTGTTTCTCTAATTGATACAGAAAATCCACCGAAAGACCAGACAGTTTATTTATCCAAGCAAGAGTTATTTGCTTTTTTTAACGTGGATGATAGTAATAAACATAGTCGTTTTAAAGAAGCAATTGAAAAAATGCAGAAACAAGCATTTTTTAAGATAAAAAATGCCAAAGAAAAGGGATATGAATTTGAAAGTATTGTGCCTATCCCTTATGTTAAATGGGCTGATTATCATGATGAAGTAACTATCCGATTTAGCCCCGAAATCATGCCTTATTTAATCAATCTAAAAACCAATTTTACGCAACATGCCTTATCAGATATTGCAGAATTGAATAGCAAGTATGCAATCATTTTGTACCGTTGGTTATCAATGAATTACAACCAATATGAGCATTACAGCGTTAAAGGTGGGCGAAGAGAAGAGCAAGTGGAAAGTTACCGTAATCCGATAATCACTATTCGGGAATTGCGCGACATGACCGATACGGTGAGTGAATATAAAAAGTTTACTGATTTTGAAAGAAGAGTATTAAAAGATCCGATTAAAGAAATCACAAACCATACCAGCTTTAATGTTACGTATGAAAAAGTAAAAAAAGGACGCAGCATAGAGAGTGTTGTCTTTCATATCACTAAAAATCAAGTCGCAGATGATATTAGTTACAAGTTAGATGATCCCGTTTATATTGACGGTAAGATAAGACAAGAAGAAAGTGAAAAAGACCTCGTGTATGAAGCTATGAAGAGTCCATATACAAAATTGCTGATGGAACATTTCTTGTTGTCGTATATTGATTTGACGGATACGGCTATTTTGTCAGGGCTACAGAAAAATGTTTATCCACTCTATGACGAATTAAAAGAGTTACGTGGTTTAAAGGGCGTGAAAGAACACTTAGCATATATCAGAGATAAACAAGATGACTATTCGAAAAAGAATATTGCTAAGTATCTTAAAAAATCGATTGAACAGTATCTACCAATCGTTAAAAGGCAGGATATAGATCATGAGTGAAAATTTAAAAACAATTCGAGAAATCGCTGATGAATTGGGTGTTTCAAAGCAGGCTATATGGCAAAAGATAAAAAGAGATACGTCAATCGATTTACGTCAATTTACATCAACAAAAGGCAACACTGTTTACGTTGATGTTGATGGTCAAAAGGCTATTAAATCAATGTTCTCAAGCAATTCGTCAACAAGAGACCGTCAACAAAAAGATGATGTTGACGACAACAAAAAAGATGATGTTTATGAACGAGATGAAGTGAAATTCCTTCGAAATTTAGTATCAGAAATTCAATCTGAAAAGAAAGAGTTACATAAGTTACTAGATCAGCAACAACGGCTAGCCTTACAGGACAAACAACTGCTCGAAGAATATAAGGCAGAAATTAAGGACTTGAAATCCTTAACGATGACACCGCATGATGATGGTGAAAAAGAAGTGACGTCAGACAAACAACCGGAACCTGAAAATAGCACCCCGGAGTCACAACCTAAACCGAAAAAGTGGTGGCGTTTTGGTAAATAGTTACAACTAAAAAGAAAAGAAGACTAGTTAAATGGCGGAAGGCGCTGATGTCAAGATTATGGACAGGTTTTTTCGGCACCGCAAGGTGCCGCTACCCCGAAAAATTTTCAAAACCCGGATTTCAGCCTAAAATGGCGTGATTTCTGGGTGTTTTTGTAGGCGGAACAGGACTCAGCCCTGCCGTTGAGAGAAAACGAGTGGTATAGATTGTGAACCGGCCGGATTTCACAAGTTGTAGCGTGCGGTAAATAAGCCTTCACAAGGCGAATTTTTGAAATTCACAAGTGACGGCTTATAAACTGTGTCGTACCGGCTGGTGCCGATAATCGAGATTAAGTAAACCAGACATTGGTCTAGGTGGTCTGAAGCCAATCAGTCCGTGAGTTGATGCGACTGTTGTTGTACCAGTTCACGTACCACTCGACAGACACCCGGACATCATCAATGGTCCTGTACTCTTCGTGATAAATCATTTCGCGCTTGATGAGCGAATGGAAGCTCTCGATACGAGCATGATCGTAAGGATGACCCTTACGGGAGTAAGAGTGATTTATTCCAGAGTTTTGTAATGCGTTTACGTCAGCTTGCGTCCATTTTTCACCGTCCACTTCGTGGACTGTGTACAATTTGACCCAGTTACG
The DNA here is from genome assembly GCF_001437435.1 of Furfurilactobacillus siliginis. Classification (GTDB taxonomy): domain Bacteria; phylum Bacillota; class Bacilli; order Lactobacillales; family Lactobacillaceae; genus Furfurilactobacillus; species Furfurilactobacillus siliginis. The sequence continues at coordinate 5,387 of NZ_JQCB01000024.1, read as the reverse complement.
GATTGAATCGGCCGAAGGCCCGTATTCAGCGGCTAGTTCAGTGTAAGAACGCCCTTGGTTGTGCATCTCGACAAGAGATTGCTTAAATTCTGGTGAATATCGAATCATATAAAAAATGCTCCTCTGCTATTAGTTTACAGGGCAGAGAAAAATCTGTCCGTAAATCTAGCATAAGAGCAGCGTTCACTATTAAATCCTTATATGCCTTTAATTTTTTCACGCCTATATTTTCCTTGTATTTTTAAAAACAATTAGCTTACTGATTACGTAATTCAAAATAATAACCACAATGTTATCAATGATTTTCCAGATAATAGGGTCTTGATCCAAGAGTTGAACACCGAACCAAATTATCAGCATCTCGACAATTAATGTTGCCAGTCTTGCCAACATAAAAGAAATAAATTCGCGTAGTAGTTCGATATTTGTGCTTGCTCCAGAATTGAATACCCAAACTCTGTTTGTTAAGTAAGCGACAATTACAGCCAGTAACCATGAAACAACAACGGCAACTTGTACATTTATTCCGATTAGCAACATCAATGCATACGATACAACGTTAATAATTGTGGTGGTTACTCCAAAAATACCATATAAAATAAGTGCCTTATATTTCTCGAATATAGAAAACATACGTGATTGCTCCTTTTTAGTAAACAAAATAGAGGATGTAATTCCTTACGACCCCTATTTATTCAGGTCATTATATTATATTAACCCCACATGTTGTGCTTGATGCGGAAGTCTGTATATGTCTTAATCCACTTACCAATCGTACGCATGATTTTCCCTCCTGATAATAAATGCTCGTAACCCACAATGTGAATTGCGTAACATATCATATCACTTATTAAATATACTTGTTTAAAATGAATAGTTTTAAGTTCTTATTTTCAACATTTATAATCTTTAATCTATAGTCTTTAATAATTGTTTTATGGTTTACGAAATGTGTTTCATGTATACCAAAGGCAGTTAACATAACATCGATTATTCAGATATGAACTTATTTAGGGACTATAATTATATTATAGCCCCTATGGAATCCTATTAAAAAAGCCCCTTTTATCTATCCAGTAAATAAAAGGGGCTGTTTTTAATTTAAATGATATAATAGATCCAAATTACTTTTATGGGGAAAATAAAATATGAGTACTGATAATAGGACACATTTTAATATTGCAGATACGATTAATTTTAATAGCGCAATTGATCATATTGTTGAGTTACTAAATAATTCCTTTGTACTACTACAAAATAATTCATATGGCAGCTCTGCTTTCTTCGCTATAACTGCACTAGAAGAAACAGCTAAAACGCACTTTTCTATGTATATGGCACATGACCTATCTATGAAAAAGAATAAAGATATTCTAATGAATCACGCTAAAAAACATTCTTTAGCAATATCTCCTGTGTTTAAAATAGGCGATCGCTTATCTAATGCTTTAGGTATTGAAAAAGTAGATGAACTGGTATTACGTGTAAATCAAAAAAACGGATTAATGGATTTACGAAATAATGCTATTTATTGGTACACAGATACAGATGGTACCCACTTTCCAAAGGATTACTTTGATAAAAATATGGCTATCGAATTATTATTATTTTCAATTGAGTCATTTGATGACAGCTTGGTTGGCTATACTGATTACAGCATAACTGCAAGTCACATGACTGATGATTTATTCAAGTTAGCCGAACAGCAATACGCAAAAAAATAATAGTATCTTTCAGAACTCATAAGGAATGAAATTATATGGTTCAACAAATCGTCCTTCCGATTAAAGACTCTAACGTCTTAAAAATGGTGCAAGACACCTTACTAGATAGTTTTCGGGCTGGTCGCCGTAACTACACCATCTTTCAAGTCGGCAAAGCCACCCTGCTACGGGTGAGTGATGTCATGACGTTAAAGAAATCAGATATCTATAATCCGGATGGCTCCGTTAAAAACACGGCCTTTATTCATGATAAAAAGACGGGTAAAGCGAATACATTGTATTTAAAGCCAGTCCAACAAGACTTGCTGAAATATCATGATTGGCTGGTCCAAGAAAACATCAATTCGGATTGGTTATTTCCTTCAACTACCCATTCAGACCGTCATATCACTGAGAAACAATTTTATAAGGTGATGGCACGAGTTGGTGATCTATTAAGTATCAACTATCTAGGCACTCACACTATGCGTAAAACAGGCGCTTATCGCGTTTATACGCAATCAAACTATAATATTGGCTTAGTCATGCACTTATTGAATCATTCGAGTGAGGCTATGACGCTTACTTATCTTGGATTAGATCAAGCAAGCCGAGAAACAATGTTAGATCAAATTGATTTTGGTTAAACTCATTAGCTATAACTTGCTCGTATGTCATGACATTAAAAAAGCGCAAAATACTTATAAGTATTTTGCACTTTTTTAATGTCATGACATACTTGTATTTACATAATGCAATTTAGTTATGCAATTTTATGAGGTGAAATATGGCGGTTTATGGCTATGCTAGAGTGTCTACTGCTGGACAATCTTTGAACGAACAAAAGGATACTTTAAAAAATTCTGGTGCTGAAATTATTTTAAGTGAAAAATATTCGGGTACAACTACATCACGACCACAATTTGAAAAACTCGTCAATCTGATTGAACCTAATGACACATTGATTGTCACCAAGTTAGATCGCTTTGCTCGTAACACACGCGAAGCATTAAATTTGATTGATGATTTATTGAAAGAAAAAATAGTGATTAAGGTATTAAATTTAGGAACGATTGATAACACGCCAATGGGTCGTATGATTGTTCGGACATTATTGTCGGTTGCGGAAATGGAACGGGACATGATTATCGAAAGAACTCAAGCCGGTAAAGTTTTTGCTAAACAACATAACCCTAATTATAAAGAGGGCAGACCAAAGCGTAAAAAAGATAGCCGTAACACAGCAATCTTTGAATATTCTCAAACGCATACGATAAAAACCACCGCAGAGGCTTTCAATATTTCCGCTAGGACAGTTCAATATATCAAAAATCTATTTAGTTAAGATGGATTATGTTAATTTACTACCTAATTGTACTTATCAAGTACTAACTTAAACTGGAGAATCTGGATAATCCATGTTTCTTTTTTTGTATGATATAAAAGTGCACTTCAGTTAATGTTTGGTATGCCTTCAGATACACCTCTTCACGCTTCAATATTGAATGAAACGCTTCCATACGGCCATTATCGTACGGATGGCCTTTGAGTGAATATGAATGTTTCAAGCCATAATTTTGGCATTTAATATTAAACTCAGCACTCGTGTATTGTGACCCCATATCTGAATGAATAATTAATGGCTTTCGATGCTTATCTAAAGCCATCTGTAAGGCACTTCTGGCTAGCTCGGCTGTCGTTGTATCGCCAATTTTATAGCCCAATACTTTTCTCTTCTCAGGATCCAAAACGGTCGCTAAATAGACCCATTTGTGGTTAGTCAACTGAATATAAGTGATATCTGTTTGCCAAACACCGCTCAAATCATGCAAGTGTCTAATCAGATTGGGTTTTTGATCAATCGTCACCACAGTTTTTGGTTTGCGATAACGTTTTTGCATGCGGGATTTAATCCCTTCTAATTCACGCATCAATTTGAGTGTCATATACTCAGATACTTTCGGACCGTCAGTTTGTTGACTATAAGCAGCAATACGACGATAACCATAAAATTTAAAGGTTTTCCAAACGTCTAAAATATAAGGTTTCAGGGATTCTCTACGCTTTGCTTGTCGACTGGGCTGCCAATGGCGCCAGTTGTAATAGGTACTAGGTTTGATTTTAAGTGCACTTAAAATACGCACAAGCGCGTAGCCTTGTGCTAAAAATTGGTTAACTAGCGGCAATTCCACATTACGGACTATTTTTTGGCTATTAAGATGGCCGCTCAATGCCTGTCAGGCTATGCGTGATAAAATTTCGTTTTCTTCCTCCAAAATAGCGAGGCGCTTCTCTAGTTGCTTGACGTCTTTTAACGTCTTTGACTGACCCTTGATCATGATTGGGGTAGCTTGTTTAACCCAAATAGCAATAGAATCTTTCGACGGACCAAATTCTTCTGCTAATGATTTAAGTGAACGGCCTTCTTGGTGAAGTTTAACCAATGAATCTTTGAAATCTTGTGAATAACGAATTGACATAAAAATACTCCTATACTTTCATTTTACGGACTGCATAAAAATAGTCCATTTTTTAGTATAAGAGCACATGTGTGATTACACGCAGGCAAAGGAGATTAAAGTCGTGCTTAGCAAGATTGCTGATCAGGTTGCTGGCAGACTTCGTCACCATCAAGTACAAGGTAAAGTGGTTAGCGTTGGGATTGATTATGCTGATGCAGAAGAAGCGGGCACCTCCGGTTTCGGTGTGCAAATGAAGATTGATCCCACAAACCACACTGACGATTTGAGCCCAAAAAAACGTCCGCACGTCCAACCGTACAATTCTTGTCCGGACCATTGACATTCTTGCCGAACGATTTGGCAGGTCATGCATGAATTAGGCATTCAATCGACTATGTATCGCAAACGTCCTAAAAAGCCTACAACCAATACTGACACGTCGCAGAAGCCTAATTTAATGAGACATCTAGCTGATTTATCTGGGGTCGTTACCACTGACATCACCTATATTCACCTGATCAATCAAAACTGGGTTTATCTCGCAACTTTGTTTGTCGTTCCTCGGTCACATCAAAACAAAACAAAACACTGGTAAAAGACCTGATGATGCGTGAATTTAAGAAATAACCAAGTGCCTTCGTCAGAACGTAACTTCTTTTGTCCGGCCTATTGACATTCTTACCGACGTAGAGCCAAATAAAGACCCTGAAGAATAATAATATTCTTCAGGGTCCTCTTTAAATAATCTATATTCG
>NZ_JQCB01000024.1:0-271 GCF_001437435.1 Furfurilactobacillus siliginis | reverse complement strand
GACTTTGACTATTGTTTTCACCAGTTTGAGGTAATTCTGGTGAATTAACAGCACCGTTGTTAACTTTAGATCCTGTATTAGTCGACGTATTGATTACTCCATTGTTAGTAGCGTTACTTGGCTGGGAAGGATTCCCTGGCGTCAGCTGATGCTTCAAGTCTGGCGTAATCGTTGGAGCGTTCTTGGTGTAGGTAACCGTGAATGCTAAGTCCTGTGAGTCCCCGTTAACTGTTTGCTTGTCAATTTGCGCCTTGTCAGCGGTATAACCCTT
>NZ_JQCB01000023.1 GCF_001437435.1 Furfurilactobacillus siliginis | reverse complement strand
CTCACACATTTGTTTCGTCTTAACATTGTTCAGTTTTCAAAGATCTACTTCGTTGCCATGCGACAACTTAATTAGTATAGCATGCTGTGTTTTGTTGGTCAAGCGAGAAATTAAACATTTTTTTGAAATCCGTTTAGCAACTCGCTGTCTTCCGTAGCAGCAAGTAATACTATATCAACTGCATTGATTCTGGTCAAGCACTTTTAGCACAAAGTTTTAATAATGTGTCCTGACACTCGCCACAGTACCTTTATAACAGCAATCATTGCCATTCTCGCACTGATGGTTCCCATCTAAACTCGTCCTTCGTTTTAAAGTACTTCTATGTAGTTGCCGCATATCGTTTGTTTTAAAAGCATTGCCTCTAAGCACTGTTCAATATCCTGCCACATCTAGTCAAAATGAATACTTATGATATTTTATACATAATAAACCCAGATTTTTTCATTTTAATTCATTTTGCGTTTGACATCTATCACGCCACGGCATATAGTTCTAATCACATTAATACGTGTCGGAACGATTGAAAGGATATGCAATTATATGAAAATAAATAAGATTATTACAATCGCCAGTTTGGCTCTACTCAGCGTTACAGCATTAACTGCTTGTGGCAAAAGTAACACTGCTTCCGGTCATAAAGGACAGTTAAACCTCATGGTCGGCAGTGAGATGCCCACCCTTGATCCATCCCTTGCTACAGACGATTCATCTTTAACTGCTCTGTCAAATACCTTCGATGGTTTATACCGGATTGAAAAAAATGCGAAACCAGAAAATGCATTAGCCACGAACACGAAAGTTCAAAGCAATGGACTCACTTGGACCTTTCAACTTCGCAAAGGTGTTAAGTGGTCTAATGGTGATCCGGTCACTGCACAAAACTTTGTTGATGGCTGGCAACGGACCAACGATCCTAAAACAGCTGCCGAATTTGCCTATCTCTTCGATGGTGTGAAAAATGCCACTGCAATTCAAAATGGCAAAGCGCCTGTTAAAAGTCTTGGCGTTAAGGCTGTCGGTGCTCATAAATTAGTCGTTACGTTAGAAAAGCCCATCCCCTATTTCAAGCTACTACTTGGCTTTCCCGTCTTCTTCCCCCAAGATCAACGTGCCATTACCAAGTATGGCAAACAATATGGACAAGACTCCAGTAAACAAGTTTATAACGGTCCCTTCACTGTTAATGGTTATCATGGGACTAACTCCAAGTGGTCGTGGCAAAAGAACAGCGCTTACTGGGATAAGCAATCCGTCAAACTAGATAAGATCAATTTTCAGGTCGTCAAGGATGCCAGCACTCAGTTGAATCTATATAATTCACAAAAAGCCGACATCACACAACTGTCAGGTGACCAGGTTGAACAGTATAAAAACAATAAGCAATACATTTACCGTCCTGGTTCTGCCGTCACATATCTACAAATGAATGAGAAAGCTGTGCCCGCTTTAAAGAACGAAAAGATTCGTGCCGCACTCTCCTACGCCATCAATCGGAAGCAGTTGGTCAATAACGTGTTGCAAGATGGTTCTACAGCGGCGAAGACCTTTACTCCTGCAAAGTTAGCAAGTAATCCTACCACTGGTAAAGACTTTGCCAAACAAGCTGTTGTTCCCGGCGCTTTAGACACTGATCTCGCCAAATCAAAAAAACTTATGCAGGAAGGTCAGCAAGAAACTGGTAGTTCCTCTTTAAACCTCACATTACTGTCAGGCGATACTAACGTCGAGAAACAAAACGCCCAGTTCCTGCAGTCTGAACTAAACAAGCTCCCTGGTGTAAAGGTGTCCCTCACACCAATGCCCGGGAAAGCTAAACTGTCTCATACAAGTAAAGGCCAATTCCAATTAGCCCTATCTAGCTGGTTGGCTGATTACAGCGACCCTAACACGTATGCCATCTTTAGCACACAAAATGATCAAAACAATGGTAAATGGTCGAATGCCGCATATGATCAAAACGTTGCGGATGCGGGTGGCAAAAATGCCCAGCAACCAACCAAGCGGTTTGATAACTTAGTCGCCGCTGACCAAGAACTGGTCAAAAGCTATGGTGTCATCCCCTTGTTTGATGGTTCAGTACCAGGTTCCGGTCCTTTCCTACAACGTGCTTACGTCAAAGGAATTGTCTATAACACAGCTGGTATCAACTGGAATTACAAACATGCTTACGTAAAATAGTCCACATAAAAACCACGTAGCCGATTACGGTTACGTGGTTTTTAGTCGTCTTATTTTGCAATGTACGTATTCTTCCAGTCATATGGCACACCAGAAGGATTGTAATTAGCATCCTTTACGTTACTATTTAGCAACTGTGCTTGAACCTTTTGGAATAATGGAATGGTTGCTTGATCATTTAATAGAAGCTTTTCCGCTTTAACCAAGTTTTGCCACCGGGCTGATGGATCATTTGCAAGCTTGCCTTCAGCATCCGCTAACAACTGGTTATATTGATTGCTCTTCCAACCGCTGAAGTTATAAGGACTGTTAGATTCCCAAATATCTAAGAAGTTAATTGGGTCAGCGAAGACTGATTGCCAACCGCCCACTAACAATTGAAAGTCACCTGACTTTTCGCGTGCAAGCTGTGCTGTCTTTGGTAAGTTAACAACAGACACCTTCACACCTGGTAATTTATCTAGCTGTGACTGAATGTACTCGCCAACTGCCTTACCGGATGCGTCATCCGTTGTAAGAACCTCAGTTGAAATCGATTTTTCCCCAGTTTCTTTGTAGCCTTTTTTCAGTAACTGCTTTGCTTCTGCCAAGTTATATGTCACGCCAGACTTAACGTAAGCTTCCTTCGCAAAATCCTGACCGCCTTTAGGACTAGTACCCAATCCAACAGGAGCAAAGCCTTTCGGGGCAACAGATCCATCAGATAAAACATTCTTAACGAGGTTGTCGCGATTTAATGCTAACGAGAACGCCTTGCGAACGTTTACGTTCTGGAATGCCTTCACCTTTTTCTGGTTAAGGTCTAAGCGATACCCATTCGATGACTTACGTGATACAAAATCTGGTTTGCCCTTGAAGTTGGCCACTTGTGTCCCGCTTAGAACAGTTTCATCAACGGCGTGAGATTGATATTCATTCAAGCCAGTTGCGGGATCCTTGATAACCGTTTCGTTGATTTTGTTTAAATGCACGCTCTTTTTGTCCCAATATTGCTTATTCTTAGCCAACGTCCATTTATTATTCGTACCGGTCCAGCCCGTTAGCTTAAACGCGCCACTATACACATTGTTTGCTGCACTAGTACCAAACTTTGTTCCTTCCTTTTCGGCCACACCCTTGTTAACCGGGAAGAATAACGGCCACGCCAATAACTTCTGGAAGTATGACACTGGCTTTGTCAGCTTAATTGTTAGTTGATACTTATTGTCTGCTTTGATGCCAAGTGCAGATAATGGCTTTTGACCTTTATTAACGGCTTCCGCATTTTCAACTTGATACATATAAAAGGCATCCTGTGACGCTGTCTTAGGATCTAAGGTCCGTTGCCACGAATAAACAAAGTCATTTGCGGTCAACGCATCCCCATTACTCCACTTTGCATCATGACGCAGTTTAACGACGTACGTTTTCCCATCCTTACTGATCTTTGTACTCGTAGCCAAGTCGTTGACGATCTTATGACCAGAATCCTTTAGACGGTATAAACCAGACTGTGTGTTTAATAAAACGTTGAAGCTTTCTGTATCCGTTGCCTTCGCTAAATCATTTGTTGCTAACTCTTGCGCTTCCGTCCAGTTAAGATCCTGCTTTGCTGCGTATTTTGCGGCATAACTAGGCGTTGCTGATACAGTTGCCAATGCAATCGTTGATAATGCTGCCACCGCTGTAATCGCTAAAAATTGTTTTATCTTCATTATGTAGACCTCCAAAAATAATCGTTCAAAAGAAAAAATCCGCCCCTAGTTAACATCTCTGTTAACCAAGGACGGATTTTCCGTGTTACCACCTTAATTTAGTGTAACTTCACAGCTACACCCTCGCCAGGTGCCAGGTTGTGCACAAACCTGATACCCTGGCGCTGTAATGGGCGCACCCAGTCGTGTCTAACCAATTAGCTCGATCACGGCCACTTAGAGATCATCTTCAGGTTGCTTGCCAGCAGTGCTTTCACCAATTCGCACCTCGCTGTGGGTGACGCCCAACCTTACTCTTCTCATCATTGTGTTTGTTGCTTTTAAACTGTTGACATAAAGATACCGCAAAACAGATGAGAGTCAAGCAAAAGTTCTAATTTAATTCTAATTTATTTTTGAGCTAGCCGATTGATATTGTGCCGAGCCACTTTATCACCGGTCCAGAAAGGCACTTTAACCACACCTGCAATTTTATTCCGATCAACAAAACCCCAGTAGCGACTATCATTTGATACTGATCGATGATCGCCTAAGACAAAGTAATGGTCCTTAGGAACCCGTGTGGCCGGATGTGCCCACTCATGGTCTTCACCAAGTGACTGCAATGTCCAATCACCAGTGCCGGTCGTTCGCTGACTCATTCCAATATAGGCTTGCGATAACTGTTTACCATTGACGTATAGACGTCCTTTGCGACTACTGATTTCATCACCGGGTAACCCAACGACACGCTTCACATAATTAATGTGGCTTGTTGCGTTAGGATCTTCCCCTTGCGCATCAAAAATCACAACCGAATTACGGTGAATCGGTGCTAATTTCAGCATTGCGACGCGTTCAGTGTCCTGTAAATTAGGCTGCATTGACGGACCATCAACACGGGCAAATTCAAATACTGTGCTGCGAATCAAAAGCGCCACCACTACCCCAATCAAAATGGGAAGTAGGATACCACCAATATTTTTAAGTAGTTTTCTTGAACGCTGCATCGTTTCAACCATCCGTCCATCATTATCGTTTAATTCCATATTTTAGCCTTACTTAGGCAAAAAACAATTGATGAATGGTAAACGTAATGCTTGTTATTACTTTGTTAATTGGTTGATATAAAGCGATTAATCTTCGTCTTCCTCGTCCAGTCCTGTACGCGGTGAATTACCTAATAACGCCTGTAATTCGGCAATTCGATGATTGTTTTGACCTAGTAAAAACGTCAGCTTCAACGCTAACACTGGCCGTTGTTCCTTTTCCGACAATGCAATCGCACGCGTAATGAAGAGGTTTTCCGTATCGTAGTCATGTACAAACATATCAATTAAATAATCGGCAGATTGATATTTATTTACCCCTGCTTCAGTCAACATCGCATATTCTTCAAACTCAGCGGTTGTCGTTGGCACTAATAGCCCTTCATCAACCAGTGCTTGGCCAATTGTCAGCTTTTGTGTCAATGCCTCATCATATAAATCGCTCAACAATGATGCTAAGGTTATCCGTTGTACGCCTTTAACGTACCATTTAGCCTGTAATAGCTTGTTTTCCAACACAACTAGGTTAGCAACGATATGACCAGTCATGGCACCAGCCGTTGGTGTGTGGTGATCAATATCTGCCTGCTTTACTTCAGCTTCGTATAACGCTTGCGGTTTCTCTGTCATGACGGTGTCCTACGCTTCCTTTACTTTGATTGTTTTAACTTCATAACCTAGCCGCGTAACGACATCGGCCAATTGATCAGCCGTTACTGCTTGATCATCAAAGTCAGTCTTTACCTTAGCGGCGTTGAACAGTACCTTAACGGTGCTAACACCAGCTTGTTGTGTCAGTGCATGTTCGATCTTTTGTAAACATGCGGGACACGATAATTCATCTAACTGCATAATCGCTTTTGTCATAATGGGACCTCCTGAAATTTCTAGTTATCATCAGTGTACCGATACATTCGTGTGGTGCCCTTGATTTAAATCAAGCACATGCGCCTTTTTCACAGACAGTTGCACCTTGGGATGGTATGAAAGTAACCGCATCGCATTTAAGATCACAACCAAAATACTGGCTTCATGTACAAACATGCCACTTGCCATGTAGATAACGCCGGCCAATAGTCCGAACAATAGTAACGCAACCGTTCCTACTGCAATAACAATATTCATTCTGGTATTGCCAACAGTCTTTTTAGCAAGCCCATACGCATGTACCAATTCAGGAAAGCTAGACTGCATCAACACGACGTCAGACGTATCCACGGCAACATCCGTACCACTTCCCATCGCAATTCCAATATCGGCAGTGGCAAGTGACGGACTATCATTAATACCATCCCCGACAAACGCCACGATTGCACCGGTTTCCTGCAACCCTTTAACAAATGCAGCTTTATCAGCTGGTAGCATCTCAGCGTGCACTTCATCAATACCAGCCTGTTGTCCAATTGCTTGCGCCGTGACAGTGTTATCCCCAGTTAGCATGATCGTTCGTTTGACGCCGGTTGCTTTTAACGCTTGTAAACTAGTCGCCACATCCGGCCGAATAATATCTGTCACGCCGACCAATGCAATCAACTGCTGATTCATAGCAATTAAAATAATGGAATTACCTGCAGCCTGTAGCGCATTAATATCATCTTGCTGGTCGGCGTCGATCATAATGTGAGACGTTGCCATTAACAACTGGTTACCAACCACAAGTATCTCATCATCTACGTGCGCTTTGATTCCTTGTCCTTTAATGACGTCAACGTCACTAATCTTTGCTTGTTCCGACCAGCCTTGGGTCTGCGCATAACTAACCAGTGCTTGACCCAACGGATGTGTTGAATTTTTCTCCAGCGCTGTGGCGGCCGCTAATGCGACAGTCGCATCCCCATACGTAATCACTTTAGACACCGCAGTTTTTCCTTGCGTCAAGGTGCCTGTTTTATCGAAAACAAGTGTATCAACATGACTGAATGTGTTGATCACATCGCCGCCTTTGATCAACACACCATGTTTGGCACCGTTCCCAATCCCCGCGACATTTGATACCGGAGCGCCAATTACAAGTGCACCTGGACATCCCAGAACAAGAACTGTGATTGCTAAACGAAAATCACGAAACCCGACCCAAACGAGCAATGCAATCACTAATACTGCTGGCGTGTAATACGTGGCAAAACGATCAATGAATTTTTCTGCCGGTGACTTCACATCTTGTGCTTCCTCAACCAGTTCAATGATTTTCGCAAAGGTCGTGTCATCACCAACCTTTGTCGCCTCCATAAAAATGGACCCATTATCGACCATCGTACCGGCGAACACCGTATCTGACATTCCTTTAGCAACTAACCGCGCTTCTCCAGTGACACTTGCTTCATTTACATACGCAGTACCGTCTGTGATTACACCATCAACTGGTATTTGATCACCCGTCTTCACTAAAACGATGTCCCCTTTGTCTACAAGGTCAACATCTGTCGAGACTACGGTGCCGTCCTCACTGACAACATTAGCAGTCGTTGGCGCCATTTCTGTCAGCGACTTAATTGATTGTCGCGTCTTAGCCAACGTTTTATTTTCTAAATAGGCACCGAACAAAAACAGAAACGTCACAATTGCTGATTCATCGTATTCGCCAATAACAAACGCACCCACGACAGCAATGCTAACCAACAGTTCAATGCCAATCGTTTTTAACCGCAGTGCAGCCCACGCCCGCATAATAATTGGTGTTGCAGCAATCACCGAGGCAATTATCAGGAATACGCTACTTACAGCTGTCTGCTGTAACCATTTCAGGATAAAACCACCCGCAATCAAAAAGCCCGTCGCTAAGGTAATGTTATTTAAATGTTTTTGAATCCACCGTGTCATTTTCACTGCGTCCACCTCGCTTTTGTTTAACATCAGTATATGTTTGGCAAGCAGCAACGTCCTTGATTCACATCAAGTCTGTTTCACGTGAAACAACGACGGGTGTAAACTAAAATAAATACTGATTTAAACGAGGCTTTTTTTGAACAATAGCAATTCAGCCATTCAAAAATTATCACCATTTACATCTCTCTCAACTGAACAAACTGCGTTGAAAGTACAAGTCGAGGACTTCTGTAAGGCGCATATCGCACAGCATGATTCACAGTCAGCCATTTTTACCATCCGTGGGGATGCAGGTACCGGCAAAAGCGTCGTACTGAGCCAACTATTTAACGATATCCAAACTGCCGCTCGGTCACTGCCTAACAGTCCACTGTTTGGTACCGATAATATTTTTCTCGTCAATCATCCAGAAATTCTTAAAGTATATAAAGAACTGGCCGGAACACTGCCAAATTTAAAGAAGAAAGATTTCCAACGACCAACAACATTTATCAATCAGTCTCATAAAACCAAGCGAAGTGCAGACATTGTCATTATTGATGAAGCACACCTTCTGTTGTCACGACCTGATCGTTATAACAACTTTGAGCAGGACAACCAGCTGACTGAAATCATGAAACTGGCGCGTGTTGTCATCATTGTATTTGATCGTTACCAAGTGTTGAAAACCAAGAGTTACTGGGATGACGAGCGTCTAACACAATTAATCGCCGCTCACCCACACCGTGACTTTCACCTACATCAACAATTTCGTATGCAGGCCAATGCAGCTGTCATTGACTGGATCGATGCGTTAACCAGTTATTCAGTCTTGCCACTCCCTAAAAATGTTGGCGATTTTGAGATGACGGTCTTTGATGATGCACAAGCTATGTACGACAAAATCAAACAACGTGATGCACAAGTTGGCCTATCAAGAATTGTTGCAACCTCAGGCTATCCGTCCAAACTCGATGGCGGGCAGCACTATGTCACAGAGGGACAATTCAAGCTCCCTTGGGATCAGTACAATTATCAAGCCACCGCCTGGGCCGAACTGCCTGCAACAATTAACGAAGTAGGTTCCATCTATACAGTTCAAGGATTTGATCTTAATTATGTCGGTGTCATCTTAGGGCCTCCAATCGACTATGATCAAAAGACAAAGCGCCTTGTTATTCACACTGACCTTGTCACTGATCCTGAAGTATTCAAACGACGCGATGATTTAACAAATCCCACAGAAATAGCACGGATTAAAGAACAACTCACGCTCAATGTTTTAAACGTGCTGCTTAAACGAGGCGTTCATGGCTTGTACATTTACGCCAGCCAACCAGCGCTAAGGCAGCGTCTAAATGAACTTTCCTGATAAGTAAAAATCCGTGAGTAATACCTAGAAATGCCTGCTGGACTGGACTTTAACCTGATAGTCTGCACAGTGTTTGACCAACTCGGGAACCAAATTTTCGCAATTTAAACTTGCAACTAAAAACGACCACGACGAAATCAAATTTGCCGTGGTCGTTTTTTAGTTGTACAACCTCATCTCATGAAAATGTACGCCATAAGTCACACTGATATGCAGACTACCAGCCGACTTATATTCGGATCTACTTTACGACATTTTAGTTTACAGAGGCAGGAAAATTGCTGTTATCAAATAAATTAATAATAATAACTATAATAATTGTTTGATTTTAAGGAGGTGGCTGCCATGTCAGAAACACGTAAACAAGTCCTAGTTGCTGTGGATATGTCTCGTCATGCTAACGTTGTGGTCGACTTCGCCATTTATGTTGCTCGAAAAACAGGTCTCGGAATGCTTATTACTTATGTTATTAACGAAAGTGCCTACCACATGGATGCTGATGACCCTAATTTATCCCGTGTGATTAACTCAGAATCGGACTTTGCCCATCGCCAGTTAGAAGAGTTCGCGCAACGAGCACAAAAGCGCGGCGTTGATGATTGTGACATTCAAGTCCTATATGGCAATCCCAAGGAAGTGCTGGTTCATGCCGCATCTGCCGCAATCATCGACCACGTCATTATCGGCGCCCATGGTAAACACAGTGTTTCGGATACCGTCATCGGTTCCACCACTGATTTTGTTGTCTATCGCTCAAGCAAAACTGTCACCGTTGTGAAATCTTAGGAGGCTCTAAAATGACTCAGTATGAATATCGCAATCACGCCGGATCACCAATTGATATCTTAAAAGATTATGTATTAAGCACCGTTTCTGTCTGGCAACATGTCCGCAATTTCACGACCGCCGAGGCTATGGCAGTTTATGAAAATCAAGCCAGTCAGCCAACTGGACATCACGATGTCATCGAAGTTGGTTGGCGGGGCATGAGCTACACAGACAAACAAAGTGTGCGCGACTACTTAGCAGAAAACAGTGACACGATTTATCAACAAATACTCACACGGTGTAAGAATCAGGCGTAACAGCTCAGACTTTGCGCAATTCTTGCGCAGCCATCATTAACGACACAAGCCCAGTTAACGGCGAGGTAAACTCATTATCACAATCAACCTCACGTCATCCGTCCACTCAGTTCAGTCTGTAAAATCAAACAGCCGCCGTCTCAGCTCACACTAATGCGTGAGTTGAGACGGCGGCTGTTTGATTTTAGTGTGTCCTTTTACTTTGGCATTACCGGGTTGTGTCGCTCGCAAAGCGAGCGACACTCTCCGGAAAAACAGGGTAACAGTGACGGCGGGAAACTAGCCTGCCGGGAGTGGAGGGCTGCGAAGAATTCGCAAAGCCCGCAACGGCAAGGCAAGCTAGTTTCTCGCCTGCGAACGCAGTGAGCTCACTGTTATCCTGTTTTTCCGGAGACACTCCCACACATGCAGCAAGGAACAACTACTTATCCATAAAGATGAAAAAGTCGCCGGTGGATAAGCCAACTGTGAAGTTGACGCCATGCGAATGAATCGGGTCAATCGTATTAGCACCCTTCTTCAATTTCTTCGTTTCATCACCAAATTGTTTTAAGACTGATTGTCCATCAGCACCAGTACTATTCGCTAAAATAACAAAGCTTGTGCCAAATGCACGCTGACCTGCGGCTTGTTTAAAACTCTTCGTCGAGACAATCATTGTCGCGCCTAACACGTTACCATCTTGAATATTCATCCGAATTTTATAGCCTTTGGTCGTGACAACATTTTGAACACCATTACCTGGTGTTTTCGTTGGCAACAGTTGTCCGTGAACCTTTTGCTGCGCTTCACCCATGGCTTTCTTAACGGCCGGTCCCTGCTGGCTCAACGTTTCCGCCAAGGCCGGAGTTGGCTGTTGCTTAATTGCCACTGCAGCTTTTGCAACGGCCTGAGCCTTTCGCTGGTCAGCCTTACTCATAGTTGCGCCGACCAACGATTGATTAAACTTCTTTTGAATGCTCTGGTAGCTACCTAAAGACTTAGCAGCAGCAACATGCGTCGTCGTTTTCAACCCGTCCGCCTGCAGCTTAACAGCTTGCCGATGCGTCGTGCTTGGAACCTGAATGACGAACGTACCATTGCGAACAGTTACCGTTTTTTTACTGTGGTGATCAACTTGATATGTGACTTCTTTAGCTGAAGAGTGCCCTTTCACTGCAGCAACGAGACCGTCTTGGTGATACGTGGTTTTCGTCGTCGTCAAATTAGCGCGACCACACGCTGCAAGTAAAAGTCCGGTCGCCACTGCAGCGACTGTGACCATTATTTTTCGTTGCATGACTAACCCTCCTCATCCATGGTGATATTGCCAGAAAACTGACTGTTATAAAGATCTGCGTAAAAACCATCAGCTGCCATCAAGGCGTCATGATTACCAGTTTCAACCACTGAACCATGATTCATAACAATGATGTTATCTGCATTTTGAATTGTTGAAAGTCGGTGGGCAACAACAAAACTCGTCCGATTTTCTAGCAATTGTTCCATCGCGTGTTGAATTTGTACTTCGGTCCGCGTATCCACAGAACTCGTTGCTTCATCCAAAATCAATATTTCTGGATCGGCTACAAAGGCCCGTGCAATAGTCAATAGTTGCCGTTGGCCCTGAGAAATATTGGAGGCTTCTTCGTTCAAGATTGTTTGGTAGCCATCTGGTAATTTGCGGACAAATTCATCAACATGGGCGGCTTTGGCAGCGGCTAGAATTTCATCATCGCTAGCATTTTCCTTACCATACTTCAGGTTATCCCAAATACTCCCTGTAAATAGCCAAGTATCTTGCAACACCATTGCAAAATGACTGCGCAGATCCTCCCGACTCAGGTCACGTGTGTCGATACCGTTCAGTCGAATAGAGCCACCTTTCACGTCATAAAAACGCTCTAGCAGGTTAATGATCGTCGTTTTCCCAGCACCAGTTGGTCCCACGATAGCAACCTGCTGGCCTTTTTTAACGGCCAAATTATAGTCTGTCATTAATAGCTCATCATCATAACCAAACTGTACGTGGTCTAGCGTCAACAGGTTTTGATCATCTGCATCAGCAGGTAGATTTGACTTAGTATCAGCCATTTCTGCTTCATCCAACACGTTAAAGACCCGTTCTGCAGAAGCAATCGTGGATTGAATCGTATTCAACAAGTTGGCTAGTTGTGAAATTGGCTGCGAGAATTGTTGCGTGTACTGTAGGAAGGCCTGAACATTCCCAAGCGACACATTCCCGTTGGCAACTTGAATCCCACCAACGATTCCGACGAACACATAGCCAATGTTATTCAAAAACATCATCAATGGCATGATTACACCAGAAATAAATTGCGCTTTCCAAGCAGCTGCATAGTACACCTTGTTTTGCGTTTCAAATGCAGCAATCGCGTCTTCTTCTTTATTGAAGCTCTTAACGATTTCATGTCCAGAATAGTTTTCTTCAACTTGATCGTTAATAAGTCCAAGACTCTTTTGTTGTTGACCGAAGTAACGTTGTGACCGCGGTGCAACCACACCAACAACCACTAAGCTCAACGGAATCGTTACTAATGCAATCAACGTCAACTGCCAGCTGATGGTTAACATCATCCACAAGGTACCAACAAAGGTAACCAAACTCGTAATCGCTTGCGTCAGACTTTGTTGCAAGGTGCTGGCAATGTTATCCATATCATTGACCGCACGGCTCATAATATCCCCGTTGCTATGCGTATCATAATACTTGATTGGAACAACCTGCATTTTCCCTTTAAAGGAACGGCGAAGTTTATACACAGTCCGTTGTGAAATACGGGTCATGATAAACTGCTGTAAAAAACTAAACAGTGCTGAAATCAAGTACATAAATAACACAATAACAATGATATGAAATACTTTATCAAAGTTGATTGGCAAATGACTCATTGCGATTCCGGCCCGTTGTTGCGCGGTTCCCCGCATGATTCCTTTAAAGATTTCGGTTGTGGCTTCACCTAAGATTTTAGGCGTTCGAATTTGGAAGATAACTGATGCAATCGCAAAGACAAGTACGAGTAACATCCCCAACCACCGATCAGACATGTAGCGCATCAACCGGATAAACGTTGGCCAAAAATGATTTGGTTTTTCAACTAACCCACCATGTTGTCCTGGTCCATGACCTTGTGCTGGGCTTGGCGTCGTTGTTTTTTCTTTTGCATTATCACTCATTATAATTCCGCCTCCCCTTCACGTAATTGAGAACGCATGATTTCCTGATAGACTTTGTTGGTCGCTTTAAGTTCAGCGTGAGTGCCTTTACCAACAAGCTTTCCGTTATCCAACACCAAGATTAAATCAGCATCAGCAACGGTCGCAATCCGTTGTGCAACGATGACCACTACGCTTTGTTGAATGCGTTTATCAGCCCGCAATTGAGACCGAAGTAGCGCATCGGTTTTGAAATCAAGTGCCGAAAATGAATCATCAAAGACATACACACTCGCATGTTTAACAAGTGCTCGTGCAATGGCTAATCGTTGTCGTTGACCACCTGAGAAATTGCCACCGCCTTGTTCAACATGGGCGTCTAAGCCGCCTTCTTCCTTAACAAAATCAGTCGACTGCGCAATGTCCAACGCCTGCCAGATTTCGTCATCGGTGGCATCTTCCTTACCAAATTTCAAATTATCACGGATAGTTCCAGTAAAGAGTGTCGCCTTTTGTGGAACTAGTGCGACTTCTTCATGTAAAGCCTGAACATCCTGCTGCCGTACATCACTACCGTTAATTTTCACAGCTCCGTTTTCCACATCAAAAAACCGTGGAATCAGATTGATCAAAGTTGTTTTCCCTGAACCAGTTCCACCAATAATGGCAACAGTCTGACCAGCCGTCGCAGCAAAGTCGATATCCGTCAATGCTGTTTGTTCCGCTTGTTGATAACGGAAATCTACATGGTCAAATACCAATGACTTTGTATCTGCTTTAACATTTTCCGGCTGTGCAGGACTATTAATGGAAGACTTAAGTGCTAATACTTCTTGAATCCGGGCTGCTGAAGCCGATGCCCGTGGCAGAAATGACATCACCATAGCCAGCATCATGAAGCTCATTAAAACTTGCATTGCATAGGTCATGAAGGCAATCATGTTCCCAACTTGCATGGTTTGTGAACTAATCAGTTGTGCGCCAAACCATACGATGGCAACGTTTGTACCACTCATAACCAACGTCATTACTGGAAAGGCAAAAGCGACAATCGTGTTAACTTTGATCGAATTCTTTGTGTAATCCTGGTTAGCATCTTCGAACCGATCCTGTTCAAACTTATCCTGACGAAAAGCGCGAATAACCCGCACACCAGTTAGTCCTTCACGAAAGACAAGATTCAACCGGTCCGTTTTAGTTTGCATCGCCCGGAACAATGGAATTGCAAAGCCCATAATCAGTCCGATACAAATCAGTAAAACGGGAATGGAAATCACAAAGATCCAAGATAACTGATGGCTCTTGTTATAAGCCAAGAAACTAGCACCAATTAACATGATTGGTGCCATAATCATCATCCGCAGGGCCATCATGGCCACGTTTTGAATTTGAACAACATCATTTGTTGTCCGTGTAATTAAAGATGAGGTTTCTACTTGGTTAAATTCATCATTCGAAAAGTTCATAACTTTACGGTAAATGTCGCTACGTAAGTTTTGTCCCAACTTTTGTGATGAACGTGCCGCTAGCAAGACATTCGCAATCGCTGCCGCCACAGACAGCAACGAAAACCCAATCATTTCAAAACCAATTTTCCAAATGTAACTGATGTCGCCTTTTGCCACACCATTATTCACGATGTCAGACGTCAAGCTGGGCAAATTAAGATTTGCCACCACTTGAATAATCATAAAAAATACGGCCCCTATGACCGCCCAAGTCGAAATTCGACCCCGTGCTATTTTCAGCATCGCGTATTTCCTCCACTTCTTTACCAGTGCATTATGTAATTCTAAAATGATAAATAACTGCTATAAGGTAGATTGTAAAATTAATCCGAACGCTGTTCGGACAAAAAAGATCAGCTTC